>NZ_BAAASB010000099.1:0-508 GCF_039532665.1 Streptomyces amakusaensis | reverse complement strand
GACCCCACCAGCGACCAGCCGATCTCACCGACACCCGCCGACGACTCCTCCGCGAACCCCGCGAGACGACCCGCCTGCGCCGCCAGCGCCACCCCACCACGCGCCGACACCACCCACGGCACAGCGGGCCCGGTGAGCACGGCTTCACCGGCCGATTCCTCGCCGGCGGGCTGTGCGCCGGCCGCTTCCCCGGCGGCCGGGTCCCCGGGAGGGGTCTCGGCGGGGACGGTCTCGGCGGGGGCCTCCTCCAGCACCACATGGGCGTTGGTGCCGCTCATGCCGAACGAGGAGACACCGGCCCGCCGGGGACGGCCGGGACTGGACCACTCACGGACCTCGGTGAGCAGCGAGACGTCTCCGGCGGACCAGTCGACGTGGGGCGAGGGCTCGTCCACGTGCAGGGTGCGGGGCAGCACCCCGTGACGCATCGCCATCACCATCTTGATCACCCCGGCCACACCCGCCGCGGCCTGCGCATGACCGATGTTCGACTTCACCGAACCCAGCC
>NZ_BAAASB010000098.1:0-508 GCF_039532665.1 Streptomyces amakusaensis | reverse complement strand
AGGACGAAGAGGCGGTCCTGTTCGGCCTCGTCGGCGGTGAGGTTCCAGCGGAGCTTGGTGGCGGTCCATTCGGAGAGGTAGCGGCAGAGGGCGTCGGGGGCCGGGGGGAGCCATTGGGCGGGGTCCTGGTCGGACTTCTGGCGGTTGGAGCGGGCGGTGACGGCGACGAGGGAGGAGGGCTGGCCCTGGTCGTTGGCGTAGGACTCGCGGCGTTGTGGGGTCCAGTCGGAGGCGCCGGAGTCCCAGGCCTCGGCGAGGGGGACCATGTGGTCGATGTCGAGGGAGCCGGCGGAGGTGACGGTCTGGTCGTCGTAGTAGGACCACCAGGAGCCGCCGGTGAGGGCGCAGCGGGCGCCGACCGCGGGGGCGGTGACGGCTTCGGAGATCAGGACCTCGGCGCGGGTGTTGCAGCCGTCGGTGGGGTTGAGGCCGGCGTTCCAGTGGCGGAAGGAGTCGCGGTTGTAGCCGGTGCGGTCCTCGGTGGTGACGGGAAGCCGGCTGACGGCGG
>NZ_BAAASB010000097.1:0-516 GCF_039532665.1 Streptomyces amakusaensis | reverse complement strand
CCCCGTCAGGCGTCGCCCGGACAGCAGCAGCGAAGCCCCCGGTCACCGTCCCCGCCTCCGACGCCTCCGGACCCGAACCCCACACCGTCAACATCTCCCGCTGCGCGGGGGAGACGACCGGCAGAGCTGCGAGCCGCGTCCCGGGATCGGCGGCCACCGCAGACAGAACCCGTACCAGAGCCTCACCCAGCCCCCGGACCGTCACCTCGTCGAACAGATCGGTCGCGTAACCCAGCTGAATGCTCAGACCAGCAGGGCCGTCCTCGGTTCCGCCCCGCTCATCGAAGTCGATCTCCAGATCAAACCGTGCGACCTCGCCCCCCAGCGGCAACGGCGTGCTGTCGAGGCCGGGCAGAGTGATCCCGGGATGGGAGCCTCGTCCCTGCGACAGCATGATCTGGAAGAGGGGGTGCCGGGCGAGGGAGCGTACCGGCTGGAGTTCCTCCACCAGCCGGTCGAACGGCAGATCCTGATGCGCGTAGGCCGCCAGGTCCCAGCGCCGTACCCGCTCCAGCA
>NZ_BAAASB010000096.1:0-519 GCF_039532665.1 Streptomyces amakusaensis | reverse complement strand
CCCGCACCACAAACCGCGCACCCACCTGCGGATAACGCACCAACAACGCCTCCGCCGCACCCCTCAACCGACCAGCATCAACCCTCCCCTCCAACCCGAAAACCAACTGCACCACATACACATCCGGCCCCTCCACGTCATACACCGCATGAAACAACAACCCCTCCTGCAACGGCGACAAAGGCAAAATATCCTGGGGCTGTTCGACCTCTGAGATCTGGTCGATTTCGGTTTGGGTGAGGGTCACCAACGGAAGATCCGACGGCGTCCGCCCCCCAGCACCCGGACGCTCCGCCTCCTCCACCAACTCGGCCAGAGCAACCACCCACGCATCCCCGAGTTCCTGCACTTGGCTCCCGGTCAGCACCTCGCCGGCCCAGGTAAGAGTGAAAGAAACCTCCGGCCCCTCCGGAAGATCACGCGTCACCGCGTTCACCGCGAGAGCATGCGTCAACGGCATCCGCTCATCCGCACCACCACCCAACACCCCCGCCTCCACCGCAGGAGCCCAGTCCTCAT
>NZ_BAAASB010000095.1:0-586 GCF_039532665.1 Streptomyces amakusaensis | reverse complement strand
CGGCGGGCGGGGGCCCGGACGAGTCCGCTCAGCAGCGGCGGAACCAGCCCGCCGGCACGCAGTGCGGCGAGGTCGAGCTTCACGGGTACGAACAGCGCCTGGTCGGTGGCGGACGCGGCGTCGAACAGCGCCACACCCTCCTCCGCCGACAGCGCCGCAACGCCACCCCGGCTCATTCTCTCTCGGTCGGCCTCCGCCAGCTCGCCGGTCATCGCCGACGATTCGGCCCACAGACCCCAGGCCAGCGACGTCGCCACCAGACCCTGAGCCCTGCGGTGCTGAGCCAGAGCATCCAGGAACACATTCGCCGCCGCGTAGTTCGCCTGACCCGCACCACCGAACACACCAGCGGCGGACGAGAACAGAACAAACGCCGACAAGTCCAGGTCGCGGGTCAGCTCGTGCAGATTCCACGCCGCGTCCACCTTCGGACGCAACACACCCGACAACCGTGCGGAAGTCAGCGACCCGACCACACCGTCGTCCAGCACACCCGCCGTATGCACCACGGCCGACAGCGAACGCCCGGCGAGCACACCGGCCAGAGCCTCACGATCAGCGACATCACAAGCCGCCCACTCCACCT
>NZ_BAAASB010000094.1:0-608 GCF_039532665.1 Streptomyces amakusaensis | reverse complement strand
TATGGGGTGCGGGTGGGTGGTGGTGTGCCGGTGTGGGAGGGGTTGCCGGTGCAGTACGTGGATTACACGTTGTGGCAGGCGGGTGTGTTGGGGGTGGAGTCGGATCCGGGGAGTGTGGTGTCGGGTTCGCTTCGGTTCTGGCGGGAGGCTTTGGGAGGGTTGCCGGTGGAGGTGGTGCTGCCGGTGGACCGTGTGCGTCCGGTGGTGCCGTCGTACCGGGGCGGTTCGGTTTCCCTGGCTGTGGACGCGGGGGTGCTGGAGAGGCTGCGGGGGGTGGCGCGGGAGCGTCATGTGACGTTGTTCATGGTGGTGCGTGCGGCGGTCGCGGCGGTGGTGTCGCGGTACGGCGCGGGTGGGGATGTGCCGTTGGGGACGGTGGTGGCGGGGCGTTCGGACGAGGCGCTGGACGATCTGGTCGGGTTCTTCGTGAACACGGTGGTGCTGCGGACGGACACGTCGGGGAATCCGTCGTTCGGTGAGCTGCTGGAGCGGGTACGGCGCTGGGACCTGGCGGCCTACGCGCATCAGGATCTGCCGTTCGACCGGCTGGTGGAGGAACTCCAGCCGGTACGCTCCCTCGCCCGGCACCCCCTCTTCCAGATCATGCT
>NZ_BAAASB010000093.1:0-625 GCF_039532665.1 Streptomyces amakusaensis | reverse complement strand
AGGGCTCGGCTGCGGAGGGCGACGACGCGGGCGGCGTCCTCCAGACTGAGCGCGCCGGCGACATGCGCCGCCGCGATCTCACCCTGGGAATGCCCCACCACCGCCGCCGGACGCACCCCCAGCGACTCCCACACCCGGCTGAGCGCGACCATCATCGCGAACAGCACCGGCTGAACCACATCCACCCGCTCAAGACCCGCCTCCGGGCCCTCCCCCCGCAAAACCTCCGTCAGACTCCACTCCACATGCGGCGCGAGAGCCCGCTCGCACTCCCCCACCGCCGCCGCGAACACCGGACTCGACTCCAACAGCTCACGGCCCATACCGCGCCACTGCGAACCCTGCCCCGGGAAGACCAGCACCACCTCCGCATCCGCACGCGCCAGACCACTCACCACCTGAGCCGACGGCTCACCCGCGGCCAGCGCCCGCAACCCGGCCACCGCACCCGCACGATCCTCCGCCACCACCACCGCACGGTGCTCCAGCGCCGACCGCGACCCCACCAGCGACCAGCCGATCTCACCGACACCCGCCGACGACTCCTCCGCGAACCCCGCGAGACGACCCGCCTGCGCCGCCAGCGCCACCCCACCACGCGCCGACACCACCCACGGCACAGCGG
>NZ_BAAASB010000092.1:0-665 GCF_039532665.1 Streptomyces amakusaensis | reverse complement strand
CCGAGCGACCCTCGCGCGGGTGGGGGTGGTGAGTTGACGCCGGTAGCCACGTCGGCCGAACTGCTTGGCCGCAGCATGCCAAAGCCTTCGGATGGGAAGGGCACAGGTGGCGGCAGGTGCGTGTGCTGACGGCTCTCGCCGCATTCCGGGCTATCGGCTACCGTGGCCTCTACGCGACTCCGCAGGTGCACCTGCCGGGGAAGCGGCTCCCACCCCGGACCGGAATTCCGGAATGGGAGCCATACGGAAAAGGGTTTTCCGGCCTGAGCCTCATAAGTCGGGGCTCAGGTCGGCCCTATCGCTTCAGCCACCTCCCCAGCAGCCGTGCCGCCCGGACCATCAGGTCCTCGCAGCGCTGCCAGAGTGTCGGCTTCCGCTTCCCGTGACGCCCCATGGGCGCCTCCCCTCAGAACCGGCCGCCGGAGTTCCCGGCCGACGACCTCCTTCGGGTTCGGGCCGGGCCCCGAAGGCGAGGGGCCCGGACACGTCCGTTGAGGGGAGGCGCACCGCAGTGCGCACCGGCACCCTACCGGTGCCGCACCACGCTCTTCTGCCGCTCCGTCAACCCGGCCGAAAGCCGCCCCCCGTACCCGAGCCCGGGCGGGAGCGAACTCCGGGACACGCCACACACCAGGCACCCACTGGGCGCGGGAAACTACGGCGAG
>NZ_BAAASB010000091.1:0-694 GCF_039532665.1 Streptomyces amakusaensis | reverse complement strand
ACCCCCACCAGATCACCACGACCCACACCACGCGCCACCAGCCCACGCGCCACCCGATCAGCCGCCGCGTCCAACTCCGCGTACGACCAACGACGATCCCCACCGATCACCGCGACCGCATCCCGCGCACGACCCACCTGAGCCTCGAACAACCCCGCAAGCGAACCCGACACCACCGGCACAGCGGTCTCATTCCACCGCTCCACCACCCGCGACCGCTCACCCTCACCCAGCACATCAATCTCACCGACCCGAACATCCGGATCAGCCGCCACCCGCTCCAACACCCGAACCAACCGCTCAGACAACCCCCGAGCCGTCACCTCGTCGAACAGATCCACCGCGTACAACAGGGCTCCGACCATTCCGGCGGGAGCACCCTCCTCATCACGGTGCTCATTCAGATCCAGCGAGAGATCCACACGGGCCGCCGTGGTCTCGGACGCGGGTGCCAGCGGGGTGACTTCGAGTTCGGGCAGATCCCAGAGCCTGCCCCGCTCACGCTGGGCTCCCTGGACCGAGAGCGTCACTTGGAAGAGGGGGTTGCGGCCCATCGAGCGGGCCGGGTTGAGGTCGTCGACCAACCGCTCGAACGGCAGATCCTGATGCGCGTACGCCGCCAGATCCGCCTCCCGAACCCGACCCAACAACTCACCGAACGACGGATTCCCCCCCACATCCGCCCGCAACACCA
>NZ_BAAASB010000090.1:0-694 GCF_039532665.1 Streptomyces amakusaensis | reverse complement strand
ACCCCCACCAGATCACCACGACCCACACCACGCGCCACCAGCCCACGCGCCACCCGATCAGCCGCCGCGTCCAACTCCGCGTACGACCAACGACGATCCCCACCGATCACCGCGACCGCATCCCGCGAACGACCCACCTGAGCCTCGAACAACCCGGCCAGCGAACCCGACACCACCGGCACAGCGGTCTCATTCCACCGCTCCACCACCCGCGACCGCTCACCCTCACCCAGCACATCGATCTCACCGACCCGAACATCCGGATCAGCCGCCACCCGCTCCAACACCCGAACCAACCGCTCAGACAACCCCCGAGCCGTCACCTCGTCGAACAGATCCACCGCGTACAGCAAGGTGCCGGCCATTCCGGCGGGAGCACCCTCCTCGTCCCGGTGCTCATTCAGATCCAGCGACAGGTCGACCCTCGCGGAAGCGGCTTCCGCGCCGTAGGCGAGCGGAGTGGCCTCCAGGTCCGGCAGATCCCAGAGCCTGTCGGGCTGTCGCTGGGCTCCCTGGACGGAGAGGGAGACCTGGAAGAGGGGGTTGCGGCCCATCGAGCGGGCCGGATTGAGGTCGTCGACCAACCGCTCGAACGGCAGATCCTGATGCGCGTACGCCGCCAGATCCGCCTCCCGAACCCGACCCAACAACTCACCGAACGACGGATTCCCCCCCACATCCGCCCGCAACACCA
>NZ_BAAASB010000089.1:0-734 GCF_039532665.1 Streptomyces amakusaensis | reverse complement strand
GCGGCGAAGCGGTAGGCGGCCGGGTCGGTGAAGCGGAGCCGGACGTGCCCGCCCGGGATCAGGCGCTTCAGCTCCTCGGCGGTCCCTTCGGCCGCGATCCTGCCGTCGTTGAGCACGGCGATACGGTCGGCCAGCTCGTCCGCCTCCTCCAGATACTGGGTGGTGAGGAAGACGGTCACCCCGCCGGCGACCAGCTCGCGGATGATCCCCCACATGTTGTGCCGGGAACGCGGGTCCAGACCGGTGGTCGGCTCGTCGAGGAAGATGATCCGCGGACCGCCGACCAGCGTCATCGCGATGTCCAGCCGGCGCTTCATCCCCCCGGAATAGGACGACGCGGGCCTCTTCGCCGCCTCCACCAGATCGAAACGCTCCAGGAGTTCGGCCGCCACCCGCCTCCCCTCACGCCGGGGAAGGTGATGCAGATCCGCCATGAGCAGCATGTTCTCCTCACCCGTGATCAGACCGTCCACCGCCGAGAACTGACCCGTGACACCGATCGCGGCACGCACCGCCTGCGGATCGGCGGCCAGGTCGTGACCGCCCACACGGATCTCACCGCTGCCCCGACCGGCGGAGACCAGGGTCGAGAGGATCTTCACGACAGTGGTCTTGCCCGCCCCGTTCGGGCCGAGCAGCGCGAAGACCGAACCCTCGGGGACGGCCAGATCGACGCCGTCGAGCACGGTCCTCTCCCCGTACGACTTGCGCAGACCGAGAGCGGAGACCGCGGC
>NZ_BAAASB010000088.1:0-758 GCF_039532665.1 Streptomyces amakusaensis | reverse complement strand
CGGGCACCCGTCCCCGCGAACACCGCGTCCCAATCCACACTCACACCACGGACATACGCCTCACCCAGCGACTGCCAGAAACGATCGAGACCACCCTCACCACGACGCAGCGAACCGAGAACAGCGGCCTCACGGCCCGCGTCCTCCACCGTCTCCTGAACACCCACCGACAGCACCGGATGAGGACTCGACTCGATGAACACACCGAAACCCTGATCCAACAACGTCCGGGTCGCGTCCTCCAGCTCCACCGTACGACGCAGATTCCGGAACCAGTACCCGCCATCCAGCTCAGGACCCTCCACCCAGTCCCCCGTCACCGTCGACAGGAACGGAACCTCCGCCTCACGCGGAGAAACCGGAG
The DNA here is from genome assembly GCF_039532665.1 of Streptomyces amakusaensis. Taxonomy (NCBI): domain Bacteria; kingdom Bacillati; phylum Actinomycetota; class Actinomycetes; order Kitasatosporales; family Streptomycetaceae; genus Streptomyces; species Streptomyces amakusaensis. The sequence continues at coordinate 394 of NZ_BAAASB010000088.1, read as the reverse complement.
CCAACAACCCCGCCAGCTCCTCACGCAGCAGCTCCACCTGCGCGGAGTGCGACGCGTAGTCGACCGCGATCCGCTTCGCCCGGACCCCATCCCTCTCACAGACGGCGAGAAGCTCCTCCAGAGCCGCCACCTCACCCGAGACGACGACCGAGGAAGGCCCGTTGACAGCCGCGACCGAGATACGGCCCTCACCCCACGGGGCAATCAACTCCCGCACCCGCGCGGCGGGCAGCGGGACCGACACCATGCCACCCAGACCCGCCAGCACCCCACCGATCGCCCGACTCCGCAACGCGACCACCCGAGCCGCATCCTCCAACGACAGAATCCCCGCCACACACGCAGCCGCGATCTCACCCTGAGAGTGACCGACCACCGCACCCGGGCGCACCCC
>NZ_BAAASB010000087.1:0-771 GCF_039532665.1 Streptomyces amakusaensis | reverse complement strand
TGAGGCGGGTTCCGGTCATGGGCCGGCCCAGCGGTGTCGTCGTTCCCAGGGGGGTGTCGTCGGTGTGCCAGGGGGTGTGGGTGGCGCAGAGGGTGGTCTCGGTGGGGCCGTAGGTGGTACGGACGATGAGGCCCGGGTTGGTGTCGAGGACGGTGCGGACGGCGTCCGGGGGGATCACGTCCCCACCGGTCGTGACCTCGGTCAGGTGGGTGAAGGCGGTGGGGTCGGTCTCGGCGATCACCCGGAACAGACCGGCCGTCAAGGACACGTGCGTCACCCCGTGCCGCCGGGTGAGGGCACGCAGAGTGGGTGCGTCGATGATCTGGTCCGGGGGTGTGATGACGATGGCCGCGCCCGTGAGGAGGGGGGTCCAGAGTTCGTAGACGGATCCGTCGAAGGCGTGGGGGGCCTGGAACAGGACCCGGTCGCCCGGTGTGACGTTCCAGGCCGGATCCAGGGCCAGATCCCTCACACCCCGGTGCGGGATCGCGATGCCCTTCGGACGCCCCGTCGACCCCGACGTGAACATGACGTAAGCAAGCTGCTCCGGCACCACATTCGGCAGCACAATCTCGTCACCGGCGTCTGCGTCCGCGAGGCCGGTGTCCGTAACAGTGATGACGTTGCGGGTTGACGGCTGGCTGAGGGTGTAGGGGTGGTCCTGGTGGGCGGGGTCGACGAGGAGGACCGGGGACATACTGCCCTCGGTGGTCTCGTGCATCCGGGGAGCGGGATGCGCGAGGTGGAGGGGGAGATACGCGGCCCCCGCCT
>NZ_BAAASB010000086.1:0-782 GCF_039532665.1 Streptomyces amakusaensis | reverse complement strand
GCGGCGAGGAGTACGGCGGGGTCGGGGCCCTCCAGGACGGTGGGCTTGGCGAGGCCGTCGAGGACGATGAAGCGGAGCAGATTGCCCCGGGACTTCTTGTCGACCTTCATGGTCTGAAGGAGTTTGGGCCACTGGTCGCCCCGGTAGGTCAGCGGCAGCCCGACGGACTCCAGGATCGCGCGGTGGCGGTCGGCGGTCGCGTCGTCCAGCCGGCCCGCGAGCCGGCCCAGCTCGGCGGCGAAGACCATGCCGACGGAGACGGCCGCGCCGTGCCGCCACTTGTAGCGCTCGTTCTTCTCGATGGCGTGGGCCAGGGTGTGTCCGTAGTTGAGGATCTCGCGCCGGCCGGACTCCCTGAGGTCGCCGGAGACGACCTCGGCCTTGACCCGGATGGAGCGCTCGATCAGCTCCGCCGTGTGCCGGCCCGAGGGGGTGCGCGCGCCCTGGGGGTCGGCCTCGACCAGGTCCAGGATCACCGGGTCGGCGATGAAGCCGGCCTTGATGATCTCGGCCATGCCGCTGACGTAGTCGTTGACGGGGAGCGAGTCCAGGGCGGCCAGGTCGCACAGGACCCCGGCGGGCGGGTGGAAGGCCCCGACGAGGTTCTTGCCCTCGGCGGTGTTGATGCCGGTCTTCCCGCCGACGGCCGCGTCGACCATGCCCAGCACGGTGGTGGGCACCGCGATCCAGCGGACCCCCCGCAGCCAGGAGGCGGCCACAAAACCGGCCACATCGGTGGTGGCCCCGCCACCCACACCCACGATCACATCGGTACGGGTGAA
>NZ_BAAASB010000085.1:0-783 GCF_039532665.1 Streptomyces amakusaensis | reverse complement strand
ACCCCGCCCTCAGGCTGGTCCCCGTCGGCGTCACCGGCGAACTCTACGTATCGGGTGAGGGCCTGGCGCGCGGCTACGCCGGCCGCGCCGCCCTCACAGCGGGCCGGTTCGTCGCCGATCCGTACGGCCCGGCGGGGACGCGGATGTACCGGACCGGGGACCTGGCGCGATGGCGTGCGGACGGTGAGCTGGAGTACGTCGGGCGGGCCGACGACCAGGTGAAGGTGCGGGGTTTCCGTATCGAGCTGGGCGAGATCGAGGCCGCACTGCTGGCCCTGGAGAACATCGCCCAGGCCGCCGTGGCGGTCCGTTCCGACCGGCCCGACGACCGCCGCCTCGTCGGGTATGTCGTCCCGCGCGCCGGGGTGGTCCTGGAGGGTGCGGTGGTACGGCGGGAGCTGGCCCGCCGCCTTCCCGACCACATGGTCCCGGCCGCGGTCGTCGTCCTGGAGGGTCTTCCCCGCACGGTCAACGGCAAGCTCGACCGGCAGGCCCTGCCCGCCCCCGACTTCACCACCGCCATCACCGACGACGCACCCCGCGAACCGGATGAGGAAACCCTCTGTCGTTTGTTTGCTGAGGTTCTTGGGGTGCCTCGGGTGGGGATTCATGACAGTTTCTTTGATTTGGGTGGGCATTCGTTGTTGGCGGCTCGTTTGATTAGTCGTATTGAGGGGGTGTTGGGTGTTCGTTTTTCGGTGAGGGATTTGTTTGAGTGGCCGTCGGTTGCTGGTTTGGTGGGTCTTGGTCGTGGTGGGGGTGTTCGGTCTGGTGTGGTGCGGG
>NZ_BAAASB010000084.1:0-787 GCF_039532665.1 Streptomyces amakusaensis | reverse complement strand
CTACCCTGAGCCGACAGGGCAGAAACGGGATCGAAGGGAGCCAACCAGATGACCAGCGCGCCCGATTACAGCCACGGCATCGACTCCGAACGCGCCCTCAAGTACGCCGTCCAGCACATCCGCGGCGACCGCGCCCAGATCATCGAAGGGATCATCGAGCCCGTGTCACCGACCTGGGACCACGAACGGGCCGCCCGCCTCGTACGCCGACAGCTCGAGGACCGCGTCGACGAACTCGGCTGCGTCGAGGGATCCGGCAACCTCGACCTCCCCGGCTCCTCCAACTGGTACGTCCCCGACCTCGCCGTCGTCCCCGAAGAACTCGCCAAAGGCGGAAGGGCCCTCCTCCCCGACCAGACACTCCTCATCGTCGAAGTCACCTCCGAGTCCAACGCCGAGACCGACCGCGTCGTCAAACGCCGCCGCTACGCCGAATACCGGGCGCCGCTGTACCTCCTGGTCGACCGGGTCGAAGGCAGCATCACGCTGTTCTCCGAACCCGGTCACCTCGGCTACACCCGCGCAGACGGCCCACACCCCTTCGGAACCACCCTGCACATCCCAGCCCCCTTCGACCTCAACCTGGACACCACCGGCCTGACCCCCACCTGAACTACCGCAACGCAGGTCAACGGCACACCGCCGAGAAAACACCAGGGGAACGACTCTGGACCAGAGTGCCACCAACCCTGCCCCCCAGGGGCTGTTCGACCACAGACTCACCCACCGCCCACACCGGTCGCTCAAACCTGCGACCAGCCCGGCCCGCCGACAGATACCGTGCCGC
>NZ_BAAASB010000083.1:0-790 GCF_039532665.1 Streptomyces amakusaensis | reverse complement strand
CGTCTCCACCGAACGCGGCACCGACAACGCCACCACCCGCTCAGGCCCCACACCCAAACCCACCAGCAAACGCGCCAACCGATTCGCCCGCGCATTCACCTCCGCATAGGTGAGGGAAATCTCGCCGAAGGCCAGGGCTGGGGCGTCCGGGGTACGCGCCACTCGCTCCTCGAACAAATCCGGTAAGCGACCCCGGTCCATCGTGCGAGCGGGCTGATTCCATTCGGTGAGCAATCGGTCGCGCTCTTGTCGGGAGAGTGCGTCGAGTCGGCCGATTCGCTCCTCCGGGTGGTCGGCGATCGCCTCCAGCAGCCGGATGAATCGTGCCGCTATCTCTTCAGCCGTGTCGCGTTCGAGGCGGTCGGGCCGGTAGCCGATGCGCAGCCGGAGTTCTTCGCCCGGCAGTACGGCGAGGCTCAGTGTGTAGTGGGTAGCATCGCTGCCCTGGACATCGACCAGACGGATCCCGTCGAAGTCACCGGCGAAGGATTCCGTGTCCTGCGGATAGTTCTCGAAGACGGTGGTGGTGTCGAAGAGTTCTCCGGCTCCGGTCCCGGCGATCCGCTGGATCTCCGCGAGGCTCAAATACTGGTGATCCAGCAGCTCGGACTGCTCACGCTGCACCCGAACCAGAAAATCACCCAACGACTCCGCATAATCCAACCGCACCCGCACCGGAACCGTATTGATGAACAAACCCACCATCGACTCCACACCCGCCAACTCCGGCGGACGCCCCGAAACCGTCGACCCGAACACCACATCATCACGACCGGTCAACACACCCAGC
>NZ_BAAASB010000082.1:0-810 GCF_039532665.1 Streptomyces amakusaensis | reverse complement strand
CCGCACCCGCACCGGAACCGTATTGATGAACAAACCCACCATCGACTCCACACCCGCCAACTCCGGCGGACGCCCCGAAACCGTCGACCCGAACACCACATCATCACGACCGGTCAACACACCCAGCAACACCGCCCACGCACCCTGAACCAACGTATTCACCGTCAGCCCACGAGCCCGAGCCCCCACCCCCAACCGACCCGACAACCCCACCGGCAAACCAGACACCACCTGCTCCGGAACCACCGCACCACCACCGCCCGGCACACCACCCACCAGCCGGCAACCACCCTCAACCCCCGCCAGCGCCGAACCCCACACCCCCCGCGACACACCACGATCACGACCCGCCAGCCACACCAGATACTCCCGATACGGAACCACCCGCGGCAGCAGCCCCACACCCTCCCCACCCGACCCGTACAACACAAACAAATCACGCACCAACAACGGCACCGACCACCCGTCAACCACCAGATGATGAACCGTCAGAACCAGCGAATACCGCTCCGCCCCCAACCGCACCAGCACAAACCTCAACAACGGAGAACGCGACACATCAAAACGACGACCACGCTCCTCCACCACCACCCCCTCCAAAGCCACACCGGAACCCCGGAGATCAACCTCCCGCCACGGCAACTCCACCCCCACCGGAACCACCTGAACCGGATCACCCTCACCCCGCACCACAAACCGCGCACCCACCTGCGGATAACGCACCAACAACGCCTCCGCCGCACCCCTCAACCGACCAGCATCAACCCTCCCCTCCAACCCGAAAACCAACTGCACCACATACACATCCGG
>NZ_BAAASB010000081.1:0-815 GCF_039532665.1 Streptomyces amakusaensis | reverse complement strand
TGCTCGTGGGCGAGCGGGTATTTCTCCTGGGATTGGGTTGGGGGTCGGGAGTTTGTTCGGGCGACCGATGGATAAGCCGTCTGAAGCCTGACGATCTGTCAGAACGGGGTGGGTGGTGGTCCGGGCATCCTCAACGCGGGTGGCCCGAACCTCGCCCCGGGGCACGGGCGAGCGGCCCCGTGCTGCGCCTCACGCGGGCATCAGCCCAGCTCAGAGCCGGGGCGAGCGCCCCGGCGAGGAGCACCAGGACCGCGCGCCCGAAGCAGCCCCGGAGGGCGAGCACGGGGCGAGCACCCCTCAGGGGGTGTCCCCTGGATCCACCAAAGCTACATGCTGCCTACTCACTGATGCAGAGTGATGCAGCCCCATTCCAGAGTCCATCCCACCCCCGGAAGTGAAGCACCCTCAGTAACCGCACCAGCAACGGCACTACGGCACACCGTCACGACAGCAAGCCCCGGACCAGCCGCACCAGGCCACCCGCCCCGCCCCCACCCCCGTAGCCAGCCGCACCCCCGCAGCGCAGCGGAGGGGGTGGCCCGAAACCCCATACCCTACACAGCATCCCAGGTGATGCACCGACTCCAGCCCCCTCCGGTCGGTGCAGCGCAGCGGAGCCGGCCAGCCCGCGCAGCGGGCCCCGGGCGCGGCACGCGCCCGGCCCAAGCCCCCTCGGAGCGAAGCGGAGAGGGGCAGTCCGGCGCAGCCGGACCAACCGTCCCCGCTTGCGGGGACGGTGACACTCCGTCACTTGCCCCCGCAACGCGGGGGCCTTCCCTGCCCTGCGCGCAGCGCAGGGATACCCGCTCCGCGGG
>NZ_BAAASB010000080.1:0-848 GCF_039532665.1 Streptomyces amakusaensis | reverse complement strand
TCATCGGCGACCAGACCGTCGAAGGCACGGCAGGAGCCGGACGGGTCGCCGTCATGTTCACCGGCCAGGGCTCACAACGAGCCGGCATGGGCCAGGAACTCTACGAGACCTACCCCGCCTTCGCAGCAGCCTACGACGAAGTCCTCACCCACCTGAACGAAGGCCTTCGGGAGACCATCCGCTCGGGTGAGGGCCTGGACGAGACCGGGAACACCCAGCCCGCACTGTTCGCCCTCGAAGTCGCCCTCTACCGCCTCACCGAAACCTGGGGAGTGAAGCCCGAGGCCCTCACCGGACACTCCATCGGCGAAATCACCGCCGCACACATCGCTGGGGTGCTCTCCCTCGAAGACGCCTGCACCCTCGTATCAGCACGCGGACGACTCATGCAAAACCTGCCGACCGGCGGAGCCATGATCGCCGTCCAGACAACCGAAGAAGCCGTCCTCCCGCTCCTCGCAGGACGGGAAGCAACCGTCGGGATCGCCGCCATCAACGGACCCGACTCCCTCGTCATCGCCGGAACCGAAACCGACACCCTCGACATCGCACAACAACTGGGGGTGAAGTTCAAACGGCTCCCCGTCAGCCACGCCTTCCACTCACCCCTCATGGAACCCATGCTCGACGACTTCCGGGAGGTCGTCTCGGGGCTCACCTTCCAGGCACCCCGGATCCCCATCGTCTCCACCGTCACCGGCAAACCCGTAACAGCCGATGAAATCTGCTCCGTGGACTACTGGGTCGAACACGTCCGCCGACCCGTCCGCTTCACCGACGCCATCCACACCCTCAACGACCAGGGCATCGACAACCTCCTCGAACTCGGACCCGACGCCACCCTCTCC
>NZ_BAAASB010000079.1:0-857 GCF_039532665.1 Streptomyces amakusaensis | reverse complement strand
ATCGTCCGTACCACCTACGGCCCCACCGAGACCACCCTCTGCGCCACCCACACCCCCTGGCACACCGACGACACCCCCCTGGGAACGACGACACCGCTGGGCCGGCCCATGACCGGAACCCGCCTCACGATCCTCGACCCCCACCTCCAGCCCGTCCCGCCCGGAGTCATCGGCGAACTCCACATCGCCGGAACCGGCCTCGCCCGCGGCTACACAGGCGACCCCGCCCTCACCGCCGCCACCTTCACCGCCCACCCCCACGGACACCCCGGCGAACGCCTCTACCGCACCGGCGACCTCGCCCGCCACGAACACGACGGCACCCTCACCTTCCACGGACGCACCGACCACCAGATCAAAATCCGGGGCCACCGCGTCGAGCCCGCCGACATCGAAACCGCGATCACCCGCCACCCCCACGTCACCCAGGCCACCGTCACCGCCCACACCAGCCCCCACGGCGACACCCGCCTCACCGCCCACTACACCGGAACCACCACCCCCGCCCAACTCCGCACCCACCTCACCACCCACCTCCCCGACTACCTCATCCCCACCACCCTCACCCACCTCACCACCTGGCCCCTCACCCCCAACGGCAAGCTCGACCGCACCCAACTCCCCGCACCCACCACCCCAACCCCCACCGGACGCCCACCCCGCACCCCCCACGAACACACCCTCACCACCCTCTTCGCCGAAACCCTCAACCAACCCGCCCTCACCATCGACGACAACTTCTTCACCCACGGCGGCCACTCCCTCCTCGCCATGCGCCTCACCAACCGCATCAACACCACCCTCAACACCCACACCACCATCCACACCCTCTTCCAACACCCCACCCCCGCCGAACT
>NZ_BAAASB010000078.1:0-876 GCF_039532665.1 Streptomyces amakusaensis | reverse complement strand
TACTGCGTACGGTACTTCTCCGCCGGGGACCCGCTGCTCGGCCGGTTCGCCGGCAATCTGCTGGCGTTCGCCGGGGCGATGCTGGGGCTGGTGCTCGCCGACGATCTGGTGCTGCTCTATGTGTTCTGGGAGCTGACCACGGTCTTCTCCTATCTGCTCATCGGCCACGGCAGCGAGCGCAAACAGAACCGCCGCTCGGCGCTCCAGGCGCTGACCGTCACCACCCTCGGCGGACTGGCCATGCTCGTCGGCTTCCTGATGCTGGGACGGGCGGCGGGCACCTACCGGATCTCCGCCCTGGTCGCCGACCCGCCCGCGCCCTCCACCACCGTCTCGGTCGCCGTCGTGCTCGTCCTGCTGGGAGCCCTGTCGAAGTCGGCGATCTGGCCGTTCAGCGTCTGGCTGCCCAACGCGATGGCCGCGCCGACGCCCGTGAGCGCCTATCTGCACGCCGCCGCGATGGTGAAGGCGGGCGTCTATCTCATCGCCCGGCTCGCCCCCGCCTTCGCCGAGGCCCCGCCCTGGCGGCCGATACTGCTGGTCCTCGGGGCGCTGACCATGCTGCTCGGCGGCTGGCGGGCGCTGCGGCTCAACGACCTCAAGCTGGTGCTCGCCTACGGCACCGTCAGCCAGCTCGGCTTCCTCACCGTGCTCGCCGGGGCCGGCACCCGGGACACCGCGCTGGCCGCCGCCGCGATGATCCTCGCGCACGCGCTCTTCAAGGCCCCGCTCTTCCTGGTGACCGGGATCGTCGACCACGCGGCGGGCACCCGCGACCTGCGCGAACTCTCCGGTGTCGGACGGTCCCTGCCCCGGGTCGCGGCGGTCGCCGCCGTCGCCGGGGCGTCGATGGCGGGCCTGCCGCCGCTGCTCGGC
>NZ_BAAASB010000077.1:0-1041 GCF_039532665.1 Streptomyces amakusaensis | reverse complement strand
CCGTACGGATCGGCGACGAACCGGCCCGCTGTGAGGGCGGCGCGGCCGGCGTAGCCGCGCGCCAGGCCCTCACCCGATACGTAGAGTTCGCCGGTGACGCCGACGGGGACCAGCCTGAGGGCGGGGTCGAGGACGTGGAGGCGGGTCCCGGTGACGGGGCGGCCGATGGACGGGCGGGCATCACCGGTCAGGGGCCGGGAGAGCGCGGCGCAGACCGTGGACTCGGTCGGCCCGTAGGCGTTGATCATCCGCCGGCCCGGCGCCCACCGGGCCACCAGCTCACCCGCACACGCCTCCCCGCCCACCACCAGGGTCTCCAGCGACGGGAGTTCCGCCTCCGCCAGACCCGACAGGACCGTCGGCGGGATCAACGCGTGCGTGATCCGGTGCCGGTCCAGCTCACGGACCAGAGCCTCACCGCCGAGACGGCCCGCCGGAGCCACCACCAGCGTCCCCGACGACGCGAACGCCATCAGCATCTCCATCACCGCCGCGTCAAAACTGAACGACGCCAGCTGCAACACCCGACTGCCCGCGCTCAGCCCGAAACGGTCCACCTGCTCCGCCGCCAACGCACCCAGCCCCGCATGCGACACCACCACACCCTTCGGCCGGCCCGTCGACCCCGAGGTGTAAATGACATACGCCGCGTTCTCCGGGTGAAGGGCGCTTTGACGGTCGGTATCCGTCAGATCCGCATCCGAGCAGCGGGCAAGCGCCTCTGTCGTCTCCGGACTGTCGAGTACCACCACCGGCACACCCGTGTCCGGCAGCGCACCAACCGTCCCGGCGGTCGTCAGAACACACACCGGACGGGTATCCGCGAGCATGAACGCGACACGGTCCACCGGATACTCCGGATCCACCGGCAGATACGCACCTCCCGCCTTCAACACCCCCAAAGCCGCCACCACCGTCTCCACCGAACGCGGCACCGACAACGCCACCACCCGCTCAGGCCCCACACCCAAACCCACCAGCAAACGCGCCAACCGATTCGCCCGCGCATTCACCTCCGCATAGGTGAGGGAAATCTCGCCG
>NZ_BAAASB010000076.1:0-1107 GCF_039532665.1 Streptomyces amakusaensis | reverse complement strand
CCATGCCCAGCACGGTGGTGGGCACCGCGATCCAGCGGACCCCCCGCAGCCAGGAGGCGGCCACAAAACCGGCCACATCGGTGGTGGCCCCGCCACCCACACCCACGATCACATCGGTACGGGTGAAGCCGGTCTGGCCGAGCGCCTTCCAGCAGTAGGCGGCGACCTCGACGGTCTTGGCCTCCTCCGCGTTGGGCAGCTGGATCGCGATGGCCTCGTACCCCTGGCTCGCGAGGTCCTCGCGGATCGCCTCACCGGTGCCCGCGAGGGCCTCCGGATGGAGCACGGCCACCCTCCCCCTGCCTCCGGCGGGGGGACCCCCAGCGTTCCCGATCAGCCCGGGAAGCTCGCCGAGGAGCTGCCGTCCCACCAGCACCTCGTAGGGGTCGGTGCCTTCGGTGCCGGCGACCTGGATACGGGTCACTGACTGCTCGGTCATGCGTCTTTCAGCTCCAAAGCGTCGAGGACCGCCTGGGCGACCTCTTCCGGGGTGCGTGCGTCGGTGGCCACGGTCACCCGGGCCACCTCGGTGTACAGATGGCGGCGGGCGTCCATCAGCTCCCGCCACTGGCGGCGGGGGTTGACGGAGAGCAGGGGGCGGGCCTGGTTGAGTCCGGTGCGCCGGACGGCCTCCTCCACATCGAGGGAGAGGTAGGCCACCGGCAGCCCGGTCAGCAGGGCCCGGGTCGAGTCGTCCAGGATCGCGCCGCCGCCGAGGGCGAGCACACCGGTGTGCCCGGCGACCGCCTCTCGCACGGCGGCCCGCTCCAGCTCGCGGAAGCGGGCTTCGCCCTCGTCCACGAAGAGGTCGGCGATCTCCCGGCCCTGGGCGGCGACGATGTCCGCGTCGGTGTCCCGGTAAGGCACTCCCAGCCGCTGGGCGAGCAGTTCACCGACGGTCGACTTGCCCGCGCCCATGGGCCCGACCAGGACGATCACCGGGGCGGTCACCGGAAGTTCAGATTGTCGAGGTACGAGGTGACATTGCGGCGGGTCTCGGTCACGCTGTCGCCGCCGAACTTCTCCGCGACCGCGTCCGCCAGCACCAGCGCGACCATCGCCTCCGCCACGATCCCCGCCGCCGGCACAGCCGCCACGTCCGAACGC
>NZ_BAAASB010000075.1:0-1124 GCF_039532665.1 Streptomyces amakusaensis | reverse complement strand
AGCCCTTGGAAGGCGGGGCCGTAGGTGTAGCCGTGTTGGTGGAGGGTTTCGTAGGTGTGGGTGAGGTTGATGGGGTGGGTGTTGGTGGGGGGCCAGGTGGTGGGTTTGGTGGGGTTGGGTGTGTTGGTGTTGGTGAGGGTGCCGGTGGCGTGTTGGGTCCAGGGGTGGTCGTCGCCGTCGGGTCGTGAGTAGATCGCGAACTCTCTGCCGGTGACCGTGATCTGGATGTGTACGTTGCCGTGTTCGGGGAGTGTGAGGGGTGCGGCGAGGGTGAGTTCTTCGATGGTGTCGTAGCCGGTGCGGTCGCCGGCCTGGGTGGCGAGTTCGACGAAGGCGGTGCCGGGGAGGAGGACGGTGCCGAAGATGGTGTGGTCGGCGAGCCAGGGGTGTGTCTTGAGGGACAGCCGGCCGGTCAGGACGAGGCCTTCGCCGTCGGCGAGTTCGATGGCCGCGCCCAGCAGGGGGTGCTCTGCGGAGACCAGCCCCGCGGAGGAGACATCGCCTGTGCCGGAGGAGACGGGCTCAAGCCAGTAGCGCTCGTGTTGGAAGGCGTAGGTGGGGAGCTGGATGGGGTGGGTTCTGGTGTTTTGGTAGTAGGTGGTCCAGTCGATGGTGGTGCCGTTGACGTGGAGGTGGGCGAGGGCGGTGATGAGTTGTTGTGCTTCGGGTCGGTTTTTGCGCATGGCTGGTGTGCCGTTGGTGAGGGCGGAGAGGGTGGCGTCGGGTCCGAGTTCGAGGAGGTTGTCGATGCCTTGTTCCGTCAGGGTGTGGATGGCGTCGGTGAAGCGGACGGGTCGGCGGACGTGTTCGACCCAGTAGTCCGCGGTGCAGAGTTCATCCGGTGCTGTGAGCCTGCCGGTGACGGTGGAGACGATGGGGATCCGGGGTGCCTGGAAGGTGAGTCCCGAGACGACGTCCCGGAAGTCGTTGAGCATGGGTTCCATGAGGGGGGAGTGGAAGGCGTGGCTGACGGGGAGCCGTTTGAACTTCACTCCGAGGGACTGTGCGATGTCGAGGGTGTCGGTTTCGGTTCCGGCGATGACGAGGGAGTCGGGTCCGTTGATGGCGGCGATCCCGACGGTTGCTTCCCGTCCCGCGAGGAGGGGGAGGACGGCTTCTTCGGT
>NZ_BAAASB010000074.1:0-1241 GCF_039532665.1 Streptomyces amakusaensis | reverse complement strand
AACGACTCTGGACCAGAGTGCCACCAACCCTGCCCCCCAGGGGCTGTTCGACCACAGACTCACCCACCGCCCACACCGGTCGCTCAAACCTGCGACCAGCCCGGCCCGCCGACAGATACCGTGCCGCTAAGACCCGCCCGACACACCGACACCACCACACCACCCGGGAACCACCGTGAAGCATGTAAAGGAAAACACCATGATCACGTGACAACGTCCCAGGTCACGAAGTGTCCGCCCCGCCCGCGCGGGGGTCGTTCCGGGAGCCCGTGTTCCCGAAGGAGACCGCACAAGTCCGCCCCGCCCGCGCGGGGGTCGTTCCCTGGCCCGGGGCTTCGGCGGTGTGATGCAGGCGTCCGCCCCGCCCGCGCGGGGGTCGTTCCCGGCCGAGGGTGAGTTGAACACGGCTTCGGTCGTCCGCCCCGCCCGCGCGGGGGTCGTTCGATGAGCGGGGCCGCGCGGTGAGTGAAGTCGGTGTCCGCCCCGCCCGCGCGGGGGTCGTTCTGCCGAGGACTCGGAGGGCCGTCTGCTGCGGTCGTCCGCCCCGCCCGCGCGGGGGTCGTTCACGCTGGCCCTGATCTGCGGAGCCCTGCAATGCGTCCGCCCCGCCCGCGCGGGGGTCGTTCGGCCCCACTCGACCACGGAGGTTGGGTGGGGCTGTCCGCCCCGCCCGCGCGGGGGTCGTTCGCATGAGGAGCGGAGGCGAGACGATATGCCAGGGTCGTCCCCGCCTGCGCGGGGGTCGTTCCTCCAAGTAGACGAGGCCGAGTTCGGCGGCGGCGTCGTCCCTGCTCGCGCGGGGTCGCGGTAGTGGTGGAGTGGTAGTCGAAGGCGATGTGGGAGTTGTCGTGGCGGGTGTTCCCCCGAGGCCGGCGTTGTCGCGGATGATGTACCGGCTCTGATGGAGCAGATTCTAGTTCAGTGCCAGGCTGCGGCGACCTCGGCGGTGAGGGCGGCCAGGTCGGCTGTCCAGGGCGCGGCGACCAGTCCGGCCTCCGCCTCGGTCTGGGGGCAGTCGAAGGACTCGGACAGCCCGGTCGACCGGGCTGCCGAGCGACCCCTGTGTGGGGAGGGACGGCCGATGGCTTCCCGTCGAACGGCCTCCGGCGGGCCTCCGAGCGACCCTCGCGCGGGTGGGGGTGGTGAGTTGACGCCGGTAGCCACGTCGGCCGAACTGCTTGGCCGCAGCATGCCAAAGCCTTCGGATGGGAAGGGCACAGGTGGCGGCAGGTGCGTGTGCT
>NZ_BAAASB010000073.1:0-1297 GCF_039532665.1 Streptomyces amakusaensis | reverse complement strand
GCCTCCGCCTCCCGCTCACCCACCGCGAGACCGGAGATGTCCTCCTCACGCCACGGCAGAACCACCTCACGGGCCACCACCTGCACCGGCTGATCCACCCCCGACAACTGCCGGAAACCCGCCCGCAAACTCGCATGCCGATCCAGCAACGCCTGCCACGACGCCCGCAACACCACCGGATCCAACGGACCCTCAAGCCCCAGATCCAACTGCTCCACATACACATCCGTGCCCTGCTCATCAAAGAGCGCGTGGAACAGCAAACCCTCCTGCAACGGAGACACCGGCAGGACGTCAACCAGCCCCGGAACCTCCGCCTCCAGCCCCTCGATCCGCGCCTGATCCAGCGCCACCAGGGGGAAGTCCGACGGAGTGTGACCGCCACCCTCCGCACTCGCGGTGACCAGACCACCCAGCATCGCCGCCCAGCCGTCCACCAACGCCCGAACCGAAGACTCCTCGAACAACGCCTCCGGCCACAACAACGTCAACGTCAACTCAGGACCTTCAGGGAGATCCCTGACCGCGCCCATGACCTCCAGTGCGTGGAGTACGGGGAACTCTCCGCCGACATCGTCCCCGGGCACACCGTCGCGGGGCGGGGTCCAGCCGGCCGGGGCTCCCTTGGCGGGGGTCGCGGGAGCGGAGACGGAGAACCGTCCGAGGTAGTTGAAGCCGATCTGGGCCGAGGGCAGCGCGGCGAGTTCAGGGGCCGCGTCGGGGTTGAGATAGCGCAGTACGCCGTAGCCGAGGCCGTCGCCGGGCACCGCCCGCACCTGCTCCTTGACCCGCTTCAGCACCCGCCCGGCCGCCGGACCGCCTTCCCGCACCTCCGACAGATCCACCGATCCGACATCCAGCCGTACGGGATGGCTGCTCGTGAACCAGCCCACCGTCCGCGACAGATCGTCGGCGTCGCTCAGCGGCACCCGGCCGTGGCCTTCGAGGTCCACCAGGAGCGCACTGCCCGCACCAATGCTCTGACTGTCCCGCCACTCCGCGACAGCCGCCGTCAACCCGGCCAGCAGCACATCGTCAATCCCCGCGTGGAACGCCGTCGGAACACGAGTGAGCAGCTCCGCCGTGATCGCCATCGGAATGTGCGCAGATGTCTCACGCATCGTCTTCTGGAGGTCGCGTTCGAGGTCGACCGGCTCTGTCGTGAGGAGCGGGTCCGGGCCCTGGAGGAAGTCGACCCACTGGGCCACTTCGGTGAGCCGGTCTTCGCTTCCGGCCTGTTCGGCGAGTTCACGCGCCCAGTGCCGGAAGGAGGTCGGTACGGGTTCGAGCGCGGCCT
>NZ_BAAASB010000072.1:0-1381 GCF_039532665.1 Streptomyces amakusaensis | reverse complement strand
CGGATCTCTTCGACCGGGTGACGGTCGGGACGCTCGCCGACCGGCTGCTGAGGCTGCTGGAACAGGCCGTCGCCGACCCGACCCGTCCGATCGCCGCGCTCGAACTCCTCGACGAAGCCGAACAGGCCCGGCTCACCGAGTGGAACAACACCCACCGCCCGATCCCGGCCACCAACGTGGTGGAAATCCTCGCCGCACAGACCACGGCCACCCCCGACACCACCGCCGTCGTCACCGGATCAACCACCCTCACCTTCGCCGAACTCGCCCACCACACCAACCAACTCACCCGACTCCTCACCCAGCGCGGAGTGGGACCCGACGACATCGTCGCCCTCGCCATCCCCCGCTCCGCCGAAGCCGTCATCGCCACCCTCGCCGTCCTCACCGCCGGCGCCGCCTACCTCCCCCTCGACCTGGACCACCCCACCGAACGCCTGGAGTTCATGCTCCACGACGCCAACCCCACCCTCCTCATCACCACCAGCACCACACCCCCCATCCCCGGCAACCACCCCCACCTCATCCTCGACTCCGAGGACACCCAGGCCGAGCTGGCCGCACTGCCGGACGGCCCGCCGGACACCACGGAGATCCAGGGCGATCACGCCGCGTATGTGATCTACACCTCCGGGTCCACCGGCCGCCCCAAGGGCGTCATCCTCACCCACACCGGCCTCACCCACCTCTACCGAGACCACGAACGCCACCTCTACACCCCCGTCGCCCACCGCCTCGGACGACGCATCCGCGCACTCCACACCGCCTCCCTCTCCTTCGACTCCTCCTGGGAACAACTCCTCTGGCTCATCGCCGGACACGAACTCCACATCCTCGACGAATACGAACGACGCGACGCCGACGCCGTCGTCACCTACACCCGCGACCACCACATCGACACCCTCGACATCACCCCCTCCTACACACGCCAACTCCTCGACGCCGGACTCCTCACCGGCACCTGGACCCCACCCCTCCTCCTCCTCGGCGGCGAAGCCATACCCCCCGCCCTCTGGACCGAACTCCGAGCCATCCCTGAGACCGAGGTCGTCAACTACTACGGCCCCACCGAGTTCACCGTCGACGCCCTCACCGCACGGACGAGTGACACCACCACCCCCGTCATCGGCCACCCCCTCGACAACACCCAGGCCCACATCCTCGACAAACACCTCAACCCCGTACCCAACGGCACCCCCGGCGAGCTCTACCTCTCCGGCCCCCAAAACGCCCGCGGCTACCTCGGCCGACCCACCCTCACCGCCGAACGCTTCACCGCCAACCCCCACGGCACCCCCGGCACCCGCATGTACCGCACCGGCGACCTCGCACGACGACGCACCGACGGACACATCGAATTCCTCGGACGAGCCGACGACCA
>NZ_BAAASB010000071.1:0-1431 GCF_039532665.1 Streptomyces amakusaensis | reverse complement strand
TGAGGCGGGTTCCGGTCATGGGCCGGCCCAGCGGTGTCGTCGTTCCCAGGGGGGTGTCGTCGGTGTGCCAGGGGGTGTGGGTGGCGCAGAGGGTGGTCTCGGTGGGGCCGTAGGTGGTACGGACGATCAGGCCCGGGTTGGCGTCGAGGACGGCACGGACGGCGTCCGGGGGGATCACGTCCCCACCCGTGGTCACCTCGGTCAGGTGGGTGAAGGCGGTGGGGTCGGTCTCGGCGATCACCCGGAACAGACCGGCGGTCAGCGACACGTGCGTCACCCCGTGTTGTTCGGTGAGAGTGCGCAGAGTGGGTGCGTCGATGATCTGGTCCGGGGGTGTGATGACGATGGCCGCACCCGACAGGAGGGGGGTCCAGAGTTCGTAGACGGATCCGTCGAAGGCGTGGGGGGCCTGGAACAGGACCCGGTCGCCCGGTGTGACGTTCCAGGCCGGATCCAGGGCCAGATCCACCACACCCCGGTGCGGGATCGCGATGCCCTTCGGACGCCCCGTCGACCCCGACGTGAACATCACATACGCCAACTGCCCCGGCACCACAACCGGCAACACCACACCAGCAGTGTCAGCCTCATCGTCTGCGGCGACCGTCAGGACGCTGCGGGTTGACGGCTGGCTCAGGGTGTAGGGGTGATCCGCATGAGCGGGGTCGATGAGGAGGACCGGGGACATATTGCCCTCGGTGGTCTCGTGCATCCGGGGAGCGGGATGGGCGAGGTGGAGGGGGAGATAGGCGGCCCCCGCCTTCATGATCCCCAGCAGCGCCGCCACCAAGGCCGTACCGCGTTGCATCAGCACCGGCACCGGCGTCTCGACCGTCACACCGGCCGCGAGCAGCCGATACGCCACCCGGTCGGAGAGGGCGTCCAACTCGCGGTAGGACAGGGACCGGTCCCCCTCGACCACCGCCACCCCGTCAGGCGTCGCCCGGACAGCAGCAGCGAAGCCCCCGGTGACCGTCCCCGGCTCCGACGCCTCCGGACCCGAACCCCACACCGTCAGCGTGTCCCGCTGCGCGGGGGAGACGACCGGCAGGGCCGAGATGCGCGTCCCGGGATCGGCGGCCACCGCCGACAGAACCCGTACCAGAGCCTCACCCAGCCCCCGGACCGTCACCTCGTCGAAGAGATCGGTCGCGTAGCCGAGCCGGACGGTGAGTCCGGTGTGGTCGGGGTGTGGGGTGAAGCCGATCTCGAGGTCGAACTTGACCGTGGACAGGACGGCGGGTTCGGGGGTGACCTCCAGTCCCGTCAGCGACAGGGTCCCGGAGTCTTCCTCCGTCCAGGAGAGCATGATCTGGAAGAGGGGGTGCCGGGCGAGGGAGCGTACCGGCTGGAGTTCCTCCACCAGCCGGTCGAACGGCAGATCCTGATGCGCGTAGGCCGCCAGGTCCCAGCGCCGTACCCGCTCCAGCA
>NZ_BAAASB010000070.1:0-1450 GCF_039532665.1 Streptomyces amakusaensis | reverse complement strand
CACGGATCCAGCCCGTCCACGGCCGCCTTCATCTCCTCGCCGACCAGACCGTTCAGTCCGTCTCCGGCCAGCCCGGTCGCGTCCACTCGGCGCAGGAGCCGCCCGGCGAGGCCGTCGCCGGGCTCGGGAACGATCAGCTTCCGTACGGTGCCGTCCTCCTCCAGGCGCGCCCTCAGGATGTCGTGGTGATCGACCAGTGCCTGAACCGCGTCCGTCAGGACGGTGAAGTCGAGCCCCACCGGGGTCTCCACCATCGCGGACAGAACGACCTGCCCCAGCTTCTCCGCACCCACCCGCTCGATCAGCTCATGCATGACCGGCGTCAGCGGAATCTCACCCACACCCGTATCACCACCGCCCACCGCGGCACCCTCACCCACCGCACCGGCCACCACAGCCAGCCCTTCGGGGGTCTGGCGTTCGAAGACCTGGCGGGCGGTGATGACGAGCCCGGCCTTACGGGCGCTCGAAACGAGCAGCATCGACATGATCGAGTCGCCGCCCAGCTCGAAGAACGAGCCGTCGGCACTGACCCGCTCAAGCCCCAGCACCTCGGCGAACAGGGCGCAGAAGACCTCTTCCGCCCGCGTCGCCGGAGCACGCCCACCGGCCTCGCCGGCGGACTCCGGCACGGGCAGCGCGGCCCGGTCCAGCTTCCCGTTGACCGTCAACGGCAGCGAATCGAGCACCACGAACGCTGCCGGAATCATGTACTCCGGCAGTCGGCCGCCAACGAACTCCCGCAGCACCGCCACGTCCACGGTTTCAGCGGCCACCACATACGCCACCAGGCGCTTGTCACCCGGCCGGTCCTCACGCACCACCACCGCGACCTGACCCACCGACTCGTGCCCGGCCAGGACCGCTTCGATCTCACCCGGCTCGACACGGAAGCCACGGATCTTCACCTGCTCATCCGCACGCCCCACGAACCACAACTGACCGTCCGCACTCCAACGAGCCAGGTCCCCGGAACGGTACATCCGCCCGCCGAAGGGGCTCGCCACGAAACGCTCCGCCGTCAGATCCGCACGCCCCGCATAACCACGCGCCAGACCCGCGCCCGCGACATACAGCTCACCCGTCACCCCCACCGGAACCGGCTGGAGGAAACCGTCCAGGACGAAGACCCGGGCATTGCCGATCGGGCTCCCGATCGCCGGAGGCTGATCGTCCGGGGTCATCCCCGCGTCCAGCGGAACGGCGGTGGTGATGACGGTCGCCTCCGTCGGACCGTACGTGTTCCACACCCGCGAACCAGCGAGCCACCGACTCGCCAGATCGGCATTGAGCCGCTCGGCTCCGAGGACCCAGTTCCGTACACCGGGCACCGCCGCCGGGTCGAGGACCCCGAGGAGTGAGGGGACGACGCTCGCGACCTCGACACCGGAGGTGCGGATCATCTCCGCCAACGCCTCCGGCTCCCGCCGCTCCTCACCCGACGCGATCG
>NZ_BAAASB010000069.1:0-1508 GCF_039532665.1 Streptomyces amakusaensis | reverse complement strand
TTCCATTCCGTCAGCAGGAGATGGCGTTCGTCCTCGGAGAGAACGTCCAGCCGGCCGATCCGCACATCAGGATCCCCCGCGACCGCCTCCAGCAACCGAACGAACCGCGCGGCGATCCCCTCAGCCGTCCCCCGATCAAAAAGATCACTCGCATACTCCAGAAAACCATCCAACCCCGCCGGAGCACCATCAACACCGAACCGCTCCACCAACCCCACCGACAAATCAAACTTAGCCACCCCCCGAGAAACAACCTCCGCCTCCACCCGCAACCCCGGCAACTCCACCACCGGCCGAGGATCCCCCTGAACCGTGAACAACACCTGAAACAACGGATGCCGCGCCATCGAACGAACCGGATTCAACACCTCGACCAACCGCTCAAACGGCAAATCCTGATGCTCCAACCCAGCTAAATCCACATCCCGAACCCGCCCCACCACCTCACGGAAAGACGGATCACCCGACACATCAACCCGAAACACCAACGTATTCACAAAGAAACCGACCAACCCCTCCAACACCTCATCACCACGCCCCGCCACAGGACTACCCAACGGAATATCCGAACCCGCCCCCAACCGCGACAACAACACCGCAAAACCAGCCTGACCCACCATGAACAAACTCGCACCACCCACCCGAGCCACATCCAGCAACCCACCATGAACACCAGCACTCAAACCAAAACCAACCATCCCACCCCGATGACTCGCCACCACCGGACGAGAACGATCGAACGGCAACACCAACTCCTCAGGCAACCCCTCCAAAACCCCACGCCAATACTCCAACTGACCACCCCCAACACTCCCCGAATCACCCTCCTCACCCAACAACTCACGCTGCCACAACGCATAATCCACATACTGCACCGGCAACACCGACCAACCAGGAACCCCACCACCACACCGAGCCCGATACGCCTCCAAAAGATCACCCAAAAACGGCACCACCGACTCACCATCAGCCGCAACATGATGAATCACCACCGACAGAACATGAACCCCCTCCCCCACACCGAACAACCGCACCCGAAACGGCACATCAACCGAAAGATCAAACCCCTCACCCGCCACCTCGTCCAAACCAGCAGCCAACCCCCCAACACCAACCCCAACCACCGACAAACCCACATCCACCCGATCCACACCCAACACCACCTGACACGGAACACCCCCCACATCAGGAAACACCGTCCGCAAACTCTCATGCCGACCCACCACATCACCCAAAGCCAGCTCAAGCGCCCCCAAATCCAACTCACCCAACAACCGCACCACAAACGGAATATTGTACGTACCCCCCGAACCATCCAAACGATTCAAAAACCACAAACGCCGCTGCGCAAAAGACAACGGCACCACATCCGGCCGCACCACCCGCACCACACCAGACCGAACACCCCCACCACGACCAAGACCCACCAAACCAGCAACCGACGGCCACTCAAACAAATCCCTCACCGAAAAACGAACACCCAACACCCCCTCAATACGACTAATCAA
>NZ_BAAASB010000068.1:0-1834 GCF_039532665.1 Streptomyces amakusaensis | reverse complement strand
CCCGCACCACAAACCGCGCACCCACCTGCGGATAACGCACCAACAACGCCTCCGCCGCACCCCTCAACCGACCAGCATCAACCCTCCCCTCCAACCCGAAAACCAACTGCACCACATACACATCCGGACCCTCCACGTCATACACCGCATGAAACAACAACCCCTCCTGCAACGGCGACAAAGGCAAAATATCCTGGAATCCCTGCTGCATTTGGAGTACCTCTCTCATGGAAAACGGGCATGCCAAAGGAGCGCTCGTTCGCTCCGGACGGCTATCGAGCGGCGGAAGGAGAGTTCTTCGCTACAGCTGGGCTATCTGGTCGATTTCGGTTTGGGTGAGAGTCACCAACGGAAGATCCGACGGCGTCCGCCCCCCAGCACCCGGACGCTCCGCCTCCTCCACCAACTCGGCCAGAGCAGCCACCCACACATCCCCGAGTTCCTGCACTTGGCTCCCGGTCAGCACCTCGCCGGCCCAGGTAAGAGTGAAGGAAACCTCCGGCCCCTCCGGAAGATCACGCGTCACCGCGTTCACCGCGAGAGCATGCGTCAACGGCATCCGCTCATCCGCACCACCACCCAACACCCCCGCCTCCACCGCAGGAGCCCAGTCCTCATCCCGCCCCGCAGGAAAACGACCCAAATAATTGAACGCCACCGACGCCGACGGCAAACCCGCCAGCACCCGCCCCGTCTCAACATTCAAATAACGCAACAAACCAAACCCCACACCACCGTCCGGAACCCCCCGAACCGACTCCTTCACCCCCTTCAACACCCCACCCACACCCGCGTCCGTGCCCGTGTTCAGACGGACCGGATACACCCCCGTAAACCACCCCACCGTCCGCGACAGATCCACCCCCGCCACGAACTCCTCCCGACCATGCCCCTCCACATCCACCAACAACGACCCCGCACCAGCCCCACCGCCGAACCCGGACCAGCGGCCGAACGCCACCGCCAACCCCGCCAGCAACACCTCGTCCACACCACAGAAGAACACCGACGACACCCGCGACAACAACCCCGACGACACCCCCGCCGGCAACACCCACGACAACGACACCGCCGAACCCACCACATCCCGACCCGCATCCAAACGACGCGAACCCACCACCACATCAGGACCCGACAACACCCCCGACCACAAACCCAGCTCCCCCACCCGACCCACCCCCGAAGCCTCCTCAACCAACAACCGCGCCCACCGCCGAAACGACGTCCCCACCCCCGGCAGAACCACCACCCGACCCTCCGACAACGCCCCCCACGCCACCCCCAGATCCGACACCACCACCCGCCACGACACCCCATCAACCACCAGATGATGCGCCACCACCAACAACCGCCCCGGAACCACACCACCCCGGTCGAACCACACAAACCGCACCATCACCCCACCAACCGGATCCAACTCCCCCGCAACCTCACGCCCCACCGACCCCACCAACACACCCAAATCAGCATCCGACACACCCCACGCATCCACCCGCCGCACACAATCAACCGCCCGCACCACCCCCACACCCCCCACATCCAAACCCCACCCCTCCCCCACCCCCACCAACCGCGACCGCCACACATCGTGACGATCCAACACCGCCTGCACCACACCCCTCACCACACCCAAACCCACACCACCCGGCACCCTCACCACCACCGACTGACAAAACCCCTCAAACCCCGGACCACCCACCCCACCAAACCCAAACATCACCGGCGTCAACGGCAACACCCCCACACCCTCACCATCACCCACCACCCCCACCACACCCACATCCCGCGCCACCACCGCCAACCCACCCACCGACTGACGCTGAAAAACCTCACG
>NZ_BAAASB010000067.1:0-1852 GCF_039532665.1 Streptomyces amakusaensis | reverse complement strand
TCAGTTCTTGCGGTGGTTGATGTCTTCGGTGAGTTGGGGCAGGACGGTGAAGAGGTCTCCGACGACGCCGTAGTCGGCGAGGTCGAAGATCGGGGCCTCGGGATCCTTGTTCACCGCGACGATGGTCTTCGAGGTCTGCATACCGGCCCGGTGCTGGATCGCGCCCGAGATACCCACGGCGATGTACAACTGGGGCGAGACACTCCTGCCCGTCTGCCCGACCTGCTGGGAATGCGGATACCAGCCCGCGTCGACCGCAGCCCGCGACGCGCCCACCGCCCCGCCCAGGGAGTCGGCGAGGGCCTCGACCAGCGCGAAGTTCTCCGCACCCCCCAGACCCCGCCCGCCCGACACCACGACCGCCGCCTCGGTCAGCTCCGGCCGGCCCGACGCCTCACGCGGCGTCCGCGACACCACCCGCGCCGCCGGACGCCCCGAGAACTCCACCTCCAGCACCTCCACCGCACCCGCCGCCGCCGAAGCCTCCACCGGCGCCGAATTCGGCTTCACCGTGATCACCGGCACCCCCCGCGACACCCGCGACACCGCCGTGAACCCCGCCGCGAACACCGACTGCGTCACCACCGGCCCCTCCTCACCCCCGACCACATCCACCGCGTCCGTCAGCAGACCCGACCCCACCCGCACCGCCAGCCGCGCCGCCACCTCACGACCCTCACCCGACGACGGCACCAGCACCGCCACCGGATCCACCAACGCCCCGAACGCCGCCTCCAGAGCATCCACCCGCCCCACCACCAGCGACTCCTCCACCTCAGGAGCCTCACACACCAGCACCCGCACCGCACCGTGCTCACCCAGCACACCCGCGGCACCACCCGCACCCGCACCCAGCACCACCGCGACCGGATCACCCAGCCGCCGCGCCAGCGTCAAAACCTCCAGCACGGGCTTGCGGACCGCACCACCCACATGATCGACCAGGACGAGAACATCAGCCATGAAACGTCAATCTCCTGCACCAGAAACGACAACGGAACCGACAACAGAACCGAACACCACACCCACCCCGCACCACAGCGGGACGACGCTCAGACGAACTTCCGCCCCGCGAGGAACGCACCCGCCCCACGGCCGCCCTCACCCTCGTCCTTCACCACCGTGCCCGCACCCCGCGCCGCACGCTCCACCACCGAATCCACCACCGTCCACGCACCCGCCGGCCCCACCTCACCGGCATCCACACCCAGATCATCCAGATCCCACGACACCACCGGCTTCTTCTTCGCCGCCATGATCCCCTTGAACGACGGATACCGCGCCTCACCCGACTGGTCCGTCACCGACACCACCGCCGGCAACCCGGCCTCCAGCACCTCCGAAGCACTGTCACCGTCCCGGCGCCCCCGCACCACACCCCCCGCGACCGACACCTCCGACAACAACGACACCTGCGCCACCCCCAACCGCTCCGCCAGCAGAGCCGGCAGCACACCCATCGCACCGTCCGTCGACGCCATCCCGCACACCACGAGATCGAAACCGGCCTTCTCCACCGCACGCGCCAGCACCAGCGACGTCCCCATCACATCCGAACCGTGCACAGCACCGTCCTCGACATGCACCCCCCGGTCCGCACCCATCCGCAACCCCTTCGCGACCGCCTCCCGCGCATCCTCCGGACCCACCGTCACCACCGTCACCTCCGCCCCGTCCTCCGACGCCTCGGCGATCCGCAACGCCTGCTCCACCGCGTACTCGTCCAGCTCCGACAGCAAACCGTCCACACCCTCACGGTCCACCGTCAGATCCCCCGCGAAACGCCGGTCCCCCGCCGCATCGGGCACATACTTCACACAGACAACAATCCTCAAGCTCACGCCGGCTCTCC
>NZ_BAAASB010000066.1:0-1965 GCF_039532665.1 Streptomyces amakusaensis | reverse complement strand
ACCCAAACATCACCGGCGTCAACGGCAACACCCCCACACCCTCACCATCACCCACCACCCCCACCACACCCACATCCCGCGCCACCACCGCCAACCCACCCACCGACTGACGCTGAAAAACCTCACGGGGAGTGATGACCAGACCGGCCTCCCGGGCACGGCTCACCAGCTGGATCGAGAGAATGCTGTCGCCCCCGAGATCGAAGAAACCGTCCTCGACACCCACCTCGGGCAACCCCAGAACTTCGGCGAAGAGCCGGGACAGGGTCTCTTCGACGGGGGTGCGGGGGGCCCGGCCGGTCACGGCGGCGGCGAAGTCCGGCGCGGGGAGGGCGCCGCGGTCGAGCTTCCCGTTCACGGTCAGCGGCAGCCGGTCCAGCACGACCACGGCGGCGGGGACCAGATAGTCCGGCAGTTCCTCGCCGAGACCCCGGCGGAGTTCGGTGCCGTCGAGCCGGGTGCCGTGCTCGGGGACGGCATAGGCCACGAGACGCTTCTCGCCCGGCCGGTCGGAGCGGACCAGAGCGGCGGCCTGGGCCACCCGGGCGTCGCGGAGCAGTGCGGCCTCGATCTCGCCGGGTTCGATGCGGAAGCCCCGTACCTTGACCTGGTCGTCGGCCCGCCCGACATACTCCAGCTCACCGTCCGCACGCCATCGCGCCAGGTCCCCCGTCCGGTACATCCGGGTGCCCGCCGGACCGTACGGATCGGCGACGAACCGCTCCGCGGTCAGCGACGGCCGGCGCACATACCCTCGCGCGAGGCCCGCGCCCGACGCGTACAGCTCGCCGATCACCCCCACGGGCACCGGGCTCAGGCCCGTGTCCAGGACATATACACGGGTGTTGTCGAGCGGCCCGCCGATGGGAACCGTGTGGCGGTCGCCGAGTCCGCCGGCGGGAACGCGGTAGTGGGTGGTGAAGGTGGTGTTCTCCGTGGGGCCGTAGCCGTCGACCACCTTGAGCCCCGGGCACGCCGCCCGAACGCGCCGTACCGCGTCCGGGTCGACGACGTCCCCGCCGACCCACAGCTCCCTCACCCCGGACAGCGACTCGGGGCTCTCCTGGGCGATGAGATGGCAGAGACCCGCGGTGAGCCAGAGTCCGGTGACCCTGCCGTCGCCGGTCAGCCGCTTCAGCTGAGCAGCGTCCAGCGGTACGGGCGGGGCCACGACGACTTCGCCGCCGGAGAGCAGCGGAACCCAGATCTCATAGGTGGAGGCGTCGAAGGAGTGCTGTGAGTGGAAGAGGACACGATGGTGGTCCCCGCCGCGCCAGCAGCTGTCGTGCGCGAGCTGGACCACGGCGGAGTGGGGGACGGACACTCCCTTCGGCTCACCGCTCGACCCGGAGGTGTACATGACGTAGGCGAGCTGCCGGGGATCTCCGGGGGCGGGGAGCGCGTGTCCGCTCTCCCCGGTCGATTCCCTGGGCTCGTCCACGGCGATGGGCAGCACCTCGTCCGGGAGCCGGTGACGCTCCCGGGTCGCGGTGTCGGTCAGCACCCATCGGGCCCCGGTCTCCGCGAGCAGCCGTCGCCTGCGCGATTCCGGTTCCTTGGTGTCCAGCGGCAGATAGGCGGCTCCGGCCTTGAGCACGGCGAGGAAGGAGACAAGGAGTTCGGGGGAGCGCGGCAGCAGTACGCCGACGATCGCCTCGGGTCCCACCCCTGCCTCGACGAGCCGTCGCGCGAGGCCGGCGGCTCGCAGATCGAGTTCCCGGTACGTCAGGGTCTCGTCGTCCGAGCGCACGGCGACGGCCGACGGGGTACGGGCGACCTGGTCGGCGAAGCACTGGTGGAGCGTGTTCGCCGCTTCGGGGAGCGGCCGATCCGTCCGGTTCCATTCCGTCAGCAGGAGATGGCGTTCGTCCTCGGAGAGAACGTCCAGCCGGCCGATCCGCACATCAGGATCCCCCGCGACCGCCTCCAGCAACCGAACGAACCGCGCGGCGATCCCCTCAGCCG
>NZ_BAAASB010000065.1:0-2020 GCF_039532665.1 Streptomyces amakusaensis | reverse complement strand
GCCTGTTCGGCTTCGTCGAGGAGTTCGAGCGCGGCGATCGGACGGGTCGGGTCGGCGACGGCCTGTTCCAGCAGCCTCAGCAGCCGGTCGGCGAGCGTCCCGACCGTCACCCGGTCGAAGAGATCCGTCGCGTAACGGATCCCGCAGACCATCCCTTCGCTCCCCGCACCCTCCGGGTGTGTCCGCCGGAAGAGGATGTCCAGGTCGAACTTGGCGGCCCCGGCCAGGATCCGCAGCTCCTCCGCCTCCGTGCCGAAGAGCCGGGTGAGGTCCGGCCCGCCGCCCTCGTACGCCACCATTGTCTGGAAGAGCGGGTGGCGGTTCAGGGAGCGCTCGGGGTTGACAGTCTCCACGACGCTGTCGAACGGGAGATCGGTGTGGTCGAGCGCCGCCAGGTCGGTGGTGCGGACCCGGTCGAGGAGTTCGGCGAAGGTCGGGTCGCCGGAGAGGTCGGCGCGCAGCACCACTGTATTGACGAAGAAGCCGACCAGGTCGTCGAGGGCGGTTTCGCCCCGGCCCGCGACGGGGCTGCCGAGGGGGATGTCGTCGCCCGCGCCGAGCCGGTGCAGCAGCGCGGCGACCGCCGCGTGCACCACCATGAACATCGTCGCGCCGCTCTCCCGGACCAGCCCGTCCAGCGCCGCCACCAGCTCCGGTGACAGCTCCGCCTCGATCGTGTCGCCCGCGTGGCTGGGGGTCGCGGGTCGTGGCCGGTCGGTGGGCAGGGGCAGCTCGTCGGGGAGCCCGGCGAGGGTGGTGCGCCAGTGTTCGGTCTGTGCGGTGGCGAGGGGGGTGTCGGTGAGGAGTTCGTGCTGCCAGAGGGCGTAGTCGGCGTACTGGACGGGCAGCGGGGTGAACTCCGGTGCCCCGCCCGCGAGCCGGGCCCGGTAGGCGGTGTCCAGGTCGCCGAGCAGGGGCCCGGTGGACCATTCGTCGGTGGCGATGTGGTGGATCAGCAGGACGAGGGTGTGGTCGTCCTCGGCGGTGCGCAGCAGCGTCACCCGCACCGGTACGTCCACCGTCAGATCGAAGACCTCCTCCGACGCCGCGTCGACCCGCGCCGCCGGCTCGTCCTCGGCCACCTCGGCCACGGTGAAGGGGACCTGTGCGTCCTCCGGGCGCAGAACGCGCTGGTAGGGCTCGCCCTCGTGCTCGGCGAAGAGGGTACGCAGGGCTTCGTGGCGGGTGATCACATCGTGTACGGCGGCCTCCAGCGCGGGGATGTCGAGCGCGCCGCGCAGCCGTACCGCGAACGGCACGTTGTAGGTGCTGCCCCGGCCCTCCATCTGGTCCAGGAACCACAGCCTGCGCTGGGCGTAGGAGAGCGGCAGCCGCTCCGGCCTGGTGGCCGCGCCGGTCAGCGCGGGCCGCTCGACGGCGGATCCGCCACCGAGGCGGGCCGCGAGGGCGGCGACCGTACGCGCCTCGAACACATCCCGTACGGAACAGGCGATCCCGGCGGCCCGCACCCGGGCCACCACCCTGGTCGCCAGCAGCGAGTGTCCGCCGAGCCGGAAGAAGTCGTCCTCCGCGCCCACTCCGTCCAGCTCCAGGACCTCCGCGAAGATCCCGGCGAGCAGGGTCTCCTGAGGGCCCTGCGGCGCACGGGACAGCGTGATGGACGCGGCCTCGGGCGCGGGGAGGGCGGCGCGGTCGAGCTTGCCGTTCACATTGGTCGGCAGCTCGTCCAGGTTCATGATCACGGCCGGGACCATGTACTCCGGCAGCTCGCCGATGAGCGCCGCGCGGAGCGCGGCCGGTTCGGCGGTTCCGGTCGTGTAGGCGATGAGCCGGTCGTCCCGGAGGATGACGGTGGCGGTGGTGACGTGGGGGTGGTGGGTGAGGGCGGTTTCGATTTCGCCGAGTTCGATGCGGAAGCCGCGGATTTTGATTTGGTCGTCGGCTCGTCCGAGGAATTCGATGTGTCCGTCGGTGCGTCGTCGTGCGAGGTCGCCGGTGCGGTACATGCGGGTGCCGGGGGTGCCGTGGGGGTTGGCGGTGAAGCGTTCGGCGGTGAGGG
>NZ_BAAASB010000064.1:0-2068 GCF_039532665.1 Streptomyces amakusaensis | reverse complement strand
AGTCGCTGGGGGTGCGTCCGGCGGCGGTGGTGGGGCATTCCCAGGGTGAGATCGCGGCGGCGCATGTCGCCGGCGCGCTCAGTCTGGAGGACGCCGCCCGCGTCGTCGCCCTCCGCAGCCGAGCCCTGCTCGCCATCGAGGGCCTCGGCGCCATGGCCTCCGTGACCCTCGGCCGCGAGGACACCGAACGACTGCTGCGCCCCTGGGCCGACACCCTCTCCGTCGCCGTGGTCAACGGACCGGCCGCCACCGTCATCTCCGGCGACCCCGTCGCCCTGGACGAGGCCCTGGCCCGGGCCGAGGCGGAGGGGGCCCGGGTCCGGCGGCTCCCCGTCACCTACGCCTCGCACGCGCCGCAGGTCGAGGCCGTCCGGGACCGGCTGCTCGCCGAACTCGCCGACATCGCCCCGGTGTCGGCCCCCGTCGCCTTCCACTCCACCGTCACCGGCGGAGTGCTCGACACGGCGGCCCTCGACGCGGAGTACTGGTTCCGCAACCTCCGGAGCACCGTCGAGTTCCAGCGGACCGCCGAGGCCCTGATCACCCAGGGCTTCGGCGCGTTCGTCGAGGTGAGCCCGCACCCCGTGCTCACCGCCTCGCTCACGGACATCATCGGCTCCCACGGGGCCGACGCCGTCGCCGTCGGCACGCTCGGCCGCGACGACGGCGGTCCCCGACGGCTTCTGACCAGCCTGGCCGAGGGCCATGTGCGCGGTCTGTCCGTCGACTGGAGCGCCGTGTTCGCCGGCACCGGGGCCGACCGGGTCCCCCTGCCGACCTACGCCTTCCAGCGCCGGCGCTACTGGCTGGACAGCGCCGCCACCGGAGCCGCCACCGGAGCCGTCGACGCCGCTCCGGCGCACACCGAGGACGAGGGGGCCGCCCAGCCCTCCGCCTGGCTGCGCCGGCTCGAAGGGCTCACCGAGGCCGAGCAGCGCAGGGTCGCCCTCCGCTCCGTGCTCGCCCATGTCGCTGCGGTGCTCGGGCACTCCGCGGACGAGGAGATCGATCCCACGGTCTCGTTCCGGGACCTCGGCTTCGAGTCCCTCACCGCCGTCCGCCTCCGCGATCAGCTCGTCTCCTCCGTCGGCGTCGAACTGCCCAAGACGGTCCTCTACGACTTCCCGACCCCGCAGATCCTCGCCCGCCATCTGCGCGAGGAGGCACTCGGCATCCGCACCGAGACGGAGACGGCCGAGCGCCGGGACACCGGGGACGACCCGATCGTCATCGTCGGCATGGCCTGCCGCTACCCCGGCGCGGACTCCCCCGAGGAGCTGTGGCGGCTGGTCGAGGGCGAGGAGTCCGCCCTCTCGCCGTTCCCCACGGACCGGGGCTGGGACCTCGACCGTGTCTACGACCCCGAGATGACCCGCCCCGGCACCAGCTACACCCGGTACGGCGGATTCCTCGGCAAGCCCGGCGACTTCGACCCCGAGGTCTTCGGCATCAGCCCCCGTGAGGCGCTGGCGATGGACCCCCAGCAGCGCGTGCTGCTGGAGGCCTCCTGGGAGGCGTTCGAGGACGCCGGGATCCCCGTCGGCGATCTGGAGGGAAGCACCACGGGCGTCTTCGTCGGCACCATGGGCCAGGAGTACGGGGCCCGGCAGCACGAGTCCCCGCTGGAGGTCGAGGGCTTCCTCCTCACCGGCGTCGCCACCAGCGTCACCTCCGGCCGGGTCGCCTACACCTTTGGACTCAACGGTCCCGCGGTGACCGTCGACACCGCCTGCTCCTCCTCCTCCGTCGCGCTCCACCTCGCCGTTCAGGCGCTGCGGAACGGCGAGTGCTCACAGGCCCTCGCCGCCGGGGTCACCGTCATGGCCAACCCCGGCACCTTCATCCAGTTCTCCCGGCAGCGCGCCCTGTCCAGGGACGGCAAGTGCAAGTCGTTCTCCGCCGCGGCCGACGGCTTCGGTCCCGCCGAGGGTGTCGGGGTGTTGTTGCTGGAGCGGTTGTCGGATGCGCGGCGTCTGGGTCATCGGGTGTTGGCGGTGGTGCGTGGTTCGGCGATCAATCAGGACGGTGCGTCGAATGGTCTGACGGCGCCGAACGGTCCGGCGCAGCA
>NZ_BAAASB010000063.1:0-2191 GCF_039532665.1 Streptomyces amakusaensis | reverse complement strand
GAGGGGACTGGTCCGCTGGTGCCGGAGGGTACGGCGTCCTGGGTCTTCGACCCCGCGACCGAACCTGAGCCCGGCCTTGATCCCGGTGTGGTGGAGCGGGCCGGTCTGGACGATGTCGCGTACGTCACCTACACCTCCGGCTCCACGGGCCGACCCAAGGGTGTGGTCGTGTCCCATCGCGGCCTGGGCAACCTCGTCGCCGCCCAGATGACCGGACTGGGTGTCGGCCCCGACTCCCGGGTGCTCCAGCTCTCCTCGCTGAGCTTCGACGCCTCGGTGTGGGAGCTGTGCATGGCCCTCCTGTCGGGTGCCGCGCTGGTGGTGGCCGACGCGGAGAGCCTCCCGCCGCACGGTTCCCTCGAAGAGGTCGCGGAATCCTTCGGCGTGACCCATGTGACCGTGCCGCCGTCGGTGCTCGCGCCCGTGCGGCAGCTGCCGGAGAGCGTCGTCAGCCTGGTCGTGGCGGGCGAGGTCTGCCCGCCGTCGCTGGTCGAGCGCTGGTCGGCCGGCCTGCGGCTGGTCAACGCCTACGGCCCGACCGAGGTCACCGTCTGCGCGTCGATGAGCGGAGCGCTCTCCCCGGTGGGTGAGACCAGCCCGGTGCCGATCGGACGTCCGCTCGGCAACACCAGGGCCTATGTGCTGGACGGGTTCCTCCAGCCGGTGCCGGTCGGGGTGGCGGGGGAGCTGTATGTGTCGGGTCCGGGGCTGGCGCGCGGCTATCTCGGCCGGCCGGGGCTGACGTCGGAGCGGTTCGTGGCGAGCCCGTTCGAGGTGGGTGTGCGGATGTATCGCACTGGTGACTTGGTCCGGTGGACGGCGGGTGGTGAGCTGGTCTTCGCGGGGCGTGCGGACGAGCAGGTGAAGATCCGCGGCTTCCGGGTGGAGCCGGGTGAGATCGAGTCGGTCCTCGCCGGGCACGAGAGTGTCGGTCAGGTCGCCGTGATCGTCCGCGAGGACCGGCCGGGTGACAAGCGGCTGGTGGCGTACACCGTCCCCGCCGCCGACGGTTCGATCGACAGCGGGATCCTGCGCGAGTTCGTCGGCTCCCGGCTCCCCGACTACATGGTTCCGGCGGCGGTCGTCGTCCTGGACGCCCTGCCGGTCACCGTCAACGGCAAACTGGACCGGGCCGCGCTGCCCGCGCCCGACTTCGAGGCGCTGGCCGAGAGCCGGGCCGCCGCCACACCGACGGAGGAGGCCGTCGCCGCGCTCTTCGGCGAGATCCTCGGACTGGACCGGGTCGGCGCGGAGACCTCCTGGTTCGACCTCGGTGGTGACTCGCTGCTCGCGATGCGGCTGGTCTCCCAGATCCGCTCGACCCTGGACGCCGAGGTCAGCATCCGGGATCTGTTCGCCGCGCCGACCGTGGCGGGAGTGGCCGGCCTGATCGACGCCACGGACGGCGAGACCCGTACCGCCCTGACACCGCAGCCTCGGCCGGATGTGCTGCCGCTGTCCTACGCGCAGCAGCGGATGTGGTTCCTCAACCGGCTGGAGGGCGTGGGCGAGGGCGCGGGCTACAACCTGCCGATGGCACTCAAGATGTCGGGCGAGCTGGACGTGGTCGCGCTGGAGGCGGCTCTCGGCGATGTGGCCGACCGGCACGAGAGCCTGCGGACCGTCTTCCCCGAGACGAACGGCACCCCGCGTCAGGAGATCGTCGCGGGCGCGGCGGGCCGGCCCCGGCTGGAGATCGTGGAGACCACCGAGGCCGAACTCGAGGAGACGCTCGCGGCGCACTCGCTCCGGGGCTTCGACCTCAGCGTCGATCTGCCCTGGCGGACCTGGCTGATGCGGATCGGCCCCACGGAGCATGTGCTGCTGATCGTGGTCCACCATGTCGCGTCCGACGGCTGGTCGATGGGCGTGCTGACGCGCGACCTGCGGTTCGCCTACGGAGCACGCGGCGAAGGCCGGGCCCCCGGCTGGGACCCGCTGCCCGTGCAGTACGCGGACTACGCGCTCTGGCAGCGCGACGAGCTGGGCGAACTGGACGACCCGGACAGCCTGATCAGCGCGCAGCTCGACTACTGGCGGCAGGCCCTGGAAGGGGCTCCGGAAGAGCTGGTGTTGCCGGTGGATCGTCGGCGGCCGGGTGTGTCGTCGTTCCGTGGTGGTACGGCTTCGGTGCGGGTGGGTGCTGGTACGCATGCGCGGTTGGTGGAGTTGGCGCAGCGTGGTGGGGCGA
>NZ_BAAASB010000062.1:0-2309 GCF_039532665.1 Streptomyces amakusaensis | reverse complement strand
GGTAGGTCTCGTAGAGTTCCTGGCCCATGCCGGCTCGTTGTGAGCCCTGGCCGGTGAACATGACGGCGACCCGTCCGGCTCCTGCCGTGCCTTCGACGGTCTGGTCGCCGATGATCACGGCCCGGTGCTCGAACAGCGAGCGTGAGGAGACCAGCGACGCGCCGATGTCGACCGGGCGTGCGTCGGAGTCGTCGGCGAAGGCGCGCAGGCGCTCGATCTGGTCCCGCAGGGCTTCGGGCGTTCGGCCGGACACGATCCACGGCACCACCGCCGGAACCGCACCCTTGACGGCGGCTTCCTCCACCTCCGGTGCCTGCTCCAGCACCACATGCGCATTCGTCCCACTGGCTCCGAAGGAGGAGACGGCGGCCCTGCGGGCACGGCCGGTCTCCGGCCAGTCCCGGGCCTCGGTCAGCAGCTCGATCTCACCGGCGGACCAGTCGATCAGCGGCGACGGCTCACCGACGTGCAAGGTTTTCGGGAGTGAGCCGTGGTGCATGGCCATGACCATTTTGATGACGCCGCCCACACCGGCGGCGGCCTGTGCGTGGCCGATGTTCGACTTCAGGGATCCGAGGAGCAGGGGGCCCTGGTCGCCGCGTTCCTGTCCGTAGGTGGCGAGCAGGGCTTCGGCCTCGATCGGGTCGCCGAGGCGGGTGCCTGTGCCGTGGGCCTCGACCGCGTCGATGTCGGCGGGGTTCAGACGGGCGTTGGCGAGTGCCTGGCGGATGACGCGCTGCTGGGAGGGGCCGTTGGGGGCGGTGAGGCCGTTGGACGCGCCGTCCTGGTTGACGGCGCTGCCGCGTACGACGGCCAGCACCTTGCGACCCTTGCGCCGGGCCTGGGAGAGCGGCTCGACGAGCAGCATGCCGGTGCCCTCGGCCCACCCCGTACCGTCGGCGTCGGCGGAGAACGCCTTGCACCGACCGTCCGGTGCCAGCCCGCGCTGGCGGCTGAACTCGATGAACGTGCCGGGCGTGGACATGACCGTCACACCGCCGACGAGGGCCATGGAGCACTCGCCCGAGCGCAGGGCCTGCGCGGCGAGGTGCAGGGCGACCAGCGAGGACGAGCACGCCGTGTCCACGGTCATGGCCGGGCCTTCGAGGCCGAACGCGTACGCGATGCGACCGGCGACGACGCTGGCGGCATTGCCGGTCATCAGATAGCCGTCGACGCCTTCGGGGGCTCGGGTCATCATCGTCGCGTAGTCGGCCCCGTTGCCTCCGGCGAAGACACCGATCTGGTCGCCGCGCACGGCCTCCGGGTCGATGCCGGCACGTTCGAACGCCTCCCAGGCCGTCTCCAGCAGGAGTCGCTGCTGGGGGTCCATGCCGAGGGCTTCGCGTGGTGAGATTCCGAAGAAGCCCGCGTCGAAGGCGTCGGCGTTGTAGAGGAAGCCGCCTTCGCGGGTGTAGCTCTTGCCCTTGGCCTCCGGGTCCGGGTCGTAGAGGTCCTCGGCCCAACCGCGCCGGGTGGGGAGGGGGCCGATGGCGTCGACGCCGTCGGCGACGAGCTGCCACAGATCCTCGGGGGAGCCGACGCCCCCGGGGTAGCGGCAGGCCATTCCCACGATCGCTATCGGCTCGTCGCTCGTGCGGGTGGTGGCGAAGGTCCGCCGGACGGAGTCGGATCCGAGGAGTTCGGCCTTCAGATACGCGGCGACGGCCTCGGGCGTCGGATAGTCGAAGCCGACCGTGGCGGGGATCCGCAGACCGGTCGCGGCATTGAGACGATTGCGAAGCTCGACAGCGGTCATGGAGGTCAGGCCCAGCTCGGTGAAGACCTGGCCGGCCCCGACGCTGTCGGGGTCGGCATAGCCGAGGACTCCGGCGAGCTGTTCGCGTACGAGCCGCAGCAGCCGCTGGTCCCGCTCGGTCTCGCCGAGTGCGTCAAGCTCTGCGATCAGCTCGGCCGCGCCCTCCTCCCTGTTTCTTGAGGTCCGGTGCTCGATGATCGGCGCGATGTATGTGCCGGAGGAGACGGGCTCAAGCCAGTAGCGCTCGTGTTGGAAGGCGTAGGTGGGGAGCTGGATGGGGTGGGTTTCGGTGTTTTGGTAGTAGGTGGTCCAGTCGATGGTGGTGCCGTTGACGTGGAGGTGGGCGAGGGCGGTGATGAGTTGCTGGGGTTCGGGACGGTCTCTGCGCAGGGCGGAGGCGGCCGGGATGTCCTCGACCATTGTGGAGAGGGTGGCGTCGGGTCCGAGTTCGAGGAGGTTGTCGATGCCCTGGTCGTTGAGGGTGTGGATGGCGTCGGTGAAGCGGACGGGTCGGCGGACGTGTTCGACCCAGTAGTCCACGGAGCAGATT
>NZ_BAAASB010000061.1:0-2417 GCF_039532665.1 Streptomyces amakusaensis | reverse complement strand
CCCGCACCACACCAGACCGAACACCCCCACCACGACCAAGACCCACCAAACCAGCAACCGACGGCCACTCAAACAAATCCCTCACCGAAAAACGAACACCCAACACCCCCTCAATACGACTAATCAACCGAGTCGCCAACAACGAATGCCCACCCAAATCAAAGAAACTGTCATGAATACCCACCCGAGGCACCCCAAGAACCTCAGCAAACAAACGACAGAGGTCCTCTTCCCGAGGGGTTCGGGGGGCGTCGTCCGTGACCGCCGCGGCGAAGTACGGAGTGGGCAGCGCCCTGCGGTCGAGCTTGCCGTTCACCGTCAGCGGGAGCTGGTCCAGAACGACCACCGCGGCCGGGACCATATAGTCCGGCAGTTCCCCGCCGACTGATCGGCGAAGCTCCGCCCCGTCGAGCCGGGCACCGGCCTCGGGAACGGCGTACGCCACCAGTCGCTGATCGTCAGGCCGGTCGGAACGGACCACCACGGCGGCCTGGCCGACGCCCTCCCGCGCCAGCAGCACGGCCTCGATCTCGCCCAGCTCGATACGGAAACCCCGCACCTTCACCTGATCGTCGGCCCGCCCGACATACTCCAGACTCCCGTCCCGTAGCCGGCGCACCAGATCCCCCGTCCGGTACATCCGCGTCCCCGCCGGACCATAGGGATCGGCGACGAACCGGCCCGCCGTCAGAGCCGCGCGCCCCGCGTAACCGCGCGCCACACCCGTGCCCGACACATACAGCTCACCCACGACGCCCACGGGCACGAGCCGCAGGGCCAGGTCCAGGACATGCAGCCGGAGGTCGGGGACCGGGTGTCCGATGACACTGGCCGTGGAGCGGGTCGAGTCGGCGTCCAGGGCGACATGGCTGGTGTAGATGGTGGCTTCCGTGGGGCCGTACGCGTTGACCAGGGTCGGGGCGTCGTCGGCATGGCGCTCGTACCAGCCGGTCAGCCGGCTCGGGTCCAGCGCCTCGCCCGCGAGCATGACCCAGCGCAGGGCCAGGTCCCGCCCTGGACGCGGATCCGCCTGGTCCACCTGGTCGAGCTGGTAGAACGCGGACGGCGTCTCATTGAGAACGGTGACCTTCTCGCGCACCAGGAGCCGCAGCAGCTCCGCGGGCGAGCGGGTGACATCGAAGGGGACGACGACCAGTTTGCCGCCGTGCAGCAGCGCGCCCCAGATCTCCCAGACCGATACGTCGAACGAATAGGAGTGGAAGAGCGTCCACACATCGTCGGGGCCGAAGGGGTAGACGGGCCGCAGGGATTCCATCAGCCGCAGCACATTCTGATGCGATACGACCACCCCCTTGGGCCTGCCCGTCGAGCCCGAGGTGTAGATGACGTAGGCGGCGTTCTCCGGATGGAGTGCGCCCTCGCGATCCGCGTCCACCAGGTCGGTGTCCGAGTGCCGGCGGAGTGTCTCCGCCGTTTCCGGGCTGTCGAGCACCACCACGGGCACACCGGTGCCGGGCACCAGTGGGGCGGTTTCGGCGGTGGTGAGGACGGAGACCGGACGGGCGTCGGCGAGCATGAACGCGATACGGTCCGCCGGGTATTCGGGGTCCACCGGAACATAGGCGCTGCCCGCCTTCAGCACCGCGAGTATCCCGATCACCATGTCCACGGAACGCGGCACGGCCAGCGCCACGACCCGCTCGGGGCCCGCTCCCCTCGCCACCAGCTCTCGCGCCAGCCGATTCGCCCGCGCGTTGACCTCCGCGTAGGTGAGGGAGACCTCGCCGTAGGCGAGGGCCGGGGCATCCGGGGTACGCGCCACCCGCTCCTCGAACAGCTCCGGCAGTCGACGGGGCTCCGCCTCGGGGGCGGGCGGATTCCCTTCGGTGAGCAATCGGTCGCGTTCGCCCTCCGAGAGGGTGTCCAGCCGGCCGATTCGCTCCTCCGGGTGGTCGGCGATCGCCTCCAGCAGCCGGATGAACCGGGCCATGATGTCTTCGACGTCCGCACGCTCAAAGCTGTCCGGGCGGTAGGTCAGCCGCACCCGTATGGGGTCGCCGGGCACGATCGAGAGAGTCAGCGGGTAGTGGGTGACACCGTCGCCGCGCGTCTCGATCCCGGTGAGCCGAAGGCCGCTCTCGGGCGGCACGATGTCATTCAGTTCCAGCGGGTAATTCTCGAAGATCGTGGTGGTGTCGAAGAGTTCTCCAGCTCCGGTCCCGGCGATCCGCTGGATCTCCGCGAGGCTCAAATACTGGTGATCCAGCAGCTCGGACTGCTCACGCTGCACCCGAACCAGAAAATCACCCAACGACTCCCCATAATCCAGCCGCACCCGCACCGGAACCGTATTGATGAACAAACCCACCATCGACTCCACACCCGCCAACTCCGGCGGACGCCCCGAAACCGTCGACCCGAACACCACATCATCACGACCGGTCAACACACCCAGC
>NZ_BAAASB010000060.1:0-2436 GCF_039532665.1 Streptomyces amakusaensis | reverse complement strand
CCTCGGCCGACGGCTCTTCCGTCTCCGGTGCCTGCTCCAGCACCACATGCGCGTTCGTCCCGCTGATCCCGAAGGAGGAGACGGCGGCCCTGCGGGCGCGGCCGGTCTCCGGCCAGTCCCGGGCCTCCGAGGCCAGCTCGACCTCACCGGCCGACCAGTCGATCAGCGGTGACGGCTCGTCGGCGTGCAGGGTCGCGGGCACGATCCCGTGGCGCATCCCCTCGACCATCTTGATCACGCCTGCGACACCGGCGGCGGCCTGCGTGTGGCCGATGTTGGACTTCACGGACCCGAGGAGAAGGGGCCGGTCTTCCGGCCGTTCCTGTCCGTAGGTGGCGAGCAGGGCTTCGGCCTCGATCGGGTCGCCCAGGCGGGTGCCCGTGCCGTGGGCCTCGACCACGTCGACATCGGCGGGGTTCAGACGAGCACCGGCGAGCGCCTGGCGGATGACGCGCTGCTGGGAGGGGCCGTTGGGGGCGGTGAGTCCGTTGGACGCGCCGTCCTGGTTGACGGCCGACCCCCGCAGCACGGCGAGTACCTGGTGGCCGTTGCGCCGGGCGTCGGAGAGACGCTCGACCAGCAGCATGCCCACACCCTCCGCCCACCCGGTACCGTCCGCGTCGGCGGAGAACGCCTTGCAGCGGCCGTCGGTGGACAGCCCGCGCTGGCGGCTGAACTCCAAGAACATGCCAGGCGTCGACATCACGGCCACACCGCCCGCGAGGGCCATGGAGCATTCGCCCGAGCGCAGGGCCTGCGCGGCGAGATGCAGGGCGACCAGCGAGGACGAGCACGCCGTGTCCACGGTCATGGCTGGGCCCAGCAGCCCGAAGGAGTAGGCGATGCGGCCCGACATGACGCTGGGCGTCCCGCCCGTCAGCAGATGGCCCTCGACACCGTCCGGAGCGTCGTGCATACGGGGGCCGTAGTCCTGGACGGTCGCTCCCACGAACACACCGGTGTGGCTGCCTCGTACCTGTTCGGGATCGATGCCCGCGCGTTCGAAGGTCTCCCACGCCGTTTCGAGCAGCAGCCGCTGCTGCGGATCCATGCCCAGGGCCTCGCGCGGCGAGATCCCGAAGAAGTCCGCGTCGAAGGCCCCGGCATCGTGCAGAAAGCCGCCCGCACGGGTGTACGTGGTGCCCGACCGCTCCGGGTCGGCGCTGTACAGCGCCTCCAGGTCCCAGCCACGGTCGGTGGGGAAGCCGGAGATCGCGTCGCCGCCTCCGGAGACCAGACGCCACAGATCCTCGGGCGAGCCGACACCGCCCGGGAAGCGACAGCCCATGCCGACGATCGCGATCGGCTCGTCGGCGGCGAAGGACGTCGGGACGAGACCTGTACCTGCTGTCTCAAGGGTCGACCCCTCCGTCTCGGAGAGGATGTGCTCGGCCAGGGACTGGGGGGTCGGATAGTCGAAGAGCAGTCCGGAGGAGAGCCGAAGCCCCGTCGCGCCCGCGAGGCTGTTGCGCAGCTCGACCGACATGAAGGAGTCGAATCCCAGATCCTTGAACGGCCGGCGTGCCTCCACCGCCTCACCGGCGTCCCCGAGCACCGTCGCCACATGCGCGGACACAAGCTCGCTCACCACGCGCGCCCGCTCGTCGGCACTCAGCCCGTGGAGCTGCTGCGCGAGTACGGTCGACGCGCCCCCGGTACTGGCCCGAGGCACGGTCGGCGTGTCGTCCAGCCAGTAACGCTCACGCTGGAAGGCGTAGGTGGGGAGCTGGATGGGGTGGGTTTCGGTGTTTTGGTAGTAGGTGGTCCAGTCGATGGTGGTGCCGTTGACGTGGAGGTGGGCGAGGGCGGTGATGAGCTGCTGTGCTTCGGGTCGGTTTTTGCGGAGGGTGGGTGTGCCGTTGGTGAGGGCGGAGAGGGTGGCGTCGGGTCCGAGTTCGAGGAGGTTGTCGATGCCCTGTTCCGTCAGGGTGTGGATGGCGTCGGTGAAGCGGACGGGTCGGCGGACGTGTTCGACCCAGTAGTCCACGGAGCGCAGTTCATCCGGTGCTGTGAGTTTGCCGGTGACGGTGGAGACGATGGGGATCCGGGGGGTGCGGAAGGTGAGTCCCGAGACGATCTCCCGGAAGTCGTTGAGGATGGGTTCCATGAGGGGTGAGTGGAAGGCGTGGCTGACGGGGAGCCGCTTGAACTTCACTCCGAGGGACTGCGCGATGTCGAGGGTGTCGGTTTCGGTTCCGGCGATGACGAGGGAGTCGGGTCCGTTGATGGCGGCGATCCCGACGGTTGCTTCCCGTCCCGCGAGGAGCGGGAGGACTGCCTCCTCGGTTGTCTGGACGGCGATCATGGCCCCGCCGGTGGGGAGTGCCTGCATCAGCCGTCCGCGTGCTGATACGAGGGTGCAGGCGTCTTCGAGGGACAGCACCCCAGCGATGTGTGCGGCGGTGATTTCGCCGATGGAGTGTCCGGTGAGGGCAT
>NZ_BAAASB010000059.1:0-2565 GCF_039532665.1 Streptomyces amakusaensis | reverse complement strand
CGGCCGCGTCGAAGCTGAAGGAGGCGAACTGAAGCGCCACCACCCCTTCGTCCACGCCGAGGGCGGGTCGCATGGCCAGCGCGAGGTTCGCCACCCCACCGTGAGCGACCGCCACACCCTTCGGACGGCCCGTCGAACCCGACGTGTAGATCACATACGCCAGTTGGTCCGGGCTCACGCTCACGCCGAGCGGCTCGGAAGAGCCCGCTCCGGCCTCATCCAGGCGCACAACGGGCACGTCGATCCCGGGAATCTCCGCCCCCAGGACGAGCACCGCGCCGCTGTCGGCGACCATGTACGCGAGCCGGTCGGACGGGTACTCCGGATCCAGCGGTACATACGCCCCGCCGGCCTTCCACACCGCGAGCAGCGCCACCACCATCTCCACACCGCGCGGCAGGCACAGACCCACCACCCGCTCCCGACCCGCACCCGCGTCGGTCAGGACGTGCGCCAGCCGATTGGCACGCGCGTCCAGTTCCTCGTACGAGAGAACGTCCGCACCCGACCGAACCGCCGGTACCCCGGGCGCGCTCGCGACACGCTCCGCGAACAGGTCCAGGAACGTGTCCGCCTCGACCGGCAGAGCCGTGTCGTTCCACTCCGACACCACCCGCGACCGCTCGACCTCGTCCAACACCGCGATCTCACTCAGCCGCACATCCGGATCAGCCGCCACCCGCTCCAGCACCCGACCCAAACGCCGCGCCAGACCCTCAACCGTCGCCGCATCGAACAGATCCGTCGCGTAAAGGATCCCGCCACCGATACCCGCAGGACCACCCTCCGCATCCCGCTCCTCAACGAGCGTCACGGACAGATCGAACCGGGCTGCCAGTTCGGACCCCGAAGGGACTGGGCCGACTTCGAGTCCGGGGAGTTCCCACTGTGCGACCGGGACGTTCTGGAGCGCCAGCATCACCTGGAACAGCGGGTTCCGGGAGAGCGAACGAACCGGACTCAGGACATCCACCAGCCGCTCGAAGGGCACGTCCTGGTGCCCATAGGCCGCGAGGTCGGTTTCCCTCACCCGGCGGAGCAGTTCGGTGAAGGTGGGGTCGCCGCTGAGGTCCGTGCGGAGGACGAGGGTGTTGACGAAGAAGCCGGCCAGGTCGTCCAGGGCCGCGTCGCCCCGGCCTGCGATCGGGGTGCCGAGGGGGATGTCCTCGC
The DNA here is from genome assembly GCF_039532665.1 of Streptomyces amakusaensis. Taxonomy (NCBI): domain Bacteria; kingdom Bacillati; phylum Actinomycetota; class Actinomycetes; order Kitasatosporales; family Streptomycetaceae; genus Streptomyces; species Streptomyces amakusaensis. The sequence continues at coordinate 1,395 of NZ_BAAASB010000059.1, read as the reverse complement.
CCGCGCCCATCCGGGAGAGGAGTACGGCGATCGCCGCGTGCACGACCATGAACATGGTGGCCCGGCCGCGCCCGGCGACCTCCACCAGACCGGCATGGGCGTCGGCACCGACACGGACCGGGATGGAGCGCCCCTCGAAGGAGGGCACCGGGGGGCGCGGTCGGTCGGTCGGCAGTGTCAGCTCTTCCGGCGCGCCTTCCAGTGCTTCACGCCAGAAGCGCAGCTGTGCGCTGATCAGGCTGTCCTCGTCGTCCAGATCGCCGAGGACTTCGCGCTGCCAGAGCGCGTAGTCCGCGTACTGCACCGGCAGCGGCTCCCACCCCGGGACCCGGCCACCGCACCGCGCGGCGTAAGCGACCCCGAGATCACGGGCCAGCGCACCCATCGACCAGCCGTCCACCGCAATGTGATGCGCCACAATCAGCAGGACATACTCCGAAGGACCGACCACCAACAACCGCACACGCCACGGAAGATCGATGCTGAGGTCGAAGCCGTGGCCGGCATGGGCGGTGAGGGCGCTCTCAAGCTCGCTTTCCGTGGTTTCCACGACGATGAGCGGGGGTCGTCCGTCGGTGCCTTCTAGGATGTGCTGGCGGGGTGCGCCGTCGGTCTCGGGGAAGACGGTCCGCAGGCTCTCGTGCCGGTCGGCAACGTCACCGAGAGCCGCCTCCAGCGCCGCGACATCCAGCTCACCCGAGAGCCGGAGAGTCAACGGCAGGTTATAGGCGGCGTCGGCACCCGAGTCGGTCTCCTCCAGGCGGTTGAGGAACCACATCCGCTGCTGGGCGTAGGAGAGCGGCAGCACGTCCGGGCGCTCGCGTGCGGTCAGGGCTGTGCGTACGTCGCCGCGGTCGCCTTCGATGAGTCGGGCGATGGCGGCCACGGTGGCTGCGGTGAACAGGTCTCGGATGCTGACTTCGGTGTCGAGGACGGAACGGACCCGGGCGATCAACCGCATCGCGAGGAGCGAGTCACCACCCAGCTCGAAGAACGACACCTCCGCGCCGACCCGGTCCAGACCCAGCACCTCGCCGAACAGCCCGCACAGGACCTCCTCCACCGGGGTCGCCGGACCACGACCACCCGCCGTCCCACCCGCGAACTCCGGCACCGGCAGCACACCCCGGTCCAGCTTCCCGTTCACCGTCAACGGCAGCGAACCGAGTACCACCACCGCCGCCGGAACCATGAACTCCGGCAACCGCTCCCCCACGAACTCCCGCAACACCACCGCATCAACAGCGGAAACACCAGCGGAACCGGCCGGGACCACATACGCCACCAGCCGCTTGTCACCCGGCCGGTCCTCACGCACCACCACCGCGACCTGACCCACCGACTCATGCCCGGCCAGGACCGCTTCGATCTCACCCGGCTCCACCCGGAACCCAC
>NZ_BAAASB010000058.1:0-3871 GCF_039532665.1 Streptomyces amakusaensis | reverse complement strand
AACCCGACACCACACTCCCCGGATCCGACTCCACCCCCAACACACCCGCCTGCCACAACGTGTAATCCACGTACTGCACCGGCAACCCCTCCCACACCGGCACACCACCACCCACCCGCACCCCATACGCCACCGACAAATCCCGAGACAACGGACCCATCGACCACCCATCAGCAGCCACATGATGCAAAACCAACACCAACACCGACTCGGAACCGGTGTCGATGACATGGACGTGCATCGGAAGATCGGCGCTCAGGTCGAACTTGTGCTCGCGCTCCTGGGCGATCCGCTTCTCGGCCAGCTCCGGCGGGCTCTGCGACCACTGCACGGTGACGGTGGCCTGCCCTGCCGGAAGGACAACCTGGACCGCCTCGCCGTCCTGCTCGGGATAGACCGTACGCAGGACTTCATGCCTGATCACCAGGTCGGACACGGCCTGTTGGAACGCCTCCCGGTTCAGCGGGCCGGAGATCCGGCTGACCAGGGCGATGTTGTACGCGGCGCTCTCGGTATCGACGTGGTGGAGGAACCACAGCCGACGCTGAGCCGGGGAGAGCGGCAGCCGGGCGGGCCGGGGACTCACCGCCGTCAGCGGGACCACGGCGGCCCTGCCGACTGCCTGACGCAGCTGTCGTTCGAGTCCGGCCACGCTGGGGTTCTCGAACACCGTGGGCAGATTCAGGTCCACCCCGAGCACAGCCCGTACCCGGTTGACGAGCCGGGTGGCCAGGAGGGAGTGCCCTCCCAGGGTGAAGAAGTCGTCGTCGACGCCCACCTCGGGCAGCCCGAGCAGTTCGGCGAAGAGCCCGCAGAGCACTTCCTCGCGCGGAGTGCGCGGACCACGGCCCGTGGTCTCCCGGGCGGGCGCGGGCAGCGCGCGGCGGTCGAGCTTGCCGTTGGGGGTGAGGGGGAACGCGTCCAGCTTCACCAGCGCCGACGGCACCATGTACTCGGGCAGCCGCCGGGCGAGAAGCCGCCGTGTCTCACCGGGCTCGGCCGAGCCGGTGAGATAGCCGACCAGCCGTCGTTCGCCCGGCCGGTCCTCGCGAACCAGGACGGCGGCGTGGCCGACCCCCGGGCAGGTGGAGAGAGCGGCCTCGACCTCGCCGAGCTCGATGCGGAAGCCACGGATCTTGACCTGGTCGTCGGCCCGTCCGACGAACAGCAGCCGGCCGGACCTGTCCCAGCGGACCACATCGCCGGAGCGGTACATACGGGTCCCGGCCGGGCCGAAGGGGTCGGCGACAAAGCGCGATGCGGTCAGTCCGGACCGGCCCACGTAGCCACGGGCCAGGGCCGAGCCCGCGATGTACAGCTCCCCCGCCACTCCTGGCGGCACCAGCCGCAGCGCCTCGTCCAGCACATAGACGTCGGTGTTGGCGACGGGGCCGCCGATGGTCACCGGCCGTCCGGCGGGCAGCGGGCCGCCCGTCGCGCAGACCGTGGTCTCAGTGGGTCCGTAGGAGTTGACCAGCTCATGGGTGGTCGCCCACTGGTCCACCAGCCACTGCGGGCAGGACTCGCTGGCCGTGATGATCACAGCCCCCTCGGGTACCGCGTACTCCGGCAGAGCGGCGAGCATCGAAGGCGTGACCAGCACATGGGTGATGTCCGGTGCTTCGCCCGGCCGGACCGTCAGCAGTTCCTCCGGCTTGCCGATCACCAGTGTGCCGCCGAGCAGCAGCGCCATGACCAGCTCCCAGACGGAGCCGTCGAAGCCGATCGACGCCAGTTGCAGCACTCGGTGCGCCGAGTCCGGTGCGACGAAATCGCGATGGCGGCGGACCAGCCGGGTGAGCCCGGTGTGCGGCAGAGCAACACCCTTGGGCTTTCCGGTCGATCCCGAGGTGTAGATGAGGTAGGAGATGTGGCCGTGCAGGAGCGGTGCCGAGCGCTCGGCCGGACGGATGTCGTCGTCGGCGTACCCCGAGAGGTCGAGTTCGCCGAGGAGGATCGCGGGCACATCGACATCGCCCAGCGCGTCGGGGGAGTCGACAAGCGCCATTCCCACGGCGCTGTCCGTGAGTACGTACCGCTTGCGCTCGGCGGGATACGCCGGGTCCACCGGCAGATACGCGCCGCCCGCCTTGGCGATCGCGAGGAACGCCACCACCCAGTCGAGCGAGCGCCGGGTGGCGACGGCGACCGGCACATCGGGGCCGACTCCCTGACGGATGAGGTGGCGTGCGAGCCGATTGGCGCGGGCGTTCAGCTCGGCATAGGTCGTGGCTGTCCCGTCCGCTTCCACCGCCACGCGTGGTGCGCCTGCCCTGGGCTCTGCCCTGACCTGCTCTTCGAACAGCTCCGGCAGGGTACGGGGCGCTACCTCGTCGGTCCGGTTCCACTCCTCCAGCATGCGCCGGCGGTCCTCGGCGGTCAGCAGATCGATCTCACTGACGCGCAGCGACGAGTCGGCGGCGACCGCGCTCAGCAGACGCGTCAGCCGGTCACCCAGCTCACGTACCGTCTCCTCGTCGAACAGGTCCGTCGCGTACGTCAGCGTGAAGGTGATGCCACGGGCGTCGCCGTCGGCCGCACCGTGCTCGACCGCGCCGATGAGCAGGTCGAACTTGGCCGGGGACATCGGCACCCGGCCGATGGCCGTCTCGACGCCGGCGAGTCGCAGGCCCGGCGTCTCGTCCTCGACACTGAACGCGACCTGAAACAGCGGATGCCGGGAGAGCGACCGGCTGAGGCGCGACTCCTCGACGACTCGGTCGAAGGAGACGGACTGATGCTGGTACGCCGAGAGGTCGGCGCTCCGGATCCGCCCGAGCAACTCGTCGAACCGGGGGTCGCCGGAGGTGTCGGTGCGCAGCACCAGGCTGTTCACGAAGAACCCGACGAGGTCGTCGAGGGCCGGATCGGCGCGGCCCGCCACCACCGTGCCCAGCGGGATGTCGGTGCCTGCGCCGATCCTGGTCAGCACTGCTCCGAGAGCCGCGTGGACGACCATGAACATGGTGCTCTCGTGCCGACGGGCGAGGTCGCGCAGCCGCTGATGCGTCTCCGGCCCGACCCGCACGGTCGCCTCGGCACCTGCGTAGGAGGCTCGCGCCGGCCGTGCTCTGTCGTACGGCAGCGTCAGCTCCTCCGGCAGGTCGGCCAGCGCTTCCCGCCAGTACGCCAGATCGCCGCCGTGCCGGTCCTCCTGCTGGAGGGACCAGAGCGCGTAGTCCGCGTACTGAACGGGCAGCGGGTTCCACTCGGGCTCCCGGCCCTCGGTCCGCGCGGAGTAGGCGCGCTCCAGGTCGGCCACAAGTGACCCCATCGACAGGCCGTCGGCCGCGATGTGGTGCACCACGAGGACGAATACGGCGCTGTCGGGTCCGGTCAGCACCACATGCGCGTGCACCGGTGGTTCGGTGACGATGTCGAATTCGTACGAGCACTGCTCGGCCACGGCTCGGTCGGTGTCTTCGGGGGCGTGGGACGACCAGCCGATCTCGACACCCGCTTCGGGGCGGATCAACTGCGCCGGTTCGCCGTCGAGTTCGGCGAAGACGGTACGGAGTGCCTCGTGCCGAAGCGTCACATCGGCGAGGGCCAGGCTCAGCGCATCATGGTCGAGGGTGCCGCGGACCCTCGTGACCAGCGGGATGTTCCAGACCGAGCTGGGGCCGTCGAGCTGGTGCAGGAACCACAGCCGGCGCTGGGCGGGCGAGAGCGGTATCCGCTCGGGACGGGGAACCACCGCTGTCACCCGCTGGGACGACGGCGTGCTGGTGCTGTCGGCCGTCTCCAGGTGTTTGGCGAGTTCGGCGGGGGTGGGGTGTTGGAAGAGGGTGTGGATGGTGGTGTGGGTGTTGAGGGTGGTGTTGATGCGGTTGGTGAGGCGCATGGCGAGGAGGGAGTGGCCGCCGTGGGT
>NZ_BAAASB010000057.1:0-4914 GCF_039532665.1 Streptomyces amakusaensis | reverse complement strand
AGGCCGCGCTCGAACCCGTACCGACCTCCTTCCGGCACTGGGCGCGTGAACTCGCCGAACAGGCCGGAAGCGAAGACCGGCTCACCGAAGTGGCCCAGTGGGTCGACTTCCTCCAGGGCCCGGACCCACTCCTCACAACAGAGCCGGTCGACCCCGAACGCGACCTCCAGAAGACCCTGCGACAGGTGTCGGTACGGGTCCCCATCGAGGTGACGTCCGAACTGCTCACCAGCGTTCCGACGGCGTTCCACGCGGGCATTGACGATGTGCTGCTGACCGGGCTGACGGCGGCCGTCGCCGAGTGGCGGAACACTCAGCACACCCCCGCCGGCAGCGCGATCCTGGTGGACCTCGAAGGCCACGGCCGGGTCCCTCTCAGCGACGCTGACGATCTGTCGCGGACGGTGGGCTGGTTCACGAGCAGCCATCCCGTACGGCTGGATGTCGGATCGGCGGATCTGACGGAGATCAGGGAAGGCGGCCCGGCGGCCGGGCGGGTGCTGAAGCGGGTCAAGGAGCAGGTGCGGGCGGTCCCCGGCGACGGCCTCGGCTACGGCGTACTGCGCTATCTCAACCCCGAAGCGGCACCCGAACTCGCCGCGCTGCCCTCGGCCCAGATCGGCTTCAACTACCTCGGACGGTTCTCCGTCTCCGCTCCCGCGACCCCCGCCAAGGGAGCCCCGGCCGGCTGGACCCCGCCCCGCGACGGCGGCGGCGATGTGAGCCTGGGTGGGGATTACCAGGTCATGCACGCGCTGGAGGTCATGGGCGTCGTACGGGATCTGCCCGAGGGGCCCGAGCTGACGCTGACTCTCCTCTGGCCGGAGCGGCTGTGGGACGAGGAGGCCGTCACCCGGCTGCTCGACGGATGGGCGGCGATGCTGACCGGGCTCGTGACCCACACGGCCGATTCGGAGGGCGGCGGTCACACCCCGTCGGACTTCTCGCTCGTGACGCTCGACCAGACACGGATCGAAGAGTTGGAGGCGGAGGTTCCGGGGCTGGTCGACGTCCTGCCGGTCTCCCCGCTCCAGGAGGGGCTGCTGTTCCACGCCCTCTTTGATGAGCAGGGCACGGACGTCTATGTCGAGCAGCTCGACATGGGGCTCGAAGGCCCGCTGGACCCGGTGGCGCTGCGGGCGTCCTGGCAGGCGCTGTTGGACCGGCACGCCAGCCTGCGGGCCGGTTTCCATCAGCTGCCGGGTGTGGACCAGCCGGTCCAGGTGGTCACCCGCCATGTGGTCATGCCCTGGCGCGAGGAGGACATCTCCGGCCTCGCGGACGACGAGAAGGCGGCCGAGGCCGAGCGGCTCGGCCTGGAGGAACGCGCCCGCCGCTTCGATCTCACAGCGCCACCGCTGGTCAAGGTCGCCCTGGTCAAGCTGGGTGGTGAGCGGTTCCGCATGATGATCACGCTGCATCACATCGCGCTGGACGGCTGGTCGCTGCCGATCCTGATGCAGGAGCTGTGGACGGCGTACGAGGCCGGCGGCAGCACGAGCGGCCTTCCCGCGGTCACTCCGTTCCGTGACTATCTGGAGTGGCTGTCCCGTCAGGACAGGGAAGCCGCCCAGGAGGCATGGCGGGAGGCGCTCGCGGACGTCGAAGAGCCGAGCCTCATCGCTCCCGTCGACCGGGACGCCGAGCTGGTGCACGGCGAAGTGGTCATCGGCGAGGCGGATCCCGCTCTGGACGAGGCCCTGCGCGAGCTGGTCCGGATCCAGGGGGTGACCCTGAACACGGTGGTCCAGGCGGCGTGGGCGCTGCTGATCGGCAAGCTCACGGGCCGTCGGGACGTGGTGTTCGGCGCGAGCGTCGCGGGGCGGCCCGCCGAGCTGCCGGGCATGGAGTCGATGCTGGGTCTGTTCATCAACACCGTTCCGGTGCGCGTACGGTTCGACCCCGCGCAGACGGTGGCGGGCATGCTGGTGGAGCTCCAGGCCGAGCAGTCCGCGCTGATGGACTACCAGTATTTGAGCCTGAGCGACATCCAGCGCCTGGCGGGCGCGGGAGCCACCTTCGACACGATCATGGCTTTCGAGAACTTCCCGTCGGGCGGCAACCAGGAAGCGCCGCCGGACACGGGCACGGACTCGGAGACGGACTCGCCGATGCCCGGCCCGGGCGGACTCCGGGTGTTCGACTCCGGGATCCGGGAGTCGATCAACTTCCCGCTCGGACTCGTGGCGGGGCCGATCGGCGGTCTGGCCATGCGCCTCACCTACCGTCCCGATCTGTTCACCGCCGACGAGGCACAGCGCATCCTCGACCGGCTGCTGCGGCTGCTGGAACAGATGGCGACGGCCCCGGACGCCCTGCTCAGCCAGATCGAGGTACTGGACGGAGCCGAGCGGTCGCGGCTGGTGTCGGAGTGGAACGACACCGCGCGGCCGATCGAAGCGGGCCTGGTGCCGGACCTGTTCGCGGCGCGTGTCGCGAGCGCGCCCGGGGTACCGGCGGTCCGGTCCGGTGCGGACGTTCTCTCGTACGAGGAACTGGACGCGCGTGCCAATCGGCTGGCGCACGTCCTGACTGACGCGGGTGTGGGTCGGGAGCGGGTGGCGGGTCTGTGCCTGCCGCGCGGGATCGACATGGTGGTGGCGCTGCTCGCGGTCTGGAAGGCCGGCGGGGCGTACGTACCGCTCGACCCGGAGCACCCGGCGGACCGTCTCGCGTACATGATCGCGGACAGCGGCGCGGTGGTCGTGCTGAGCACCGGGGACACGATGACGGATGTGCCGGTGGAGGACACCCCGGTGATGCTGCTCGACCGGCTCGGCGAGCGGATCGCGGCACAGTCCTCGGCCGCGCCGGTCACCACGGTGACTTCCGAGCAGCTGGCGTACGTGATTTACACCTCGGGTTCGACGGGTCGTCCGAAGGGTGTGGCGGTCGCTCATGGCGGGGTGGCGAACCTCGCGCAGGTGATGCGCCCGGTGCTCGGCATGGGCGAAGGGGTGGTGGCGCTTCAGTTCGCGTCGTTCAGCTTCGACGCGGCCGTGCTCGATGTCGCGGTCACTCTCGCCGCCGGTGGAACGCTCGCGATCGCGTCGAGCGAGGAGCGCCGGGAGCCCGAGGCCCTGGCGGAGATGATCCGTGCCTCGGGTGTCGAGGTCGCGAGCGTCGTCCCCTCACTGCTGGGTGTGCTGGATCCGGCGGCGGTGCCCGGTGTACGGAACTGGGTCCTCGGCGCCGAGCGGCTCAATGCCGATCTGGCGAGTCGGTGGCTCGCTGGTTCGCGGGTCTGGAACACCTACGGTCCGACCGAGGCGACCGTCATCACCACCGCCGTTCCTCTCGACGCCGGGATGACCCCCGACGATCAGCCTCCGGCGATCGGCCGCCCGATCGGCAATGCCCGGGTCTTCGTCCTGGACGACTTCCTCCAGCCGGTTCCGGTGGGTGTGACGGGTGAGCTGTACGTCTCGGGTGATGGCCTGGCCCGGGGTTATGCGGGGCGTGCGGATCTGACGGCGGAGCGTTTCGTGGCGAGCCCGTTCGGCGGGCGGATGTATCGCTCGGGTGACCTGGCTCGTTGGAGTGCGGACGGTCAGCTGTGGTTCGTGGGTCGGGCGGATGAGCAGGTGAAGATCCGTGGGTTCCGTGTCGAGCCCGGTGAGGTGGAGTCCGTCCTCGCGGCGCACGAGAGTGTCGGTCAGGTCGCGGTGGTGGTGCGTGAGGACCGGCCGGGTGACAAGCGTCTGGTCGCTTACGCCGTGCCCACGACCGCCGACAGTTTTGATGTCGAGGTGCTCAAGCGGTTCGTGGGGGACCGGCTGCCGGAGTACATGGTTCCGGCGGCGGTCGTCGTCCTGGAGGCCCTCCCGCTGACCGTCAACGGCAAGTTGAACCGTACGGCTCTGCCCGCGCCCGAGTTCGACGGTGCGGCAGGCGGCCGGGGGCCCGCCACGCTCATGGAAGAGGTGCTGTGCGGGCTGTTCGCCGAGGTGTTGGGCCTGGACCGGGTCGGTGCCGAGGTGTCGTTCTTTGAACTGGGCGGTGACTCGCTGCTCGCGATGCGGCTGATCGCCCGGGTCCGCGCCGTACTCGACACCGAGGTCAGCATCCGGGATCTGTTCACCGCAGCCACCGTGGCGGGGCTGGCCGGCCTGATCGACGGCACGGGCGGGGAGACCCGTATCGCGCTGGCGCGCCGGGAGCGGCCGGATGTGCTGCCGCTGTCCTACGCGCAGCAGCGGATGTGGTTCCTCAACCGGCTGGAGGGCGTCGGCGAGGGCGCGGGCTACAACATGCCGCTGACCCTGCGGCTCTCGGGCGAGCTGGACGTGGTCGCGCTGGAGGCGGCTCTCGGCGATGTGGCCGACCGGCACGAGAGCCTGCGGACCGTCTTCCCCGAGACCGACGGCACCCCGCGCCAGCACATCCTGGAAGGCGCGGCCGGACGTCCGCCGCTCATCGCGGTCGAGACCCACGAGAGCGAACTCGAATCCGTGCTCGCCGCGCACGCCGGCCAGGGCTTCGACCTCAGCGTCGATCTGCCCTGGCGGGCAAGGCTGCTGATGACCGGCCCCACGGAGCATGTGCTGCTGATCGTGATCCATCACGTCGCCTCGGACGGCTGGTCCACCGGAGTGCTGACGCGCGACCTCGGCACCGCCTACGCGGCCCGCAGCGCCGGCCGGGCCCCCGGCTGGCAGCCGCTGCCCGTGCAGTACGCGGACTACGCGCTCTGGCAGCGCGAAGTCCTCGGCGAACTGGGCGACGAGAACAGCCTGATCGGCAGGCAGCTCGACTACTGGCGAGGCGCGTTGGCCGGCATCCCCGACGAGCTGGTGTTGCCGGTGGATCGTCGGCGGCCGGGTGTGTCGTCGTTCCGTGGTGGTACGGCTTCGGTGCGGGTGGGTGCTGGTACGCATGCGCGGTTGGTGGAGTTGGCGCAGCGTGGTGGGGCGA
>NZ_BAAASB010000056.1:1992-5204 GCF_039532665.1 Streptomyces amakusaensis | reverse complement strand
AACACAGTGGACGCGAGCAACTGAGGACAAGCCCTCGGCCTATTAGTACCGGTCACCTCCACACCTCACGGTGCTTCCAGATCCGGCCTATCAACCCAGTCGTCTACTGGGAGCCTTAACCCCTCAAAGGGGGTGGGAATACTCATCTCGAAGCAGGCTTCCCGCTTAGATGCTTTCAGCGGTTATCCCTCCCGAACGTAGCCAACCAGCCATGCCCTTGGCAGGACAACTGGCACACCAGAGGTTCGTCCGTCCCGGTCCTCTCGTACTAGGGACAGCCCTTCTCAATATTCCTACGCGCACAGCGGATAGGGACCGAACTGTCTCACGACGTTCTAAACCCAGCTCGCGTACCGCTTTAATGGGCGAACAGCCCAACCCTTGGGACCGACTCCAGCCCCAGGATGCGACGAGCCGACATCGAGGTGCCAAACCATCCCGTCGATATGGACTCTTGGGGAAGATCAGCCTGTTATCCCCGGGGTACCTTTTATCCGTTGAGCGACGGCGCTTCCACAAGCCACCGCCGGATCACTAGTCCCGACTTTCGTCCCTGCTCGACCCGTCGGTCTCACAGTCAAGCTCCCTTGTGCACTTACACTCAACACCTGATTACCAACCAGGCTGAGGGAACCTTTGGGCGCCTCCGTTACTCTTTAGGAGGCAACCGCCCCAGTTAAACTACCCATCAGACACTGTCCCTGATCCGGATCACGGACCGAGGTTAGACATCCAGCACGACCAGAGTGGTATTTCAACAACGACTCCCCCTGAACTGGCGTCCAGAGTTCACAGTCTCCCACCTATCCTACACAAGCCGAACCGAACACCAATATCAAACTGTAGTAAAGGTCCCGGGGTCTTTCCGTCCTGCTGCGCGAAACGAGCATCTTTACTCGTAGTGCAATTTCACCGGGCCTATGGTTGAGACAGTCGAGAAGTCGTTACGCCATTCGTGCAGGTCGGAACTTACCCGACAAGGAATTTCGCTACCTTAGGATGGTTATAGTTACCACCGCCGTTTACTGGCGCTTAAGTTCTCAGCTTCGCCCCACCGAAATGGAGCTAACCGGTCCCCTTAACGTTCCAGCACCGGGCAGGCGTCAGTCCGTATACATCGCCTTACGGCTTCGCACGGACCTGTGTTTTTAGTAAACAGTCGCTTCTCGCTGGTCTCTGCGGCCACACCCAGCTCAGAGTGCAAGACTCATCACCAGACGTGGCCCCCCTTCTCCCGAAGTTACGGGGGCATTTTGCCGAGTTCCTTAACCATAGTTCACCCGAACGCCTCGGTATTCTCTACCTGACCACCTGAGTCGGTTTAGGGTACGGGCCGCCATGAAACTCGCTAGAGGCTTTTCTCGACAGCATAGGATCATCCACTTCACCACAATCGGCTCGGCATCAGGTCTCAGCCTCAATGTGTGACGGATTTGCCTATCACACGGCCTACACCCTTACCCCGGGACAACCACCGCCCGGGCTGGACTACCTTCCTGCGTCACCCCATCACTTACCTACTACAAGTCTGGTCCGTCGGCTCCACCACTCCCCCTCACTCCGAAGAGATCAAGGGCGGCTTCACGGACTTAGCATCGCCTGATTCGATATTTGGCGCTTCAAAGCGGGTACCGGAATATCAACCGGTTGTCCATCGACTACGCCTGTCGGCCTCGCCTTAGGTCCCGACTTACCCTGGGCAGATCAGCTTGACCCAGGAACCCTTAGTCAATCGGCGCACACGTTTCCCACGTGTGTATCGCTACTCATGCCTGCATTCTCACTCGTGAACCGTCCACCACTGCCTTCCGGCGCGGCTTCACCCGGCACACGACGCTCCCCTACCCATCACAGTCCCCGTTGGGGGTATGTACTGCAATGACACGACTTCGGCGGTACGCTTGAGCCCCGCTACATTGTCGGCGCGGAATCACTTGACCAGTGAGCTATTACGCACTCTTTCAAGGGTGGCTGCTTCTAAGCCAACCTCCTGGTTGTCTCTGCGACTCCACATCCTTTCCCACTTAGCGTACGCTTAGGGGCCTTAGTCGATGCTCTGGGCTGTTTCCCTCTCGACCATGGAGCTTATCCCCCACAGTCTCACTGCCGCGCTCTCACTTACCGGCATTCGGAGTTTGGCTAAGGTCAGTAACCCGGTAGGGCCCATCGCCTATCCAGTGCTCTACCTCCGGCAAGAAACACACGACGCTGCACCTAAATGCATTTCGGGGAGAACCAGCTATCACGGAGTTTGATTGGCCTTTCACCCCTAACCACAGGTCATCCCCCAGGTTTTCAACCCTGGTGGGTTCGGTCCTCCACGACCTCTTACAGCCGCTTCAACCTGCCCATGGCTAGATCACTCCGCTTCGGGTCTTGAGCATGCTACTGAAACGCCCTGTTCGGACTCGCTTTCGCTACGGCTTCCCCACACGGGTTAACCTCGCAACACACCGCAAACTCGCAGGCTCATTCTTCAAAAGGCACGCAGTCACGACATACAGGGCAAGCCCTGCATGCGACGCTCCCACGGCTTGTAGGCACACGGTTTCAGGTACTATTTCACTCCGCTCCCGCGGTACTTTTCACCATTCCCTCACGGTACTATCCGCTATCGGTCACCAGGGAATATTTAGGCTTAACGGGTGGTCCCGCCAGATTCACACGGGATTTCTCGGGCCCCGTGCTACTTGGGTGTCTCTCAAACAAGCCGTCCAGATTTCAGCTACGGGGGTCTTACCCTCTACGCCGGACCTTTCGCATGTCCTTCGCCTACCTGAACGGTTTCTGACTTGTCTCACAGCCGGCAGACTGTGAAAGAGAGATCCCACAACCCCGCATGCGCAACCCCTGCCGGGTATCACACACATACGGTTTGGCCTCATCCGGTTTCGCTCGCCACTACTCCCGGAATCACGGTTGTTTTCTCTTCCTGAGGGTACTGAGATGTTTCACTTCCCCTCGTTCCCTCCACACTGCCTATGTGTTCAGCAGCGGGTGACAGCCCATGACGACTGCCGGGTTTCCCCATTCGGAAACCCCCGGATCAAAGCCTGGTTGACGGCTCCCCGGGGACTATCGTGGCCTCCCACGTCCTTCATCGGTTCCTGGTGCCAAGGCATCCACCGTGCGCCCTTAAAAACTTGGCCACAGATGCTCGCGTCCACTGTGCAGTTCTCAAACAACGACCAACCACCCACCACCCCACCCAC
>NZ_BAAASB010000055.1:0-6178 GCF_039532665.1 Streptomyces amakusaensis | reverse complement strand
CACGGATCCAGCCCGTCCACGGCCGCCTTCATCTCCTCGCCGACCAGACCGTTCAGTCCGTCTCCGGCCAGCCCGGTCGCGTCCACTCGGCGCAGGAGCCGCCCGGCGAGGCCGTCGCCGGGCTCGGTAACGATCAGCTTCCGTACGGTGCCGGCCTCCTCCAGGCGTGCCCTCAGGATGTCGTGGTGATCGACCAGCGCCTGAACCGCGTCCGTCAGGACCGTGAAGTCGAGCCCCACCGGGGTCTCCACCATCGCGGACAGAACAACCTGCCCCAGCTTCTCCGCACCCACCCGCTCGATCAGCTCATGCATGACCGGCGTCAGCGGAATCTCACCCACACCCGCATCACCACCGCCCACCGCGGCACCCTCACCCACCACACCGGCCACCACAGCCAGCCCCTCCGGGCTCTGGCGTTCGAAGACCTGGCGGGCGGTGATGACCAGCCCCGCCTTACGGGCACTCGACACCAGCAGCATCGACATGATCGAGTCGCCGCCCAGCTCGAAGAACGAACCGTCGGCACTGACCCGCTCAAGCCCCAACACCTCGGCGAACAACGCGCACAGCGTCTCCTCCACCGGAGTTACCGGAGCACGCCCACCACTTTCCCCCGCATCGGGGACCGGGAGCGCGGCCTTGTCGAGCTTGCCGTTGACGGTCAGCGGGAGGACGTCCAGGACAAGGACGCTCGCCGGAACCATGTACTCCGGCAGCCGGTCCCCCGCGAACCGCTTGAGCGCCTCGGCGTCAAAACTGTCGGCGGTCGTGGGCACGGCGTAGGCGACCAGGCGCTTGTCACCCGGCCGGTCCTCACGGACGATCACCGCGACCTGACCGACGCTCTCGTGCGCGGCGAGTACGGACTCGACCTCGCCCGGCTCGACTCGGAAGCCACGGATCTTCACCTGCTCATCCGCACGCCCCGCGAACCACAGCTGACCGTCCGCACTCCAGCGGGCCAGGTCACCCGAGCGGTACATCCGCCCGCCGAACGGGCTCGCCACGAAACGCTCCGCCGTCAGGTCGGCGCGCCCCGCATAGCCCCGGGCCAGGCCGTCACCCGAGACGTACAGCTCACCGGTCACACCGACCGGGACCGGCTGGAGGAAACCGTCCAGGACGAAGACCCGGGCATTGCCGATCGGGCTCCCGATCGCCGGAGGCTGATCGTCCGGGGTCATCCCGGCGTCGAGAGGAACGGCGGTGGTGATGACGGTCGCCTCGGTCGGACCGTAGGTGTTCCAGACCCGGGAACCAGCGAGCCACCGACTCGCCAGATCGGCATTGAGCCGCTCGGCACCGAGGACCCAGTTCCGCACCCCGGGCACCGCCGCCGGGTCGAGGACCCCGAGGAGTGAGGGGACGACGCTCGCGACCTCGACACCGGAGGTGCGGATCATCTCCGCCAACGCCTCCGGCTCCCGCCGCTCCTCACCCGACGCGATCGCCAGCGTTCCACCAGCGGCGAGAGTGACCGCGACATCGAGCACGGCCGCGTCGAAGCTGAAGGAAGCGAACTGAAGCGCCACCACCCCTTCAGCCACACCCAGCGCGGGACGCATCGCCAGCGCCAGATTCGCCACCCCGCCATGAGCGACCGCCACACCCTTCGGACGACCCGTCGAACCCGACGTATAGATCACATACGCCAGCTGGTCCGGGCTCACGCTCACGCCGAGCGGCTCGGCAGAACCCGCTCCGACCTCGTCCAGGCGCACAACGGGCACGTCGATCCCGGGAATCTCCGCCCCCAGGACGAGCACCGCGCCGCTGTCGGCGACCATGTACGCGAGCCGGTCGGACGGGTACTCCGGGTCCAGCGGTACATACGCCCCGCCCGCCTTCCACACCGCGAGCAGCGCCACCACCATGTCGATCCCACGCGGCAGGCACAGACCCACCACCCGCTCCCGACCCACACCCGCAGCGACCAAGTACCGGGCCAGCCGGTTCGCCTGCCCGTCCAGCTCCCCGTACGAGAGAACATCACCGCCGCACCGGACCGCCGGCACCTCAGGCACGCTCGCGACACGCTCCGCGAACAGATCCAGGAACGTGTCCGCCTCAACCGGCAGAGCCGTGTCGTTCCACTCCGACACCACCCACGACCGCTCGACCTCGTCCAACACGGTGATCTCACTCAGCCGCACATCCGGATCAGCCGCCACCTGCTCCAGCACCCGACCCAAACGCCGCGCCAAACCCTCAACCGTCGCCGCGTCGAACAGATCCGTCGCATACAGAATCCCGCCACCGATACCCGCAGGACCACCCTCCGCATCCCGCTCCTCAACGAGGTCAACAGAGAGGTCGAACCGGGCAGCCAACTCCGATGCGGGCGGCAGGGGCGCGACCTCAAGGCCGGGCAGTTCCCAGCGCGCCTCCGGGACGTTCTGGAGCGCCAGCATCACCTGGAACAGCGGGTTCCGGGAGAGCGAACGAACCGGACTCAGGACATCCACCAGCCGCTCGAACGGCACGTCCTGATGCGCGTAGGCGGACAGATCCGTCTCTCGGACCCGACTCACCAGTTCGGTGAAGGTGGGGTCGCCGCTGAGGTCGGCGCGGAGGACGAGGGTGTTGACGAAGAAGCCCGCCAGGTCGTCCAGGGCCGCATCACCTCGGCCAGCGATCGGGGTGCCGAGGGGGATGTCCTCGCCCGCGCCCATCCGGGAGAGGAGTACGGCCAGCGCGGCATGCGCGACCATGAACATGGTCGCCCGGCCGCGCCCGGCGACCTCCACCAGACCGGCGTGCGCCTCAGGGCCCACACGCAGGGGGACCGTGCGGCCTTCGAACGACGGCATGGGTGGCCGCGGCCGGTCGCCCGGGAGCCTGAGCTCCTCCGGCGCGCCTTCCAGCGCCTCCCGCCAGTGGCTGATCTGACTGGAGATCAGACTGTCCTCGTCGTCCAGGTCGCCGAGGACTTCGCGCTGCCAGAGCGCGTAGTCCGCGTACTGGACCGGCAGCGGCTCCCAGCCCGGGACCCGGCCTTCATGGCGGGCGGTGTAGGCCGTGCCCAGGTCGCGCGAGAGCGCGCCCATCGACCAGCCGTCGACCGCGATGTGATGCGCCACGATCAGCAGGACGTACTCCGAAGGACCAGTCACCAGCAGCCAGGTCCGCCAGGGCAGATCGACGCTCACGTCGAAGCCTCGGGCCGAGTGGGCGGTCACGACTTCTTCGAGTTGGCTCTCCGTGGTCTCGACCACGATGAGCGGGGGTCGCCCGTCGGTGCCTTCGAGGATGTGCTGGCGGGGTGCGCCGTCGGTCTCGGGGAAGACGGTCCGCAGGCTCTCGTGCCGGTCGGCCACATCACCGAGAGCCGCCTCCAGCGCCGCGACATCCAGCTCACCCGAGAGCCGGAGAGTCAACGGCAGGTTGTACGCCGCGTCGGCACCCGAGTCGGCTTCATCGAGCCGGTTGAGGAACCACATCCGCTGCTGCGCGTAGGAGAGGGGTACCGCGTCCGGCCGTTCCCGGCGCGTGAGCGCGATACGGGTCTCACCGTCCGTCTCGTCGATCAGGCCGGCCAGCCCCGCCACGGTGGCTGCGGTGAACAGGTCTCGGATGCTGACTTCGGTGTCGAGGACGGAACGGACCCGGGCGATCAACCGCATCGCGAGGAGCGAGTCACCCCCCAGCTCGAAGAACGACACCTCCGCGCCGACCCGGTCCAGACCCAGCACCTCGCCGAACAGGCCACACAGGACCTCCTCCACCGGGGTCGCCGGACCACGACCACCCGCCGTCCCACCCGCGAACTCCGGCACCGGCAGCACACCCCGGTCCAGCTTCCCGTTCACCGTCAACGGCAGCGAACCGAGCACCACCACCGCCGCCGGAACCATGAACTCCGGCAACCGCTCCCCCACGAACTCCCGCAACACCACCGCATCAACAGCGGAAACACCAGCCGTACCGGCGGGGACCACATACGCCACCAGCCGCTTGTCACCCGGCCGGTCCTCACGCACCACCACCGCGACCTGACCCACCGACTCATGCCCGGCCAGGACCGCTTCGATCTCACCCGGCTCCACCCGGAACCCACGGATCTTCACCTGCGCATCCGCACGACCCGCGAACACCACCTCACCGTCCGGAGTCCACCGCACCAGATCCCCGGTGCGATACATCCGCACACCCACCTCGAACGGACTCGCCACAAACCGCTCAGCCGTCAACCCCGGACGGCCCCCATACCCACGAGCCAGCCCAGCACCCGACACATACAACTCACCGTTGACGCCCACCGGCACCGGCCGCAGAAACTCGTCCAGCACGAACAGCTTCGTGTTGTCCATCGGCCGCCCGATCGGCAGCACCTCCGCCGCCACCCCACCCGGCTCGACCGTATGCACCGTCACAATCACGGTCGTCTCCGTCGGACCATACACATGACGCACCGTCAACCCCGGGCACGCCCCACGCACCGCCGCCACCGCACCGGCGGCCATCACATCCCCACCGGTCAACACGTCCGACACACCCGCCAAAGCCCCCGGAGACTCCTCAGCCAGCACACCGAACAACCCCGAGGACATGAACATCCCCGTCACACCATGAACACCCACCAACCCAGCAAGCGCCTCCCCGTCCACCAACCCCGGCGGAGCCACCACCACACAACCACCATGAACCAACGGCACCCACAACTCGAACGTCGACGCATCGAACGTATGAGGCGAATGCAGCAACACCCGACCCCGAGCCGCCTCACTCCACGACGAATCCGACACCAACGCCGCCACCGCCGAATGCGGAACCTCCACACCCTTCGGCACACCCGTCGAACCCGACGTATACATCACATACGCCACATCAGCGCCACTCACCTGCACAGCGGGCACTCCATCAGGCCCCGTCAGCAGGGTTTCGGCAGGGACGACCTCCACCAGAACCTCGGAGACCTCCCGGTCCGCGACGATCAGTGCGACGTCCTCCAGCACCACCCGCGCACGAGCGGCCGGCCACGACGCGTTCACCGGAACGAACGCACCACCCGCCTTCGCCACACCCAGCAGCACCGCCACCAGATCGACGGACCGCTCCATCACCACACCGACCCGGTCCCCACGACCCACACCACGAGCCACCAGACCACAAGCCACCCGATCAGCAGCCGCGTTCAATTCCCCGTACGACCACTCACCATCCCCACCGACCACCGCGACCGCGTCCGGCGAACGAACAGCCCGAGCCTCGAACAACCCCACGAACGACTCACCCAGCACCGGACGCGACGTGTCATTCCACTCCGACACCACACGCCCGAACTCGGCCTCGCCCAGCACCTCCACCCGGCTCAGCAGAGCGTCCGGAGCAGCCGCCATCTCACCCAGCAACCGCAACAACCGCTCCAAAAGCCCCCGCGCCTCACCCGCCGAGAACAGATCCGGACGGTAATTGATCCGCAACTTCAGACCACCCACCGGCCCAGCGATCAACCCCAACGGATAACTGATCGACTCCCGAATCCCCGACTCGAACACCCTCACTCCGGCCGGACCGGCGAGGTCTCCTTCGGCACCGCCCGTCGGTGCCTGGCTCTTCACTCCGGAGAAGAAGTTCTCGAAGGCGAGGATGGTGTCGAAGGTGGCTCCCGCGCCCGCCAGGCGCTGGATGTCGCTCAGGCTCAGATACTGGTAGTCCATCAGCGCGGACTGCTCGGCCTGGAGCTCCACCAGCATGCCCGCCACCGTCTGCGCGGGGTCGAACCGTACCCGTACCGGAACGGTGTTGATGAACAGGCCCAGCATCGATTCCATACCGGGCAGATCAGCCGGCCGCCCCGCGACGCTCGCGCCGAACACCACGTCCCGGCGGCCCAGCAGCTTCGCCACCAGCAGCGCCCACGCCGCCTGCACCACCGTATTCAGCGTCACACCATGAACACGGACCAACTCCCGCAGAGCAGCGTTCAGAACCTCGTCAGCCTCACCCGACACCACCTCGCCATGCACCAGCGCGGCATCCCGATCCACCGGAGCCACCAACGTCGGCTCCTCAGCCCCGGCCAGTACCTGTCGCCACGCTTCCTGTGCGGCGTCCTTGTCCTGGCGGGCGAGCCATTCCAGATAGCCGCGGTACGGGGTGACGGCGGGCAGACCGGCCGTGCTGCCCCCGGCCTCGTACGCGGTCCACAGCTCCTGCATCAGGATCGGCAGCG
>NZ_BAAASB010000054.1:0-7092 GCF_039532665.1 Streptomyces amakusaensis | reverse complement strand
CACCACGCTCTTCTGCCGCTCCGTCAACCCGGCCGAAAGCCGCCCCCCGTACCCGAGCCCGGGCGGGAGCGAACTCCGGGACACGCCACACACCAGGCACCCACTGGGCGCGGGAAACTACGGCGAGCTTCAGACGGTCGCCGCGCACCAGGAGGCGGCGGTGCCGCCGCGGGTCGACCCGGCCATCGCGGCAGTGGTAGAGCGGCAGACCGCCGCGATGCGGGCCCTGTCTCGCCATCCGTGGAGAGGTCAGCCACGCGGTAGAGGGCCAGGAGCATGGCGACCAGAGACTGGTCGGAGAGGACCGCGGCCACCAGGCCGTTCTCGCGTTCTTCGAGGGACGGAGTCCGGAAGTGCGTGTGGCTGCAGACCTGGGCTGCACGAACTCCCAGGTGTCCCGGTGGCAGACCAAGGTGGCCGACGCGACTCTCCCGGCCCTCATGATCGCCCAGATCCTGCCCTCCCGGGTCGTGGAGCTGTACACGGCCGACGAGGCGCAGTATCGCCAGCAGCCGCCCGTGACAACGCCCCGACCCCGGGATCGCAGTCCCTCTCGCAGATACCGGGGGCAGGTCGTTCAGCGTTGCATCGGGAGACTTGACTACAGGGCGGGTCAGCGCACGGTGAGCAAGACGGCGCGACCGTGCTTGTTCATGTAGCTGAACAGCTTGGCGATGTGGCTGGGGTGGAGCTTGATACAGCCTTCGGACTTGTAGTCCTGCACACCTTCCCAACGCTGCGGACTGTCAGCGTCGTCACGCGGGCCCTGCTTCCTGTCCTTGGTCATCTCACTGTGGATGAACAGGCCGGTGCGCCACGCCTTGGTCGGGTTGCACCGCTTGTTCGGCAGTCCGATGGCGTAGCCCTTGATCCGGCTGTTCCGGCCGATCTCGAAGGAAGTCGGCTTGTACGTGCCGTTGGGAAGCCACCCGGCGCCCACCGAGCATTCATTCCGGAAGAACTTCCTGCCCTCATCCGTGTCCCAGTCTGCGGCCGTCCCCTTCCCGGAACCGGCACGGAAGGTGGCGATGTGCGTCTTCCCGTTCCAGACCTGCAGCCTTGAGTCGGAAGGGTCCCTGTCGTTCTTCACGAACACCAGAGCGACGCGGGATGCCGCAGCAGCGGAGTGGGCAGCCGGCGAGGCATCAGCCGCCGGAGCGGCCATCGTGGTGACCGCTCCGGCGGTGACTGAGGCCATGGCCGCAGTCACGGCGAAAGCACTCTTGATCTTGTTCATGGTGATGGCTTCCCTGCTTGTTGTCGGCCCCGGTGAGGGGCGGCGGCCGGAGGTTCCGCGCCGCCGGAACTGAATCTGCCGCAGCCGGACGAGAAGAACACCAGTGCAAGAGCATCGGGGAATTGCAGCGCAACCTTGTACCTCCGTAACCTGCTGCCTCTTCGTTGCACTGCAACGACGAGTCCATCGGAAGGGGAGCCGATGAAGGAGAAGGGTCCGTTCGCGGACCTCGCGCACGGCCTCGTGGAGGCACTGGATGCATGGGCAGCGTGTGTGGAGAAGCCGATCTCGGAAGGCCAGCTGGCACGCAAGGTGTTAGTCAGGGCGCTGGAGCAGGAGCGGACGACACCAGAGTGGGCGTCTCGTGCGCCGATCGACGAGCCGATGCTGTCGTACTGGCTCCGCGGCCGTAGGCAACTCCTTCCTGGCACCAAGCACAACCGGCTGCCCAGTGTGGAGGACAGTACGGCCATCGCACGAGCACTCAAACCACATGCACCTGACAATGCCGAGCAATTGCCCACGATCGGCCGGGAGATCGCCGATCTGGCACACAGGCTCCAGGAGACGGTTGGACGTGGGTGGCGCCGCCAGGTTGGGGAGAGCAGCTACGTGCACTCCCCTGAGCAGATCGCCCCTGAAGAGTCCAACGAACTTTCAGCTGTCGTCGCATCGAGCGGCGCAGCTGGGCCGGAACCCGCAGAACCCGTCGCGCTTCATACGAACGTCGAACAGATCGCAGTATCCACGCCGGGACCTGCTGAGCTGCTGCCTGTCGAACCGGTCACCATTACAGCTTCGCCCAAGACACCCAGCTCAGCAGTTGGCACTGAGCCGGAATCCGCCATGATCATGGCGGCGGAAATCGCCGAGCGGACATCCCACCCAATGAGGAAGAGGTGGATCTGGGCAGGAGCCCTCACCGCCGCAGCCGTGACGATCGGCCTGTTGGCGTGGCCGGGCGACGAGAAGCCAACCCGGGCCAGTACGGGCCCGGATACGTCGGCGTCGCCGAGCCTGCCTGCCATGGACGCCGGTGGGCCCGGCGTTGCTGCCTCCACCGTGCCTGACGGCCTCAAGGGGAATCACCGATGCGGAAAACTGCGCAGCGCGGGGACGGTGGCGTGGAAGCCCTGCATGATCGTCACCCACGAGGCGACGATGGTTTTCCTTGTGCAGTTCACGAACACCTCGGGCAAGCCGATGAGGGTGAAGACAAAGCTTGCCTACGTCCAAGCCGCCGTGGAGCAGACCTGTCCCGCCCCCTGGGGAACCTCGGTGACCCTCACCATCCCAGCCAGGACCACTCGAATCAGCCCCGCTAACGCCTGCGCTGCTGCGCTAACACCCGTTCAGGCATTCCAGACCAGAGCCTGGGTAGTACCGCACGACGCGACGCAGTGGGAATACCGGGAGCACTCACCGACCCTCCACGTGCAAGAGGACGGCATTCCAGTATGGGCCGACCAAGCCCGTTAACCGCGCCTCCACCGCGATGGAGCCGAACGGCTGGCTCCAGCCGTCCTGCGACACGAACTCGGCCCCGGCGGGCCCGTCCGCCGAGACCAACAGGGATCCGCAGAGGTCGCAGCTGCTGCTTGGGGTGTCGTCCCCGCCCGCGCGGGGGTCGTTCTCGGCGTGGAGCAAGGTCCGCATGGCCGTCAGCATCGTCCCCGCCCGCGCGGGGGTCGCTCGAACCCGCCGGAGGGCTGGCCCGCTCCCGACGGGTCATCCCCGCCAGCGCAAGGTCTCCAGCTCGGCGACGGAGAATCCTGGCCGCGCTGGGGCGCTCGACGACAAGCACGAGGGTCCGATCGAGACCGAGGTTGTCCCCGCCCGCGGGGGTCGCTCGTCCTGGGAGGCGAAGTCCGACCCCTGGGCCTCGTCGTCCCCGCCTACGCGGGGGTCGTCCGTTCGAAGCTCGTCAGCTCGCGCGTTCGCCGGGGTCCGACCCGCCCGCGCGGGGGTCGCTCCCCGGGTTCGGGCGGCGGCTGACCGCCTGCACCGTCCGCCCCGCCCGCGCGGGGTCGCTCGCACACAGCCCGGCCAGCAGGGGTGTGTGGCTGGTGCCGGACCGAGGCGGCCATCGTGGAGACCGGGCTGGTCGCCGTCGCCGCCGAGGTCTGGACGTCGCTGCTGGCAGACAGCGCGCCCTTCCGGCACGAGCTCTCGGGGCTCGGTGGATCCGGGCGAGCTGGCGCGGCCCCTGTCCCGGCAGTGGCCGCGCGCGCCGAACTCCAGGCGGTCGAGGGGGCGCTGCTGGAGTTCCGCACCAGCCCCCTAGGTTGTACCGAGGAAGCCGAGACGGAGACCCATCGTGCGTATCGGACCGGGGAGGACAACCGGTGCTGGTGCAAGCACAACCCGAACTCCACGGACGCCATCACGGCAGCGAGCAAGGCCCCCGATACAGCGAGGGAACGCACCGCGCGGTCAGTACAGGCATCCGCCGACGCGACCGCCATCTCGACGGATACGGTGCTACCAGAGCCCGGTGGCACTTGACGCTGACCCACCAGCAGAATCCGGAAACCGCCGTGAAGCATGTAAAGGAAAACAGCATGATCACGTGACAACGCCGCAGGTCAGGAAGTGTCGTCCCCGTCCGTGCGGGGGTCGTTCGCGGACCGGAGACGGCGCACCGATCAGCGGCCGGTCGTCCCCGTCCGTGCGGGGGTCGTTCCCGGCCTCATCCGCAAGGCGCTGCGGTACGCGAGTCGTCCCCGTCCGTGCGGGGGTCGTTCGTCCGGGCTCTGGCTCGCCCTCCCCTACGCCGAGTCGTCCCCGTCCGTGCGGGGGTCGTTCCGCTGGCGTCGCTGCCCGGGAAGGAAGTCGCACGTCGTCCCCGTCCGTGCCGGGGTCGCTCGCGGGGTGCCGCCGTCGCGTTCTGCGACTGCGAGTCTGCCCCGCCCGCGCGGGGTCGCTCGAACAGCCCGGTCGGCCGGGCTGTTCGCCGGCACCGCCGAGGTCCAGACATCGCTGGCGGCCGGCAGTGAGCGCACCTGGCACGAGCTCCCGAGGCCCGATGGACCGGGCGAGCTGAACACGGACCCGCCACGGCCGTATCCGCGCTCGCCTTCGCCGTCCGCCAGGCCGTGGAGGCCGCGCTGCCGGAGTACCGCCTCAGCACCCTCCACTGCCTGAGCGGCACCCCGGAAGCCGAGCCGGAGACCCACCGGGCGGACCAGACCGGGTAGAACCGGCTCCGGTACCGGCACAAACCGAACCGCCCGGTGAGTACACACATCCGTCGGCGAGGGTGCCATGCCAACGGATACGGTGCTACCAAAGCCCAGCACCACCGGCACTGACACACCACCAGAACCTGGGAACCGCCGCGAAGCATGTAAACGAAAACAGCATGATCACGTGACAACACCCCAGGTCACGAAGTGTCCGCCCCGCCCGCGCGGGGGTCGTTCGAACGTCACGGTGGAGCCGAACCGGGTCACCGTGTCCGCCCCGCCCGCGCGGGGGTCGTTCCCCGGGCTTGTTGAGCATGTGCCCTAGCATGGAGTCCGCCCCGCCCGCGCGGGGGTCGTTCGACCGGCACCGGGCACGCCCTGATCTGCACCCTGTCCGCCCCGCCCGCGCGGGGGTCGTTCGCGGGACGGGAAGACGCTGCGGTGGATGGTGCCGTCCGCCCCGCCCGCGCGGGGGTCGTTCCCGTCATGGAGATACACATGGCTGCTCACTACGGTCCGCCCCGCCCGCGCGGGGGTCGTTCTCCCCGGGCGCGTGCGTCCAGCCATTTCGGGACGTCCGCCCCGCCCGCGCGGGGGTCGTTCCTCGTCCCTCGTGACCACGACGTGGTGGTGGTGGTCCGCCCCGCCCGCGCGGGGTCGTTCTCTCCGGTCCAGCCCGTGCAAGGGCCCCCCGGAGTCCGCCCCGCCCGCGCGGGGGTCGTTCTGGCAACGGCCCAGGGTCGCCACCCGGGGCCGTGTCCGCCCCGCCCGCGCGGGGGTCGTTCGGTGTACGTCGTGCCGGCCGCCAGGGTCGCGCCGTCGTCCCCGCCCGCGCGGGGGTCGCTCCTGGTGCGGGTGGAGGGGCGGTATGTCGGCCTGGTCCGCCCCAGACCGAGGTGGCGATCCTGGAGGCCGGGCTGGTCGCCGTCGCGGCGGCGAAGGCCGTCGACACGGCGAGGGAGCGCGTAACCGAGTACTTGCTGGCGGCGCGGCTGGAGCAGCTGTACGAGCAGAACACGGCCCGGGCCGAGCAGGTGGCCGTGCCGTGGGCGGAGCGGCTGGCCCACCTCGCCGCGCGCCCGCTGGACGTCTACGCCACCGGGGTGGTGATCGCGTGGCCGCCGAGCTGAGCCGTGTCGACCTCGGCCGCCGGGCCCTGGCTGCGGCCCGGGGGACGGCGGGCAATCGCCTCCGTGGTCCGCCAGCAGCGTGCGGGTGCGGCCACCTCGGACCGAAGTAGGTATGCGGATATGGGTGTTCGGTGCCGGTGTGGGCGGGTGGTTCTGATCCTCGGCGCAGACGCAGGCAGGTGACCAGAACCGGTGTATACGGTGCTGTCTGGTGTCGACAACACCGCAGCAGCACCCGGGAGCTCTCCTGAAGCATGCAAACGAAAACAGCATGATCACGTGACAACGCCCCAGGTCAGGAAGTGTTGTCCCCGCCCGCGCAGGGGTCGTTCTCCGCATACGGCATGTAGCCCCGCTGCCGGAATGTTGTCCCCGCCCGCGCAGGGGTCGTTCCTGGCGGGTGGGGAGCTGGGTGATGGCCTCGTAGTTGTCCCCGCCCGCGTAGGGGTCGTTCGTACGTCTGCGCCGCCGCCACTTCCGGCTTCCTGTTGTCCCCGCCCGCGCAGGGGTCGTTCGCCAAACGCGGCGATCCGCCGCTCCACCCGGGTGTTGTCCCCGCCCGCGCAGGGGTCGTTCGCCCCTCCCCCTGGGCCCTACCTGATCTGGTCTGTCGTCCCCGCCCGCGCGGGGGGTCGCTCGAACAGCCCGGTCGGCCGGGCTGTTCGCCGTCCCCTCCGAGGTCCGGACGTCGCTGGCGGCGGGGCTGCGAGCGCACCGGCACGAGCTCCCGCGGCTCGATGGATCCGGGCGAGCTTGGACGCGGACCCGCCACGGCCGTATCCGCGCTCACCTTCGCCGTCCGCCAGACCGTGGAGGCCGCACTGCCGAAGTACCACGTCAGCGCCCTCGGCCGACTCGGGCGAGCTGAGGAAGCCGAGACGAAGACCCGCCGGGCGCACCGGACCGGGCAGAACCGACTCCGACCAGCACAACCCGAACCCCACGGACGCTCGGCGGCCGACCATCACTGCCGCGAGCAAGGCCCCCGACACAGCGAGGGAACGCACCGCACAGTCAGTGCAGGCATCCTCCGACGCGACTGTCATGCCGAGGGATACGGTGCTACCGGAGCCCGGCAGCACGTGACGCTGACACACCAGCAGACTCTGGGAACGGTCGTGAAGCATGTAAAGGAAAACAGCATGATCACGTGACAACGCCCCAGGTCAGGAAGTGTCCGCCCCGCCCGCGCGGGGGTCGTTCCACGTAGGCGATGGCCGTACCCGCCAGGGTCCCGTCCGCCCCGCCCGCGCGGGGGTCGTTCACAGCCAGTCGCTCAGCTAGCGTGGGTTCGCCGGTCCGCCCCGCCCACGCGGGAGTCGCTCACTGCGGGCTTCACGCCCGCGATGTGAAAACCGTCCGCCCCGCCCACGCGGGAGTCGTTCAGAGCCACAGCCGGCAAACCTGCCACCGCTACCCTGAGCCGACAGGGCAGAAACGGGATCGAAGGGAGCCAACCAGATGACCAGCGCGCCCGATTACAGCCACGGCATCGACTCCGAACGCGCCCTCAAGTACGCCGTCCAGCACATCCGCGGCG
>NZ_BAAASB010000053.1:0-8309 GCF_039532665.1 Streptomyces amakusaensis | reverse complement strand
CACCACGCTCTTCTGCCGCTCCGTCAACCCGGCCGAAAGCCGCCCCCCGTACCCGAGCCCGGGCGGGAGCGAACTCCGGGACACGCCACACACCAGGCACCCACTGGGCGCGGGAAACTACGGCGAGAGCGGCCCCGATCCGTTCAGCGCGGGGCAGTGACCTCGGGCCGTTCGAGGTGTGTGGCCGGTGCCGGACCGAGGCGGCCATCGTGGAAGCCGGGCCGGTGACCGTCACCGCCGAGGTCCGGACATCGCTGGCGGCAGGCATCGTACGCACCTGGCACGGGCTCCCGAGGCTCGGTGGACCCAGGCGAGCTGGACACGGACCAGCCCCGGCAGTGCCCGTGCTCGCCCACGCCGAACTCCAAGCGTGCGAGCGGGCGCTGCCGGAGTACCGCACCAGCCCCCTCGGGCGTACCAAGGAAGCCGAGGTGGGCCCGCAGGGTACCGGGCCGAGCAGAACCTGTACCGGTGCAAGCACAGCCCGAACCCCACGGACGCCATCGCCGCCGCGAGCAAGGCCCCGACTCGGCGAGGGAACGCACCGCGCGGTGAGAACCGGCATCCGCCGACGCGACCGCCATTCCGACGGATACGGTGCTGTCCAGAGCCCGGCACCACTTGACGCTGACACACCAGCAGAATCTGGGACGGTCGTGAAGCATGTAAAGGAAAACAGCATGATCACGCGACAACGCCCCAGGTCACGAAGTGTCGTCCCCGCCCGCGCGGGGGTCGCTCGTGCAGAGCGGGGTCAAGGCCCCTGCCAACTACGTCGTCCCCGCCCGCGCGGGGGTCGCTCGGGCGAACTCTGTCGTGCCGTCAGTGACGGTCGGTCGTCCCCGCCCGCGCGGGGGTCGCTCGCCGCGCTTGGGCAGCGCCTCCAGCAGGGCTTCGTCGTCCCCGCCCGCGCGGGGGTCGCTCGCCAACGCTCATATTCGGAGCGGCGGATGCGAAGTCGTCCCCGCCCGCGCGGGGGTCGCTCATGGCCTCCTCCCTCACCGCCCACGCCTCCCACGTCGTCCCCGCCCGCGCGGGGGTCGCTCCCGACCGGGGTTGAGCGCCGCGGCTGCCGGCTGGTCGTCCCCGCCCGCGCGGGGGTCGCTCTGACAGGGCGCAGGCCAGGATGGTTTTCGATGCGTCTTCCCCGCCCGTGTGGGGGTCGCTCGCCGCGCGGGCAGCGGCGGCCGGCGTTCACCCGCGCAGGGAGCGACCGAGCCGGCGGCAACAGTGCGCGGAGCGGTGGCTCGGCACCCTGGAACTCCACTGAAACTGGCCAACTCCGAATCTAGGATCTGCGGCATGGCAACACGACTCGTGCAGATCAACATGAAGGCCCAGGACGACGCCGCGCTCGGCCGGTTCTGGGCGGAGGCACTCGGTTGGGGTGTCGACAGCGAGGGCCCCGGCGTGACCAACCTCGAACCGGCCGGCTTCGCCTACCCCGACCCCGCGGCTGTCTGCATCGACCTCATCGCCCGCCCAGAACCCAAGACGGTGAAGAACCGGGTGCACCTCGACCTGGCCACCACCTCGACGGCCCATCAGGCGGAGCTGGTCGCACGCCTGAAGGACCTCGGCGCGACAATCGCCGACGTGGGGCACGGCGACGTCCCCTGGACAGTCATGGCCGACCCGGAGGGCAACGAGTTCTGCGTCCTGGAGCCCCGGGAGATCTACCGGGACACCGGACCGATCGCCGCAGTGGTGGTCGACTGCACCGACCCGCGGGCGATGGCCCGGTTCTGGGGCGAGGCAATGGACTGGACGGTGCACGAGACCGCCGACGACCACGCGACCATGCGTTCCGCCCACGGCGTCGGCCCCTACCTGGAGTTCGTCCGCACCCCCGACACCAAGAGCGGGTGGAACCGCATCCACCTGGACATCAGCCCCTACCGCGGTGACAACCCGGCAACCGAGGAGGCCAGGCTGCGCGCTCTGGGCGCCTCCGACCCGGGCATCGACCAGTCAGCCATCTCCTGGCGGATCCTGACCGACCCGGAGGGCAACGAGTTCTGCCTGCTCAGCCCCCGTTAGCCCCGCCCCGCCCCAGGTCGATCGCCTGCTCAACCACCACTACGCCCAGGCCCCCGGGGCCGCCCGACCAGACGGCCCGGGGGCTTGAGGGCTTGGAGGCTTGGGGCTGCGCGAGGCTGTGATCGAGATCCAATCGACGAACCCGCTGGAGCGGATCACCCTCCAGGTCAAACACCGCACCGACGTCGTCTACGGTGGTGGCCGACGTCGACAACACCGCAGCAGCACCCGGGAGCTGTCCTGGAGCAGGTAAACGAAAACAGCATGATCACGTGACAACACCCCAGGTTGTCCTCCCCGCCCGCGCGGGGGTCGTTCTGTACGCGGCGGGCTGGTGTCGGCGTGGGGCTAGTCCTCCCCGCCCGCGCGGGGGTCGTTCGTTCCGCTGCGTACGCCGCGCCATCGACCTCATGTCCTCCCCGCCCGCGCGGGGGTTGTCCCTAAGGGGACATAGTGCACAGATACAAGGTCTGGTCCGCCCCGCCCGCGCGGGGGTCGCTCGACGTCCCTGAGGCTGTGTGTCAGATCGCTCAGGTTGTCCCCGTCCACGCGGGGTCGCTTGCACACAGCCCGGTCGGCAGGGGTGTGTGGCTGGTGCCGGACCGAGGCGGCGAACGTGGAGGCCGGGCTGGTCGCCGCCGCCGCCGAGGTCCGGACGTCGCTGGCGGCCGGCAGCGAGCGCACCCGGCACGAGTTCCCTGGGCTTGGTGGATCCGGACGAGCTGGACACAGGTCCGGCCGCAGCAGCGTCCGCGCTCGCCCAGGCCGCGCTCCAGGCGGTCGAGTGGGCGCTGCTGGAGTTCCGCACCAGCCCCCTCGGGCGTACCGAGGAAGCCGAGACAGAGGCACGCCGGTCGTACCGGATCGGGCAGAACAACCGGTGCCAGTAACAGCACAACCCGAACCGCGCGGACGCCATCACTGCCGTGAGCAAGGCCGCCGACACAGCGAGGGAACGCACCGCACGGTCAGTACAGGCATCCGTCGGCGAGGCCGCCATGCCGACGGATAGGTTGCTGCCAGAGCCCGGCACCACTTGCCCGTGGCCCGCCAGCAGAATCTGGGAACGGTCGTGAAGCAGGTAAAGGAAAACAGCATGATCACGTGACAACGCCCCAGGTCAGGAAGTGTCGTCCCCGCCCGCGCAGGGGTCGTCCCGGTCGGCCCGGCGGTCGCGGTCAGCCTTGCGGGTCGTCCCCGCCCGCGCAGGGGTCGTCCGGTCCCCCGAGGGCTGGGCTGCTGCGACACTCAGTCGTCCCCGCCCGCGCAGGGGTCGTCCTGGCTACGTCGGCAGCGGATCCGGCTGCTTCCGGTCGTCCCCGCCCGCGCAGGGGTCGTTCCCGCGCCCCGCACCCCCGCCCGTCGCGGCCGGAGTCCTCCCCGCCCGCGCGGGGTCGTTCTCCAGTTTCCGGGTGTCGTGTTCGCGCGTGACCGTCCGCCCCGCCCGCGCGGGGGTCGTTCCCTCGGGCTCGACTGGTCCGGTGAACAGCAGACGTCCGCCCCGCCCGCGCGGGGGTCGTTCGTACGACGCCACCATCAAGGCCGTGCTGGAATCGTCCTCCCTGCCCGCGCGGGAGTCGGTCTCTCCCCCCTTCACGTCGGCCACTCCTCGCGGAGTCCGCCCCGCCCGCGCGGGCTCGCTCGCACACAGCCCGGTCGGCAGGAGTGTGTGGCTGGTGCCGGACCAAGGTGGCAATCGTGGAGGCCGGGCTGGTCGCTGTCGCCGCCGAGGTCCGAGCGTCGCTGGCGGCCGACATCGGGCGCATCCGGCGCGAGCTCCCGGAGCTCGGTGGACCTGGCCGACCTGGACACGGACCCGGCCTCGGCCGTGCTCGCCCACGCCGAACTCCAGACGGTCGAGGGGGCGCTGCCGGACTACCGCGCCAGCGCCCTCGGCCGGCTGAGCCGGACCGGGGAAGCTGATGCGGAAGCCAGGCGGGCCTACAAGGCCGAGCAGGGAAGGCGCTGGTACCAGCACAACCCGAACGGCACGGACGTCGTCACGGCGGCGGCGAAGGCCGCCGACACCGCCCGGACCCGCACCATGCAGCACCTGCTCACCGCGCGCCTGGAGCAGCTGCGCGAACAGACCACCACCCGGACCGATCAGCCCGGGTCCGCGCCATGGACGGGCCGCTGCCCGAACTCGCCGCCCACCCCCGGGCGACGACACGGCCGGGGCGGTGGTCGCGTGACCCCCGAGCTGAGCCGTGTCGACCTCGCCCACCAGGCCCCTGGCCGCAGGCAGGGGCCTGGTGGGCAGTCGCCTCCGTGGTCCGCCGGCAGCGTGCCGGTGCGGCCGCCTCGGACCGAAGCGGGTATACGGATATAGGTGCTCGGTGACGATGTGGGTGATTCGGTCCTCGGCATAGACGCATGCAGGTGACCAGGACCGGCGTATACGGTGCTGTCTGGTGTCGGCAACACCGCAGCAGCACCCAGGAGCTCTCCTGAACCCTGTGAACGAAAACAGCATGATCACGCGACAACACCCCAGGTCACGAAGTGTCCTCCCCGCCCGCGCGGGGGTCGTTCCAGTAATGGCGGGGCCAGTCACTGCCGTGTCCCGTCCTCCCCGCCCGCGCGGGGGTCGTTCTTCCAGGGACTCGGCCGCGTCGCCGGTGACGATGTCCTCCCCGCCCGCGCGGGGTCGTTCGGAGCTGCCGATCTCCTGGAAGCTGCGCGCGCAGTCCGCCCCGCCCGCGCGGGGATCCGGTGTCGGCGTCTTCCCCGCCCGCGCGGGGGTCGTTCACCGAACATCGTGGTGATCTGCTCGATCAGGCCCGTCCGCCCCGCCGACGAGGGGGTCACTCGGACCCATCCGGCCACTGCTCCGCGAGCACCCTGTTGTCCGTGCCTGCGCGGGGTCGTTCGCCGCGTGGCAGCCGTGGTCGGTGTTCATGCAGGAGCGGGTCCGTAGGAGACGGTGTTGGGCTGTCGGCGGCACGTTGTCAGTGGCTGGGGGCACACTGCTCGTATGGATCACTCTTCGCGCGCCGGGTCTCCTTCAAGCCCGGGGTCTTCGGGCTGGGTGGAGTCCCTGGGCGGCCCGTTGATCGCCGTGCCGGTGTCCGTTCTGGCGGAATGGGGCGGCTGTTCGGAGAGCTGGGGCGAGGAACCGAGCCCGGTGGAGGACTACGACCGCGCCTGCGCCGTCGAGGGCTGGGCCGGACTGCTCGATGTCGGCACGAGCGGTGTCCAGGCCCTGGTCCTCGCCGACGAACCCGCCACCAGCCGCTACTGGCCCGAGCGGCAAGCGTTCGTGCACTGGCTGGCCGAAGGGGCACGCGCCCCAGCGCCGGCCAGGAGACGTGCCGCTCGTCGAGTTCCGACCGGGAGGCGGAAAGCCGCGGGCCCGGGTCCCGGGGCCGGAGGTCTCCGGTCCCGAGTTGCCAGATGACCGGGCTCCACAGCGCCTTGCGCGATGAGCTCACGGGTACGCTCCCTTAAGGCGGAGTCAGACCGGGCGCGGCCTTCAACAGCCGACTCACGCAGAGACTGGCTGCCACAAGAAGTTCCATGAGAAGCTCCGAGAGCACCGGGGGAGAAGATGGCCGACGAGATCTGGCCGCAGCGCGCCCTTCCCAACGCGGCCCTCGTCGACGAGCTGATGCGTACCTCCTGCCACCACCCTGATCTCGCAGTCACCGACCTCGATGTTCACCCCGACGCCGTATGAGCGGCACTGTCTGGGACTGGTGCGAGTTCTTGTGGGCCCGCATCAACGAGGAGAAGCATGCAGCTGAGGGAGCCGGGCAAGCCCCCGACGGCACCTCACGCCCGTGGGAACTGACCGAACCGGGTGCCGCTCGGATCGGGGTGCGCGCCGGAGAGCACGTCCTCGCCACCGTGTCCACCGGCCACGGCCTCTGGGCCGACCACATTGTCGCCGCGCACGTCGTGCGCACCCAGCCCCGTCAGGCGATGGCCGACCTCGACGCCTTGGCTAACCTGGTGGACCTGCTGGCGCACTGCGATAACCACAAACTCACTATCACCAGCGAAGTCCTCGACGTCGTCAACAAGTTCGCCGAGCGCTGGCGCAAACACCCCGACCACCCTGAGCGGAGGCAGCCATGACGCGCGCCCCAGGAGCTCGTCCTGAACGGTGGTGATCGGTCTTCTGGTCATGCGCTACCGCGCGGTCGCCGTCCCTGAACCGCCCGAGCCGCCAGTGCACCCACGTCACGGAAGTCGGTTGTCAGTGGCCCTACCTAAGGTTATTGGCAGCTGGATCACTGAAGGAAAGTAGGGGGATGAGCGCGTGAGCGACGGAATTCAATGGCTGGTCGGCTTGGAGAACTGGATGTCCAGCGTGGTGTTCGCACGGGGGATATCTGCCCAGGAGCTCGCGCTGCGCATGGGGGCGGACCCGGACGGGGCAACCGAGCCGATCACCGACGCCCAGGCGTGGGCCCTGGACATGGAGGCGTACCGGCCGGACGGCGACGGCGACGGGGTTGTGCGGGTCGGCGAGTCCGCAGGCTGGTCCTTCGCCGTGGAGTACGGAGATTCGACCGGCGGGGACCTGCTGGC
The DNA here is from genome assembly GCF_039532665.1 of Streptomyces amakusaensis. Classification (NCBI taxonomy): domain Bacteria; kingdom Bacillati; phylum Actinomycetota; class Actinomycetes; order Kitasatosporales; family Streptomycetaceae; genus Streptomyces; species Streptomyces amakusaensis. The sequence goes on along the minus strand of NZ_BAAASB010000053.1, from coordinate 1,733 downwards.
AGAGATTTCCCGCGACGAAGTTGAGGCCATCCGCTACGTGCCGATACAGGAGCACCCGCCCGCCACCGTGGAGTACGCCCGCGACGGCGTGGCCCTGTGCAGCTTCGGATTGGCCGAGGAGAACCAGCGCTACGGCGCGGAACCCGACCTGCTGCTTCCCGACCTCATCGCCGGACAAGTACTCGGCACCGACGGGAAGACGCTCCTCGCTCCCAGAGACCCCGATGGGGATGACTACGAGGACTTCAAAGTCACCTACCGGCGCACGTTGGGCGTCATCGAGCGGCGCTTCGGACTGTCTCTTCCGCCCGCCTGCCTGAAGGAAGGACTCCTGCCCGCGTACGCGGTCCGTGGCACCCCGAACATGAGGACCTGACCACCCGGCGCGTTCGCGCTGGCCAGCTTCCCCCGGTCACGCAGGAGACGACATGTCCGATGCCGCGCGCGGGACCGGCACCACGGCGGTCGACTGCACGGCCGCAAGCACCCGGTCAAAAGGCATCGCCCACCCGGACGAAGCCGAGGGCACTCGCGCGGTCGGCCAGAGCACTGTCCGCGCCCCCATGCGGGTGTCGCTCGATCGCCAACATGCTCGTGGTCGTGTCCGCCCCGCCCGAGCGTTGATCCGGGAGTCGCTCGACGCGCTGGGTCTCCTCGGCGACGAGCCGGTTGTCCGTCCCATCCTCGCAGGGATCGCTCGCCCAGCGCGCGGGCCGGCAACGAGCGCACCCGGCACGAGATCCCGGGGCTCGGTGGACCCGGTCGAGCTGGACGCTCGCTGACCCGGTCGCGACAGTGTCCGTGCTCGCCCACACCGACCTCCAAGCGGTCGAGCAGCCCCTGCTGGAGTACAGCACCAGCCCCTCGGCCAGCTCGGGCGTACCGAGGAACCGAGACGAAGGCACGACGGGCGTACCAGATCGGGCAGAGCTGGCGCTGGTGCCAGCACAACCCGAACCGCGCGGACGTCATCGCCGCCCTGAGCAAGGCCCCCGGCGCACCGAGAGAACGCACCGCGCGTGAGTACAGGCATCCGTCGGCGCGACCGCCATACCGACAGATACGGTGCCACCAGAGCCCGGTGGCACTTGCCCGTGGCCCGCCAGCAGAATCTGGGAACGGTCGTGAAGCATGTAAAGGAAAACAGCATGATCACGCGACAACACCCCAGTTCAGGAAGTGTCTGCCCCGCCCGCGCGGGGGTCGTTCGACGTCCTCCGGCCATGCGGCCTGGACGGGCGTGTCTGCCCCGCCCGCGCGGGGGTCGTTCGCCGTACACCTACGCCGACGGCTACGACGTCACGTCTGCCCCGCCCGCGCGGGGGTCGTTCGTACGGGCCGCACTCCACCGGCCCGACACCACCCGCCTGCCCCGCCCGCGCGGGGGTCGTTCCAGGACGTACCGGTCGGGGCGGTGGTAGGCGCGGTCTGCCCCGCCCGCGCGGGGGTCGTTCGTAGCGGCGGGCCTTGGCGGGGTCAGGGAGGGGGTCCGCCCCGCCCGCGCGGGGGTCGCTCACTTTGCGGCGCTGGTCTGACCACTCCTCGATCGTCCGCCCCGCCCGCGCACGCAGGACGGGCTGCTGGTGGTGGCTGTGTCGGTCCAGGTGCTCATGGCCGGACGGTAGCCGCCACTTCGCCAGCGAAGGTCTGGTGAATCCCACCCTCGGCCGGGGATCCTCCGTCATCCTGGATGGATGAGTGACGACTCCGAGCCCGTCCGGTGCACGGCCTGT
>NZ_BAAASB010000052.1:0-10436 GCF_039532665.1 Streptomyces amakusaensis | reverse complement strand
CCAACACACCCAACCCCACCAAACCCACCACCTGGCCCCCCACCAACACCCACCCCATCAACCTCACCCACACCTACGAAACCCTCCACCAACACGGCTACACCTACGGCCCCGCCTTCCAAGGGCTCAGGGCGGTCTGGCAGCGCGAGGGCGAGCTGTTCGCCGAGATAGCGCTCGCCGACGAGCAGCGGGCCGACGCCGCCGGCTTCGCGCTGCACCCGGCGCTGCTCGACGCGGCGCTCCACCCGCTGCTGCGCGGGGTCGTCGACAGTGAGCGACCCGTCGCTCTGCCCTTCGCCTGGTCGGGTGTGACCGTCCACGCCACGGGCGCGGCCGTTCTGCGGGTACGGCTCGCCTGGACCGGGGCCGAGACCGCGACGCTCGACATCACCGACGACATGGGCGCGCCCGTGGCCACTGTGCGCGAGCTGCTGTGGCGCGAGGCCTCCGCCGAGATGGTGCGCGGTGCCGGGGGCGCGCGGCACGATTCGCTGTACGAGGTGGAGTGGACGCCGCTGCCGGCCGCTCCGGTGACGATCGCGGCTCTGGGCACCCGGGCCGTGATCGGGTCGGTCCCGGTCGCGGGTCTGCCCGATGGTGTGGCCGTCCATGACGACCTCGCGGCTCTCCTCCGTGACCTCGACGCGGGCGGCACCGTTCCCTCCTTCGTACTGGCTCCGCTGAGCGCGCCCGACGGCGACGCCTCCGATGTACCGGACCGGGCGCGGGCGCTGACGCTGCGGGCGCTGGAGCTGGTCCAGGGCTGGCTGACCGACGAGCGGTTCGAGTCGTCGACCCTGGCGGTGACGACTCGCCGAGCCGTCGCTTTCGGAGGCGACGAGGGCGATCCCGCGCAGGCCGCCGTATGGGGTCTGCTGCGCTCCGCGCAGACGGAGAACCCCGGCCGCTTCGTCCTCGTGGACTCGGACATGAACGTGCACGTGGACGGTACGGAGGGTTCCGCTGTTCTGCTGACCGCTGTCCCCGACAGCGGGGAAACCCAGCTGGCCGTCCGTGCCGGTTCGCTGTTCGTGCCGCGCCTCGTGCGGGCGGCGGCGGTCTCGCCCACCGCTCCGGTGTCCGAGGGACCCGAAGAGTCCGGGGAGTCCGGTGAGTCCTCCTTCTCCGCGCGGCCGGGCGGGACAGTGCTGGTCACCGGTGGCACCGGCGGTCTCGGCGCGCTCCTCGCCCGCCACCTCGTCACCGAACACGGCGTACGACACCTCCTCCTCGTCAGCCGACGAGGCCCCCAAGCACCCGGCGCGACCGACCTCACCACCGAACTCACCGAACTCGGCGCGGACATCACCATCGCCGCCTGCGATGTCACCGACCGCACCGCACTCGCCGGACTACTCGCGGGCATCCCCGACACACACCCACTCACCGCCGTCGTACACACCGCAGGCATACTCGACGACGGCGTCGTCAGCGCCATGACGCCCGAGCAGCTGGACCGGGTTCTGCGGCCCAAGGTCGACGCGGCCTGGAATCTGCACGAGCTGACCGCCGGCCTCGATCTGTCGGCCTTCGTGGTCTACTCGTCCATCTCCGGTCTGATCGGAGCGGCTGGGCAGGGCAACTACGCGGCGGCCAACACCTTCCTGGACGCCCTCGCCCATCACCGGCGCGCGAACGGGCTCAACGCCGTCGCGCTCGCCTGGGGCCTGTGGGCGCAGGGCGGCGGTATGGCCGATGTGCTCGATTCCCAGGACATGGCGCGCATGGCGCGGGTCGGAGTCGCCCCGCTGGAGCGTGCGGACGGGCTGGCCCTGTTCGACGTGGCGGTCACGGAGCCCGGGGCAGCGCTGCTCGTACCGATGAATCTGGACACCGCGCAGTTGCGCGCCCGGGCCGAGCAGGACGAGGTCCACCCGCTGCTGAGGGGTCTCGCGCCCCGCGCCGGACGACGGACGCGCGGTACGGCCCGGGGCTCCGCCGACGCGCCGCTGCGGCAGCGGCTCGCCGGGCTGGACGCGGCCGAGCGGCTGCGGGTGCTGGCCGAGCTGGTCGGCGCGCAGGTGGCGGCCGTACTCGGTCACGGGGACCGTACGGCGGTGCACCAGGGGCGGGCGTTCAAGGAGCTGGGCTTCGACTCGCTCACCTCGGTCGAGCTGCGCAACCGTCTCAACGCCGTCACCGGGATGCGTCTTTCGAGCACCCTGATCTTCGACTACCCGACGCCTCAGGCACTGGTCGACCATCTCTCCGAGGCGCTGTCGGACGACGTGACGGCGAGCGGCGGCGTGGGCCCCTCGGCCGGATCGGTGGCCGGACCGGCGGCCGGACCGGCGGCCGGACCGGCGGCCGATGAGCCGCTGGCGATCATCGGGATGGCCTGCCGCTACCCCGGCGGGGTCGCCTCGCCGGAAGATCTGTGGCGTCTTGTCGCCGGGGGCACCGACGCGATATCCGGCCTTCCGGAGAACCGGGGCTGGGCTGACGATCTGTACGACCCCGATCCGGAGCGGCCGGGCAAGACGTATGTCCGCGAGGGCGGTTTCCTGCATGACGCGGGGCTCTTCGACCCGGGTTTCTTCGGTATCTCCCCGCGTGAAGCGCTGAGCATGGATCCGCAGCAGCGGCTGCTGCTCGAAACGGCGTGGGAGACCTTCGAGCACTCCGGGATCGACCCCGCCACGCTCATGGGCAGCCCGACCGGCGTGTTCACCGGCGTGATGTACCACGACTACGCGCCCAAGGTGGAGCAGATGCCGCAGGAGCTCGAAGGCATCCTGCTCACCGGCAACACCGGCAGCGTCATCTCCGGCCGGCTGTCCTACACCTTCGGTCTGACGGGTCCGGCCGTCACGGTCGACACGGCGTGCTCGTCCTCGCTGGTCGCCCTGCACCTCGCGGCACAGGCACTGCGCTCGGGCGAATGCTCCATGGCCCTCGCCGGCGGTGTGACGGTCATGTCGACACCCGGCACCTTCGTGGAGTTCAGCCGCCAGCGCGGCCTGGCCCCCGACGGCCGCTCCAAGTCCTTCTCCGCCGAAGCCGACGGTACGGGGTGGGCGGAGGGGGTGGGCATGCTGCTGGTCGAGCGCCTCTCCGACGCCCGGCGCAACGGCCACAACATCCTCGCCGTCGTACGCGGCACCGCCGTCAACCAGGACGGCGCGTCCAACGGACTCACCGCCCCCAACGGCCCCTCCCAGCAGCGCGTCATCCGCCAGGCACTCGCCAACGCCCGTCTGAACCCCGCCGACATCGACGCGGTCGAGGCCCACGGCACAGGCACCCGCCTCGGCGACCCGATCGAGGCCGAAGCCCTGCTCGCCACCTACGGACAGGAGCACAGCGCGGAGCGGCCTCTCTGGCTCGGCTCGCTGAAGTCCAACATCGGTCACGCACAGGCCGCGGCGGGTGTCGGCGGCGTCATCAAGATGGTCCAGGCGATGCGCCACGGCGTACTGCCCAAGACCCTGCACGTGAGCGAGCCGTCTCCGATGATCGACTGGGAGTCGGGCGGCGTCGAGCTGCTGACCGAGGCCCGGGACTGGCCGGAGACCGGGCGCGCCCGCAGGGCCGCCGTCTCCTCCTTCGGGATCAGCGGGACGAATGCGCACGTCATCCTGGAGCAGTCGGCGAAGGCCGCCGAGACCCCGACGGCCTCGGCCGGTGAAGAGCCGGTCGAACCGGGTGAGCCGGGTGAGCCGAGTGCCGTGCCCGCCGTCATCCCGTGGATCGTCTCCGCCCGGAGTGAGGAGGCCCTGCGCGGGCAGGCCGACCGTCTGCGCGCTTTCGCCGGCACCGAGGGCGGGACCGGCGCGCACGACATCGGGCTGTCCCTCGTCGCCACCCGGCCCTCGCACGAGTACCGTGCCGTCGTCCTCGGCAGCGGCCACGAGCAGCTGCTCGCCTCGGTCGAGAGGCTGGCCGCGGGCGAGAGCGCGCCCGGCGTGATCCGGGGCGGCACGGGGACCGTCCACGACCGGACCGTGTTCGTCTTCCCGGGGCAGGGCTCGCAGTGGATCGGCATGGCCGACGAACTCCTCACCACCTCACCGGTGTTCGCGGAGACGATCCACGCCTGCGCCGCCGCGCTCGCTCCGTACACCGACTGGTCATTGCTCGACGTCCTGCGGGAGAGTCCCGACGACCGGGACGGCTCCTCCCTCCAGCGGGTCGACGTCGTCCAGCCGACGCTGTTCGCCGTCATGGTGGCGCTGGCCGCCGTGTGGCGCTCGTACGGGGTCGAGCCCTCGGCCGTCGTCGGCCACTCGCAGGGAGAGATCGCCGCCGCCTGTGTGGCCGGCGTCCTCACCCTCGACGACGCCGCCCGGATCGTCGCCCTGCGCAGCCGCGCGCTCCTCGCGATCGCCGGACAGGGCGGCATGACGTCCGTGCCGCTGCCGCGCGAGGAGACCGTCGCACACCTCGCGGCGTGGGGCGAGCGGATCTCCGTCGCCGCCGTCAACGGCCCCTCCTCGACAGTCGTGTCGGGCGACCCCGAGGCTCTCGACGAGCTGTACGCGACCCTCGTCGCCGACGACGTCAAGGCCCGGCGCATCCCCGTCGACTACGCCTCTCACTCGGCACACGTCGAGCACATCGAGGACGAGCTGGCCGAACTCCTCGCGCCGGTCGCCCCGCGCCCCGCGAAGGTGCCCTTCTTCTCCACGGTCACCGCCGACTGGGCGGACGGCAGCGAGATGGACGGCGGCTACTGGTACCGCAATCTGCGGCAGACCGTGCGCCTGGAGGACGCCACTCGCGCCCTCATCGACCAGGGTCACGATGTCTTCCTGGAGATGAGCCCGCACCCCGTGCTCGCCGTCGGCATCGAGGAGACCGTCGAGGCCACCGGTGTCGACGTCCTGGTCACCGGTTCCCTGCGGCGCGGGCGCGGTGGCCTGGACCAGCTGCTCGGCTCCGTCGCCTCGGCCTGGGTGCACGGTGTGCGCGTCGACTGGGCGGCCCACTTCGAAGGTTCCGGCGCGCGGATCGTGGACCTTCCGACATACGCCTTCCAGCACGAGCACTTCTGGCTGATCACCGAGGCGTCGACCGGCGATGTGACCTCCGCCGGGCTGGCCACCGGCGGGCACCCGATGCTCGGCGCGGCCGTCGAACTCGCCGACGGCGAGAGTCTGGTGCTCACCGGCCGGATATCCCTGCGGACCCACGCCTGGCTGGCCGACCACACCGTCTTCGGCAATGTACTGCTGCCCGGTACCGCGTTCGTCGAGCTGGCCACCCAGGCCGGGGACCGCGTCGGCTGCGACCGGGTGGACGAACTCACCCTCTTCGCACCGCTCGTTCTGACGGAAGGCGGGGCCGTTCAGCTCCAGCTGGCCGTTGCCGCCCCCGACGCGGCCGGTCGGCGCGAGCTGACCGTGCACGCGCGCCCCGAGGGCGGCGACCGGCCGTGGACCCTGCACGCCACCGCCGCCCTGGGCGTCTCGGCCGGGGCCGCGCCCGCCGAAGACCTCACCGCGTGGCCGCCCACCGGGGCCGCGGAGGTGGACCTGGACGGAGGCTACGACCGTCTCGCCGAACAGGGCTTCGGCTACGGCCCGCTCTTCCAGGGACTGCGCCGGCTGTGGCAGCGCGGGGACGAGGTGTACGCGGAGGTCGCCCTCGCCGACGAGCTGGCCGCCGAGGCCGGACAGTACGCCCTGCACCCGGCGCTCCTCGACACCGCGCTGCATCTGCTGCTGCCCGGTGTCACCGGGAGCGAGCGCCAGGCGGGCCTGCCCTTCGCCTGGTCCGGGGTGACCGTCCATGCCACGGGCGCGTCCGTCCTGCGGGTACGGGCCCTCTTCGCCGGGCCCGACAGCGCGTCCTTCACCTTCGCCGACGGGGCGGGCGCACCCGTCGCCACCGTCGACGAACTGACCCTGCGGCCCGTCTCCGCCGATGCCCTGCGCGGTGCCGGAACCCCCCGCGAGGACGCCCTGTTCCTGCTCGACTGGGCCGCGCTGCCGGTCGCCGGGAGCACCGCCGGGGACGACCCCTACGACGCGAGCGGCTGGGCCCTGGTCGACTTCGCCGATCACCGGCTCACCGGCGCGGCCGGTGCCACGACCCACCCCGACCTGGCCGCCCTGGCCGACGCGGCGGCCCAGGGCGACCCCGTCCCCTCCGTCGTGCTGCTCCCCGTCCAGGGCGGCGGCGTCGACGCCGACAGCGCGGGAGCCGCGGCGCACCGGACCCTGCGCACGGTGCGCGGCTGGCTCGCCGACGAACGGTTCGCCGACACCCGTCTGGTCGTCGTCGTACAGGGAGCCGTCAGCGCCCAGTCCGGCGAACCGGTCACCGACCCGGCCGCCGCCGCCCTCTGGGGGCTGCTGCGCTCGGCGCAGACCGAGAACCCCGACCGTTTCGTCCTGGTCGACACGGACAGCGCCGACATCCCGGTACACGCTCTGCGTACCGCGATCGAGTCGGGCGAACTCCAGCTGGCGCTGCGCTCCGGCGAGGCGTACGCACTGCGGCTGAACCGTCCTGCCTCCGGCCAGGCCCTGCCGATCACTCCGGGCGTACCGGAATGGCGGGTGGTGGCCCCCACCAAGGGCACCCTCCAGAACCTCGCCATCGCCCCCTGCCCCGAAGTCGCCGCTCCGCTGCGGGACGGCGAGGTACGCGTCGCGCTGCGCGCGGCGGGCCTCAATTTCCGCGATGTGCTCGTCGCTCTCGGCCTCGTACCGGAGAACGGCGCGCAGATGGGCCGCGAGGGCTCCGGCGTGATCACCGAGATCGGGCCGGGCGTCACCGACCTCAAGGTCGGCGACCGGGTGATGGGGCTGTTCGACGGCGCATTCGCCTCCGTCGCCGTCGGCGACCGCCGGCTCATCGCCAAAATGCCCGCGGGCTGGACCTTCGCCCAGGCCGCGTCCGTCCCGGTGGTGTTCCTCACCGCCTACTACGGTCTGGTCGACCTCGGCCGGGTCCGTGCGGGTGAATCGGTCCTCGTGCACGCCGCCGCCGGCGGTGTCGGCATCGCCGCCGTCCAGCTCGCGAGGCATCTCGGCGCGGACGTCTACGGCACCGCCAGCCCCGGCAAGTGGGACACTCTGCGGGCGCTGGGCCTGGCCGACGACCACATCGCCTCCTCCCGCGCCCTCGACTTCGAGGAGCGGTTCCGTACCACCAGCGGCGGACGCGGCGTCGACGTGGTCCTCAACTCCCTGGCCGCCGAATTCATCGACGCCTCCCTGCGACTGATGCCGGGCGGCGGCCGGTTCCTCGAAATGGGCAAGACCGACATCCGTGACGCGGACCGGCTCGCCGTCGAGCATCCCGGCGTGGAGTACACGGTCTACGACCTGACCGTGCTCGCCCGCACCGAGCCGGACGCCGTGGGCGGCATCCCCGACCGGGTGCAGGAGATGCTGGTCGAGATCCTGGCCCTGTTCGAGAAGGGCGTCCTCCAGCCCCTTCCCGTCACCGCCTGGGACGTCCGCCGTGCCCCGGAGGCGTTCCGCTTCCTTCAGCAGGGCCGCAACGTCGGCAAGGTCGTCCTGACCGTGCCGGCCGGACCGGCCCAGGACGGCACCGTGCTGATCACCGGCGCGACCGGCGGTCTCGGCACACTCCTCGCCCGCCATCTGGTCACCGAGTACGGCGTACGCCATCTCCTCCTCACCAGCCGGCGCGGTCCCGCCGCCCCCGGCGCCGGGGAGCTGGCCGCCGAACTCACCGCACTGGGCGCGGACGTCACCATCGCCGCGTGCGACGTGGCCGACCGCGACGCGCTCGCCGAGCTGCTCGCGGGCATCCCCGACGCGCACCCGCTGACCGGCGTCGTGCACACCGCGGGCGTCCTGGATGACGGCCTCGTCGCCGCCATGACGCCGGAGCAGCTGGACCGCGTCCTGCGGCCCAAGGTGGACGCCGCCTGGCATCTGCACGAGCTGACCGCCGGCCTCGATCTGAGCATGTTCGTCCTCTACTCCTCCGTCGGCGGCCTCATGGGCGCCGGGGGCCAGGGCAACTACGCCGCCGCCAACGCCTACCTCGACGCGCTGGCCCAGCACCGCCGCCACCAGGGCCTGCCGGCCGTCTCCATTGCCTGGGGCCTGTGGGCGGAAGCCAGCGGCATGACCGGCCATCTGGACGAGACCGATCTGCGGCGCATGGCGCGCGGCGGGCTGATCCCGCTGGAATCGGCCGAGGGCATGCGGCTGTTCGACGCCGCCCAGGATCTCGGGGACGCCGTCGTCACCGCCACCGGGCTCGACACCGCGGCCCTCGGCCGCCTGGGCGACACCGTGCCGCCGCTCTTCCGCGCCCTGGTGCGGACCGGGCCCCGGCGGGCGGTCGCCAATGGTGCGGCGGAGAGCTCCGACACACTGGCGCAGCGGCTGTCCGGCCTGCCGGACGAGGAGCGCGACAAACTGCTCGTGGACCTCGTACGCACTCAGGCGGCCACTGTGCTCGGCCACCCGAACCCGGACACCGTGCAGAGCGACCGGGCGTTCAAGCTGCTCGGCTTCGACTCGCTGACCTCGGTGGAACTGCGCAACCGGCTCAATGCCGCCACCGGGCTGCGGCTGCCCACCGGGCTCGTCTTCGACCATCCCACACCGGTCGAACTCGCCGCCTGGCTCAAGGGGCAACTGGTCCTCGACTCCCCCGCCGGGAAGGCTCCGGCGTCCGGAGCCGGCACAGGGCCGGAGGCCGTGCTTCTGGACCTCGACCGGGTCAAGGGCACGCTCGGCGCGCTGCCGGACGGCGACGCGCGCCGCGCCGAGATCCGCGACCGGCTCACCGCACTCCTGGCCCTGTGCGGTGACGGCGGCGACGACTCCACCGCCGACACGCTGGACGACGCCACCGACGACGAACTCTTCGCCCTCGTCGACGGAGGCCTGGAGTGATGACGACACCCCTCGCCGCCGGCTCCGGCACCCCCCGTACGACCCTGCGATTTTCCGAGAGGCTGAACCCGCGTGGCTGAGGAACAGAAACTCCGCGACTACCTCAAGCGAGCCATCAACGACGCGCGCGAAGCGCACCGCAAGCTCCGTGAGGCGGAGGAGAAGGACCACGAGCCCATCGCGATCGTCGGCATGGGCTGCCGGTTCCCCGGCGGCGTCGGCTCCCCCGAGGATCTGTGGCGGCTCGTAGCCGACGGCGCGGACGCGGTCGGGCCCTTCCCCGACGACCGTGGCTGGCCAGAGGATCTGTACGACGCCGACCCCGAGAGCTCCGGCAAGAGCTACACCCGCGAGGGTGGCTTCCTTCCCGGAGCCGGACGGTTCGACGCGCCCTTCTTCGAGGTGTCGCCGCGCGAGGCGCTGGCGATGGACCCCCAGCAGCGGCTGCTTCTCGAAGTCGCCTGGGAGACCGTCGAGCGCGCGGGCATCGACCCGCTGTCGCTGCGCGGCAGCCGTACCGGTGTCTTCGTCGGCGCCACGGGACAGGACTACGGCCCGCGTATGCAGGACGCGCCGCCGAGCGTCGAAGGGCTCGTCCTCACCGGCAGCACCTCAAGCATCATGTCCGGACGTGTCGCCTTCCACCTCGGTCTGACGGGTCCGGCGGTCACTCTCGACACGGCCTGTTCGTCTTCGCTGGTCGCCCTGCACCTCGCGGCGCGTGCCCTGCGGGCCGGGGAATGCTCCATGGCCCTCGCCGGCGGCATCATGATCATGTCGACGCCCGGCACCTTCGTGGAGTTCAGCCGCCAGCGCGGCCTGGCCCCCGACGGCCGCTGCAAGTCCTTCTCCGCCGACGCGGACGGTACGGGGTGGGGCGAGGGTGTCGGTGTCCTGCTGGTCGAGCGTCTCTCCGACGCCCGGCGCAACGGCCACCAGATCCTCGCCGTGCTGCGCGGTTCGGCCGTCAACCAGGACGGCGCGTCCAACGGACTCACCGCCCCCAGTGGCCGCGCCCAGCAGGCCGTCATCCGTCAGGCGCTCGCCGGTGCTCGTCTGAACCCCGCCGATGTCGACGTGGTCGAGGCCCACGGCACGGGCACCCGACTCGGCGACCCGATCGAGGCCGAAGCCCTGCTCGCCACGTACGGACAGGAACGCGGCGACCAGGGGCCCCTGCTGCTGGGATCGGTGAAGTCGAACATCGGCCACACGCAGCACGCGGCAGGTGCCGCCGGGGTCATCAAAATGGTCATGGCGATGCGGCACGGGGTCGTACCCAAGACCCTGCACGCCGACGAGCCGTCGCCGCTGATCGACTGGTCGACCGGCGATGTGGAACTCACGGCGCAGCCCCGGGACTGGCCGGAGACCGGACGCCCGAGGCGGGCCGGAGTGTCGTCGTTCGGCGTGAGCGGGACGAATGCGCATGTGGTGCTGGAACAGGCACCGGAGACGGAAGAGCCGTCGGCCGAGGGTGTGGTTCCGGCGGTAGTGCCGTGGATCGTGTCCGGCCGAACGCCCGAAGCCCTCCGGGACCAGATCGAGCGCCTGCGCGCCTTCGCCGACGACTCCGACGCACGCCCGGTCGACATCGGCGCGTCCCTG
>NZ_BAAASB010000051.1:0-10481 GCF_039532665.1 Streptomyces amakusaensis | reverse complement strand
GACCCGAAGCACAACAACTCATCACCGCCCTCGCCCACCTCCACGTCAACGGCACCACCATCGACTGGACCACCTACTACCAAAACACCAGAACCCACCCCATCCAGCTCCCCACCTACGCCTTCCAGCGTGAGCACTACTGGCTCGTCCCCGTGGCCGACACCGCGGACGTCGTGTCCGCCGGGCTGTCGTCGGCCGGGCATCCACTGCTGGGCGCGGCGATCGAGCTGGCAGACGGCGATGGGCTGGTCCTGACCGGCCGCTTGTCCCTCCAGACACACCCCTGGCTCGCGGACCACGCCGTGGCAGGCACTGTTCTCCTCCCCGGCACCGCCTTCGTCGAACTCGCCACCCAGGCCGGCGACCGCACCGGCTGCGACCGCATCGAGGAACTCACCCTCGCAGCGCCCCTCGTACTCCCCGAGCACGGTGCCGTACAGCTTCAGATCACCGTGGGTTCGGCGGACGATTCAGGTCGCCGCGCACTCGCCGTCCATGCGCGGCCCGAGGGCGGCGAGGGAACCGATGAGCCGTGGATCCAGCATGCGTCCGGCGTACTGACGGCGGCCGTCGCGCCCGTGCCCGTCGACCTCACGACCTGGCCGCCGGCCGGGGCCGTCGAGGTGGATGTCGAGGGTGCCTACGACCGGCTCCTGGAACAGGGCTATGGCTACGGTCCGTCCTTCCAGTGCCTACGGCGCGCCTGGCGGCGGGACGACGAGGTGTACGCCGAGGTCGTCCTCACCGAGGAACAGCAGGCGGACGCCGACCGGTTCACGCTGCATCCGGCGCTGCTCGACGCGACGCTGCACGCTGTGATGCTCAAGGCTCTGGAGGACGCGTCCGAGCCGGCCCTGCCGTTCTCCTGGGGCGGTGTGACCGTGTACGCCACGGGAGCCGCCGAGCTGCGCGTACGGTTCTTGTCGACCGGCCAGGACACAGTGTCGGTGGTGTTGGCGGACGCGGCGGGCAAGCCCGTCGCCGAGGCGGACTCGCTGTTGTGGCGGACCGTGGCCGTCGATGCGCTCAACTCCGCCCGTACGGTCCATCACGACGCGCTGTTCCAGCTCGACTGGACGAAGCTTCCCGCCGGGCCCGCCGTCGGCAGCGGCAGCACCAGCGGGTCCGCAGAAGGCTGGGTGGTGCTCGGCCAGGCCTACGAGGACTCGTTCCCGGCAGGAGCGCCGGGCGGGAAGGCGGAGCGATACGAGGACGTCATGTCGCTGCTCGCGGCCGTGGACGACGGTGCGGCCGTCCCTTCCGTGGCCTTCACGGAACTGGCACCGGGCAGGGGCGACGACGTACCCGGAGCCGTGCGCGAGGCGACGTACCGTGTGCTGGAGCTGGCGCAGTCGTGGCTCGCGGACGCCCGTCTGGAGGACTCGACGCTCGTCGTCACCGCCCGGGGTGCCGAGGGCGGGGATCTCGCTCTGTCGTCCGCCTGGGGTCTGCTGCGCTCTGCGCAGACCGAGAACCCGGGACGGATCGTCCTCATCGATCTCCAGGACAGTGATCAGGAGACCGACCAGGACCGTGGGGAAGCACGGCGGCGGCAGGCGATCAGCGCCGCCGTGCCGGTCGCCCGGGCGACCGCCGAGCACCGGCTCGCCCTACGCGATGGTGATGTGTACGCCCCGAGGCTCGCCCGTATGACGGTGGCCGCCGCGCCCGATCCGGAGAACCGGAAACCGGTGTTCGGAGGCGACGGCACGGTCCTGGTCACCGGAGCGACTGGTGCGCTCGGCGCGCTGCTCGCGCGTCACCTCGTCGCCGAGTACGGCGTACGACGCCTGCTGCTGACCAGCCGTAGCGGCCCGGCCGCCCCCGGAGCCGGGGAACTCGCCGCAGAACTGACCGCGCTGGGTGCCGACGACGTACGCGTCGCGGCCTGCGATGCCGCCGACCGGCCCGCCCTTGAGGCCCTCATCGCCTCGATCCCGAAGGACCATCCCCTGACCGGTGTGATTCACACGGCGGGTGTCGCCGACGACGGTGTCATCGGCTCACTCACTCCCGAACGCGTGGACGGCGTACTGCGTCCCAAGGTCGACGGCGCGTGGAATCTGCACCAGGTCACCCAGGATCTGCCGCTCACGGCGTTCGTGCTCTTCTCCTCGGCGGCGGCCGTCTTCGGAGCTCCGGGGCAGGGCAATTACGCTGCCGCCAACGCCTTCCTGGACGCGCTCGCCGTACACCGGCACGCTGCGGGCCTGCCCGCCACCGCGCTGTCCTGGGGCCTGTGGGCCGAAGCCGGCGGCATCACCGGCCATCTGGGCGAGGCGGATCTCCAGCGAATGATCCGCGCCGGACTTCTGCCCATCGCGGCGGACGACGGCCTGTCCCTCTTCACCACCGCGCTCTCCGGGGAGAACAGCGACAGGGCCGCCTGGATGCTCCCCATCCGGCTCGACGCCAAGGCACTGCGGGCCCAGGGCAGCGCCCTGCCGGCGGTGCTCCGCGGGCTGGTGCGCCTCGCCCCGCGCAGAGGAACGGCGAGCGCGAGCGGCGGCGGGGACTCGCAGGGTCAGTCGGCCCTCACCCATCGGCTGGCCGCCCTTCCGGAGGCCGAGCAGAGCACCCTGTTGCGAGAGCTGGTGTGCGCTCAGGTGGCCACCGTGCTGGGCCATTCCAGTCAGGACATGGTGGACCCGGAGCGGGCTTTCAAGGAGACCGGGTTCGATTCACTGACCGCCGTCGAACTGCGCAACCGGCTCAACGCCGAGACCGGACTGCGTCTGGCCGCGACCCTCATTTTCGACTATCCGACCCCGCAGGCGCTGGCCGATCATCTGCGGACGGAACTCGTCGACTCCGGTGTCTCTCCCGAACGGCTCGTCCTTGAACGGATCGAAGCCCTTGAAGCGGCCCTCACCGGGATCGGCCTGGACGACATCGTCCGGGGTCAGACCACGGTCAGACTCCAGGCGCTGATGTCCGCGTGGGACACCGCGGGCCGGGCCACGGGCGAAGCGGAAGCCGCCGGCATGGCCGAGGAGCTGGAATCGGCATCGATCGAGGAAATGTATGAATTCGTCGGCAAGGAATTCGGAATCACCGTCGACTAGCACGGCGATGCCAGCACGGCGAAGTAATCGATAACTTGCTGACCAGGATGGGTTGGGAACGTCGTATGTCGAACGATGAAAAACTCCTCGGTGTATTCAAAAAGGTGACTGCCGACCTCGTGCAGACCCGCAGCCGGCTGCAGGAGCTCGAAGAGAAGAACCAGGAACCGATCGCGATCGTGGGAATGGCCTGCCGCTACCCCGGCGGTGTCGGCTCCCCCGAGGATCTGTGGCGGCTCGTCGCCGACGGAACGGACGCCATCACCCCGTTCCCCACCCGGCGCGGCTGGGCCGAGGACCTCTACGACCCGGACCCGGAGGCCAAGGGCAAGAGCTACACCCGCGAAGGCGGCTTCCTCCACGACGCGGACGCATTCGACCCCGCCTTCTTCGACATGAGCCCGCGCGAGGCGCTGGGCGTCGACGCGCAGCAGCGACTGCTGCTGGAGATCGCCTGGGAGACCTTCGAGCGAGCCGGCATCGACCCCGTCGCGGTCAAGGAGTCCGCGGTCGGTGTCTTCACCGGGGTCATGTACGGCGACTACGGGCTGCGGCTCCGCGACATCCCCGACGGCCACGAGGGCCATATCCTCACGGGCAGCGCGGGCAGCGTCGCCTCCGGCCGCGTCGCGTACAACCTCGGTCTGACGGGTCCGGCCGTCACGGTCGACACGGCGTGCTCGTCCTCGCTGGTCGCCCTGCACCTCGCCGCGCAGGCCCTGCGCTCGGGCGAATGCTCCATGGCCCTCGCCGGCGGCGTGACGGTCATGTCGACACCCGGCACCTTCGTGGAGTTCAGCCGCCAGCGCGGCTTGGCCCCCGACGGCCGCTCCAAGTCCTTCTCCGCCGACGCGGACGGCGTCGGCTGGGCGGAGGGGGTGGGCATGCTGCTGGTCGAGCGCCTCTCCGACGCCCGGCGCAACGGCCACAACATCCTCGCCGTCGTACGCGGCACCGCCGTCAACCAGGACGGCGCGTCCAACGGCCTCACCGCCCCCAACGGCCCCTCCCAGCGCCGCGTCATCCGCCACGCCCTGCTCAACGCACGCCTCACCCCTGCCGATGTCGACGTGGTCGAGGCCCATGGCACGGGCACCCGCCTCGGCGACCCGATCGAGGCCGAAGCCCTGCTCGCCACCTACGGACAGGAACGCGGCGACCAGGGGCCGCTGCTGCTGGGATCGGTGAAGTCGAACATCGGCCACACGCAGGCCGCCGCCGGTGTCGCGGGCATCATCAAGATGGTCCAGGCGATGCACCACGGCGTACTGCCCAAGACCCTCCACGCTGAGCAGCGCTCCCCCGAAGTCGACTGGTCGGCCGGTGAGGTCGAGCTGCTGACCGAGGCCCGGGACTGGCCGGAGACCGGCCGCGCCCGCAGGGCCGCCGTCTCCTCCTTCGGGATCAGCGGGACGAACGCGCATGTGGTGCTGGAGCAGGCACCGGAGACGGAAGAGCCGTCGGCCGAGGGTACGGTTCCGGCGGTAGTGCCGTGGATCGTGTCCGGCCGAACGCCCGAAGCCCTCCGGGACCAGATCGAGCGCCTGCGCGCCTTCGCCGACGACTCCGACGCACGCCCGGTCGACATCGGCGCGTCCCTGGTCTCCACGCGGTCGCTGTTCGAACACCGGGCCGTGATCATCGGCGACCAGACCGTCGAAGGCACCGCCGGAAACGGCCGGGTCGCCGTCATGTTCACCGGCCAGGGATCGCAACGGGCCGGCATGGGCCAGGAACTGTACGACACCTACCCCGCCTTCGCAGCGGCCTACGACGAAGTCCTCGCACACCTCGACGAGGGCCTTCGGGAGATCGTCGTCTCGGGTGAGGGGCTGGACGAGACCGGGAACACCCAGCCCGCGCTGTTCGCCCTCGAAGTCGCCCTCTACCGACTCATCCAAACCTGGGGCATCACACCGGATGCCCTCACCGGACACTCCATCGGCGAAATCACCGCCGCACACGTCTCCGGAATGCTGTCCCTGAAGGACGCCTGCACCCTCGTATCGGCACGCGGACGGCTGATGCAGGCACTCCCCACCGGCGGGGCCATGATCGCCGTCCAGACAACCGAAGAAGCCGTACTCCCCCTCCTCGCAGGGCGTGAGTCGAGCGTCGGGATCGCCGCGATCAACGGACCCGACTCCCTCGTCATCGCCGGAACCGAAACCGACACCCTCGACATCGCACAGTCCCTCGGAGTGAAGTTCAAGCGGCTCCCCGTCAGCCACGCCTTCCACTCACCCCTCATGGAACCCATCCTCAACGACTTCCGGGACGTCGTCTCGGGACTCACCTTCCACACCCCCCAGATCCCCATCGTCTCCACCGTCACCGGCAAACCCGTAACAGCCGATGAAATCTGCACTGCGGACTACTGGGTCGAACACGTCCGCCGACCCGTCCGCTTCACCGACGCCATCCACACCCTGACGGAACAGGGCATCGACAACCTCCTCGAACTCGGACCCGACGCCACCCTCTCCACAATGGTCGAGGACATCCCGGCCGCCTCCGCCCTGCGCAGAGACCGACCCGAACCCCAGCAGCTCATCACCGCCCTCGCCCACCTCCACGTCAACGGCACCACCATCGACTGGACCACCTACTACCAAAACACCAGAACCCACCCCGTCAACCTCCCCACCTACGCCTTCCAACACGAGCGCTACTGGCTCCTTCCCACCCAGGGCATCGGCGACGTCACCTCCGCCGGCCTGTCCGCCGCCGGGCATCCGCTGCTCGGTGCCGCAGTGGAACTGGCCGACGGCGACGGTCTCGTCCTGACCGCGCGGCTGTCGCTCCAGACACACCCCTGGCTCGCCGACCACGCCATCCTCGACACGGTCCTGCTGCCGGGCACGGCTTTCGTCGAGCTGGCCGTCCAGGCCGGTGACCGCGTCGGCTGCGACACCATCGAAGAACTCACCCTCGCCGCCCCCCTCGTACTCCCCGAGCGCGGTGCCGTACGCCTACAGCTCGCCGTCGACGCGGCGGACGGGTCCGGGCGTCGTGAGTTCAGCGTCTTCTCCCGCCCCGACGGCGACGACCGGCCGTGGACCCAGCACGCCACCGGCACCCTCGTGACCGGCGCGGGCCGGACAGCCGAAGGCCTGGTGGTCTGGCCGCCGGCCGGGGCCGTCGAGGTGGACATCGAGGGCACGTACGAACGGCTTGTGGAGCAGGGGCACGGCTACGGCCCCGCCTTCCAGGGGCTGCGCAAGGTGTGGCAGCTCGACGGCGAGGTGTACGCCGAGGTCTCCCTGCCGGAGGGCGAGCACACCGAAGCGGCGCTCTTCGCGCTGCACCCGGCGCTGCTCGACGCGGCGCTCCACCCGCTCCTGCGCGGGGTCGTCGACGACAAACGGCAGGGCGGGCTGCCGTTCTCCTGGTCGGGCGTGACCGTGCACAGTACCGGTGCCTCGAATCTGCGTGTACGCCTGACACTGAACGGCCCGGACACCCTCTCGCTCATCGCCGCCGACGGCACAGGTGCGCCCGTGGTCACCGTCGACTCGCTGCTGTCGCGGGCCATTTCGGCCGATGCGCTGCGTACTGCCGGCAGCTCTCGCGGTGACGCGCTCTTCCAGGTGGACTGGACCACGGTGCTCACGCCGCCCGATGGTGAGAACAGCGACCCGGCCACCGCCTGGGCGGTACTGGAGAGCGGGAGCGGCCTGTCCGACCTGTCTCCGCTGCCCGCGGCCGCAGGTCGCCCGTACGCCGACTGGGCCGCTCTTCAGGCCGGTCTCGACGCGGGCGGCAGCGTTCCGTCCGTCCTCCTGGCCCCCTTCGGTGTGGAACAGGACCCGGCGGACACGGACGGCGATCCGGCTTCCCGGATGCGTACCGCCACGCTGCGTGCCCTGGAGCTGGTTCAGGGCTGGCTGGCAGACGACCGTCTGGCCGACTCCAAGCTCGTCTTCGTCACCCGTGGCGAGGTCGACACCAGGACGCGGACAGGGACGGGCAGCGACCCTGCCGGAGGGGACGGTCTCGTACTCTCCGGTCTGCGCGGCCTGGTCCGTACGGCACAGACCGAGAACCCGGACCGCTTCGTCCTGCTCGACCTGGACGACGAGGACGAGGACGAGGTGTCGGTTCCGGCGCTCGTCGGCGCTCTCGCCACCGGGGAGCCGGAGCTTGCGCTGCGCGGTGCCGACGCGTACGCCCCCAGGCTCGCCCGTATGACCGTACGAACCGGGGAATCGGGCACCGGCAGGCCCGCCTTCGGACCTGATGGAACGGTTCTGATCACCGGTGGCACGGGCGGTCTCGGCGCACTCCTCGCGGACCACCTCGTCACCGAGCACGGTGTACGGCACCTCCTCCTCGTCAGCCGACGAGGCCCCCAGGCACCCGGCGCGACCGACCTCAGTGCCCGACTCACCGAACTCGGCGCGGACGTCACCATCGCCGCGTGCGACGTCGCCGACCACGACGCGCTCGCCGAGCTGCTCGCGGGCGTCCCCGACGCCCATCCGCTGACCGCCGTCGTACACACCGCAGGCGTACTGGACGACAGCATCGTGGCCTCGATGACCGGCGAGCAGCTGGACCGCGTCCTGCGGCCCAAGGTCGACGCGGCCTGGAATCTGCACCGGCTCACCGCCGACCGCGATCTGTCCGCCTTCGTCCTCTACTCGTCGTCGGCCGCCGCCCTCGGCGGCCCGGGGCAGGCCAATTACGCCGCTGCCAATGCCTTCCTCGACGCGCTCGCCCGCAGCCGCCGGGCCTCCGGACTCGCCGGGACTTCCATCGCCTGGGGTCTGTGGGCGCAGGAGGGGGGCATCACCGAGAATCTGTCGCAGAACGACGTCACGCGCATCGCGCGCGCCGGCATGCTGCCGCTGACCGAGGAAGACGGGCTGGCGCTCTTCGACACCGTCATCGGCGAAGGGCTCACCTGGGCCCTGCCCACCCGGCTGGATCTCACCACCCTGCGTTCTCTGGGCAGCGGACTGCCCGCTCTGCTGCGCGGTCTGGTACGCGTGGCTCCCCGGCGCGGCACAGCGGCGGCAGGCGGCGGTACTGAGGGGTCGTCCACGCTGGCCCAGCAGCTCGCCGCCCTGACCGACACCGAACGTGAACGCGTCCTCCTGGATCTCGTACGCGGTCATGTCGCCGCCGTCCTCGGCCACAGCGACCGCTCGGCGATCGACCGGGACCGCGCCTTCAAGGAGCTCGGCTTCGACTCCCTCACCGCCGTCGAACTCCGCAACCAGCTCAACGCGGCCACCGGTCTGCGCCTTCCGGCGGCTCTGATCTTCGACTACCCGACACCTTCGGCCATCGCGCGGCACCTGCTCGCCGAACTCGGCGGCAGCGCCTCGACCTCAGCGGCCACGGCCGTACCGAGGAACACGGCCGCGTCGGCGGACGACGATCCGGTCGTGATCGTCGGCATGGCCTGCCGTCTGCCCGGCGGTGTCGGCTCGCCCGAGGATCTGTGGCGGCTCGTCACCGACGGCGTGGACGCCATCACGGGCTTCCCCGACGACCGGGGCTGGGACACCGAGGGCATCTACGACCCGGACCCGGAGGCCAAGGGCAAGAGCTATGCCCGCGAGGGCGGCTTCGTCCGGGGCGTCGACCTCTTCGACCCGGCGCTCTTCGGGATCTCGCCGCGCGAGGCCCTGGGCATGGACCCCCAGCAGCGGCTCCTGCTGGAGACCGTCTGGGAGAGTGTCGAGCGGGCCGGTATCGACCCTCTGTCACTGCGCGGCAGCCAGACCGGCGTCTTCGTCGGCGTCAGCGGACAGGACCACGGCGGTGTGCTCGCCCAGGCCCCGCAGTTCGAAGGCCAGTTGCTGACCGGCAGCGCCAACAGCATCGCCTCAGGGCGTATCTCGTACCACCTCGGACTCACCGGTCCCGCGATCACCCTCGACACGGCGTGCTCGTCGTCGCTGGTCGCCCTGCACCTCGCCGCGCAGGCCCTGCGCTCGGGCGAATGCGATCTGGCCGTGGCCGGCGGTGCCCTGCTGATGTCGACGCCCACGCTGTTCGTGGAGTTCAGCCGCCAGCGCGGGCTGGCCCCCGACGGCCGCTGCAAGGCGTTCTCCGCCGACGCGGACGGTACCGGGTGGGCGGAGGGTGTGGGCATGCTGCTGGTCGAGCGTCTCTCCGACGCCCGGCGCAACGGCCACCGAGTGCTGGCCGTCGTACGCGGCACGGCCGTCAACCAGGACGGCGCGTCCAACGGCCTCATGGCACCCAACGGCCCCTCCCAGCAGCGCGTCATCCGTCAGGCGCTCGCCGGTGCTCGTCTGAACCCCGCCGACGTCGACGTGGTCGAGGCCCACGGCACGGGCACCCGCCTGGGCGACCCGATCGAGGCCGAAGCCCTGCTCGCCACCTACGGACAGGAACGGCCGGAAGACCGGCCCCTTCTCCTCGGGTCCGTGAAGTCCAACATCGGCCACACGCAGCACGCGGCAGGTGCCGCCGGGATCATCAAAATGGTCATGGCGATGCAGCACGGGGTCGTACCCAAGACCCTGCACGTCAGCGACCCCTCCCCGATGATCGACTGGTCGGCCGGTGAGGTCGAGCTGCTGACCGAGGCCCGGGACTGGCCGGAGACCGGACGCCCGAGGCGGGCCGCGGTGTCGTCGTTCGGCGTGAGCGGGACGAATGCGCATGTGGTGCTGGAGCAGGCACCGGAGGTGGAGGAAGTCTCCGTCGAGGGTGTGGTTCCGGCGGTGGTGCCGTGGATCGTGTCCGGCCGAACGCCCGAGGCTCTGCGGGACCAGTTGGCGCGGCTTCGGGAGTACGCCGCCGGCACGGACGCGCGCCCGGTGGACATCGGGGCGTCGCTGGTCTCCTCGCGGTCGCTGTTCGAGCACCGGGCCGTGATCATCGGCGACCAGACCGTGGAAGGCACGGCAGGGGCCGGACGGGTCGCCGTCATGTTCACCGGCCAGGGCTCACAACGAGCCGGCATGGGCCAGGAACTCTACGAGACCTACCCCGCCTTCGCAGCGGCCTACGACGAAGTCCTCGCACACCTGGACGAGGGCCTTCGGGAGATCATCCCCTCGGGTGAGGGGCTGGACGAGACCGGGAACACCCAGCCCGCACTGTTCGCCCTCGAAGTCGCCCTCTACCGCCTCATCGAAACCTGGGGAGTAAAGCCCGAGGCCCTCACCGGACACTCCATCGGCGAAATCACCGCCGCACACATCGCCGGAGTGCTCTCCCTCGAAGACGCCTGCACCCTCGTATCAGCACGCGGACGACTCATGCAAAACCTGCCGACCGGCGGAGCCATGATCGCCGTCCAGACAACCGAAGAAGCCGTCCTCCCCCTCCTCGCGGGACGGGAAGCAACCGTCGGGATCGCCGCCATCAACGGACCCGACTCCCTCGTCATCGCCGGAACCGAAACCGACACCCTCGACATCGCACAGTCCC
>NZ_BAAASB010000050.1:0-11350 GCF_039532665.1 Streptomyces amakusaensis | reverse complement strand
ACCCCCATCAACCTCACCACCCTCCACCCCCACACCCCACCCCCCCACACCCCCACACCCCTCCCCACCTACGCCTTCCAACACCACCGCCACTGGCTCGAAGGCAGCACCGAGGCTGCGGACGCCTCCGGCCTCGGTCTCACCGCTCCCGGCCACCCCCTCCTCGGGGCCACCGTGCGCCTCGCCGACCGTGACGCGTACCTCCTCACCGGCCGGATCTCCCGCCGCACCCACCCCTGGCTGACCGACCACGCCGTCCACGGCACCGTGCTGCTGCCCGGCACCGCACTGCTCGACCTGGTCCTCAAGGCGGGCGAACAGGTCGGCCTCGACCTGGTCGAAGACCTCACCCTGACCGCGCCCCTGGTGCTGGACGAGCGCACCGAGACCCGCGTCCAGGTGGTGGTCGACGAGCCCGACGACTCCGGAGCCAGGCCGGTCTCCGTGTACGCCGCCGCGGGCGACGGGGACAGCGACGGCGAGGACCGGTGGACCCGCCACGCACAGGGCACACTCGCCCCCGGACTCGCCCCCGCCGACCGCTTCCTCGTCTGGCCCCCGCCGGGCGCGGAGGAGATCGACCTCGACGGGGCCTACGAACGGCTCGCCGGGGCCGGCTACGGCTACGGGCCCGCCTTCCAGGGACTGGGCCGCGTCTGGAAGCGCGAGGACGAGCTGTACGCCGAAGTCACCCTCGGCGAGGGACAGACCGCCGGCACGGCGGGCTTCGGCATCCACCCCGCCCTGCTGGACGCCGCGCTCCACCCGCTGCTCCCCGGAGTGGCCGAGGCCGAAGGCCAGTCCTGGCTGCCCTTCATCTGGTCCGAGGTCAGCCTCCACGCGACCGGGGCGACCGCCCTGCGCGTACGACTCTCCACGACCGCGCGAGAAGGCGACGCACTCCAGGTCGCCGTCTCCGCCGCCGACGGCGCGGGCACCCCCGTGGCCGCCGGATCGCTGTCGCTGCGCCCCCTCACCAAGGAGGCGCTGCGCGCCGCGAGCACCCCGGTCGACGGTCTCCTCCAGGTCGGATGGACCCCGCTGGAGGAGACCGTCGCCCCGCGCCCCGTCCCGTACGCGGTGCTCGGCCACGGCCCGCTCGACCTCGGGCCCGACGCCGTCCGCCACCCGGACCCGGCCGCGCTCCACGCGGCCGGCCCGCCGCCCGCCGCCGTGCTGCTGCCGCTGGCCGCCCCCGCCGACCCGGCCGACCGCATCCCGCTGCCCGAGAGCGCCCACAGCGCCGCGCTCACCGCGCTGGCCGCAATCAGGGCCTGGCTGGAGGACGAGCGGACGGCCGACTCCCGGCTCGTCGTCGTGACCCGCCGCGCGGTCGCGGTGGGCGGCGAGGACGTCACCGGACTGGCACACGCCGGAGTCTGGGGCCTCGTCCGGTCCGCCCAGACCGAGAACCCCGGGCGGTTCACCCTGCTGGACCTGGAGGACGGCGACGACGCCCTTCCCGCACCGCTGCTCGCCGCCGCCCTCGCGAGCGACGAGCCGCAGCTCGCCGTGCGCGCCGGGGCGCTCATGACGCCCAGGCTGGCCCGGGTCTCCACCGGACCGGCGGCGGACGGCCCCCGCTGGGACGGCGGCACGGTGCTGATCACCGGCGCGACCGGCGCGCTCGGCGGCGTACTCGCCCGGCATCTGGTGACCGGGCACGGGGCCAGGAGACTGCTGCTGCTCAGCCGGCGCGGGGAAGCCGCGCCCGGAGCGCCCGAACTCGCCGCCGAACTGGAGGAGCTGGGCGCACAGGCCGTCTTCGCCGCCTGCGACGCGAGCGACCGCGAGGCCCTCGCCGCGGTGCTCAAGGCGATCCCCGAAGAGCACCCGCTGACCGCGATCGTGCACACGGCGGGCGTCCTCGACGACGGCGTCGCCGCCCGGATGACCCCCGAGCAGCTCGAGAAGGTGCTCCGCCCCAAGGTGGACGCCGCCTGGAATCTGCACGAACTGACCCAGGACCTGGAGCTGACCGCCTTCGTCCTCTACTCCTCGGTGGCCGGTCTGCTCGGCACGGCGGGCCAGGCCAACTACGCGGCGGGCAACACCTTCCTGGACGCCCTCGCCGGACACCGGCGATCCCGGGGCCTGCCCGGCCTCTCGCTCGCCTGGGGCCTGTGGAGCGGCGCGGACACCATGGCGGGCGCGCTCCAGGAGACCGATCTGCGGCGGCTGGCCAAGACCGGTCTGCTTCCGCTCCCCTCCGCCGAGGCCATGGCCCTCTTCGACGCGGCGGGCGGCGCGGACACCGCCGTCCTCGCGGTCACCCGGCTCAACGCCGCCGCCCTGCGCGCCGGCGGCGAAGGCCTCCAGCCCATCCTGCGCGGGCTGGCCGGACCCCCCGCCCGCCGGGTCCTGGCCGCCGCCGGCGCCGGCGCGGCGGCCGACATACCGCTCGGCGAACGGCTCGCGACCCTCGGCCCGGAGGAGCGCGACCACTTCCTGGTCGATCTCGTCCGCACCCATGTCGCCGGAGTCCTCGGCCACTCCACCCCGGGCGGCATCACCGCCGACCGCGCCTTCCAGGAGCTGGGCTTCGACTCCCTCACCGCCGTCGAGCTGCGCAACCAGCTGAACCGCGCGACCGGGCTCCGCCTCCCCACCACGCTGATCTTCGACCATCCCTCGCCCGCCGCGCTCGCCGCACACCTCCGGGACGAACTGGTCGTCGGCGAGGCCTCGCCCACCGACACCGTCCTCGCCCAGCTCGCCGATCTCACCGGCCGGCTCACCGCGGCGACGGACACCCCGGAGACCAGGAAGCTCGTCTCCGGGCGGCTGCGGGAACTCCTCAAGTCGGTGGACACGGCCGGCACCGGCCCCGCCGGGGACGGCGAGGGGGAGACGGAACTCGACGGCGCGAGCGACGAGGAACTCTTCGCCCTCTTCGACGAACTGGACTGAGCCCCGCCCGAACGGACGCAGGAGGGCCTGCCGCCACGGCGACACCGTGGCGGCAGGCCCTCCGGCCTGTCCGGACACCCGTGGACCCGCCCGGCGCGGCGAGCGGCCCGGGGTCCGTCAACGCGGTCGTACCCCGCCGGGAGACCGGCAGAGGAGTGCCGCCCGGTGCGGGAACCTCCGTGCGCCGGGTGACGAAGGCGTGCTCCGATCCGGACCCGGACCCGGACCGCCGACTCCCCGGGAAGCCGTTCCCGTCCGAGGCGATCGCCCGGGAGACGGCCGTCTCCGTACGCGAGAACGGCCGGCCGCGTCGATCGCGGCCGGCCGTTCGCCGGGCTGGTGGAGGAAAGGAATCAGGTCCGGGGCGCGGCCTCGCCCGCGGGCGGGAAGTAGCCCACCCGTACGAAGAAGTCGACGTACTTGGCGAAGAGCTTCCCGTCCATGGCGGGGCAGACCGGCCCGCTGCCCTTGAGGAGGTCCTCGGTGTCCGTGACGTCGAATTCCGGATAGAAGCGGGAGCTGTCGGAGGCCATCGCCTCGAAGGCGGCCATGAGCGGATTGATCGGGTTCTCCGGATTCGCCTCGACCTCCCGCCGCCACTCCTCCCAGGGCCTCTCCGGGAGGGAGTACCCGGCGGAGCGCAGATGGGCCAGGAACGCGGGGAATTCGAGGCTGTCGCGGTTGGAGATGTGGAAGGTCCGGCCCGTCGCCTCGGGCCGCAGGGACAGGGCGAGGATCGCGCCGCTCACATGGTCGACGGGCACGGCGTGGACCGAGCCGGCGAGCCCCTCGGGGACGGATCCGGCCTCCAGGAGCCCCTTGAGGCTGAGCCAGACGAAGTCCTGGGTCTGGCAGGCCCCGCCGCGCTGGTCGCCGGAGATGACGTCGACGCGGTAGACGGAGACCGGCAGTCCGCGCTCCCGGGCGAGGTCGATCAGGCGCTCGGCCACCCACTTGCTCTGGACGTACCCCGTCGGCAGGGACTCCGGCGGACCGGTCGGGTCGTCCGTCCGGACCGGTTCGCCCTCGACGACGGGGCCGGGGAAGACGCCGACGCTGGAGACGTGGTGGACGGGGACCGTACGGTGGCGGGCGGCGAGCCGCAGGATCTCCTCGGTGCCGCCGACATTGGCCGCCCGCAGCTCGCCGTAGGGACGGAGCCAGTGGACCGTCGCACCGGCGTGGTAGACCGCGTCGGCCGACCGCGACAGCGCGTCGAAGGACTCCTCGGTCAGCCCCAGCCGGGGCCGCTCCAGATCGCCGAGGACGATCCGCAGCCGGGCCGGGTCGATCTCGTCCCAGATGCCGTACCACTCCAGATTCGACCGGATCCGGCCAAGAGCCTGGTCCGCGCTCGTACCGCGGACCAGGCAGTGCACGGCCGCGCGCGTCGTCGTCATCAGATCGCGCAGCAGAAAGGCCCCGAGGAAGCCGGTCGCGCCGGTGAGCAGGACCGCCGAGGGGTCCGTCACCGCCTCGGTCACCTCGGCCGCCGGGCGGACGTCGTCGCCGAGGCGCACCTCGGCCGCGAAGTCCACGAAGAGCCCGGGCGCGGCGACGGGCGCGCCCGAGACCAGCACCTCGCGCAGATACCCGGCGAGCGCGGCGGGCGTCGGGTGGTCGAAGACCAGGGTGGCGGGGAGCCGTGTGCCGGCCGCGCCGCTCAGCCGGTTGCGCAGCTCGACGGAGGTGAGGGAGTCGAAGCCGACCGAGCGGAAGGGCTGGTCGGCGGCGACCGTCCCGCCGCCGGTGTCCCGGTGGCCGAGGACGACGGCCGTCTCGGAGCGCACCAGCGCGAGCACGGCCTCGTACTGCCCGCCCTCGTCCAGCCCGGCGAGCCGCTCGGCGAGCGAACCGCCCGCGCCGCCCGCCTCGTTGTCGGCGGCGGGCCGGGCGGGCGTGCCCACCAGGCCGGTGAGGACCAGGGGGCCGCGCGCCGCGTTCTCGCGCAGCGCGTCGGTGTCGATGGGGGTCACGACGAGCGCGGCCCCGCCGGTGGCCAGCGCCCGGTCCATGAGGGCCGGTCCCGTGCGCTCCTCGACCGGGCGCAGCCCGGTGCGGGCGATCCGCTGGAAGTCGGCCCGGTCCAGGTGCTTGCTGAGACCGGTGGGCTGGTCCCAGAGGCCCCAGGCGAGGGAGGCGGCGGCCAGCCCCTGGCGGCGGCGGTGGTGGGCGAGGGCGTCGAGGAAGGCGTTGGCGGCGGCGTAGTTGCCCTGGGCCGGGCCGCCGAGGGTGGCGGCGGCCGAGGAGAAGAGGACGAAGGCGGTGAGGGGGAGGTCCCGGGTGAGCTGGTGGAGATGCCACGCGCCGTCGGCCTTGGCGGCGAGGACGGGGCGCAGCCGCTCGGGGGTGAGGGTCCCGATGAGGGTGTCGTCGGTGACGCCGGCCGCGTGGATGACCCCGGTGAGGGGCCGGTCGGCGGGGATGTCCCCGAGGAGACGGGCCAGCTGACCGCGGTCGGTGGTGTCGCAGGCGGTGACGGCGACGGTCGCGCCGAGTCCGGTGAGCCGGTCGTGGAGTTCCCGCGCGCCGGGCGCGTCGGGTCCCTTGCGGCTGGTGAGGACGAGGTGGGTGACGCCGTGCCGGGTGATGAGGTGCTCGGCGAAGAGCGCGCCGAGCGCGCCGGTGCCGCCGGTGATCAGCACGGTGCCCGAGGGGTCCCACACCGTACCCGGGTCCGCGTCCGCACCCGGGTCCGCCAGGGCCCTCGTCAGCCTCGGCACGGATGCCTCCCCGGCGCGCAGCCGGAGTTCGGGCTCGCCCGAGAGCAGGGCCGCGCCGAGCGCCGCCCGGGACTCCGCCCGGCCGTCGGTGTCGATCAGGGTGATCCGCCGGGGGGCCTCCGCCTGCGCCGAGCGGACCAGTCCGTGCACGGTCGCGGCCCCGAGGTCCGGCGCCTCGCCGCCCGAGCGGCCCGAGCGGCCCGATCCCGCGGACCCCGCCGAGCCGCCCTGGGTCAGCAGCACCAGCCGGGTGCCGTCCAGGGCGTCCTCGGCCAGCCACTCCTTGAGCAGTTCCAGCGCCCGCAGGGCGTCCCGGTGCGCGGCGACCGCCCCGACCTCGGTCCCCGGCGTCCACGGAACGGCGACCGCGTCGAGGCTCCGGCCGGCCGCCACCGCCTCCCGTACCGAGGCCACCGTGGCGAAGGGCTCCGCGCCGGGCGGGGCCTGCTCGACACCCTCCGCGCCGAGCACCCCCCAGCGCAGCGGCCCGCGCGGGGCGGTGAGGGAGAGGGGCCGCTGCTCCACGGCGAACAGGGAGCCGCCGGGCTCCGCGCCGTCGCCGATCTCCCCCTCGCCGGGCACCCGGAACTCCAGCGATCCGACGGAGGCCACCGGCCGGCCCGACCGGTCGGCCAGCAGCACCCGGACGGTGTTCTCGCCGGTACGGGTGAGCCGCACCCGCAGCGCCGTCGCGCCGGTCGCGTGCAGCCGTACGTCCTCGCACCGGCCGACCACGGGGGCCGTGCCGCCGTCCGGGAGGAACGGATCCCCGGCCAGCAGCGCCGCGCTCAGCGCGGTCTCCAGGAGCGCCGGGTCGAGACCGAAGCCCCGGGCGGCGCTTCCGGTCTCCTCGTCCCCGCGCACCTCGGCGAAGATCTCGTCGCCGCGCCGCCACAGGGCGCTCACTCCGC
This sequence comes from Streptomyces amakusaensis, assembly GCF_039532665.1. Classification (NCBI taxonomy): domain Bacteria; kingdom Bacillati; phylum Actinomycetota; class Actinomycetes; order Kitasatosporales; family Streptomycetaceae; genus Streptomyces; species Streptomyces amakusaensis. The sequence continues at coordinate 4,806 of NZ_BAAASB010000050.1, read as the reverse complement.
GCAGCCCGGGGCCGTAGGACAGTCCGGCGTCCGTCAGCCGCTCCCGGCCCGCTGCGAGGTCGATCTCGTCCGCGTCGGCCGGGGGCCACGGCGTCAGCTCGAAGGGCTCGTCCGGCCCGGAGAAGCTCACCACGCCCTCGGCGCACAGCCGCCAGGGGGCGGCCTCGGGACGCGGGGTGCGCGGACGGGCGTGGACGGTGATCCTGCGCCGGTGGGGCCGGTCGCCGGGTGTCACGGCGGTCTGGAGCTGGAGGGCGGTGCCGGGGGTGAGGGGCAGCGGGGTGAGGGTCAGTTCGTCCAGCCGGGTGCAGCCCAGTTCGTCGCCCGCGCGGATCGCGGTCTCGATGAGGGCCGAGGCCGGCAGGAGAGGGCTGTCGCGGTGGGTGTACCGGGTGAGCCAGGGGTGCTGTTCGGGCACCGCCCGCCCCGCGAAGAGACGGGTGTCCGGGTCGGCGACGGGCACCGAGGCCCCGAGCAGCGGGTGTTCGGTCGGGGTGAGCCCCCAGGCGGCGGGGTCGGTCGCGGTGTGGTCCGCGTCCAGCCAGTAGCGCCGGTGCTGGAAGGCGTAGGTGGGCAGCGGCACCGCCGAAGCCCCGGGGAGGAGCGCCGTGAGGTCGATTCCCGCGCCCCGCAGACTCAGCTGGGTGAGCGCGGCGACGGCCGTGACGGTCTCGGGGCGCTTCGGGCGCAGCAGCGGCAGCAGGGTGGCCGGCCGCTGGTCCAGACCGTGTTCGGCGAGGGTCGTGAGGGTGCCGTCGGGCCCGCTCTCCAGGTACTCGGTGACCCCCTGCTCCGCCAGATGCCGGAGCCCGTCGTGGAAGCGGACGGCCCCGCGCAGCTGGCGCACCCAGTAGTCGGCGGTGCGGAGGTCCGTGCCCTCGGCGGGGCGGCCGGTGAGGTTGGAGACGACCGGAATACGGGGCGGGTGGTAGGTGAGCCCCTCGGCCACGGCGCGGAACTCTTCGAGGATCCCGTCCATGTGGGGCGAGTGGAAGGCGTGGCTGACGGGAAGCCGCTTGGCCCGGTGGCCCTCGGCGCGCAGCCGTTCGGCGACGCTCTCGACGACGTCCGCGTCGCCGGAGATCACCGTGGATCGGGGGCCGTTGACGGTGGCCACGGTCACGGTCGCGGGGTCGAGACCGGCGAGCAGGGCCAGCGCCTCCTCCTCGGAGACCTGGAGCGCCGCCATCGCGCCGTGGTCGGGGGCCGACTGCATCAGCCGGGCGCGGTGGGCGACCAGGGTGCAGGCGTCGGGGAGGTCGAGCACCCCGGCGAGATGGGCGGCGGTGATCTCGCCGATGGAGTGGCCCAGGAAGTGATCGGCGCTCAGCCCGCGGTGCTCGGCCAGCCGGTAGAGGGCCGTGCCGAGGGCGAAGAGCGCGGGCTGGGTGTACTCGGTGCGGTGCAGCAGGGCGGCGAGCGGCGAGTCCCCGTCCGCGAACATGACCTGGAGCAGCGGGTGTTCCAGATGCGGATCGAGATGGACGGCCGCCTCGTCGAGGGCGCGGGCGAAGACCGGCTCGGCCGCGTACAGCTCACGCCCCGTGCCGGGGCGCTGGCTGCCCTGCCCGGTGAAGAGCACGGCGGTGCCGCCCCGGGGGGTGCGCTCGGGGCGGAGCACGGCGGGGGTCGTCTCGTCCCGGGCGAGCGCTTCGAGCGCTTCGAGCAGTTCGTCCCGTGTCGAGCCGACGACGGCGGCCCGGTGGTCGAGTGCGGTACGGGTGGTCAGCAGGGAGAGGGCGACATCGGCGGGCGACAGCTCGGGGCGGCGGCGCAGATGGTCCAGCAGCCGCCGGGCCTGGGCGCTCAGCCCCTCGGGGGTCTTCGCCGAGAGCACCCAGGGCACCGCGCCCCGGGCCTCCCCGGCCTCCCCGGAAGGCTGTTCCGTCGAAACCGGGACGGGCGCGGGCGCCGGGGCGGGGGCCTGCTCCAGCACCACATGCGCGTTGGTGCCGCTCACCCCGAACGCCGAGACGGCGGCGCGGCGCGGCCGGTCCGTCTCCGGCCAGGGCCGCTCGTCGGTGAGGAGTTCGACCGCCCCCGCGTTCCAGTCGACATGCGGGGTCGGTTCGCTGACGTGCAGCGTTCTGGGCAGGGTGCCGTGCCGCATCGCCTGCACCATCTTGATGACGCCGCCGATGCCCGCCGCCGCGACCGTGTGGCCGATGTTGGACTTGAGCGAGCCGAGGTAGAGCGGCCGGTCGGCGGGCCGGTTCTGGCCGTACGTGGCGATCAGCGCCTGCGCCTCGATCGGGTCGCCGAGCGGGGTGCCGGTGCCGTGCGCCTCGACCGCGTCCACGTCGGAGGTGTGCAGCCCGGCGTTGGCGAGCGCCTGCCGGATGACGCGCTCCTGGGCGGGCCCGTTGGGCGCGGTCAGCCCGTTGGACGCGCCGTCCTGGTTGACGGCGGAGCCCCGGATCACGGCGAGCACCCGGTGCCCGTTGCGCCGCGCGTCGGAGAGCCGCTCCAGCAGGACCAGCCCCACGCCCTCGGCCCACGCCGTGCCGTCCGCCCCGGCCGAGAAGGACTTGATGCGCCCGTCGGCGGCGAGACCCCGCTGCCGGGAGAAGTCCACGAATCCGCCGGGGTCCCCGTTCACCGTCGCCCCGCCGGCCAGCGCCAGCGCCGATTCGCCCGAGCGCACCGACTGGACCGCCAGATGCAGCGCCACCAGCGAGGAGGAGCAGGCGGTGTCCAGCGAGACCGCCGGACCCTCCAGCCCCAGGGCGTAGGCGATACGCCCCGAGGCGACGCTGCTCAGCTTGCTGGTCATGAGGTAACCCTCGAACTCCTCGGGCGCGTTCAGCCCGAGATAGCTCTCCTCCACGACCCCGACGAACACCCCCGTACGGCTGCCGCGCAGCGCGTGGACGTCCAGCCCGGCCTGCTCGACGGTCTCCCACGCGGTCTCCAGCAGGACGCGCTGCTGGGGGTCCATCGACAGGGCCTCGCGCGGCGAGATGCCGAAGAACTCCGCGTCGAACAGGGCCGCCCCGTCGAGGAAGCCCCCCTCCCGGGTGTAGGACCGGCCGGCCTTCCCGGGCTCCGGGTCGTAGAGCCCCTGGTCCCACCCCCGGTCGGCGGGCCAGCCGGAGATCGCGTCCCGCCCGTCGGACACCAGCTCCCACAGATCGTCGGGAGACTCCACCCCACCGGGGAAGCGGCAGGCCGCGCCCACGATCGCGACCGGCTCCACGGCCCCGGACTCCAGCTCCTCCAGCCGCTGACGCGACTTCTGGAGATCGGCCGTCACCCGCTTCAGGTATTCGACGAGCTTCTCTTCGTTGGACATGTGTGTGACACCCGTATCTGTTGGACGACGGCGACGGCGACGGCGGCGGTGGGGCGGGGCTGATCGGTGACGGTGGAGGCGATCAGCCCGCCGTCGGGCCGAACTGGTTGTCGATGAAGGCGAAGAGGTCGTCGGCGGTCGAGGCGTCATCGAGCGCGTCCGCGCCCTCGCCTCCCCGGGGCTCCGCCGTCCCGTTCAGCCGGGACAGCAGCGCGCGCAGCCGCGCGGTGACGGCCGGCCGGTCCCCGTCGTCCTCGGACGCCAGGGCGAGCGCCGCCTCCAGCCGGTCCAGTTCCTGGAGCGGCGACTGCGGGGCGGCGGCGGCCGGGCCCGGCGCGATCAGGGTGAGGAGATGGCCGGTGACGGCGGCGGGGCTGGGGTGGTCGAAGACCAGCGTGGCCGGCAGGGCGAGCCCCACCGCCTGCCCCAGCCGGTTGCGCAGATCGACCGCCGTCAGCGAGGTCAGACCGAGCTCCTGGAAGGAGCGGTCGTCCTCCATCGAGTCGGCGTCGGCGTGGCCGAGCACGGCCGCCGCCACCGCGCGCACGATGTCGAGCACGGCCTCGTGCCGCTCCGTCCCGTCCATGACGGCCAGCCGCTCCGCGAGCGGTCGCGGCGCGCCCTCCGCCGCGCCGGCCCGCCGCCGGGCGGTCGGGGCGGCGGCGCTCCTCGGCTCCCTGGGCGCGCTCTCGTCCGTCGGCGCGTCCGGAACATCGCGGAAGGTCACGGACTCGACGGTGGCCACCAGACCGCCCGACTCGTCGGTCAGACGGATCGACACCGCGTTCGCGCCGGCGCTCGCCACCTGGGCCCGCACGGCCCGCGCGCCGGCCGCCAGCAGCCGTACCCCGCGCCATGCGACGGGCACGGCGGTGTGCCCGGGCGCGGCATCGGCCGCCTGGCCGAGGAGTACGGCGTCCCAGAGCGCCGGGTGCAGTCCGTAGCCCTCGGCGTCCCGGGCCTCCCGCTCGGGCAGCCACACCTCGTACGAACCGCCGCTCGCGCCCGCCCGGTCGGCCGCCGCGTCGCTGGGGGCCTTCGAGCTGAGATGTCCCTCGGCGCAGAGCGCCCAGGGCGCGTCGTCCCCGGCGGAGTGCGGACGCGCGTGGATGGTGACGCGGTGCCGGTGCTCCTGCTCGGTGGGCTCGACGGTGGTCTGGAGCTGTACGGGCACGAGGGGCGGCGGGGTGAGGGTCAGCTCCTCCAGCAGGGTGGAGCCGAGTTCGTCGCCCGCCCGGATCGCGGTCTCCACCAGCGCCGAAGCGGGGAAGAGGCCGGAACTCCCGTCGATCCAGGGGTGGTTCCCGGGGCTGACGCGATGGGTGAAGTGCCGGGCCTCGCTCCCCTGGAGGGGGAGCGCCGCGCCGAGCAGCGGGTGGCCGGTGGGGGTGAGTCCCCAGACGGCGGCGTCGGCGGTGGGCTGCCCGGCGTCGAGCCAGTGGCGGTGGTGTTGGAAGGCGTAGGTGGGGAGGGGTGTGGGGGTGTGGGGGGGTGGGGTGTGGGGGTGGAGGGTG
>NZ_BAAASB010000049.1:0-12710 GCF_039532665.1 Streptomyces amakusaensis | reverse complement strand
GATTCACGTCTGAGGGAGTTTTGATTCCATTGATGATTTCACTTTGTTGACCGTTGTCGCGGACCTTCCGGCGAATTTTCCGATGCGACGCTGGGTCCAGTCCTGGGTGAGGCCGTAGAGGATGCGGGCGTGCGCCTGGGCATCGGTGAGCAGCTCGGGCGGGCGGCCGGGCCCGCACTCAGCGGGCAGATCGAGCAGGTTCGGGTCCTGTGCGGTGCTGCGGGGTTGAGGGAGGTCTGCTGGTGGTTCGACGGTGATGTCCGGGGCGACGTGCTCGGGTCGGAGCCCGAGGCGGATGTGGACCAGGGCGAGGTCGGCGAGTGCGCGGGCGGCTTCGGGGCGGTCGTGGTCCAGGGCTTCGAAGGCGTGCCGGGTGAATTCGCGGGCGGTCGCCATGTCGTCTGCACCCGGTTCGGGCGGCTGGGTGTCCATGCCGGGCCTAACGAGTCCGGTTCCTCCCGGATGCCGGGCGGGTCGGGGCTGGTTCCGGGTCCGTAGGGTGGCGCACATGCTGATTGCCAGCCTGAAGCCCAGGACCATGGGCGGTACGACGAACACGGGCCTGTTGGCCTATGCCCTGTCACGGGCTGGCCACCCCGTGACCTGCTACGACGCGGACGAGTCGCTGCAACTGTCCGCGTGGGCGCGAGACGCCGGGGACTTCCCGTGCAAGGTGCACGTGGCGGACACCCCGGCGTTCGCCGAGGTCATCTATCCCGAGATGGATCACGACCGGGTGAACGTGGTGGATGCCGGGCACGCCGAGAACCACCCGGACATCGTGGACTCGATACTGGAAGTTGTGGATCTCGTGATCCTGACGCTGTCGCCCACGCAGCCGGACTATGACCGGCTGACCAAGCCCGAGCGGGGGACGGCGCTCGCCAAGGTGATCAAGCGGTCCGCCGCGCTGCGCGAGAGCGGGCAGCCGCCGGCGACCTACGTGCTGTTGAACCGCTGCCAGGCCGGGGCGGCGAGCCCGAAGAAGTACGCGGACCTCCTGCGGAACGGGGGCGAGAAGGGCACCGACCCGCGCTGGACGGTTCTGTCCACCCAGATCCCGAGGCGGGAGGGCATCGCGTCCGCGGTCGGCTTCCCCTGCGACAAGCCGGAGCGGAAGAAGCCGTACGACGCGCTGGTGACGGAGCTGACCGAGCGCGGTCACCTGCCCGGGGCGAAGGGATGAGCGTGGCCGACGACAAGGCCGTCGAGCGGCGGGACCGGGCGCGCGCCTTCGTGCCCGAGCTGATCCCCGAGCCGCAGGATCTGGACCGGACCGGGCCGCTGGACGCGAAGGAGCAGCAGCAGCTCGACCGGATCCATGCCGCCCGCGACCACCACCAGGCCGCGAAGTGGATGCGGGGCAAGGCCCTCGATGCCGCGTTCCGCCGGAGCCTGTTCCGGGGCGAGGACGGGCAGCGGACCCGGCAGGAGTACCTCGATGCCGAGTGGGACGGCATCAGTGAGTCCGCCGCCTACCGCGAGATCGGCGAGTGGCCGCTGGCCAAGACGATCTCCGACGCGTGCGAGCGCCCGGCCCCGGACTCCCACGTCCGCGCCCTGGTCGACGTCGCCGAGAAGCAGGGCCACGAATCGGTGGCCCACTGGTACGCCGAGCTGCGACGGCACGGCCAGCAGCTCGGACACCGGGTGACCGCCGACGTGGTCGCCAACCTCGCGGACTTCCTGCGCGAGGGCACCGAGCCGGAGCGCCTGGAGGCGCTGTTCGTCCCCCGCCAGCTCCCGCCCGCCACCGCCAAACCGCGCAAGCCCGCCGCCCCGGCCGGGCCCGCCGAGAGCGGGGCCGGCGGACCGGTCACCGGCACGGTCGTCGCCCACGGCCAGGACCGCCGGGACGGCTCATTCCCAAATTTGGGAATGAGCGGCGCCAGCGGATCCGGCCCGGCCAGGGACACCGGACCGTGGGTGCTGAGCGCGGACCACACCGCTCGGCTCAGCGCCTGGGTCATGGACGGAGCGAACGCGGCCGGGATCAGTCCCGAGCGCGCTGCCGATCTGCTCGTGGAAGCCCTCACCGAGGAGACTTTCCAGCACTGGATCGGCACCCGCGCCTGGACGTAGCGCACCCCGATTCGGCTACAGAAAGTAGCGGCGAGGCGAGGCGAGGCCAGGCCAGGCAGACGGAAAACCCCTTGACCACCCGTCCACAGGGGGTCTGTGGACGGTGGTCAAGGGGATTCGGGGTCACCTCGCCTAGCCTGGCCTCGCCTCGCCGCTACTTTCCGTGATCGGGTTCCGGGGCGGTCGGCGGGTCCGGCGGCGCGGCCTGGTGGTCCGTACCGCCGCCGGACCCGAGCCGCCGCCGGACCCCCGGCGGAACAGCCGGCCCGCCCGCGGGGAGTTCCACCCAGGCCGCGTCGGCGGCGCGCTCTGCGGCGGTCCGGGCCCGCGGATCGCGGACGGGAGGATCCGGCAGGGCGGTACCGGCACCGAGGGAACGTCGTCTCGTCACCCCGCAGATGCTGCCACCGCAGCAGCGTCCCGGGCCGGGCCGATTCGGTCCTGTCTCGCATGCGGGACACCTGGGCCTGGCCGCCCTACACGCGTACGCGTGCACGCGTGTGTCGGCCCCGCCGGATTCACGGGCAACACGGTGATGATGAACATGAACCGGGCGGGTCACCGGGTCAGGATCACGCCGACCAGCGCCGCGAACAGCGCACCGGCGGTGAGCCCGGCCGTGAGCGGCGAGCCGATCGCCGGGCGCCGGTGCACGGCGTAGGCGGTACCGCCGACGATCAGCAGACCGGCCACCGCCAGGAGCAGGGCCACCAGGATCGAGAGCGTGGACGTGGACATGCGGGTTCCCCCTTCGTCGGGCGTGCCGGACGGCACGCGGAGCGCGGAGCATTGAGGACCGTCACCGCTTGCGTCGCGCCCTGGACGGACGGACAGCGCAGAGGGTTGGTGCGGTGGTCCGCACTCTGGACGCCCGGGGGGTTAGACCCGCAACCCGCCGGCCCCGGCCGGATCACCCGGCCGGAAGTTCACCGCCTCGCGCGTGCGCGACACGCGCGCGCCTTGGGGCCCGGCCGGAGCACCCGGCCCGGCCGGTGAGGAAGAACAACAGCGACGGCTTCCTTCCCTCCTTCCTTCCCGTGGGAAAAGACCCGCTCACGGCCCCCCGGGGAGCGAGAGCGGGCCTTTTCGGCGCGGGAAGGAAGGAGGGAAGGAAACGGCAGCTGCCCCCCGCGAGCACCCCGGACGCGGGGCCCGGCGGGGCCGGCTGCACGGCGGCCCGGGAGGAGGTTGCCCTACGACTTGCTCTACGACTTGCCCTACGAGTGGCCGTACAAGTTGCCCTACGACTTGCTCTACAAGTTGCCCCGGCACCCGGCACCGGCCGGACGGACACGCAGCTCACGGCGTTGGTCAAGGGGGCACGGCCCGGCCGACTACTTCCCCACAGAGGGTTCTGGGCAAAGCCGGACCCGTACCGCCGTCCGACGCGGCCCCCTTCCGGGCAGCGCCCATCGCCGCCGGGCCACGCCACCCCGGCCGTGCAAATGCTGCGCCAGGGCCCCTGGCACGAGGAAACCCGGGGGAGGGCGCGGTGATCGGATCGATCGGCTTTCCCTGGTCACGATCGGCTTCCCCATCGGCTCCCGATCGGCGCTGATCGGATCCGCGGTGCCGATCAGCGCCGATCAACCGCCGATGCCCGCCGATCAGAATCCGATCAGCCCGGCCCCTCTCTCCGGCCTCGGCTCTCTCGTGTGCACGCGAGTGCACGGGCACGTGTGCACGCCAAACGCGCGCGACCCCGCCGACCCCGCCGGGGACCACCCCGGCCGGACCCGGGGCCGGCTCTCTCCCGGACCGGCCGCCGCCGGGCTTCTCCCCACCCGGACGCGGGGACGCGGCGCGGCCGGGTCGGCGGACGGGCGCGCGCCCCGGCGCCTCGCGTGTGGGCGGGCGCGGCACGGGCGACACGCGATACGCGCGGCACGCGTTGGACCGCCTCCGGGTCACTCCGGCCGGGCCGGGCCGGAGTTCACCGCCTCGCACGCGCGCGGCCCACGCGCGCGTGTTGGCCCGCCGGATTCACACGCCCGGCCGGTGATGAACATGAACATGAACCGGGCGAACCCGGCCCGCCGGGCGCGGCGTGCTGGAACGCCCCACACGTGCGCGTGACGCGCACGTGTGAGACCCCCGGCGACCGGCCGCATCCCTGGATTGACGTCGGCTTGAACGCGGTCTTCACCAGCCCGGACCCGGGGCCGGCGGACAACGACCGGCGCCTGCCTCTCAGCTCACAGGAGAACCCTTGCACCTGGGAAACAAGGGGGTCAACCTCCCAGCCTCACAGGGCAAAACGGGGCAGACTGCCCGCCTGCCTCCCAGCCCCGGGGCGCCTCCCAGGGCGCTTCGCAAGGCGCCTTCCAGGGCGTGCCACAGGGTGCTTTGCAGGGTGCCCCGCAAGGCGCTCCACCTACCCCCGGGCCGGACCCTGGCCATGGGGTCCGATCTGCGCGGTCAAGGGGCGGTACCGCGGCCCGGCCGGGCCGACTACTTCCCCACAGAGGGCCTGGGCGAAGCCGGACCCGTCCCGGCGTCCGACGCGGCCCCGGGCCCGACTCGCCCCCACCCCGGACCGGCTGACAACCCGTGAGGCCCTGTGCGGCGATCTCCGGGCCGAACGAACCCCGTCCCGCCCGGAGAGACCCGGGCGGGACGGAAGAGCGGGAGAGGCGCCGCCAGGCGCGTTCCCGGGATGGTCTCAGTCGATCTGCACGTCATCCCAGAACTGCTGCTCCGGGATCAGGCCCGCCGCCACCGCCTGCTCCTCGGTGAGCGTCGCCACCACGATCGGCTCGTTGCCCGTGTGTTGGACCGCCATCCACGGCCACGTCGCGCCCTCACAGACCCGCTCCGGCCACGACCGCTCCGACCGCGCCCCGCGCCACGGCGTCCAGTCATGGAGCCGCAGCTCCGCCGCCCCCGGCTCACCCGTCACCGGCGCCAGCCCGAACCCGAACTCCGGCCACCGCAACCACAGCGAGCTGCCGATCGGGCGCAGATCCCGGCGGCCCATCGACGCGTGCGGCGAGTGCGCCTCGATCAGCAGCGCCGCACCGTCCGACGCCACCCGCACCGCCTCCAGCGCGCTCATCAGCGCCCGCGCCGCGTCCTCTGCCCCCTCACCGCTCCGGGGCGCGGCCAGCTTGTAGATCGGGCCGATCACGATCAGATCGGGCCGCTCCGCCTCCACCAGCCGCAGCAGCCGGGCCCGGTCGGCAGGCCGGGACAGGTCGATGCCCTCCGGCCGGATCACCGCCCGCAGCGCCCCCCGCTCCACCGGTGCACCCTCCTCGGCCGCCGCCGCGTGCATCCGCGCCAGCCACGGCCGGACCTGGTCGCGGGAGTTCTCCACGTCCACGATCAGCGCCTTCACCGGCCGGATACGGGCGCGCTTCCACGGATGGAGCCCCGCCGCCGCCCGCACCGCGATCTGACGCAGCAGCAGCGACTTCCCGCCGCCCTCACCACCAGTGAGAATCAGCCGGTCCCACCGCGCCAACACCCCTGGGATCACCCAGTCCGGCTCCGCGTCCGCTTCCGCGATCAGGTCCAGCAGATCCACCGGCGCCTCATCCCCCGCCCCCGCGCCCTGGTCCCGCACCCCCCGCATTGCTTCCACGGCCATCTCCGCCGCCTCGGCCGCCGTGCCCTCCCGCCGCTGAGCCGCCGTCACCGTCCGCACCCCGGCCGCCAGCAGCGCCCGCCACCGCGCCGCTTCCCGGATGATCCCGGCGTAGTGCAGCGCGTGCCCGGCCGTGGGCACCGCGTCGTGGAGCTGGTGGATCCGCACCGGCCCGCCGTGCCGCTCCAGCGTCCCCGCCGCCCGCAGCGCGGCCGTCACCGTGATCGGGTCACACGCCCGACCCCCCGCCCGCAGCCCGCACAGCACATCCCACAGCTCACCCTGGCGCGGTTCCCGGAAGTCGGACGGCTCCAGCGCGTCCACCAGATCCGGCACCAGGTCGTCCACCCCGTCCCGCAGCAGCGTTCCCAGGACCGCGTCCTCCGCCGCCGTCAGCTCCGCCAGCTCCGCCGTCTCCTCGTTGCCCATCACAGACCCGTCCCCCGCTCCAGCAACCGCGCCCGCAGCGCGGCAATCTGCTCCGGCGTCGCCCGGGGCGCCTCACCCGGCACCCCCCCACCACCGCCGACCGGGGCCGGCCGCTGCTGGGGGTGGTTCACATGCCGCGCCAGATCCACCCACCCGTGCGCGGGCATCTCCGCCGCCCGCGCCGCCAGCCACTCCACCGACCGCCCCGCCGCCAGCAGCGCCACCGCCTGCTCTCGGAACACCCGCCGCGTGCCGTTCACCATCCGGTACCCCGCCGCCCGCTCGTACGCGTCCACCACCACACCAGCCAGATCCACACCAGCAGCCGGAGGCAGCGGTGAGGGTGTCCCCGGCGCAGCCGCCTCTCTCTCTGGTTCGGCACCCGAGTCACCTCCGGCACTAGAGAGAGAGTTTTCAACAACAGTCTCTTCCTTAATAAGAGCCCCCCCCTGAGCGGTCCCCGCTCGACCGGCCCGTCGGTTAGGGCGGGCCGGTCGCTGTTCCGTGTTTTCGCAGGTGGGACCGACACCCCCCATCAGCGGGGCCGGTCGCTGTTCCGTGTTTTCGCAGGTGGGACCGACACCCCCCATCAGCGGGGCCGGTCGAACCGTCCGAGCCAGGCCGGTGTTCTTCGGGTCCAGATGCTTCGGCTCGACCCGGTAGTTCTTGACGTTCTTCCTGGTCAGGACCTCTCGGACCATCTCCGCTACGTCCTCGGCGGAGAAGGCCAGAGAGTCCACGCTGAACTCCGTGTACCAGGTGCCGCCCCGCTTGACGACGAGCTTGCCGTTGTCGTCCTCGACCGTCTCCGTCGTCGCCCGCTGAATCTTGATCTTGACCACGAACGCGGCCTCAACCAACGCGCGCATCGCCCCGGACAGGGCCTTCTCGCCCTCGTCGTACTTCTCAGTCAGGGTCTCCACGGTGACGTGCTCGCCGTCCTGCGCCCTGATCAGTCGGGTGAGCAGCCCCACCGCAAGGATCGAGGGCAGGCAGTCGATTGCCTCGTTGTCGACCGATGCAAACCGGCGCGGCCGACTCATTCGCTTCTTCACAGCGCCACCCCCACCCGCTGCTGACCTGCGAAAACGCGGCCTACTGGTGCGGTGGCGCTGTTCTTGCGTACGCTCAAGGGAGCGCACCTCCTTGATGGGGAGTCGAGTGCTTCTCCTCCCGGGCCGTGAACCCGGGCGGACGTTCAGGCCCCGCCGATGGCGGGGCCTGTTGCGTTGCCGGGCCATGCTCTCGCATGGCCCGGCAACGCCGATCAGCCGCGCCGCCGGTGGTGGGTCCAGCGGCCCGCTGGCGCCACGGACTCTCCGACTTCAAGCACGTCGCCGGATGCGTCGTAGTAAACGTTCCTGCCGATGCTGACAGGTGACCCAATGGGAATTCCGAGATCGGCTGCCTGTTCTTCTGTTGCGGGTGCAGCAGTTGATACTTCTTCGGAATCTACGCTGCGTCGACCGATAGCTGATTCGATTGCATTCGGAGTTCCACCGGGAATCCGAACGGTTTCCAGCAAAGCAGGAACTGATTCGGCGAGATCGCCAGAGAACCACGAAATAGAAGCACTGACCGGGCCGTCCTCGTTGTGCGTAACCCGTGCCCGCTTGATTGCTTGTCCGCCCTCTTCGGTGCCAAGGAGATCGGCGACCCAGTCCGGCGGTGTTGCCAATTCCGCCGACTTGATTACGGCGTATTCATTCTCCGGGTAGATCTTGCCCAAGCGCAGCGCCCGGTCGAGGCGATCTGCTGCCGAGTGGTGCAGGGTGCGCCGCGCGCGCACCACCGTGCCAACGCCCACGACGGACTCGGCGAGTCCATCGGCCCGCAGCACAGCCAGCGCGCGCATGGCTGTGGCCTGCGCAATCTGCCACTGGTTTGCGATCTCCCGGACGGAGGGGAGCCGGTCCCCTTCCGTGAGTTCGCCGTCAACGATGCGACGGCGCAGTTCTGCCACTACCTGGAGGTAGGGCGGTGTGCGGTCGACCTCTGGCATGACCGGACTCCTGTTCGTGAGTGGTTGGTCTGCTAGTGCACTTCAGAGCGTACCTCTTGACCTGCGTGGTGTGCTAGTGCACCATGCGCATGGGTCGTCGTTAGGAAGCGGCGGCGCCCGGCCGGGATGTGGAGTCCCGGCCGGGCTGGTGGGACCAGGGATGTGGAGTCCCTGGCCCCGGGCGGTGGCCAGGGATGTGGAGTCCTCGGCCGCTGTCGAACCGATCAATCCGTGGCGGACGAAGGGGTTCGACGTGTCGATTGTGGCTGAGCGTGTGGCGGGAGTGGGAGCGGCGTCCCGGCCGGTGTGGGCCGGGTTGGCGGAGGAGATCGAGCGGCAGGAGCGGGAGAACGAGGGCGAGGGGCCGACGTACGAGCCGGATGAGCCGGAGGGCCGGCTGGGTGATCGGGTGGGGGGTCTGTTCGTTCTGCACCATGACCGTCTGGTGCGGCATGTGGCGTGGCGGCTGGGTGTGGAGCGGGCGGGGCTGGCTGAGGATCTGGTGCAGCAGATGTGGGTGGAGCTGCTGCGTCGTCCGGCCGTGATGGAGACGTGGGCCGGTCCGGATGAGTCGTTCTTCGGGTTGCTGGCGTACCGGGCGCGGCAGGCGCTGTACGCGTACTGGGGGGTGCGCCGGAACTCGAACGAGCAGCCGCTGGGTGCGGGGCGGGCGGGGGATGAGCGGTCGGTGGCGGAGCGGCTGGACGTGCTGGCGGGTCCGGGGCCGGATGCCACGGTGTGCGCGGTGCTGGAGCTGCTCGACCCGGGGACGGACGCCGACGAGGGGGTGTGGTCGGCGTGCTGGGACCAGGCGCTGGGGGCGCTTCCGGCACGGCAGCGGGAGGTGGTGGAGCTGCGGTGCGTCGAGGGGATGACCACGTACGCGATCGCGGCCCGGCTGGGGATCAGCCAGCCGAATGTCATGCACCACCTCGGCGCGGCGTTGGCGGTGCTGAGGGATCCGGCGGAGGTTCGGGCGCGGCTGGAGCGGCGGGAGCGGGTCCGGCTGCCGCAGGGGTGGGAGCGGGTGGTGGGGCGTCTCCCGGCCGGGCAGGGAGAGGTGGTGCGGCTGCGGGTGTCCGGGTGGTCGCATGGGCGGATCGGTGAGCGGCTGGGGGTCTCCCGGGCCACGGTCCAGAACTGGGAGAACGCGGCCGCGCGGTCGCTGCGGGAGATGGTGGCCGATCAGCGGCTGGACCCGGTCACTGCCGCCCCTGTGGCTCCGGCTGGGCGCGTGTGCGCGGCGCGGTGCGCGGGCGGCTGCTACCTGCGCGGTTCCGCCCCGGCCGGGACGGAGGCCGGAGCGTGAGCGCCCCGGCGGTGGAGCGGCCGTTGAGTGTGAAGGCGCAGCGCAAGCTGCGTGGTGCGGCGATCCGGGGGAACGGGCCTGGTGGCCGGGTGCTGGGGCGGGGCGAGGACCTGCCGGTGTCGGTGTCGGCGTCGGCGCGGATGGGCGTCCTGTACGCGGAGTACGGGGCGGGGCTGGTGCACTACGCGCGGCGGAAGCTGCTGAACCACGGGGCCCCGGCCGGGGTGGCGGTGCACCTGGCGGAGGAGATCGCGCAGGAGGCGTGGGTGGAGATCGCCCGGACCGGTGCGAAGGATCTGCTGGCGCCGGACGCGGGGACGCGGTACTCGGCGGATGAGACGCGGTGGATGCTGTGGCGCCGGGTGAAGGACCGGATCCTGGCGCACTACAAGCGGTCCGCTTCGTACGAGACGGCGGTCGACTGGGACGACAAGCAGACGTGCGCGGTCCTGTGCCCGCTGCTGGAAGAGGCGCTGTCGGAGCGCTGCCAGTTGGGGGCGCTGACGGGCCCGATGGCGCGGATGGTGGCGGCGCTGCCGGAGGCGGAGCGCGAGGCGCTGCTGACCCTGGCCTACGCCGTGCCGCTCGACCAGGCCCGCCAGTTGCTGGCCGACCTGGGAGCGGTGGGCAAGCCGGAGAAGCTGGTGGCCCGCGCGGTGCTGCTGCTGCTGATCGACAACCCCGAGTTGTCGGGCCCGCGCACGCCGCTGGCGGATCTTGAGGAGTGGGAGCGCGCGGCGCTGCACCGCGTGAGCTGGGCGCAGCGGCAGCTGCTGCTGCGGCTGGACGACTTCCCGCGTCAGGCCCTGCTGCTGCACCTGGTCGACGGGCTGACCAGCCCGCGGATCGCTGAGCGCCTGGGCGTCCCGCGCGGACGGGTCCTCTCGGTGGTCTCCGGCTGCGCCGCGCTGGTGGCGGAGGTGGCGTCGTGAGTGCGCCGAACGCGCGGCGTCGGCGGGAGATCCGGGCGGAGCTGGCGGAGCGGGACGGGGCGCGGTGCTGGTACTGCGCCACTCCGGCCGGGCCGGACGCGCTGACGATCGATCACCTGATCCCGCAGTCCCGGCTGCGGACGTGGCTGCTGGCGGCGCTGGTGCTGGCGTGCGCGCCGTGCAACGAGGCCAAGGCCGACACCCTGCCGCAGGCCCTGCTGCGCCCGGCCCCCGGACGCTTCGGCCCCGGGCTCGTTCCGGCGGGAGCCCCGGCGGCGTGACGGCTGCCTGTCCACCCCGGGCGATCACGCCGGGGGCGGGCGGGGAGCCGGGCACCCTGCCCGGCCCGCAGAAACCAGAGGAGACCGAAATGGCCCAGGACTACGAGGTGACCGTCGAGCGCGCGGAGGAGACCGACGTCCCCGCCGACGCTCCCGTCATCGACGCCGTGGTCGTCAGCCCGCAGGAGCCGCAGGCCCGGTGACGGCTGCCTGTCCGCCCCCGGCATGGTTACTCCTTACCTACTTCCCTCCCGGAAAAGCCTGCTCACGGCCCTGTACGGGGCCGGATCGGGGTCTTTCCCGGGAGGAAGTGAGTAGGGAGTAACCACCGGCGTCGGGGGTGGGCGGGGAGCCGGGCACCCGGCCCGGCCCAGGAAGGAACGCTCTCGTGTTCGCGAAGAAGAAGCCCGGTGTCGTCTACCCGCCGTACGTCACGTTCCCCCGGAAGCCCGGGGAGCCCCGGCCGGTGGGGCAGCCGCCGCGCACCACCCGCTCGAAGCCGGCCCCGGCGGACCGGCCGGTGAAGCGGATCGGGTTCCGCGCCCCGCAGAAGTAGCGATCGAGCGGGGCCGGGCGGAGGTGAATTCCGCCCGGCCCCGCGATGCCAGTGCAGCACAACTGATGGAGAAAGAGCATGAGTAGGAAGAAGTTGGAGGCCGCGGGCCCGCCGGGGTCGGCCGCGCGGATGCGGGTCGAGCTGGTGGCCGCGGACCAGTTCATCTCGTTCATGACGTGGGGCGTGGCGGCCGGGATGATCGTCTGGTCGATGCTGAACGCCACCCCGTACGTCCGCGAGCACCTGGCCCCCGGCTGGGAGAACACCGCGTTCGTGCTCCCGCTGATGGTCGACCTGGCGTTCGTCGGGGCGCTGCGCGCGGACGAGATCGCGTCCCGGTACGGGATCAGCGGTGGCCGGTGGGCGGCGGCGCTGCGCCTGTTCACGGGCGCGGCGAGCGTGTTCCTCAACGTCGGCAGCAGCGCCGAGAAACACGACTGGACCGGGGTGGCGCAGCACCTGGTGGCGCCCGTGGTCCTGGTCCTGGTCGCGGAGGCCGGCCCCGCCTACCGGCGCCGGCTGACCGCCCGCCTGGAGGAGACGGAGCTGGAGGAAGCCGCCAAGGCCACCGCCGCGCGCCAGGTCGAGGAACAGGAAGCCGAGCGTCGGCGCCGCCAGCAGCGCGAGGAAGAGGAGCGGCGCCGCCAGCAACAGCGCGACGACGCGGACCGCAAGGCCGCCCAGGAGCGCGCCGACTCCGACCGCGAACGTCGGCAGCGCCGGGACGACGAACTGTTCGCCCTGGACCTGGAGGAGAAGCGCGAGTCCGCCCGCGCAGCCCGCGCCGCAGCCCACAACCGGGCTGACGGCACGACGGCACACCGTCACGACGGCACGACGGCACCCGTCCCCGCCCCGCAGCCACGCCCGGCGGCCGGTGCGCCCGTGGCGACGGGGCACGCCCCGGCCGCACCGGTACGTGTACCTGTCGCGCTTGTCGCGTCCACGCCCCACACAGGGGTTCCGGCCCCGCAGGCCCGCACTGGAGCCGACAACCGCCCGGCGGTCGCGCCCACGGCCGACCCCGGCGCGACAGCAGCCGACAACCCCACCACCGCCCCCGTACCGCCCCGGACGGACCGCAGCGCAGCATTTGCACGGGTGGCCGAACCGGCCGCCGCAGCGCCCCGCCAGCCCGCCCCGGCGGCCGTCTCCGCAGCCGCGACGAACCCGGCCCGCGTGACCGCCCGCGTGGACGAGCGCCAGGAGGACGAGGCCGCGACCCCGGCTCATTCCCAAATTTGGGAACGGCCCGCACCCGTCCCGGCCGCCGGCCCCGTCAAGGACTGGGACCTCCCCGGCCTCCCCGCCGACTGCGCCCCCGGCCGCAAGCCCGATCTGCTCACCGAGACCCAGGCCCATGCTCGTATCCGCTATGGCCACGCCAATGGATGGGCCCAGCGCCGCGTTGCCACATTCGCGGGGCGCTCGCCTTCTACGGTCCACAAGCACATGAAGGCGCTCGACGTTCAATAGTGAAAGGGAAAGCGGTGGTCCCGAATCCGATCCAATGGATTCGGGACCACCGCTTTT
>NZ_BAAASB010000048.1:0-12860 GCF_039532665.1 Streptomyces amakusaensis | reverse complement strand
CCGGATCCGACTCCACCCCCAACACACCCGCCTGCCACAACGTGTAATCCACGTACTGCACCGGCAACCCCTCCCACACCGGCACACCACCACCCACCCGCACCCCATACGCCACCGACAAATCCCGCGACAACGGACCCATCGACCACCCATCAGCAGCCACATGATGCAAAACCAACACCAACACCGACTCGTCCTCACCGGACGACACCACCGCCGCGTGCACCGGCAGGTCGACCGCGAGGTCGAAGACGTGGGCGCTCTCCTTCGCGACCAGGGCGTCAGCCTGCCCGGGCGGGCATTCGAGCCAGGTGGCGGTCAGCGAACCCGGGCCGCCCGGGAGCACTCGCTGCACGGGCTCGCCGTTCACCGTGGGGAAGACGGTGCGCAGCGCCTCGTGGCGGGTCACCACGTCGGAGAGCGCGGCGTCGAGCGCGTTCCGGTCCAGCCTGCCCCGGACTCGTGTCACCAGCGGGACCGTGTAGGTCGTGGTCGGGCCTTCGACGCTGTGCAGGAACCACAGCCGGCGCTGGGCCGGGGAGAGCGGGAGCGTCTCGGGCCTCGGCTCGGTCCGGGTCAGAGCAGGGCGGAGGGCCGTCGTGGCCGTTTCGAGGAGGGTCGCGAGTCCGGCGACGGTCGGTGTCTCGAAGAGGGTGCGCACCTCAAGACCGGCCCCGAGCAGGGTACGGATCCGGTTGATCAGCCGGGTCGCGAGCAGCGAGTGGCCGCCCAGCTCGAAGAAGTTGTCGTCGACCCCGACCCCCGCGACACCGAGGACGTCGGCGAAGACTCCGCAGAGGATCTCCTCGGCGGGCGTCCGGGGGGCGCGGGAGTCCGTGCGGGTGGTGAAGTCGGCCTTGGGCAGGGACCGTCGGTCGAGCTTTCCGTTGGTGGTCATGGGCAGGTGGTCCATCACGACGAACGCGCTGGGGACCATGTGGGCCGGGAGGAGTCGTCGCAGATGGGTTCTGGCGGAGGCGACGAGTTCGTCCTCGGCCAGCCGTCGCAGCGGATTGTTGGTGTACGAGTGGAGCGGCGAGGACTGGTCGCGCGGTGTGTACGGCGGTGCTGCCACAGGGGTGGCTCGCGCCGGGTCGTGGAAGACCACGTCCATGCTGCCGTCGTCGGCGTCGCCCGCCCAGGTGGTGAGCACCGCGAGGCCGAACGACTCCCCCAGGGCATGCAGTTCCTCGGGGTCGGGTGCGGTGTGCGGGGCGGTCAGCAGGGCGGCGGCCTCGGCGGGCGACGCGCCGGCCTCCAGGGCGCGGCGCGCGCTGTTCTCCCCGTACAGCCGGCCGTTGGGCATGCCGAGTACGTGCGTCGGGGTGGATGCCGGTGCGGTGGCCAGTGTCTCCGCGAGCTGTTCGAGGCTGTTGATCCCGGCGCCCCAGCGGAGTGGGCGGTGGTGGTCGGCGGGCCGGGCGGTCTCCGTGCCGGAGGTTCGGTGGAGTACCACGTCGTAGCGGTGACGGGTCAGCTCGTTGTGGAAGGTGCCGCGCTGGAGCTGGATGTCCACCGCGCCGATGCGCGGTTCGGTGCGCCGGAGCGCGGCGAACAGGTCCGGGTCGACGAGGAGTTCCTTCTCCCCCGCGCTCAGCCGGTCCACCGCGCGGGCGATCGAGGCCGGGTCGGCGAGGGGGTCGGCGGCGGTCAGTGCGATCGCCGTGTGGAAGGTGCGCAGCAGGCGCAAATTGCGCAGGTCGCCGAGGAGGAGACGGCCGCCGGGGGTGAGCAGCCCGAGTGCGCCGCGTACGACCTCGGTCAGGTATTCGGCGCTGGGGAAGTACTGGGCCACCGAGTTGATGACTACGGTGTCGAAGTACTCCTGCGGCAGTTCTTCGAGTTCGTGCGCGCCCGCGCTGTGCAGTCGCACCCGGCCGGCGAGTTCCGGGACGCGGGCGACCCGCCCGTTCAGATGGCCGACGACCACGGGTGACAGATCGGTGCCCCAGTACTCCTGGCAGTGCGGCGCGGTACGGAACATGATCAGGCCGGTGCCGACGCCGATCTCCAGGACGCGCGCGGGCCTGGCTTCGAGGATGCGGTCCACGGTGGCCTGACGCCACTCGCGCATCTCCTCGTCGCCCATGTCCTCGCCGGTGTAGCTGCTGGTCCATCCGGCGAAGACGTCGTCGTCGCCGGGGGCCTCCTCGTCGCCGATGGTGCGGTAGTGGGCGTCGCTCACTTCGCGCCATTCTTCGACGCGCCGGTCGGCACGGTCGGCGCGCTCGGCACGGTCGGTGTCCGCGCCGGGCTCGCCGTCGGGCACCAGATAGGCGACCAGGCGTTTGTCCCCCCGGTCGTCCTGCTGGACGAGGACGGCGGCGTGGTCCACTCCCGGCACGCCGGTGAGCGCGACCTCCACCTCGCTGGGTTCGATGCGGAATCCGCGTACCTTCACCTGCTCGTCGGTGCGGCCCAGGTACTCCAGGCGGCCCTGGTGGGTCCAGCGCACGAGGTCGCCGGTGCGGTACATGCGTTCGCCGGGCCCGCCGAACGGGTTGGCGACGAAGCTTCCCGAGGTCAGACCGGGGCGGTTGAGGTATCCCCGGGCGAGTCCGGGGCCGGCCGCGTACAGCTCCCCGGCGGTCCCGGGCGGCAGGGGGCGCAGTGCTCCGTCGAGCACGTACACGCGGGTGGCTTCGATGGGTCCGCCGACGGTGACCGGTTCTCCGGCGGTGAGGGGGCCGCTGGCCGTCGAGACGGTGGTCTCGGTGGGGCCGTAGGAGTTGATGAGCCGGTGTTCCCGGGTCCAGCGCTCGACGAGTGCGGGGGTGCATGCCTCGCTGGCGGTGATGAGGGTGGCCCCCGCCGGGAACGCGTCCGTGGGCAGGGCGGAGAGCAGGGAGGGGGTGACGGTGGCGTGGGTGATGTCCGTGGCGGCGGCGGTGCCGGTCAGGAGTGCCTCGGGGTCGCCCACCACGAGGGTTCCGCCGTTCAGCAGGGCCATCATGATTTCCCAGACGGAACCGTCGAAGGCGATGGAGGCGAGTTGCAGGACGCGGTGGCTCGCGTCGGTGCTGACGTAGCGGCGGTGGCGGTGGACCAGGCGGGTCAGGCCGGTGTGCGCCAGTGCGACGCCCTTCGGCGTGCCGGTGGAGCCCGATGTGTAGATCACGTACGCCAGGTGGCTGTGGTGTCCGGGTGCGGAGCGGTCCGCGTCGGTGAGGTCGCTGTCCGGGTGGCCGGTCGTGTCCACGTCGGCGAGGACGATGTGGTCGTTTCCGGGGAGCCGGTCGGGCTGGTCGACCAGGGTCAGCAGCGGCCGGGTGTCGTCGAGGACGAAGCGCTTGCGCGGGAGGGGATAGGCGGGGTCGAGGGGTACGTAGACTCCGCCGGCCTTGGTGATCGCGAGCAGCGCCGTCACCAGGTCGACGCCGTGGCTCATGGACACCACGACGGGTACGTCGGGTCCGACGCCCCGGCCGGTCAGGAATCGCGCGAGGCGGTTCGCCCGCCGGTTGAGTTCGCGGTAGGTGACCTGTAGCGATCCGTGCTCGACCGCGATCGTGTCGGGGTGGCGGGATGCCTGGTCCTCGAAGAGCCGGTGCAGCAGGCGGGGTTCGACGTCGGGCAGACCGTTCCAGTCGCCCAGGACGGCGCCGCGCTCGTCGGCGCTGAGCAGGTCCAGCCGGGCCAGTGGCTCGTGGGGGTGGTCGGTCAGTCGTGCGAGTACGGTCGCCAGCCGGTCTCCGAGGTCGTGGACGGCCGGGCCCGTCGGGCCGCCGCCGTGCAGTTCCAGGTGTCCCGGCCGGTTCGGCGGCAGGACTCCGACCAGTGTGTGGCGGCCGCGCGGCGGTGTCCCGCCGGTGGTGACGAGTACGTCGGTGAGGGTGAGGCCGTCGTCGGCCGTCGTCGGCGCGGACGGCTCGTGGCCTTGGGTCCGCCGTCGCTGGGCGCGCACCGCGGTGAGCAGGCCGGCGAAGGAGAGGTGGGGGCCGGGCGTCAGTACGAGGGGGGTGGCGGGCGCGCCGTCGGCGAGGTCGATGACCACCGTTCGGTGTCCGAGCAGCGCGCCGAGTACGGTGCCGAGCGCGGCGGACACGGCGGACGCGGGTGTGCAGTCGGCCTGCTCGGCCAGCTTCGCGAGCGCGTCCGGCAGTTCGATGACGGTGACCTGGGGAGCGCCGTCGGGGGCCGTGCTCAGCCGTGCCGCCCGGGTGGGTTCGGCGATCGGCATCAGCTCGGCGGGCCAGATCTCGGCGCTGTTGCGCTGTCCGGTGTCCCGCTGTCCGATGTCCCGCTGTCCGGTGCCGGACGCCACCGGGGCGGATGCCGATGCCGGGGTCGTGTTTCCGGGGACGAGACCGTTCGTGTGGTCGCGCTTGGCATCGGCGGCGCTCGACATGCACTCTCCTGGTCTGTTTGCGGGAACGGGGTCCACGAGGTTCCGCGAGGTGATGTGCCGGGTGGGACTGCGCCCAGTGGTGCGCTGTCGCACGACGCCCGGTGGGGCGGACGATCCAGACAGTAGGGATGTAGCGGCGCGGCCTCCAAGAGTTTCCGGCGTTATGACAACTAGCTGACGTCCGGTGTGTGTTGTGCGGGTCCCCGGCATTCGGCGGCTCCGGCGGGGGGCCGGGTAACCGTCACCTTCATGACGGTTGGGGCCCGGCCGGGCGCGAGGGGGTGGGCTTTGCGGGAGTGTGGTCGTGTCGATGACCTCTCCCGGCGGAGTCTCGTCGGCTCCCCAGTCCCCGACCCAGTCCCCGACCCCGACCGCGACCCCGAGGAGAGTGGCTGATGCCAGAGAGCGAAGCACGAGACGGCGGGGGTGAGGCGGTGACGACGGAGCGGCGGAGCCAACCGGTTCCGCTGGGGCGGAACCGTGGCTTTCAGCTGCTGTGGACCGGTTCGGCGTTCTCCACGCTCGGGCTGGAGACCGCCGATCTGGCGTTTCCGCTGCTCGTGCTGGCTGTCACCGGATCGCCCGCGGCCGCCGGGCTGGTCGGGGCGGTGCAGATGACGACCGCGCTGGTGCTGGGGCTGCCGGCCGGCGAGCTGGCCGATCGTTTCGACCGGCGGGCGCTGCTGCTCATCGTGGAGTCGTTGCGCGCGGTGGCCATCGGGAGCATCGTTCTGGCGCAGCTGACGGATCAGCTGGTGCTGGCCCATCTGCTGGCCGTCGCCGCCGTCATGGGGGCGATGCGACCGCTGGCGGCGACCGCGCGGATGCTGCTGATCCGCACGGTGGTGCCGCCCGAGCAGTTGACTGCGGCGCTGACCAGGGAAGAGGTCAGGATCAACGGCGCTTCACTGGCCGGTCCCCCACTGGGTGGCGCGCTGTTCGCCGTTGGCCGTGCGGTGCCTTTCCTCGCGACCACGCTGACGCTTGTGGTGTCGATCGTCTGTGTGGCGCTGATGCGGCCGAAGGCTTCCGGCAAGACGGACGGGGAGGCCGCGGCAGCCGCGCCGGAAGCGGCACCGCCGCCGCCACCACCTCAGGAGGACTCCTCGGCGTTGCGCCGGATACTCGGCGGAATAGCGCTCGTGTGGCGGAACCCGCTGCTGCGCAGGACCACGCTGTTCACCGCTGTGATGAACTCGGCCACCGCTCCGATGATATTGATAGTTGTGGTACAACTACAACGCCAGGAAATATCCTCGGCGTTGATCGGTGTGGCGACTGCGGGTCTGGCGCTCGGCGGGCTCGCCGGTGCCGCGCTCGTCACCCGTCTGCACCGTCTTCCACCGGCCGCGTTGATGCTCGGCCAGGCCGGTTCGGTGGCCGTACTGCTCTGTCTGCTCGGCCTCTCGCTGGGCCCCTGGTGGGCCGCGTCCGTGCTGTTTCTGACGATGCTGGCCGTCCCGGCGATGCGGGTGCTGGTCGATGTCGTGATGTTCCGTCAGGTTCCGGACGAGCAGCGTGGCCGGGTGATATCGGCAGTGATGACCCTGTGGGGTCTGGGTGCCGCCGGGGGCACGCTGCTCGCCGGAGTCCTGCTCGACTTCCTGTCTCCGCCGGTCATACTGATCGCCATCGCGGCCTTGCTCACCGTGGTGTTCTTCGCCGCGCTGGCCAGCAGAGATTTTCGCGCTACGGCATGGCCCGCCGAGGTGGGGCGGTCAGATCACTGAACCAATTCGCTCACTGGTGACAGCCGTCGCCCGAGGTCGGTCAGACCCAGTTGGGACACCCGCATGCCGGCCTCGAATCTGGATGTCACATCGAGGGTCTTGAGAATATTCGCGACATAGCGCCGGTAGGTGCGAACGGAGACCCGCATCTGCCGCGCCGCGCTCTCGTCCTTCATCCCCGCGCACAGTTTCTCCAGAACCTCGGCGAGCGGGCTCGGTCGCAGCAGCACCGGAACCGCCTGTCTGACCAGCCGGAAATCCACCGCCAGATCGCGGAGGCCGTCATGCATTCGCTGGAGCGCCCGAACCGTTTCCGGCGACCGGATGAGCAGGGCCTGTTCAGGACAGTCAAGGGAGGTGTGCAACAAGGCGGACTCGGTGCCCACCACCGTGACGGTGGGCAGGCTCCGTGGCAGCAGTCGGACATCGGCGCCCGCGCCGGCCAGCACGGCCAGCCGCTGGAGGTCCGGTATTCGCAGCGCGGCCAGATCGTGGTGCAAAATCATCAGCCGGTGGCCGCGGTCGAGCACCTCTCGACACAGCAGCTCGACCGGATCCGCGCCCATCTGCTGCGCGAGACCGTCGAGGGATCCACAGATGACCTGAACCGGCAGGGCCTGTTCCGGTCCACTCCGCATGAGCTGACTCAGCAACAGGGGGAACTGGCTGGCTTCCACTGGTGTGGTCGACATGAATCGCTCGCGCCGGGAGGTTATCAAGGCGTCGAGCAGGAGAAGTCGTGCGCCTTCGATCGCAGACTCGATGTCGGACGTGCCCGAGGTTTCCGACCCCTGCACGCCCAACAGTCTCGGCCGCTCGGGAAGGACGGCCGGATCTGATCCGCCTAATAGCATTTCACTAACCTTTCCGCACTTCTCAATTACACCCTTGCAGCCACTTCTCTTTCTTGCGCCCTTGTGCCGGACCGTCGTCGGCATGAGGTGGAGGTCACTGTAACCTGAACCGCTCCGATGTGGCAGAAACTCTCAGTAGAGGCTTGGGCCTGGGGTTTCATGCCTGCTCAACGGCGGTTGTTTTCACGACTGGCGGGCGTATTGTCCGTTATCTTCACCGCCCTGGCGGCCCTGTACGTACTGGGCGAATCCGCTCAGCGACGGTCAACCGGAGTGGCTGCCGACCCGTCACCCAGCACCGCCTCCCCACCCTCACCGACCTGCCACGCGCCCGCTGAACCACCCAGTCCGGATGTCCACTTCATGCAAACACCCTGCCGAGAGAGCCAGGAAGGGGCCCGCTAAACGCCCCCGCCCGGCGTGCCGCGAGCCATCTACCTGACAGCCGCGACTTCTCGGGGCCGCTTGCCCGGACGAGCGCGAAGCTTTTAGGCTGTGGCCAGAATTTATTTCACTCTCCCCTGCGTCACTTATTTCCTGATCGCCCGGTCGCCGATAAACTGCCCGGATCACTGAGGAGATGAATTGATGAATCCTTTCGACGACGACAGCGGAATTTTCAAGGTGCTGGTCAACGACGAGGGTCAGCATTCTCTGTGGCCGTCGTTCGCGGATGTTCCGCAGGGATGGCGGGTGATACTGGACGACACATCCCGCGCGGAGTGCCTCGACTACGTGGAAAACAACTGGACCGATATGCGGCCGGCCGGACTGGTCGAGGCCATGAGCAACACCGGGAGCGGCTCGCCGGCCGGCTCCCCGACTTCATGAGCACGGAAGCACCGAACGCGGCGGCCGTCACGGACCCGACCGGGGCGATACCGCTGGAAGAGCTGCACAGCTCGCTCGGACATCCCCTGGCCGAGTCGATGAACTTCCTCAACGAGATCGCGCAGCGCTATCCGGACGCGATCTCGTTCGCCGCGGGCCGGCCCACCGAGGAGTTCTTCGGCATCGACGCGGTACACCGCTACCTCGACCGGTTCCGTGAGCATCTGCTGACCCTCTTCGA
Source organism: Streptomyces amakusaensis (assembly GCF_039532665.1). Taxonomy (NCBI): domain Bacteria; kingdom Bacillati; phylum Actinomycetota; class Actinomycetes; order Kitasatosporales; family Streptomycetaceae; genus Streptomyces; species Streptomyces amakusaensis. The sequence goes on along the minus strand of NZ_BAAASB010000048.1, from coordinate 4,856 downwards.
CGGTGACGAGGCACGCGCCGACCGCGAGATCATGCAGTACGGCCGGACCAAGGGCATCATCCACGATCTGATCGCCCGCAATCTGGCGGTCGACGAGGACATCACGGTGGACCCCGAGTCGATCGTGGTCACGGTCGGCTGCCAGGAGGCCCTGTTCCTGACACTCCGTGTACTGCGGCGCACCTCCGACGATGTGCTGCTCGCGGTGAGTCCGACCTATGTCGGCGCGGTGGGCGCGGCACAGCTGGTCGACATGCCGGTGCTGCCCGTGGCCGGTTCGCCGGAGGGCATCGACTTCGACGACCTGGTGCGCCGGCTCGACGAGGTGGCCGCCTCGGGCCGCCGGGTGCGGGCCCTCTATGTGGTCGCCGACTTCGCCAACCCCTCGGGGGCCAGTCTCGGCCTCGAAGCACGCCTGCGGCTGCTGAGGCTGGCGGCCGAGCACGACTTCCTGCTGCTGGAGGACAATCCGTACGGGCTGTTCACCTCGGACGGCGAACCCGGGCCGCCGACGCTCAAGGCGCTCGACACCGAGCGCCGGGTGGTCTACCTCGGGTCGTTCAGCAAGACGGCGCTGCCCGGCGCGCGGGTCGGCTGTGTGGTGGCCGACCAGCGCGTCACCACGCCGGACGGCCGGGAGGAGCTGCTCGCCGACCAGCTCGGCCGGATCAAGAGCATGCTCACGGTCAACACCTCACCGCTGACCCAGGCGGTGATCGGCGGCAAGCTGCTGGAACACGACTTCAGCCTGCGCGCCGGGAACGTCCGCGAGCAGCGGACCTACCGCGACAATCTGCGGCTGATGCTGGACGGACTGCGCGACAGATTCCCGCCGGACCGGCACCCCGAGGTCAGCTGGAACGTGCCCGGCGGCGGATTCTTCCTCGTACTCACCGTGCCCTTCCCGGTGGACGACCGGGTGCTCGAACACTCCGCGCGGGCCCATCGCGTGCTGTGGACCCCGATGCACCACTTCTACGGGGACGGCGTTCCGGTCAACCAGATCAGGCTGTCGGTCAGCCATGTCACCCCCGCAGAAATCGAAACAGGGCTGGACAACCTCGCGGCGTTCCTCCGCGAGTACCGCGACCACTGACCCATCGCCTCAAGCCAGCGCGATGCCGTAGGAGAGGGCTGCCCCATGTATCCGCTGTCGCCGGCACAACGTCGCTTGTGGTTCGCGCACCGGCTCGAGGGGCCGAGCGCGACCTACAACATCCCCGTGGTGACACGCGTACAGGGCGAGCTGGACCTGGCGGCGCTCCAGGCCGCGCTGGGGGACGTGCTCGACCGGCACGAGGTGCTGCGGACCGTCTACCGGGAGCAGGACGCCGAGCCGGTCCAGGTGGTGCTGCCGGCGGAGCCGGCGCAGGTCCGGATCGGCGTCACCCGGTGCGCGGCGGAGCGGGCGGCGGCCGTCGTCACCCGGCACAGTGAGCATCTGTTCGACCTCGCGACCGATCTGCCCGTCCACGCCCATCTGGTGCGCACCGGCGAGACCGACGCGCTCCTCGTGCTGGTGCTGCACCACATCGCGGCGGACGGCTGGTCGATGGGACCGCTGGCCACCGACCTGGCGCACGCCTACGGGGCCCGGACCGCCGGCCGGACGCCGGACTGGGAGCCGCTGCCCGTCCAGTACGCGGATTACACCCTGTGGCACCACGAGCTGCTGGGCGAGCCGTCCGATCCGGACAGCGAGGTGTCCCGTCAGCTCGGCCACTGGCGCGAGACGCTGGCCGGACTGGCCGGGGAACTCCCGCTGCCGAGGGATCGCGCCCGCCCGGACCGGCCCTCCTTCCGGGGCGACTCGGTCACCTTCCGCCTCGGTCCGGACACCGCCGACCGACTGCGGGAGATCGCCCGTGCCCAGCACGCGACCCTGTTCATGGTGGTACAGGCCGCGCTCGCCGCGTCCCTGACCCGGCTGGGCTGCGGAACCGACATCCCGCTGGGCACGGTGGCCGCCGGCCGTACCGAAGAGGCGCTCGACGACCTGGTCGGATTCTTCGTCAACACGCTGGTGCTGCGCACCGACACCTCGGGCAACCCCACGTTCGAGGAGCTGCTCGGCCGGGCGCGGCACACCGCTCTGTCGGCGTACGCGCACCAGGACGTCCCCTTCGACCGTCTGGTCGAGGAGCTGCGGCCCGCCAGGTCACCCGGCTCCCACCCGCTGTTCCAGATCCTGCTGACATCGACGGTGCGCGGCGAGGGCGGCGGCCTCGCGCTGCCCGGGCTGGAGTGCGAGCCCGCCGATACCGGTCTGTACATCGCGAAGTTCGACCTCGAATTCGCGGCCGTCGAATCACCGGACGGCCTCGACATCATGGTGGGCCACGCCGTCGACATTTTCGACCGGGACACCGTGCGATCTCTGGGCGAGCGGCTCGTCCGCATGCTCACGGCGGTCGCCGACGACCCGGCGGCACGGATCAACGACGTCGATCTGCTGACCGCCCCGGAGCGGGAGCGGCTGGAGCGGTGGGGCCGCAACCCGGCGGCCCCCGGACCGGCGACCGTGCTCGACGCCTTCGCCGTGAGTGTCACGGCCGACCCCGGTGGCACGGCCGTCGTGTACGGCGGCACAGCCCTCACCCGGGCCGAACTGGACGAGCGGTCGACCCGGCTGGCCGCCGGGCTGACGGCGCTCGGGGTCGGGCCTGGCACGGTGGTCGCGGTGACACTGCCCCGCTCCACGGACTCGGTCGTCGCGCTGCTCGGCGTACTCAAGGCACGCGGTGTGCACCTCGCCGTCGACCCCGCGGCACCGGCCGACCGTACCGCCTGGATGCTGTCGGACAGCGCGGCCGCCGTCGTACTCACCGACGGCGCGGGCAGGCGTCTCCGCACCGGCCCGGCGCCGGTGCTCACGCTGGACGAGGCGATCGGCGCGGCCCACGGGGACGGCCGGGCGACGGCTCCCCCGGCCCTCTCGGCCCCCTCGCCGCTGGACCCCGCGTACACGATCTACACCTCCGGATCGACCGGACGCCCCAAGGGCGTTCTGGTGCGGCACAGCGCGCTGGCCAACCTCTTCCAGCACCATGTGACCACCACACTGGCACCCGTCGCCGACGGCGGAAGGCTGCGCGTCGGACTGATCGCGGCCATGACGTTCGACGCGTCCTGGGATCCGCTGCTGTGGATGATCGCGGGTCATGAACTGCATCTGATGGCGGACGACACCCGTCGCGATCCGGCGGCGCTCGTGCGGCATCTCGCCGACGCGCGCCTGGATGTGCTGGTCACCACGCCGTCCTTCGCCGGTCCGCTCATCGACGCGGGGCTGTTTGAGCGGGAACGGCGGCCACGTGTGTTCGCGGTGGGCGGCGAGGCGGTGGACGACGAGCTGTGGTCGCGGCTGTCCGAGCAGGCCGATGTGGTGGCGTACAACTTCTACGGGCCGACCGAGACGACCGTCGACGCCACCATCGCCCGGATCGACGGCCGCAGCGGACCCCATATCGGCCGACCGGTCGGGAACGTCACGCTCCAGGTGCTCGATCCGGCGCTGCGGCCGGTGCCGCCGGGTGTCGTCGGCGAGTTGTACGTGGGAGGCGAGGGCGTCGCCCTCGGCTATGCCGGCCGGAGCGCCGCGACGGCGGCCCGGTTCGTCGCCGACCCGTCCGGCCTTCCGGGGGCACGCCGGTATCGCACCGGCGACCTGGTCCGATACCGGCAGGACGGCACGCTGGAGTACATCGGACGGGCCGACGACCAGGTCAAGATCCGTGGTTTCCGGATCGAACCGGGCGAGGTCGCGGCGGCACTGGCCGCCGTGGACGGCGTCGACCGGGCGGCGGTGATCGTGCGCGAGGACCGGCCGGGCGACCGCCGGCTCGTCGGTTACATCACCGGCGCGGTCGATCCGGACAAGGTACGGAGCACACTCGGCGAGCGGCTGCCCGAATACCTCCTCCCGTCCGCCGTCGTGGCGCTGGACTCGCTGCCGCTGACCGCGCACGGCAAGCTCGATCGCGACGCGCTGCCCGCGCCCGCCCGGGAGGCGACGGGCCGTGGTCCGCGCACTCCGCGCGAGGAAGTGCTCTGCGGGCTCTTCGCCGAGGTGCTCGGTGTCGCGGGGGTCGGGGTCGACGACGACTTCTTCGACCTCGGCGGCCACTCGCTGCTGGCCGTCAAACTCGTGAACCGGATCCGGGCCGTGCTCGGCCTCACCGTCGACCTGCGGACCGTGTTCGAGCACCCGACAGTGGCGGGGATCGGGCGGACCGCGAAGACCGGCGGGCCCGCCGTGGTTCCTCCTCCGACGGCGGTGAGTCCCCGGCCCGCCCGGCTGCCGCTCTCCCCGGCCCAGCGCCGGCTGTGGTTCCTCCACCACGTCGACAACAGCGCCGCGACCTACAACCTGCACCTGGTGAACCGGGTGTCGGGGCAGCTCGACACCCACGCCCTGGCTGCCGCGCTCTCCGATGTGGTGGCCCGCCACGAGGCGCTGCGCACCGTCTTCCCCACCGTGGACGGCGAGCCTGTGCAGCAGGTGCTGGCCCCCCGGCCGGTCACGCTCACGACGACCTCTTGCGCGCCTGCCGAAGTCGGCCGAATCGTCGCCGAGCACAGCGCCCACCGGTTCGACCTCGCCACCGACCTCCCGATTCACGCGCATCTCGTGATCACTCCGGAGTACTCGGTGTTGGTGTTGGTTTTGCATCATGTGGCTGCTGATGGGTGGTCGATGGGTCCGTTGTCTCGGGATTTGTCGGTGGCTTATGGGGTGCGGGTGGGTGGTGGTGTGCCGGTGTGGGAGGGGTTGCCGGTGCAGTACGTGGATTACACGTTGTGGCAGGCGGGTGTGTTGGGGGTGGAGTCGGATCCGGGGAGTGTGGTGTCGGGTT
>NZ_BAAASB010000047.1:0-13057 GCF_039532665.1 Streptomyces amakusaensis | reverse complement strand
CCCCACCGATCGCCCGACTCCGCAACGCGACCACCCGAGCCGCATCCTCCAACGACAGAATCCCCGCCACACACGCAGCCGCGATCTCACCCTGAGAGTGACCGACCACCGCACCCGGGCGCACCCCCGCCGCACGCCAGACCTCAGCCAGCGACACCATCACCGCGAACAGCGCCGGCTGCACCACATCCACACGCTCCAACGACGGAGCGCCGTCGACACCCCGCAGGACATCGTTCAGCGACCAGTCGGTGAAGGGCTCCAGCGCCTTCGCACACTCATCCACCCGGGCAGCGAACACCGGTGAAGCGTCCAACAGGCCCTGGGCCATGCCTACCCATTGCGACCCTTGTCCGGGGAAGAGGAACACGGTCTTACCCCCGACGACCTCTCCCTGAACCAGTAGGGGTGAGCCCTGTTCGGCGGCGAGAGCGGTCAGGGCTCCGGTGAAGTCGTCCCGGTCTCCGCCGATCAGTACGGCACGCCGGCCGAGCGCGGTACGAGTGGTGGCCAAGGAGTGGCCGACATCGGCAATCCGCAGGTCAGGGTGGGTTTGCAGCTGATTCAGCAGCCGCTGGGCCTGGCCTCGCAGGGCCTTCTCGCTCTTGGCGCTGAGCGGCCAGGGCAGAGGCGCGGGCCGGTCGGCGGCGGGCCCGGCCGGGGCGGTCGCGGCCAGTAGGGGTTGTGCGGGCTGCTGAGGGGTTTCGAGGTCGCCGAACCCCGTCCCGACGGGGGCCTGTTCGATGATGGCATGCGCGTTGGTGCCGCTGAAGCCGAACGACGAGACACCCGCGCGCCAGGGGCGGTCGCTCTCCGGCCACGGGGTCCGCTCGGTCAGCAGCTCGACCTCGCCCATGCTCCAGTCGACGTGCGGGGTCGGCTCATCGATGTGCAGGCTCTTCGGCAGCACCCCGTTCCGCATCGCCAGCACCATCTTCATCACCCCGGCGACCCCGGCGGCGGCCTGGGCATGCCCGATGTTCGACTTCACCGAGCCCAGCAGCAGCGGACGGCCCTCCGGCCGCCCCTGGCCGTACGTCGCCAGAAGCGCCTGCGCCTCGATCGGGTCGCCGAGAGTGGTCCCCGTGCCGTGCGCCTCCACGACGTCGACATCGGCGGACGACAGCCGGGCGTTGGCGAGCGCCTGACGGATCACGCGCTGCTGGGACGGCCCGTTCGGAGCCGTCAGACCGTTGGACGCGCCGTCCTGGTTGACCGCCGAACCACGCACCACCGCGAGGACCGGATGACCGTTGCGCCGCGCGTCGGAGAGCCGCTCCACGAGCAGCATGCCGACGCCCTCGGCCGGGCTGAAGCCGTCGGCGTCGGCCGAGAAGGCCTTGCAGCGGCCGTCGGTGGACAGCCCGCGCTGACGGCTGAACTCGATGAAGGTGCCGGGCGTCGACATGACGGTGACACCGCCGGCCAGCGCGAGGGAGCACTCGCCGTTGCGCAGCGCCTGCACCGCGAGATGCAGGGCGACCAGCGAGGACGAGCAGGCCGTGTCGACGGTGACCGCCGGGCCCTCCAGACCGAAGGTGTAGGAGAGCCGGCCGGAGACCACACTGCCCGCGCTGCCGGTGGCGAGATGGCCCTCCAGCTCGTCGGTGGCGGCGCGTACCAGGTTGGCGTAGTCGGAGCCGTTGGTTCCGATGAACACACCGACCTGGCTGCCGCGCAGGGTCTCCGGGTCGATCCCGGTCCGCTCGAAGGCCTCCCAGGAGGTTTCGAGGAGAAGACGCTGCTGAGGGTCCATCGCCAGCGCCTCACGCGGCGAGATCCCGAAGAAGCCCGAGTCAAAGGCGGCGGCGTCGGTGAGGAAGCCGCCTTCGCGGGTGTACGAGGTGCCCTGGGCGTTCGGGTCGGGGTCGTACAGCGCCTCGACGTCCCAGCCCCGGTCCAGGGGGAAGGGCGACAGCGCGTCGCCGCCGGAGCTGAGCAGCTGCCACAGCTCCTCGGGGCTGCGGACCCCGCCGGGGAAGCGGCAGCTCATGGCGACGATGGCGATGGGCTCGGCGTCGTTCACGGCGGCCGTGGGCGACTGGACGGCGGATGCCGCGCCCTGTCCGAAGAACTCGGTGCGCAGCTGCCGGGCGAGGACGGTGGGCGTGGGGTGGTCGAAGACGAGGGTCGGCGGCAGCTTGAGGCCGCAGGCCGCGTTGAGCCGGTTGCGCAGTTCGACGGAGGTGAGCGAGTCGAAACCCAGCTCCTTGAAGGCCCGGCCGGGCTCGACGGCGTCGGGTCCCGCGTAGCCGAGGACGGAGGCGACGGCGGTGCGGATCAGTTCGAGGAGAAGCCGTTCCTGTTCCGCCTCGGGCTGTCCGGCGAGCCGCTGGGCGAGGTCCGAGGCCGACGCGCCGCCCGTGTCGGCGGCGACCGCGTCCGCGCGGAGGCTCTCCATGATCTCCCGCGCCTCGGGCAGGTCGTTCAGCAGCGGCCGGTCCCGGCCCGAGGTGAAGGCGAGGACGAACCGCTTCCACTCCATGTCGGCGACGGTCAGCGTGGTCTCGTCCCGGTCCAGCGCGTGCTGGAGCGCGGAGACCGCGCGCTCGGGCGCCATCTCGATGACACCGTGGCGGCGCATCCGGTCGCCCACCGCGCCCTCGGCCATGCCGCCGTCGCCCCAGGGGCCCCAGGCGATGGAGGTCGCGGGGAGCCCGGCGGAGCGCCGGTGCTCGGCGAAGGCGTCGAGGAAGGCATTGCCGGGCGCGTAGTTGCCCTGGCCGGGCGCGCCGAAGGTGGCGGCGAAGGACGAGAAGAGGACGAACGCGGAGAGGTCCAGGTCCCGGGTGAGTTCATGCAGATGCAGGGTCGAGTCGACCTTGACCTTCAGCACCCGCTCGATCTGCTCGGGGGTGAGCGCCTCGATCACTCCGTCGTCGAGCACGGCCGCCGTGTGCACGACGGCGGTGAGGGGCTGTTCGGCGGGTACGGAGGCGATGAGCGCCGCCACCGCGTCACGGTCGCTGACATCGCACGCGGCGACGGTGACCCGTGCGCCCAGCTCGGTCAGCTCCCGCTGGAGTTCGGCCGCGCCGGGCGCGTCCGGGCCCCGGCGGCTGGTGAGGACCAGGTGCTCCGCGCCATTGCGCGCGAGCCAGCGGGCGATCTGCGCGCCCAGCGCCCCCGTACCACCGGTGACCAGCGTGGTCCCCTGCGGACGCCACTCCCGTACCGCCGCCGTGTCCCCGAGGCGGGCACGGACCAGCCGGCGGCCGAAGAGACCCGTCGCGCGGACCGCGACCTGGTCCTCACCGCCGTCACCGGCCAGCACGCCCGCGAGCCGGTCGCGCGTACGGTCGTCGAGGTCGGCGGGGAGGTCGATCAGACCGCCCCAGCGCTCGCCGTGCTCCAGGGCGGCCACCCGGCCGAGACCCCAGACCAGGGCCTGCGCCGGGTCCGCCGACCGCTCGGACCGGGCCACGGCGATCGCACCCCGGGTGACGCACCACAGCGGCGCGGCCACCTCGGCGTCGCCGAGCGCCTGGACGAGGGAGAGCGTGGCGATCACCCCGGCGGGCGCTGCGGCGCTGAGAGACGCCTCGGCGTCGGCGGGGGTCAGCAGGGACAGCACTCCCGACACGGCGGGCTCGTCGGCGAGCGCCGTCCGGATCCCGTCGGCGAGCCCGTCCCGGGTGTCGGCGGTCTCGGCGGTGACGGTACGTATCTCCGCGCCGTGTTCGGTGAGCGTACGCAGCACCCCGTCCGCCCAGTCGGCGGCGGGCCCGGAGAGCCCCTCGGGCACGACCGCGAGCCAGGTGCCCGAAAGGCGGGCGGTGGCGGGCTCGGCCAGCGGCTTCCAGGTGACGCGGTAGCGCCAGCCGTCCACGGTGAACTGCTCACGGCTCTTGTCGCGCCATGCGGAGAGTGCGGGCAGCAGCGCGGTGAGGGTCTCGTCGCCGTCGATGTCCAGCTCGGCGATGAGTGTGGCGGCGTCTTGGCGTTCGACGGCCTCCCAGAAGCGGGCTTCGACGGCGTCGGCCGGGTGGGCGCTGACGGCGGGGTCCGCCGTGGCACCGCTCTCCAGCCAGTAGTGCTCCTGCTGGAAGGCGTAGGTGGGCAGGTCGACCCGGCGGGCACCCGTACCCGCGAACACCGCGTCCCAGTCCACATTCACACCACGGACATACGCCTCGCCCAAGGAGTGCCAGAAACGATCGAGACCACCCTCACCACGACGCAGCGAACCGAGAACAGCGGCCTCACGGCCCGCGTCCTCCACCGTCTCCTGAACACCCACCGACAGCACCGGGTGAGGGCTGGACTCGATGAACACACCGAAACCCTGATCCAGCAGCGTCCGGGTCGCGTCCTCCAGCTCGACCGTACGACGCAGATTCCGGAACCAGTACCCGCCGTCCAGCTCAGGACCCTCGACCCAGCCGCCGGTCACCGTCGACAGGAAGGGAACCTCGGCCTCACGCGGAGAGACCGGAGCGAGCAGGCCCGCCAGCTCTTCGCGGAGCAGTTCCACCTGAGCGGAGTGGGAGGCGTAGTCGACCGCGATCCGCTTCGCACGGATCCCCTCCCTCTCACAGGCGGCGAGAAGCTCCTCCAGAGCTGTCACCTCACCGGAGACGACGACCGAGGAAGGCCCGTTGACAGCAGCGACGGAGATACGGTCCTCGCCCCAGGGGGCGATCAACTCCCTTACACGCGCGGCGGGCAGCGGGACCGACACCATGCCGCCCAGACCCGCCAGCACCCCACCGATCGCCCGGCTCCGCAACGCGACCACCCGAGCCGCATCCTCCAACGACAGAATCCCGGCGACGCAGGCTGCGGCGATCTCACCCTGAGAGTGACCGACCACCGCGCCGGGGCGCACCCCGGCGGCGCGCCAGACCTCAGCCAGCGACACCATCACCGCGAACAGCGCCGGCTGCACCACATCCACACGCTCCAACGACGGAGCGCCGTCGACACCCCGCAGGACATCGCTCAGCGACCAGTCGGTGAAGGGCTCCAGCGCCTTCGCACACTCATCCACCCGCGCCGCGAACACCGGCGAAGCGTCCAACAGGCCCGCAGCCATCCCCACCCACTGCGAACCCTGCCCCGGGAACACGAACACCGTCTTACCCGACACCACCGAACCACTCACCACACCAGCAGCGAGCGAACCCGACGCCACCGCCCCCACACCCGCCACATGATCCGCCAGCACCACCGCACGATGATCCAGACCCGCACGCGACGAAGCCAACGACCACCCCACATCCACCACACCAGCATCGGGAACAGCCGACAACCACCCCGACAACCGCTCCGCCTGCCCACGCAACGCCACCGCACTACGCCCCGACAACACCCACGGAACAACCACCGGAACCACACCCGGACCCGGCTCCACGACCTCAGCCGACTCCTCCACCGGAGCCTGCTCCACAATCACATGCGCGTTCGTCCCACTGAAACCGAACGACGACACACCCGCACGACGGGGTGCGTCGCTCTGCGGCCAGGGGATCGTCTCGCCGATCAGGGAGACGGCTCCGGCGTCCCAGTCGACGTGCGGGGTCGGCTCGTCCAGGTGGAGGGTCTTCGGCACGACGCCGTGGCGCATCGCCTCGACCATCTTGATGATGCCCGCGACACCGGCGGCGGCCTGGGTGTGGCCGATGTTCGACTTGATGGAACCGAGCAGCAGCGGACGGTCGGCCGGCCGGTCCTGGCCGTACGTCGCCAGGACCGCCTGCGCCTCGATGGGGTCGCCGAGAGTGGTCCCCGTGCCGTGCGCCTCCACGACGTCGACATCGGCGGCGGAGAGCCGGGCGTTGGTGAGCGCCTGGTGGATGACGCGCTGCTGGGACGGGCCGTTGGGGGCGGTGAGCCCATTGGACGCGCCGTCCTGGTTGATCGCCGAACCGCGCACGATCGCGAGGACGGGGTGGCCGTTGCGGCGCGCGTCGGAGAGCCGCTCGACGAGGAGCATGCCGACGCCCTCGCCCCAGCCCGTACCGTCGGCGGCGGCCGCGAAGGGCTTGCAGCGGCCGTCGGAGGCGAGGCCGCGCTGACGGCTGAACTCGGTGAAGGTCGCGGGGGTGGCCATCACGGTGACACCGCCCGCGAGCGCGAGGGAGCACTCGCCCGCGCGCAGCGCCTGCACGGCGAGGTGCAGGGTGACGAGGGAGGACGAGCAGGCCGTGTCGACGGTGACCGCCGGGCCTTCGAGACCGAAGGTGTACGCCACCCGGCCGGAGGCGATGCTGCCGGAGCTGCCGGTGCCGAGGAAGCCCTCGACGCCCTCGGGCACGGAGTCGAGACGAGCGGTGTAGTCGTGGTACATCACACCGGCGAAGACGGCTGTACGGCTGCCGCGCACCGAGGAGGGGTCGATGCCCGCCCGCTCGAACGCCTCCCACGAGGTTTCAAGGAGAAGACGCTGCTGAGGGTCCATGGCGAGGGCCTCGCGCGGCGAGATCCCGAAGGGCGCGGGGTCGAAGCGGGCGGCGTCGTAGAGGAATCCGCCCTCGCTGACATAGCTGGAGCCGGGGCTGTCGGGGTCGGCGTCGTACAGCGACTCGACGTCCCAGCCACGGTCCACGGGGAAGCCGGAGACGGCGTCGTCGCCGTTCTCGACCAGTCGCCACAGATCCTCGGGGGTGCGTACGCCACCGGGGTAGCGGCAGCTCATCGCGACGATGGCGATGGGCTCCTGGTTCTTCTCCTCGACCTCGCGCAACCGCCTGCGGGCCTGGCGCAGATCGGCGGTCGCCCGCTTGAGGTAGTCGCGAAGCTTGTCCTCGTTCACCATTGCGTGGGCTCCATGCCAGAGAGGCGGTTGTACTGGTCGGTCGGCTGAGCGGCCTCGGCTCTCGCGGTGCGCGGGATCCCGTGGCTCATGTAAGGGGGGGCTGGTCCGGCCGCCTTCTCGCGGCGGGCCGAACCAGCCTGGTAGTGGTAGTGGTGGTCGTGCTGTGGCGGGGCACCCCGGCTCGGGGAGCGCCCGGAACTCGTCGGGCCGGCCCTCTCGGGCCCTGTCAGGAGTCGAGTTCGTCGTCGAGGAGATCGAAGAGTTCGTCGTCCGTCACCGACGCGAGATCGCCGTCGTCGGCGTCCTGGTCGGCGGCGGCGGAACCGGTCGGCTCCTGCGCCTCGTGCCATTTGGCCATGAGCGCCTGGAGGCGCATCGTGATCCGCGAGCGCGTCACACTGTCCGCGTCCGCGCCGCTCAGGGCGGCCTCCAGCCGGTCGAGTTCACCGAAGACGGACGGTCCGTCGTCCCCGAGCGGCAGCCCGGAACGCAGATGTCCGCTCAGCGCCTCGGGCGTCGGATAGTCGAAGATCAGCGTGGCCGGAAGCCGCAGCCCGGTGGCCGCGCCGAGCCGGTTGCGCAGCTCGACCGCCGTCAGCGAGTCGAAGCCCAGCTCCTTGAAGGCGCTGCCCGGCTGGATGGCGGCGGTCGAACCGTGCCCCAGCACCTGGGCGACCTGGGAGCAGACCAGCTCCAGCAGGACCCGGTCCCGCTCGGCGGCCGGCAGGCGTACGAGCCGCTGCGCGAGCGACTCCGGCGCTTCGGCCGAAGCGCCGCCCGCTCTGCGCCGTACCGGGGTACGGAGCAGTCCGCGCAGCAGCGGCGGCACCGCGTCGCCCACCTGATCGCGCAGCACGGCGAGGTCGAGCCGCGCGGGCACCAGCACGCTCGCGGCCGGCGCGCCGCCGTCGGACGGGCCGCTGTCTGACGTGGGGTTCGGGAGCGCCGCGTCGAAGAGCGCGAGGCCCTCGGCGGCGGAGAGCGGGCTCATGCTGCCCCGGCTCAGCCGCTCACGGTCGTGGTCGGCGAGCGTGCCCGCCATGCCCGCCTCGTCGTCCCACAGGCCCCAGGCCAGCGAGACCGCGGTCAGACCCCGCGCCCTGCGGTGCTGGGCGAGTGCGTCGAGGAAGGTGTTGCCCGCCGCGTAGTTGGCCTGTCCCGCGTTGCCGAAGACTCCGGCGGCCGAGGAGAACAGGACGAACGCCGCGAGGTCGAGATCCCGGGTCAGCTCGTGCAGATGGAGCGCCGCGTCGACCTTGGGCCGCAGCACCCGGTCCATCCGCTCGGCGGTCAGCGACTCGACCGTGCCGTCGTCCAGCACTCCCGCCGCGTGCACGACGGCCGTCAGCGGACGGTCGTCCGGCACGGACCCCAGCAGCCCGGCCAGCGCGGCCCGGTCGGCGGCGTCGCACGCGGCCCAGACGACCCGCGCGCCCGCCCCGGTCAGCTCCTCGGTGAGACGCGCCGCGCCTTCCGCGGCCGCCCCTCTGCGGCTGGTGAGCAGCAGATTCCGTACGCCGTGCTCCTCCACCAGATGCCGGGCGAGCAGCCCGCCCAGGGTGCCGCCGGCCCCGGTGATGAGGACGGTGCCCGCCGGGTCGAGACCGCGCCGGGCCGGGAGTTCGCCGACCGCGCCGAAGGCGGCCCGCGCCAGACGCGCGGTGCGTACGGCTCCGTCCCGTACCGCGATCTGGGTCTCGTCGCCGTCGAGCGCCGCGGGCAGGGCCCGGCAGGAGGCGTCCTCGCCGTCGAGGTCGACCAGAACCAGCCTGCCGGGGTGCTCGGCCTGCGCGGAGCGCACCAGGCCCCACACCGCCGCGTGCGTCAGATCCTCGATGTCCTCTCCCGCGTCCGTCGCTACGGCCCCACGGGTGACGAACACCAGCCGGGAGGCGGCGAAACGCTCGTCCGCCAGCCAGGACTGGATCAGCGCCAGCGCCTCCGCCGCCACCGCGCGCACGGCGGCGGGCAGGCCGCCGGACGGCGCGAGCCGGGGAGCGAGCGGGACGAGGACGGTCTCCGGCATCGGATCGCCGAGCGCCTCGGCCCGTTCGGCCGCTTCGCCGAGCGCCGCCAGGTCCGGGTAGTGACCGCCGGTTTCGTCGGTGTCCGCGCCGAACGCGGCGTCCGCCGCCAGCACCCCCGTCCGCTCCAGCGCGGCTCCCAGCTTCAGCGGATCCCCGCCGAGCAGCGCCCAGGTGCCGTCGGCGGGCGGCCGTGTCCCGGACAGCGTCCGCACCGGCCAGTCGACCTGGAAGAGCGCCTCCCGGGTGATGCCCGTGCCACCGCCGGCGGAACCGGCGACACCGGCGGAGAAGGGGCGCAGCACGAGCGAGTCGACCGTCAGGACCAGTTCGCCCGTCTCGTCCGCGATGCTCAGCCCGACGGCGTCGGTACCGGCCGGGGCCATGCGTACCCGCAGCGCCGACGCTCCGACGGCGTGCAGCCGGACCCCGTCCCACGAGAACGGCAGCCGCGCGCCGCCGCCGCCGTCGCCGTCGCCGTCGCCGTCGCCGGGGAAGAAGTCCCCGAGGCCGACCGCGTGCAGAGCGGCGTCCAGCAGCGCCGGGTGGAGCCCGTACAGGACGCCTTCCTGTACGCGGTCCTCGGCAAGCGCGACCTCGGCGAAGACCTCGTCGCCGCGCCGCCAGGCGTGCCGCAGATTGCGGAACGCCGGTCCGTATCCGAGCCCTATCGCGTCGAACGACGGATAGAGCTGCTCGACCTCGCAGGGGACGGCCCCGGCGGGCGGCCACTCGGCCGGCGCCTCGGCATCGGTCCCGTTCTCGGCGACGGCGAGCGTCCCGCCCGCGTGCCGGGTCCAGGGCTCTTCGAACGCGGCGTCCTCGGGGCGCGAGTAGACATCGAACTCCCGCCGTCCCGCCTCGTCGGCCTCCGCCACGACGATCCGCAGCTGCACTCCGCCGGTCTCGGGCAGAAGCAGCGGCGCTTCCAGCGTGAGGTCTTCCAGCAGATCGCAACCCGCGTGGTCCCCCGCACGCACAGCCAGCTCCACGAGCGCGGCGCCCGGCAGCAGAACCGTGCCCCCCACCGTGTGGTCGGCCAGCCAGGGGTGCGTCCGGAGCGAGAGCCGGCCGGTGAACAGGAACCCGTCCGAGTCCGGCAGCTCGACCGCCGCCCCCAGCAGCGGATGCCCGGCCGCCCCGATCCCGGCGGACGACACATCTCCGCCCGGGACATGGGCCGGGGCCTCCAGCCAGTAGCGCTTGCGCTGGAAGGCGTACGTGGGCAGGTCGACGCGCTGCGCGCCGGTGCCGGAGAAGTACGCCTTCCAGTCGACGGCGATGCCCCGGGTGTGGGCCTGGGCGAGCGCGGTGGTGAGGGTCTCGGTCTCGGGGCGGTCCTTGCGGAGTACGGGGATGAAGGCCGCCGCGTCCGTACGCTCGGCGCAGTCCTGGGCGAGGGCGGAGAGGATCCCGTCGGGGCCGAGTTCGAGGTAGGTGGTGACTCCGGCGGCTTCGAGGGCGCGTATGCCGTCGAGGAAACGGACGGCCTCGCGGACGTGGCGTACCCAGAAGTCGGCGGTCGACATGTCGTCGCCGACGAGGGTGCCGGTGAGGTTGGAGACAACCGGGATCGTCGGGTCGCCGTACGAGAGTCCCTCGGCGATCTCGCGGAAGTCGGCGAGCATGCCGTCCATGTGCGGCGAGTGGAACGCATGGCTCACCGTCAGGCGCTTGGTCTTCCGGTCACCGAACTGCTCAGTGATCTTCGCGGCGGCGTCCTCGTCACCGGCGATGACGACGGACGTCGGGCCGTTGATGGCGGCAATGCTGACGCGGTCCGTGAGGAGCGGGAGAATCTCCTCCTCCGAGGCCTGCACGGCGATCATCACACCGCCGGTGGGCAGCGCCTGCATCAGGCGACCACGTGCCGCCACCAGCGTGCACGCATCGGCCAGCGAGAACACCCCCGCCACATGCGCAGCAGCGATCTCACCGATCGAATGACCGGACAGGAAGTCCGGCTTCACCCCCCACGACTCAAGGAGGCGGGAGAGGGCAACCTCAACAGCGAACAGGGCGGGCTGCGTCACCGCCGTCTCATCGAGAGCACCGCTCTCATCACCGAACAGCGCTTCCTTCAACGGCACATCAAAACGCGCGCAGATCTCATCCAACGCGTCCGCGAACACCGGATACGCGCCGTACAACTCACGCCCCATCCCCAGCCGCTGACTCCCCTGCCCCGTAAACAGGAACGCCAACTTCCCACCCACCGGAGAACCCTCAACCACACCAGCGGCGGAACCACCACCAGCCAGCACAGCCAACCCCGCGAGCAAACCCTCTCGGTCGTCGGCGACGAGCGCGGCCCGGTGGTCGAGTGCCGTGCGGCTCGTGGCCAGGGCGTAGCCGATGTCGGAGGGGCTCAGCTCGGGGTGCGCGAGCGTGTGCGCCTTGAGTCGGGCGGCCTGCTCGCGCAGGGCCTCCGGGGTCTTTCCGGAGATCAGCCACGGGAGGCTGCCCGGAGCCCGCTGGGGCTCCTGGCGCGTTGCGGGCTCCGCAGGCTCGGGGGCCTGCTCGATGATGGCGTGCGCGTTGGTGCCGCTGAACCCGAACGACGAGATGGCGGCGCGGCGCGGGCGGCCGGTCTCCGGCCAGGGGATCACCGACTCAAGCAGCGAGACCGCTCCCGCCGACCAGTCAACATGCGAAGTCGGCTCGTCGACATGCAGCGTCTTCGGCAGCACACCGTGACGCATCGCCTCGACCATCTTGATGATGCCCGCGACACCGGCAGCCGCCTGCGTGTGACCGAAGTTGGACTTGATGGAGCCCAGCCACAGCGGGGAGTCCTCGGTGTGCTCCTGCCCGTACGTCGCGAGGAGGGCCTGCGCCTCGATCGGGTCGCCCAGTGAGGTACCCGTGCCGTGCGCCTCCACCACATCCACCTCGGCGGCAGACAGACCCGCGTTGGCCAGCGCCTGACGGATCACCCGCTGCTGAGACGGACCGTTCGGAGCCGTCAGACCATTCGAAGCACCGTCCTGATTGACGGCGGAGCCGCGTACGACCGCCAGCACCGGATGGCCATTGCGCCGCGCGTCGGAGAGCCGCTCCACCAGCAGGACGCCCGCGCCTTCGGCCCAGCCGGTGCCGTCGGCGGCGGCCGAGAACGCCTTGCAGCGGCCGTCGGCGGCGAGGCCGCGCTGACGGCTGAACTCCACGAAAGGAGCGGGTGTGGCCATGACGGTGACACCGCCCGCGAGGGCCAGTGAGCATTCGCCGTTGCGCAGCGCCTGCACCGCGAGGTGCAGGGCGACCAGCGACGACGAGCACGCGGTGTCGACGGTGACCGCAGGGCCTTCGAGACCGAAGGAGTACGACAGCCGGCCGGAGATGACGCTGGCCGCGTTGCCGGTGCCGAGGAAGCCCTCCACGCCCTCGGGGAGCGCGGTGAGCCGGGAGGCGTAGTCGTGGTACATGACACCGGCGAAGACGCCGGTCCGGCTGCCGCGCAGGGACACGGGGTCGATGCCCGCGCGCTCGAAGGCCTCCCAGGAGGTTTCGAGGAGAAGACGCTGCTGAGGGTCCATCGCGACGGCTTCACGCGGCGAGATCCCGAAGAATCCCGGGTCGAAGTCGGCGGCGTCACGGACGAATCCGCCCTCGCGGGCGTAGCTCGTGCCCTGCTGGTCGGGGTCGGCGTCGAAGAGCGACTCGATGTCCCAGCCACGGTCGTCGGGGAAGCCCGAGATGGCGTCCCGGCCCTCCAGAACGAGCCGCCAGAGGTCTTCGGGGGTCTCCACCCCGCCGGGGTAGCGGCAGCCGAGGCCCACGATCGCGATCGGCTCGTCGTCGCGGACGGTGGCGGCGACAGGTGCGGCGATCGCGGCGGGCACCTCGCCAACCAGCTCGGTGCGCAGCTGGTCGGCGAGGATCGCCGAGGTCGGATAGTCGAAGACCAGGGTCGCGGGGAGCCGCAGCCCGGTCGCCGCGCCCAGCCGGTTGCGCAGCTCCACGGCGCTCAGCGAGTCGAAGCCCAGCTCACGGAAGGAGCGGTCCGTCTCGACCGCCTCCGGTCCGGCGTAGCCCAGAACGACGGCGACCTGAGTACGGACGAGATCCAGGACGTACGCGGCCTGCTCGGCGGCCGACAGCCCGGCGATGCCCTCCGCCGGTGCCCCGGCCGCATCGCCCCGGGCCGTACGGCGGGCGGGGGCCCGGACGAGTCCGCTCAGCAGCGGCGGAACCAGCCCGCCGGCACGCAGTGCGGCGAGGTCGAGCTTCACGGGTACGAACAGCGCCTGGTCGGTGGCGGACGCGGCGTCGAACA
>NZ_BAAASB010000046.1:0-15048 GCF_039532665.1 Streptomyces amakusaensis | reverse complement strand
CCCTCCGCACTGGCAGTGACCAGACCACCCAGCATCGCCGCCCAGCCGTCCACCAACGCCCGAACCGAAGACTCCTCGAACAACGCCTCCGGCCACAACAACGTCAACGTCAACTCAGGACCCTCGGGAAGGTCATGGACCGCACCCAGGATCTCCAGCGCGTGCATGACGGGGAAGTCGCCGCCGAGGCTCAGGTCGGCCGGGCCGTCGCCGGCCGGGGACCAGGCCTCGGCCGCGGTCTCGGCCGCAGCGAATCGTCCGAGGTAGTTGAAGCCGATCTGGGCCGAGGGCAGCGCCGCGAACGCCGAAGCCGTCTCGGAGTTGAGATAGCGCAGTACGCCGTACCCCAGACCATCACCCGGGACCGCCCGCACCTGCTCCTTGACCCGCTTCAGCACCCGCCCGGCCGCCAGGCCACCTTCTCTGACCTCCGTCAGGTCCACCGACCCGACATCCAGCCGAACCGGATGACTGCTCGTGAACCAGCCCACCGTCCGCGACAGATCGTCAGCCTCGCTGAGCGGCACCCGGCCGTGGCCTTCGAGGTCCACCAGGATCGCGCTGCCCGCACCAATGCTCTGGCTGTCCCGCCACTCCGCGACAGCCGCCGTCAACCCGGCCAGCAGCACATCGTCAATCCCCGCGTGGAACGCCGTCGGAACACGAGTGAGCAGCTCGGACGTCACCTCGACGGGGACCCGGACCGAGAGGCGTCGGAGTGTCGACTCGACATCGCGCTCGGGGTTGACCGGCTCTGTCGTGAGGAGCGGGTCCGGGCCCTGGAGGAAGTCGATCCACTGGGCCGTCTCCGCCAGCCGCTCTTCGCTGCCGGCCTGCGCCACAAGCTCACGCGCCCAGTGCCGGAACGACGTCGGCACCGGCTCCAGACCGGCCGTACGACCCGCCGCCAGCTCACCGTACGCCTGAACGAGATCCGGCAGCAGAACCCGCCAGGAGACCCCGTCCACCACCAAATGATCCACAACGATCAACAGCCGCCCAGAAACCTCCGCACCCAGGTCGAACCACACCACCCGCACCATCACACCGGCCCATGGGTCGAGCGTGTTGACGGCCTCTCGCGCCTTCTCGCTGATCAGACGGCTCAGTTCATCGCCTTCCAGACCGGTCGCGTCGACGCGGTGCACCCAGGAGTCGACGGGTACGGTGCCCGGCTCGGGCACGACGAGCCGGAGTTCCGAGCCGTTGCGCTCCAGCCGGGCGCGCAGTGCGTCGTGGTGGTCGGCCAGGGCCTGGACCGCGTCGGTGAGGACTGTGAGGTCCAGATCAGCCGGGGCGAGGATGAACGCGGGCTGAAAGACCTGTCCCAGCTTCTCCGCGTCCACGCGTTCGAGAAGGTCGTGCATGATCGGGGTGAGCGGTACTTCACCGGCCCCGGCGTCTCCCTGGACGGCCGTACCGCCGGCGGCGGCGACGGCGACCGTGGCCAGCCCTTCGGGGGTCTGGCGTTCGAAGACCTGGCGGGCGGTGATGACCAGCCCCGCCTTACGGGCACTCGACACCAGCAGCATCGACATGATCGAGTCGCCGCCCAGCTCGAAGAACGAACCATCGGCACTGACCCGCTCAAGCCCCAGCACCTCGGCGAACAGGGCGCAGAAGACCTCCTCCGCCCGCGTCGCCGGAGCACGCCCACCGGCCTCACCGGCGGACTCCGGCACGGGCAGCGCGGCCCGGTCCAGCTTCCCGTTCACCGTCAACGGCAGCGAATCGAGCACCACGAACACCGCCGGAATCATGTACTCCGGCAGCCGGCCGCCAACGAACTCCCGCAGCACCGCCACATCCACGGTTTCAGCGGCCACCACATACGCCACCAGACGCTTGTCACCCGGCCGATCCTCACGCACCACCACCGCGACCTGGCCCACGCTCTCGTGCGCCGCGAGGACGGACTCCACCTCGCCCGGCTCGACACGGAAGCCACGGATCTTCACCTGCTCATCCGCACGCCCCGCGAACCACAACTGACCGTCCGCACTCCAACGGGCCAGGTCACCCGAGCGATACATCCGCCCGCCGAACGGACTCGCCACGAAACGCTCCGCCGTCAGATCCGCACGACCCGCATAACCACGCGCCAGACCCGCGCCCGATACATACACCTCACCCGTCACCCCCACCGGAACCGGCTGAAGGAAACCGTCCAGGACGAACACCCGGGCATTGCCGATCGGGCGGCCGATGGACGGAGGCTGGTCCTCGGGCCGGATGCCTTCGTCGACCGGTCCTGATGTGGTGATGACGGTGGCCTCGGTCGGGCCGTACGAGTTCCACACCCGCGAACCGGCGATCCAGCGGCTCGCGAGATCGGCGTTCAGCCGCTCGGCGCCGAGGACCCAGTTCCACACCCCGGGCACGGCCGCCGGGTCGAGGACCCCGAGGAGTGAGGGGACGACGCTCGCGACCTCGACACCCGAGGCACGGATCATGCCGGCGAGCGCCTCGGGC
This sequence comes from Streptomyces amakusaensis, assembly GCF_039532665.1. Taxonomy (NCBI): domain Bacteria; kingdom Bacillati; phylum Actinomycetota; class Actinomycetes; order Kitasatosporales; family Streptomycetaceae; genus Streptomyces; species Streptomyces amakusaensis. Next base: position 12,576 of record NZ_BAAASB010000046.1, on the reverse strand, counting down.
TCACGGCGCTCCTCGGTCGACGCGATCGCCAGCGTCCCGCCACCGGCCAGTGTCACCGCGACATCGAGCACGGCCGCGTCGAAGCTGAAGGAGGCGAACTGAAGCGCCACCACCCCTTCGCCCATGCCGAGGGCGGGTCGCATCACCTGCGCGAGGTTCGCCACCCCGCCATGCGCGACCGCCACACCCTTCGGGCGGCCCGTCGAACCGGAGGTGTAGATGATGTACGCCAGCTGGTCCGGGCTCACCTTCACATCGAGCGGCTCGGCAGAGCCCGCTCCGATCTCGTCCAGCAGCACCGCCCGCGCGTTCCCCACCGGCACATCGGCCAGCGTCTCCCCGGTGCCCAGCACCAGTACGGCACCGCTGTCCGCGATCATGTACGCGAGCCGGTCGGACGGGTACTCCGGATCCAGCGGCACATACGCCCCACCGGCCTTCCAGACCGCGAGCAGCGCCACCACCATGTCGATCCCGCGCGGCAGGCACAGACCCACCACCCGCTCCCGACCCACACCCGCAGCGACCAGGACATGCGCCAGCTGATTGGCGCGTACGTCCAGCTCCCCGTACGACAGGACATCCGCACCCGACCGAACCGCCGGAACGTCGGGCGCGCTCGCGACGCGCGCGCCGAAGAAGTCCAGCACGAGGCCGGGGTCGACCTGCTGTGCGGTGTCGTTCCACTCGGACACCACCCGCGACCGCTCGGCCTCGTCCAGCACCGATATCTCGCTCAGCCGGGCCCTCGGGTTGGCCGCGACCTGTTCCAGCACGCGTGCCAGCCGGCCCGCCAGGGCTTCGGCGGTGGAGGCGTCGAAGATGTCGGTGGCGTAGAGGATCCCGCCGCCGATACCGGCCGGAGCGCCCTGGCTGTCGCGCTGCTCGACCAGGTCGAGGGAGAGATCGAAGCGGGCGGCCTCGGCGGCGAACGGCACCGGGTCGACGGCCAGGCCGGGCAGTTCCCAGCGCGGCGAGGCGGCGGTCTGGAGCGACATCATCACCTGGAACAGCGGGTTCCGGGAGAGTGACCGTGCCGGATTCACCGCGTCCACCAGGCGCTCGAAGGGCACGTCCTGGTGTGCGTAGGCGGCGAGGTCGGTTTCCCTCACCCGGCGGAGCAGTTCGGTGAAGGTGGGGTCGCCGCTGAGGTCGGTGCGGAGGACGAGGGTGTTGACGAAGAAGCCCGCGAGGTCGTCGAGTGCCGCGTCGCCCCGGCCGGCGATCGGGGTGCCGATCGGGATGTCGTCCCCGGAGCCCATCCGAGAGAGCAGCACGGCGACGGCGGCGTGCATGACCATGAACATGGTCGCCCGGCCGCGTCCGGCGACCTCCACCAGGCCGGCATGGGTGCGGGGTCCGACGCGCAGCGGCACGGTGCCGCCCTGGAAGGTGGAGACGGGCGGACGCGGCCGGTCGCTCGGCAGCGCGAGTTCTTCGGGGGCTCCGGTGAGGGCCTCTCGCCAGTGGCTGATCTGACTGGAGATCAGGCTGTCGGGGTCGTCCGGGTCGCCGAGGACTTCGCGCTGCCAGAGCGCGTAGTCGGCGTACTGGACGGGCAGCGGCTCCCAGCCGGGGGCCCGGCCGCCGCGCCGGGCCGCGTAGGCGGTAGTGAGGTCGCGCGAGAGCGCGCCCATCGACCAGCCGTCCACGGCGATGTGGTGCGCGACGAGGAGCAGGACGTACTGCGAAGGCCCGGTCGCGAGCAGTCGTACGCGCCAGGGCGGCTCGGTGCTCAGATCGAAGCCCCGGACCAGTTCCGCCGCGAGGGTCTCGTCGAGTGCGGCCTCGGTGATCTCCTCGGTCTCCAGGCGGGGGCGGCCCGCCGGTCCTTCGAGGAGGTGCTGGCGGGGTGTGCCGTCGGTCTCGGGGAAGACGGTCCGCAGGGTCTCGTGCCGGTCGGCGACATCGCCGAGGGCGGCCTCCAGCGCGGCGGTGTCCAGGTCGCCCGAGAGGCGCAGCGCGAGCGGCAGGTTGTAGGTGGCGTCCGCGCCGGATTCGGTCGCCTCCAGCCGGTTGAGGAACCACATCCGCTGCTGGGCGAAGGACAGCGGCACCGCGTCGGGGCGCGGCCTCGGTGTCAGGGCGACGCGCACCTCTCCGCGCGCGCTGTCGATCGCCCGGGCGAGAGCGGCGACCGTGGGCGAGCCGAAGAGTTCGCGGATGCTGAGTTCGGTGTCGAGTACGGCGCGGGTGCGCGCGATGAGGCGCATGGCGAGGAGGGAGTCGCCGCCGAGCTCGAAGAACGAGGTCTCCGCGCCGACCCGGTCCAGGCCGAGCACCTCGGCGAAGAGGCCGCACAGCACCTCTTCCACGGGGGTGGCGGGTCCTCGGCCGCCGGCCTGGGCCGCGAAGTCGGGGGCGGGGAGGGCGGCACGGTCGAGCTTGCCGTTCGCGGTGACGGGGAGCGTGTCCAGGAAGAGCACCGCTGCCGGAACCATGTACTCCGGCAGTCGGTCGCCGAGGTATTCGCGCAGCTCACCGCTTGTCACGCCGCCGCTCGTACGGGCGGTGGCCGCGCTCACCACATAGGCGACCAGCTGCTTCTGGCCGAGCCGGTCCTCGCGGGCGATGACCGCGGCCTGGTTCACGCCCTGGTGTACGGCGAGGAGTGTCTCGATCTCGCCGGGTTCGACGCGGAAGCCGCGGATCTTCACCTGCTCGTCGGCCCGGCCCGCGAAGACCAACTCGCCGTCGGCCGTCCACCGCGCCAGGTCGCCCGTCCGGTACAGCCGCTCCCCGGGCTCGAACGGGTCCGCGACGAACCGCTCGGCCGTCAGGTCCGCGCGTCCGCCGTAGCCCCGGGCGAGCCCGGCGCCGCCCACGTACAGCTCGCCGTGCACTCCCACCGGCACCGGCTGGAGGAATTCGTCCAGCACCAGGACGCGCGTATTGTCGCGGGGCCGTCCGATCGGCAGCAGCGCGGGAGTCTCCGCGTCCGCCGCGACCTCGAACGTCGTCGCGCACAGCGTCACCTCGGTCGGGCCGTACAGATGCCGTACGACCAGTCCGGGGCAGACTCCGCGAATCGACGCGACCGCGCCCGCGGGCACCACGTCCCCGCCGGTGAGCACCTCGGACAGTCCCGCCAGCACCCCGGGGGACTCCTCCGCCAGCACGCCCAGCAGACCGGCGGTGACATGCGCGGCCGTCACACCGTGCGCACCCACCAGATCAGCCAGCGCCGCACCGTCCACCCGGCCCGGCGGAGCGACCACCACCCGGCCGCCGTGGACGAGCGGTACCCACAGCTCGTACGTCGACGCGTCGAAGGCGTGGGGAGCGTGAAACAGCACCCGCCCGCGCGCCGCCTCGCTCCAGCACTCGTCCGTCACCAGCGCGGCGACCGCCGAGTGCGAGACCACCACGCCCTTCGGTACACCCGTCGAACCGGATGTATACATCACGTACGCGACGTCGGCACCGCTCACCTTCACCGCCGACACCCCGTCAGGGCCCGTCAGCAGGGCTCCGGCCGTGACGGTGTCCACCGGGGCGTCCGGCAGCTCGCGGTCCGTCACCGCCAGGGCGACGCTCTCCAGCACGGTCCGGGCGCGGGCGGCGGGCCACGACCCGTCCACGGGGACGAATCCCGCGCCGGCCTTCGACACGCCCAGGAGCACCGCCACCAGGTCCGCCGAACGCTCCATGACCACACCGACGAGGTCGCCACGGCCCACGCCCCGGGCCGCCAGCCCGCAGGCCACCCGGTCGGCGGCCGCGTTCAGCTCCGCGTACGACCACTCGCGCCCCTCGCCGACCAGCGCGACGGCGTCCGGGGAACGGCCCGTCTGAGCCTCGAACAGCTCCACCAGCGACGCGCCCGGGACCGGGCGCGATGTGTCGTTCCACTCCGACACCACACGCGTGAACTCGGCGTCGCCCAGCGCTTCGAGCCGGCCCAGCAGGGCCCCCGGATCGGCTGCCATCTGCGCGAGCAGACGGAGGAGCCGGTCGAGGACGCCCTGTGCCTCGTCGGCCCCGAAGAGATCCGGCCGGTAGTTCAGACGCATGCCCAGGCCGCCGATGGATCCCGCGACCAGGCCCAGCGGGTAGTTGATCGACTCCTGGAATCCGGCGCCCACCACGCGCAGGCCGGGCGGGCCGGGGAGTTCGGCGACGCCTTCCGACGAGTCCTCGCCGCTCAGCCCTGAGGGGAAGTTCTCGAAGGCCATGATCGTGTCGAAGGACGCGCCGGGGCCCGCGACCCGCTGGACCTCGCTCAGGCTGAGGAACTGGTGCTCCAGCAGGGCGGTCTGCTCGGCCTGGAGGTCGGCGAGCAGCCCGGCGACGGTCTGCGCGGGATCGAGCCGTACGCGGACCGGCACGGTGTTGATGAACAGCCCCAGCATGGTCTCCATACCGGGAAGTTCGGCGGGACGGCCCGCGACGCTCGCGCCGAACACCACATCGCGACGGCCCGTGAGCTTGCTGATGAGAAGGGCCCATGCCGCCTGCACCACCGTGTTCATGGTGACGCCGTGATCCCGGACCAGTTCCCGCAGGCTCTCGTCCAGCTCCGTACCGGCCCGGGCGGTGACCAGCTCGCCGTGGACGGGGGCCGCGTCCCGGTCCACGGGGGCGATGAGGGTGGGTTCGTCGGCCCCGGCCAGCGCCTCCCGCCATGCTTCGCGGGCCGCTTCCTTGTCCTGGCGGCCCAGCCATTCCAGATAGTCGCGGTACGGGGTGACTGCGGGCAGACCTGTGGTGCGGCCCCCGGCCTCGTACGCCGTCCACAGCTCGCGCATCAGCACCGGCAGCGACCAGCCGTCCAGCACGATGTGATGGAGCGTCACCACCATGCGGTAGCGCTCGTCGGCCACCTTGACCAGCAGGATCCGCAGCAGCGGCGGCTTCGCCAGATCGAATCGCCGGGCCCGCTCCGCCGCCCCGAGGCGGTCCACCCCGGCCAGCGCCTCGGTCTCCGAGAGCGTCGACACATCCTCTTCGCGCCAGGGCAGGACCACCTCACGGGCGATCACCTGGACCGGCTGGTCCACCCCCGGCAGCTGACGGAATCCCGCCCGCAGGCTGGCGTGCCGGGCGAGGAGACCCTGCCAGGCGGCCCGCAGCGCGACCGCGTCCAGCGGCCCTTCGATCCCCAGAACCATCTGCTCGACGTACACATCCGTGCCCTGCTCGTCGAACAGCGCGTGGAACAGCAGGCCCTCCTGCAACGGAGATACCGGCCAGACATCCTCGACTCGCATCTGAGTCATCAGAATCCCCCCTCGTTAGCGAGCTCGGTCTCAAGTTCGTCGATCTGGTTCTGGTCGAGCGTGATCAAAGAGAAGTCGGACGGGGTGTGGCCACCGCCACCACCGCCGCCACCACCACCGCCGCTGGAGCCTCCGCCGGAGCCGGAGGTGTGGGCGGCGAGACCGGTCAGCATCGCCGCCCAGCCGTCCGCGAGCGCCTGCGCCGACGCCTCGCCGAACAGCGCCTTGGGCCAGGCCAGGGTCAGGGTGAGTCTGGGTCCTTCGGCGAGATCGTGGACGACGCCGAGGGCCTCCAGGGCATGCGGTACGGGGTACTCCCCGGCCATGTGCCCGTCGGACTCGCTCTCATCGGCCGGCGACCAGTCCCGCGCCGAGCCGTGGACGGCCTCCCCGGCGGGGAATCGGCCCAGGTAGTTGAAGCCGATCTGGGCCGAGGGCAGTGCGGCGAGCACGGGCGCGGTCTCGGGGTTGAGCCTGCGGAGCATGCCGTGGCCGAGGCCGTCGTCGCCCGGGACCGCGCGCAGTTGCTCCTTGATGTGCTTGACCGCGTGGCCCGCCGCCGGGCCGCCCGCCCGCACTCCGCCGAAGTCGGTGGTGCCCAGGCGCAGCCGTACGGGATGGCTGCTGGTGAACCAGCCGACCGTCCGCGACAGATCGTCGCCGTCGGCCGTCCCGCTCCTGCCGTGGCCCTCCAGGTCCACCAGGATCCCGGCCGCCGACTGCCCCTGTTTGCGCCGCCACTCGGCGACGGCCGCCGTCAGTCCGGTCAGCAGCACATCGTCGATTCCGGCGTGGAACGCCGCCGGGACGCTGGTGAGCAGCTGTGTCGTCGTGCTGATCGGAACCCGTACCGACAGCCGGCGCATGGTCGACTCCCGGTCCCGGTCCGGGTCGACCGGCCCCGCGCCGAGCAGGGGATCGGGTCCCTGGAGGAGCTCCACCCACCGGGGCAGCTCCGCGACCCGCTCCGCGCTGCCCGCCCGCGCCGCCAGCGCACGAGCCCAGTGCCGGAACGACGTCCGGGCGGTTTGCAGCTCCGGCTCGCGTCCGGCGGCCAGTGCCGTGTACGCCTCGGTCAGATCCGGCACCAGAAGCCGCCAGGACACCCCGTCCACGACCAGGTGGGCCACGGCGATGAGAAGCCGCCCCTGCCGGTCGGGCCCGGCGTCGAACCATACGAGCCGCGCCATCACCCCAGCCTGCGGATCGAGCCCGTCCACGGCCGCCCGCGTCCACTGGTCGAGCAGCCGGCGGTGCTCGGCCCCGGTCAGACCGGCCGCGTCCACCCGCCGCACCCAGGAGTCGACGGGCACGGTGCCCGCCTCGGGCACGATCAGCCTCCGTGCAGTGCCGTCGTCGCCCTCCAGGCGCGCCCTCAGGATGTCGTGGTGGTCGACGAGTGCCTGTACGGCTCCGGTCAGCACCGCGAGGTCCAGGCCCGCCGGGGTCACCAGCAGGACCGACTGGACCGCCTGCCCCGCCCGGTCGGCTCCGACGCGGTCCAGGAGTTCGTGCATCACCGGGGTCAGCGGGATCTCGCCCACTCCGCCGTCCCCGCCGGCCGCCACGGCTCCGGCGGTCTCGACGGCGACCGATGCCAGGCCCTCCGGGGTCTGGCGTTCGAAGACCTGGCGGGCGGTGATGACGAGCCCCGCCTTACGGGCGCTCGACACCAGCAGCATCGACATGATCGAGTCGCCGCCCAGCTCGAAGAACGAATCCCCTACCCCTGCCTCTTCCAGCCCCAGCACCTCGGCGTAGAGCGCGCACAGCGTCTCCTCCACGGAGGTCGCGGGCCGCCTGCCGCTCCGCGCGGTGACCTCGGGGGCCGGGAGTGCGGCCTTGTCGAGCTTGCCGTTGACGGTCAGCGGGAGGGCGTCCAGGACGAGGACGCTCGCCGGGACCATGTACTCGGGAAGCCGGTCCCCCGCGAACCGCTTGAGCGCCTCGGCGTCAAAACTGTCGGCGGTGGCGGGTACGGCGTAGGCGACCAGACGCTTGTCACCCGGCCGGTCCTCACGGACGATCACCGCGACCTGACCGACGCTCTCGTGCGCGGCGAGGACGGACTCGACCTCGCCCGGCTCGACACGGAAGCCACGGATCTTCACCTGCTCATCCGCCCGACCCGCGAACCAGAGTTGGCCGTCCGCGCTCCAGCGGGCCAGGTCACCCGAGCGGTACATCCGGCCGCCGAAGGGGCTCGCCACGAAACGCTCCGCCGTCAGATCCGCACGACCCGCGTAACCACGGGCCAGGCCGTCACCCGAGACGTACAGCTCACCCGTCACACCGACCGGGACGGGCTGGAGGAAGTCGTCCAGGACGAAGACCCGGGCATTGCCGATCGGGCTTCCGATGGCCGGAGGCTGATCGTCGGGGGTCATCCCGGCGTCGAGAGGAACGGCGGTGGTGATGACCGTCGCCTCCGTCGGACCGTAGGTGTTCCACACCCGCGAACCAGCCAGCCACCGACTCGCCAGATCGGCATTGAGCCTCTCGGCTCCGAGGACCCAGTTCCGCACCCCGGGCACCGCCGCCGGGTCGAGGACCCCGAGGAGTGAGGGGACGACGCTCGCGACCTCGACACCGGAGGTGCGGATCATCTCCGCCAACGCCTCGGGCTCCCTGCGCTCCTCGCTCGACGCGATGGCCAGCGTTCCACCAGCGGCGAGCGTGACCGCGACATCGAGCACGGCCGCGTCGAAGCTGAAGGAGGCGAACTGAAGCGCCACCACCCCTTCGTCCACGCCGAGGGCGGGTCGCATGGCCAGCGCGAGGTTCGCCACCCCACCGTGAGCGACCGCCACACCCTTCGGACGACCCGTCGAACCCGACGTATAGATCACATACGCAAGTTGGTCCGGACTCACCCTCACACCGAGCGGCTCGGCAGAACCCGCTCCGACCTCGTCCAGGCGCACAACGGGCACGTCGATCCCGGGAATCTCCGCCCCCAGCACCAGTACGGCACCGCTGTCGGCGACCATGTACGCGAGCCGGTCCGCCGGGTACTCCGGGTCCAGCGGTACATACGCCCCGCCCGCCTTCCACACCGCGAGCAGCGCCACCACCATCTCCACACCGCGCGGCAGGCACAGACCCACCACACACTCCCGACCCACACCCGCAGCAACCAGGACATGCGCCAGCCGATTGGCACGCGCGTCCAGTTCCTCGTACGACAGCACATCCGCACCCGACCGGACCGCCGGTACCCCGGGCGCGCTCGCGACACGCTCCGCGAACAGATCCAGGAAGGTGTCCGCCTCGACCGGCAGCACGGTGTCGTTCCACTCCGACACCACACGCGACCGCTCGACCTCGTCCAACACCGCGATCTCACTCAGCCGCACATCCGGATCAGCCGCCACCTGCTCCAGCACCCGACCCAAACGCCGCGCCAGACCCTCAACCGTCGCCGCGTCGAACAGATCCGTCGCGTAAAGGATCCCGCCACCGATACCCGCAGGACCACCCTCCGCATCCCGCTCCTCAACGAAGGTCACGGAGAGGTCGAACCGGGCCGACAACTCCGAAGCGGGCGGCAGGGGCGCGACCTCAAGGCCGGGCAGTTCCCAGCGCGCCTCCGGGACGTTCTGGAGCGCCAGCATCACCTGGAACAGCGGGTTCCGGGAGAGCGAACGAACCGGACTCAGGACATCCACCAGCCGCTCGAACGGCACGTCCTGATGCGCGTAGGCGGTGAGGTCGGTTTCCCGGACGCGGGCCAGCAGTTCGGTGAAGGTGGGGTCGCCGCCGACATCGGACCGGAGGACGAGGGTGTTGACGAAGAAGCCCGCCATGCCGTCGAGTGCCGCGTCGCCACGGCCCGCGATGGCTGTGCCGATCGGGATGTCCTCGCCAGCGCCCATCCGTGACAGCAGAATCGCCATGGCCGCGTGCACGACCATGAACATGGTGGCCCGGCCGCGCCCGGCGACCTCCACCAGACCGGCGTGCGCCTCGGCGTCGACGCGCACCGGGACCGAGCGTCCCCGGAAGGTGGAGACGGCCGGCCGCGTTCGGTCCGCAGGCAGCGTCAGCTCTTCCGGTGCACCGGCCAGGGCGTCCCGCCAGTAGTCCAGTTGTACGCTGGCGAGGCTGTCCGGGTCGTCCAGTTCGCCCAGCTCGCGCCGCTGCCAGAGCGCGTAGTCCGCGTACTGCACCGGCAGCGGCTCCCAGCCGGGGGCCAGGCCCTCGCGGCGGGCGGTGTAGGCCGTGCTCAGATCGCGCGCCAGGACGCCCATCGACCAGCCGTCGACCGCGATGTGATGCGCCACGATCAGCAGGACGTACTCCGAAGGACCGGTCACCAGCAGCCAGGTCCGCCAGGGCAGATCGACGCTCAGATCGAAACCGCGGCCCGAATGCACGGCGAGAGTCCCGGCGAGTCCGGCCCCGGTGGTCTCCTCGGTCTCCAGCCGGGGGCGGCCCGCCGGTCCTTCCAGAATGTGCTGGCGGGGTGCGCCGTCGGTCTCGGGGAAGACGGTCCGCAGGCTCTCGTGCCGGTCGGCCACATCACCGAGAGCCGCCTCCAGCGCCGCGACATCCAGCTCACCCGACAGACGCAGCGCCAAGGGGAGGTTGTAGGCGGCGTCGGCACCGGAATCGGTCTCCTCCAGCCGGTTGAGGAACCACATCCGCTGCTGGGCGAAGGACAGCGGCAGTGTGTCCGGCCGCGCCTGGGGAGCCAGCGGGGTCCGAGCGCCGTCGTGGTCGCCGTCGATCAGCCGGGCCACTTCGGCGACCGTCGGGGTGATGAACAGATCCTTGATCCGGACATCGGTCTCAAGAACGGCGCGGACCCGGGCGATCAGCCGCATCGCGAGCAGCGAGTCACCGCCCAGCTCGAAGAACGACACCTCCGCGCCGACCCGGTCCAGACCCAGCACCTCGGCGAACAGCCCGCACAGGACCTCCTCCACCGGGGTCGCCGGGCCGCGTCCAGTGGGCAGATCGGCGAAGTCGGGGGCGGGGAGGGCGGCACGGTCGAGCTTGCCGTTCACCGTGATCGGAAGCGTGTCCAGGAAGAGCACCACCGCCGGAACCATGTACTCCGGCAGTCGGTCGCCGATGTACTCGCGCAGCGCGTTCGCCGTACCGGGAGCCGTACCAGGGGCCGTATCGGCCGCCGGTACGACATACGCGACGAGCCGCTTCTCCCCCGGCCGGTCCTCGCGAGCGATGACCGCCGCCTGACTGACGCTCTCGTGTGCGGCGAGAAGCGTCTCGATCTCGCCGGGCTCGACGCGGAAGCCGCGGATCTTCACCTGCTCGTCGGCCCGGCCCGCGAAGACCAACTCGCCGTCGGCCGTCCACCGCGCCAGGTCGCCCGTGCGGTACAGCCGCTCCCCGGGCTCGAACGGGTCCGCGACGAACCGCTCCGCCGTGAGCCCCGCACGGCCGCCGTAGCCCCGCGCGAGACCGGCACCACCCACGTACAGCTCACCGTGCACACCCACCGGCACCGGCTGGAGGAATTCGTCCAGCACCAGGACGCGCGTATTGTCGCGGGGCCGTCCGATCGGCAGCACCGCCGGAGCCTCCGCGCCCGCCGCCACCTCGAACGTCGTCGCGCACAGCGTCGCCTCCGTCGGGCCGTACAGATGCCGCACCACGAGGCCCGGGCACACCTCCCGGAGCGCTGTGACCGTGCCCGCCGGCACCACATCCCCGCCGGTCAGCACCTCGGACAGCCCCGCCAGCACCCCGGGCGACTCCTCCGCCAGCACGCCCAGCAGACCGGCGGTGACGTGCACCGCCGTCAGCGCGTGCTCACCGACCAGGCCCGCCAGCACACCGGCGTCCACCCGTCCGGGCGGTGCCACCACCAGCCGGCCGCCGTGGACGAGCGGTACCCACAGCTCGTACGTCGACGCGTCGAAGGCGTGGGGGGCGTGCAGCAGTACTCGCCCGCGCGCCGCCTCGCTCCAGCACTCGTCCGTCACCAGCGCGGCGACCGCCGAGTGCGGGACCTCCACGCCCTTCGGCACACCCGTCGAGCCGGATGTGTACATCACATAGGCCACATCGGCACCGCTCACCCTCACCGCCGGCACCCCGTCAGGGCCCGTCAGCAGGGTTTCGGCCGGAACGACCTCCACCGGGGCTTCGGATACGTCGCGATCCGCCACGACGAGCGCGACATCGCCCAGCACCACCCGGGCCCGGGCCTCCGGCCAGGACGCGTCCACCGGCACATAGCCGGCACCGGCTTTCGACACGCCCAGGAGCACCGCCACCAAGTCCGTCGAACGCTCCATGACCACACCGACGAGGTCGCCACGGCCCACGCCCCGAGCCGCCAGCCCGCAGGCCACCCGGTCGGCTGCCGCGTTCAGCTCCGCGTACGACCACTCACGGTCTCCGCCGACCACCGCGATCTCGCCCGGGGAGCGCCCTGCCTGGATCTCGAACAGCTCCACGAACGAGGCTGCCGACACCGCACGGTCCGTGTCGTTCCACTCCGTCACGACCCGCCTGTACTCGGCCTCGTCCAGCACCTCGATCCGGCTCAGCGGGGAGTCCGGGGCGGTGGCCATCTGCTCCAGCAGACGGAGGAGGCGGTCGAGCACATCCTGAGCCTCATCGGCCCCGAAGACATCAGGCCGGTAGTTCAGGCGCAGGCCCAGGCCGTCAACCGACCCCGCCACCAGCCCCAGCGGATAGTTGATCGACTCCCGGATCGCGTAGTCGATCACCCGCAGATCCGACGGCCCCGGATGGCGGCCCCGCGCCCCCGACGGGAAGTTCTCGAAGGCCATGATCGTGTCGAAGGTGGCCCCCGCACCGGCCACCCGCTGGACCTCGCTCAGGCTCAGATACTGGTGGTCCAGCAGGGCGGTCTGCTCGGCCTGGAGGTCGGCGAGCAGCCCGGCGACGGTCTGCGCGGGGTCGAACCGTACGCGGACCGGCACGGTGTTGATGAACAGGCCCAGCATCGATTCCATGCCGGGCAGTTCGGCGGGCCGCCCCGCGACGCTCGCGCCGAACACCACGTCCCGGCGGCCCGTGAGCTTGCTGATGAGAAGGGCCCACGCCGCCTGCACCACCGTGTTCATGGTGACGCCGTGCTCCCGGACCAGCTCGGCGAGGGCGTCGTTCAGACCGGTGCCCACGGCGGCGAATCGCTGATGGGATTCCACCGGGGCGTCGTCCCGGTCGGCGGAGGGCGCGATGAGCGTCGGCTCGTCCGCGCCTGCCAGCGCCTCCCGCCAGACCTCACGCGCGGCGTCCTTGTCCTGGCGGGCGAGCCATTCCAGATAGCCGCGGTACGGGGTGACGGCGGGCAGACCGGCCGTGCTGCCCCCGGCCTCGTACGCGGTCCACAGCTCCTGCATCAGAATCGGCAGCG
>NZ_BAAASB010000045.1:0-17788 GCF_039532665.1 Streptomyces amakusaensis | reverse complement strand
GAGGGGACTGGTCCGCTGGTGCCGGAGGGTACGGCGTCCTGGGTCTTCGACCCCGCGACCGAACCTGAGCCCGGCCTTGATCCCGGTGTGGTGGAGCGGGCCGGTCTGGACGATGTCGCGTACGTCATCTACACCTCCGGCTCCACGGGTCGTCCCAAGGGTGTGGTCGTGTCCCATCGCGGCCTGGGCAACCTCGTCGCCGCCCAGCGGGCACGGCTCGAAGTGGGAGCAGGCTCACGCCTTCTCCAGCTGGCCTCGCTGAGCTTCGACGCCTCGGTGTGGGAGCTGTGCATGGCCCTCCTGTCGGGTGCCGCGCTGGTGGTGGCCGACGCGGAGAGCCTCCCGCCGCACGGATCCCTCGAAGAGGTCACGGCCCGGTTCGGCGTCACGCACATGCTGGTGCCGCCGTCGCTGCTCGCACCCGTGCGGCAGCTGCCCGAGAGCGTCGTCAGTCTCGTCGTGGGCGGCGAGGCGTGCCCGCCGTCGCTGGTCGAGCGCTGGTCGTCCCGGCTGCGGCTGGTCAACGCCTACGGCCCGACCGAGGTCACCGTCATGGCGTCGCTGAGCGGGGCCCTGACGCCGGCGGGTGAGACCAGCCCCGTCTCGATCGGCGGGCCGCTGCTCAACACCAGGGCCTATGTGCTGGACGCGTTCCTCCAGCCGGTGCCGGTCGGGGTGGCGGGGGAGCTGTATGTGTCGGGTCCGGGGCTGGCGCGCGGCTATCTCGGCCGGCCGGGGCTGACGTCGGAGCGGTTCGTGGCGAGCCCGTTCGAGGTGGGTGTGCGGATGTATCGCACCGGGGACCTGGTGCGGTGGACGGCGGGTGGTGAGCTGGTCTTCGCGGGGCGTGCGGACGAGCAGGTGAAGATCCGCGGCTTCCGGGTGGAGCCGGGTGAGATCGAGTCGGTCCTCGCCGGGCACGAGAGCGTCGACCAGGCCGCCGTGATCGTCCGCGAGGACCGGCCCGGGACCAAGCGGCTCGTCGCCTACGCGGTGCCCCGGGCGGAGGCCGAGATCGATCCGCAGGCACTGCGGGAGTTCGCGGCCCAGCGGCTGCCCGACTACATGGTCCCGGCGGTCACGGTCGTCCTTGAGGCCCTCCCGGTCACCGCCAACGGCAAACTGAACCGGGCCGCGCTGCCCGCCCCCGACCTCGCGGTGGCGGGTGGCCGGGCGCCCCGGACGGCGACCGAGGAAGCGCTCTGCGGCCTCTTCGCCGAAGTCCTCGGACTCGAGAAGGTGGGAGCCGACGTCTCGTTCTTTGAACTGGGCGGCGACTCGCTGATCGCCATGAGGCTGATCGCCCTGATCCGCAATGTCCTCAACGCGGAGGTCAGCATCAGGGCGCTCATCGGCGCACCCACCGTGGAGGCGGTCGCCCAGTCGCTGACCGGCGGCTCCGGCGGGGACGACACCGGGCTGCTGCTGCCGATCAGGACGGAAGGCGACCAGCCGCCCGTGTTCTGCGTCCATCCGAGCACCGGACTGAGCTGGTCCTACACCGGGCTGGCCCAGCATCTCCCCGCCGACCGGCCCGTCTACGGCCTTCAGGCCCGTGGCTTCGCCGCCGGCGAGGAGACACCGGAGACCCTGGAGGAGATGGCGGCGGACTACGCCGACCGGATCCGCGGCGTCCAGCCCACCGGCCCGTACCACCTCCTCGGCTGGTCCTTCGGCGGGACCGTCGCCCAGGCGGTCGCGACCCGGCTCCAGGAGCAGGGCGAGGAAGTCGCCCTGCTGGTCAGCCTGGACGGCTACCCGGCCCCCGGCGGGGCCCCGGAGAACGCTCCGGCGGACTCCGCCGACGGCGCTCGGACGGCCCCGAGGAACACGGTCCGGATGCTTCGTGAGATTCACGAGGTGAACGCGCGCAATGTGCGACTCCTGCACGACTTCACACCCAGGGTCTACCGGGGCGACCTGATGCTCTTCATCGCCTCCGAAGGAAATCCGGCAATCGGGCAGCCGGCCGGGTCGCCGAACAGTTGGACACCCTATGTGGATGGGATCGTGGAGAGCGTCACGGTCAAGTCCGATCACGACGGAATGATGAAGCCGACGCCCCTCGCGGAGATCGGACGTCTGATTTCCGCACGACTCCAGGACAGGGGAGTGTAAATGGACGACAGAGTGGGTCCCGAAGAGGGCCGGAACACCGACCGTAAGAAGCAGTTGCGCATGGCCGTCGCGGTCGGCGTGGGCTCGGGCCTCTCCGTCGCCCTCGTGGTCGCGGGCCTGGCCTTCGCCTTCAACGCGGCCGACTCCTCCGACGGAAAGGGGACTTCCGCGGCCGGTTCCCCCTCTCCGTCGGACAAGGAGGCCGATGAGAAGTACGTCGCGAATCTGGCCTTCTCCAAGTGCCTCAGGGCACAGGGCGTGGAGAAATTCCCCCTGCCCGAGAGCAATGGCTCGATCAGACTTGAGGCATCCTCCGGGATAGACGTCAATACAAAGGAGTTCAAGAAGGCGGAGGAAACCTGCCGGAAGCAGGCCCCGCCTGTCGGACAGAAGCAGAGCAGGCCGCCGGACGCGCCAAAAATCGATGCTTCGAAATACGTCGCGTGCATGCGGGAGAACGGTCAGCCCGACTTCCCCGAGCCCGACGAGGGAGGCATGTTCATGGGCATCGACCTGGACACACCCGAGTACAAGGCGGCGCAGAAGGCGTGCGTGAAGCTCATGCCCGTGCTCGGCGGCCCGCCCGCGGCCAACTCCTGACCCGAGGGATCCGACGGATTCGACGGATTTGACGGATCCGACGACCCGATCGAGCCCCTGTCGGCCCCGGTCCGCCCCTCGGCGGACCGGGGCCCTTTTTATCACCCGAGCGGCCCACCGGGCCCTGCCGGCAGGGCCCGTGCCGCCGCGTCCCGATGGTCTCCAAGAGCGAAACCGTGCTGAAACCGGAGGCTCCGTAGAAAGGAACCCGAGGCGGAAGTCCAGGACCAAGCCATCGAGCGAACGCAGGCCATCGAGTCAATGGAGAATCACATGTCAGTCATTTGCCGCCGTGAGGCCGACCAGAGCGGGTCCGGCACGAGCAGGTCCGGCACGAGCCGACTGCGCCGGACCACCGCGATGGCCGTTCTGCTGACGTCCGTCACCCTGCTCGCCGGGGCCTGCGGAAGCGACGAGGGCAAGAAGTCCGAGGTGGCGTCCGTGCCCTCGGCCGGACAGTCCTCCGAGAGCACGGCCGACCAGTCCAGCAAGGCCGACCCGGTCGAGTACGCGAAGTGCATGCGCCAGAACGGTGTGGCGGACTTCCCGGACCCCCGCTCCGGCGGCGGTATCACCCTCCCCAAGGGCGTCGACCCGCAGTCCGACGCGTTCAAGAAGTCGGAGGAGGCCTGCAAGGAGTACCGGCCGAACAGGGGATCCGTCGATGTGCCCGGCGGAAACGAGTGGAGCAGCGACGACCAGGTCAAGTTCGCCCAGTGCATGCGTAAGAACGGTCTCTCCGACTTCCCCGACCCCGACGCCGAGGGCGGCGTGATCCTCGGCCAGGGCACCGGCGTCGACCCCAAGTCGGAGCAGTTCAAGAAGGCCGACGCGGCCTGCAAGCAGTACAAGCCGCAGGGCGCGCCCGGCGTCGAGGGCGGCAACTGACCATGGCCACCACAGAGATCCCCACGGAGGGGGCGCAGAGCGCCCCGCCACCCGAGGAGCCGGAGCGGCGGCCCGGCACGCGCCGACGCCACCGCGGCCGGACGGCGGCGGTCGTCGTCGCCCTGGTCGCGGCGGGCGGAGCGGGCGCGATATTCGCCAACCCGTTCGACTCCGCTCGGAGCCAGGACCCCGCCGCCAGCAGCCAGGACACCGCGACCAACACGGCCAAGGTGACCAAGGGAACGCTCTCCTCCCGTACCCAGCAGAACGGCACACTGGGCTACGCCGGCTCCTACGACGTGGTCAACAAGGCCAGCGGCACGGTCACCAGGGTGCCCGCCGTGGGCCAGGTGATCCGCCAGGGCAAGCCGCTGTACTGGGTGGACGGCGAGCCGGTGATCCTGCTGAAGGGTGCCAGGACACCGGTCTACCGGGCACTCGAGCGGGGGGACGAGGGCGAGGACGTCAAGCAGCTGAACGCGGCGCTCGTCGAACTCGGATACGCCACCGACGAGCAGATCGACCCCGACTCGGACTACTTCAGCCGCCAGACGCGCTGGGCCCTGAAGAAGCTCCAGGACGATGTGGGAGTCGAGGAGACCGGGAAGCTCAGCCTCGGCCAGGCTCTGTTCCTGCCCGTCGACGAGATCAGGGTGACCAGCGTCGACGCGGTGATCGGCGGTTCCGCCGCGCCGGGGAAGCCCATCATCCAGGGCTCCTCGACCGGCCGTCAGGTCACCGTCGAGCTGAACGCCTCCCAGCAGTCCGATGTGAAGGTCGGCGACAAGGTGACCATCACCATGCCCGACGACACATCGACCCCCGGAGTGGTCTCGTCCGTCGGCAAGGTCGCCAAACAGGGCGAGAACAAGACCACCATCGACGTCACCATCAAACCGACCAAGCCGAAGGTGACCGGCCGGCTCGACAAGGCGCCCGTCCAGGTCGCCATCGTCTCCGACACCGTCAAGGACGTGCTGTCCGTGCCCGTCGACGCGCTGCTGGCCCTCGCGGGCGGCGGCTACGCCGTTGAGGTGGTCAAGGCCGGCGGGACCGCCACCGAGCTGATCCCGGTGGAGACCCGGCTGTTCGACGGCAGCGCGGGCCGGGTCGAGGTGAGCGGCGACCGCCTCAGGGCCGGTCAGGATGTCGTGGTGCCGGGCTCATGACCGAGACGACCACCGAAGAGAGAACGGCCGGCCGCCGCCTCGCCGGCGAACCGGTCATGCAACTGGACCAGGTGACCAAGATCTACCCCGGGGTGTCGCCCGTGGTCGCCCTCGACAAGGCGACCTTCACCATCCACCGGGGCGAACTCGTCGCCATCGTCGGCCCGTCGGGCTCCGGCAAGTCGACCCTGCTCCAGGTCATGGGCAGTCTCGACCGCCCCAGCTCCGGCACGGTCCGCATCGTCGGCGACGACGTCGCCAAGATGTCGGACCGGGCCCTGGCGCGGCTCCGGTCCTCCCGCATCGGCTTTGTCTTCCAGCAGTTCTTCCTGGCCCAGCACGCCACCGCGCTGGAGAACGTCGCCGACGGAATGCTCTACTCCGGAGTCCGGCACCCGGCCCGGACCGAGGCCGCCACCATCGCCCTGACCAGGGTCGGACTCGGCCACCGGATCAAGCACCGCCCGGCGGAGCTGTCCGGCGGCGAACGCCAGCGCGTCGCGATCGCCCGCGCCCTCGTCGGCAACCCCGCGATCGTCCTCGCCGACGAACCCACCGGCAACCTCGACAGCGTCAACGGCGCGGCCATCTTCGACCTGCTCAGAGAGTTGAACGCGGAGGGCACCACCATCGTCGTGATCACTCACGACCGGGACCTCGCCACGCGGCTGCCCCGACGCATCGAAGTGCTCGACGGCCGCATCGTCACCGACACCGGCCCGGCCGACGGACCGGTGTCCACCGAAAGGCGCCCGACATGACCCTCACCGCCCCGCCCTCCGGCCGGATGCACCCGGCCGACGTGGCCAGGGTCGCCAGCGTCGGGTTGCGTACCCGGCGGATGAGGGCCGCGCTGTCGGCGCTGGGCATCGCCATCGGCGTCGCGGCGATGGTCGCCGTCCTCGGTCTGTCGGCCTCCTCGCAGGCCGGCCTCCTCGCCGAGATCGACAAACTGGGGACCAATCTGCTGAGGGTCGCCCCCGGACAGACCCTCAGCGGGGAGGACGCCAAACTCCCCCTCGAAGCACCGGCGATGATCGACCGGATCGGCCCCGTCGAGGATGTGCAGAGCACCGGGAACACCCAGGCGTCCGCCTACCGCAATCCGCACATCCCCAAGGCCAACACCAACGCGATCTCCGTCAACGCCACCAGCCTGGGACTGCCCGGAGCGGTGCGCGCCTCCGTCGCCCAGGGCCGATTCCTGAACAAGGCCACCGCCGAACAGCCGGTCGCCGTGCTCGGTGCGACCGCCGCCAAACGGCTCGGCATATCGAAGATCCACTCCGGGGCCCGTATCTGGGTCGGTGGACAGTGGTTCTACGTCGTCGGCATCCTCGACTCCGTACGTCTGACCCCCGAGGTCAACTCGGCGGTGCTGGTCGGCTGGCCGGCCGCGGAGAAGTACCTCGACTTCGACGGCCACCCGTCCACGGTCTACGTCCGGGCCGACACCGACCAGGTCACCGAGGTGCAGAAGGTGCTCGCCGCGACGGCCAACCCGGAGAAGGCCGAGGAGGTCAAGGTCAGCCAGCCCTCGGCCGCCCTCGAAGCCCGCGCCGCGACACAGTCCGCGCTCAACGGACTCTTCCTCGGACTCGGGGCGGTCGCCCTCCTCGTCGGAGGCATCGGAGTCGCCAACACCATGGTCATCTCGGTGCTGGAACGACGGTCCGAGATCGGGCTGCGGCGCGCCCTCGGCGCGACCAAGGGAAACATCCTGGTCCAGTTCCTCTCCGAGGCGGTGCTGCTCGCCGCGCTGGGAGGTGTGGCGGGAGTCGCCCTGGGCAGTCTCGCCACCGCCGTCTACGCCCAGATCAAGGGGTGGGAGACGGTGGTCCCGGTGCTCGCCTGGGGCGGCGGACTCGTCGCGGCCATCGCGATCGGCGCACTGGCGGGACTGCTGCCCGCACTCCGCGCCGCCCGGCTCCAGCCCACCGAGGCGCTGCGCATCGCATGACGCGACCGTGCCCGGCACGCGGCCGGCGGCGGCCGCGTGCCGGGCACTCGCACGCCGGGAAGAGCGTCGGGAAGAACGCGGAGGAACGCGGAGGAACACGGAGGAACACGGAGGAACGCGGGAGGAAGACATGTACCCGAACATCCCCCTCATGGCCCTGACGGCCGGCCTCCTGGTGATCACCGTCATGGTCGCCGCCCTCGTCCTGAGCGGGACGTCCGGCGGACCGCACGACCGGTCACCGGGCCGGCCCGCCAAGCGGCACGACCACCGCCCGGCTCTCGCGGGATTCCTCACCGAGACGGGAGAAGCCACCGTGCGCGCGATCCGAGGAGCGACCCAGGCCGACGGAAACGACCGGGACTCCATCCTGGAAGCGACGGCCGAACTCCTCGCCGAGGTCATGAACCGCAACGGACTCACCACCGACGACATCATCTCCGTCCTGTTCACCTCCACCCCCGACCTGACCGCCGAATTCCCCGCCTTCGCCGCGCGCAAGGCCGGATTCCACGAGGTGCCCCTGCTCTGCGCCGTCGAGATCGACGTCCCCGGGGCGCTCCCCAGGGTCGTACGGCTGATGGTGCACGCCGACACCGACCGGCCCCGCGCCGCGATCCAGCATGTGTATCTGCGGGGCGCGGCCCGGCTCCGCCAGGACATCGCGGGCTAGCCGCCCCGCCCCGGGCGCCGCTCCGCCGAACGGAGCAATCCCGCGGCGTCCGCCCGTCCGGCGCGCCCGCCGGACGCCCGGGCCCCGCGAAGAGCGACGCCCCCTCACCCGTACCGCCGGCGCGCCCGCCGGAGCCTCTTCCCCCTGCCCGGCCCCGCCCGCGCCGGAGTTGCGTGCCCACCCGTGCCGTGAGTCCGTTGATGACGTGCTGTGCCGGTTACGACTGTCAGGAGGAGGCATGCGCACCAAGCAGAACGGCCGCCCGGCCGACAAGCTGTCCGTGGTGTACTCGGTCCATGTCGTCGAAGGTGGCGAGCAGGGGTTCCTCGACGCCTACGAACGCATACGGAAGTCCGTCGCCGCCGTCCCCGGTCACCTCATCGACCGGCTGGGAGAACCCATCGACGACTCCCGGCAGTGGGTGATCAGCAGCGAATGGGAGACGCCCGAACACTTCTTCGCCTGGCAGCAGGGCGAGGACCACCGGGCGCTGCTGGAACCGCTGCGCGTCTGGGTCGACCAGACCCAGTCGCTGCGGTTCCGGATCATCCAGGAAACCGTGGGAGCCAAGCCATGACGCACCACACCGGCCCCGTCGCCGTACTCGGTCTCGGCTCGATGGGCACCGGCCTCGCCACCCGCCTTCTCGACCAGGGCGTCCAGGTCCGGGTCTGGAACCGCACGCCGGAACGGACCGGGCCGCTCGCCGCCGCCGGCGCGGTCGCCGCGGCCCACCCCGCCGCCGCCATCGAGGGCACCAGCGCGGCCATCTGCACCGTCGCCGACAGCGACGCGCTCGCCGCCGTGCTGCGCGGCCCCGATGGCATCCTCTCCGGCGGCCCGTACCCCGGCGCACTCGTCTGCGCCAGCACCGTCGCCCCCGAAGAGGTCGTCAAGCTCACCGGAGACCTGCACTCGGTGCTCGACGTCGGCATGCTCGGCAACCGCGAACACGCCCGCAACGGCGAACTGCGGCTCTTCGTCGGCGGCGAGGAACGCGTCTTCGCCGCCGGCCTCCCCCTGCTCGAACTGCTCGGCAAGGAAGTCGTCCATCTGGGCGAACTCGGCTCCGGCATGCGGATGAAACTGCTCCTCAACCTCCTCATGGGCATCGAGGTGCAGGCCATGGCCGAAGCGGTGGAACTGGCGGCGGCCTCCGGACTCGACCGGGCGCTGGTCCTCCGCGCGATCGCGGGCAGCGGCTTCGCCTCGCCCGTCATGGCCTTCAAGTCCAAGCGGCTGATCGCCGGACGCTTCGACGAGCCGGACTTCCGGCTGCGCCTGATGGCCAAGGACCTGCTGCTGGCATCGAGCCAGGCCGCCGCGGCCGGGCTGCGCCTCCCCCTGCTCGCCGCCGCCACCCAGACCCATGTCAGCGCCACCGAACAGGGCCACGGAGACGAGGACTGCGTCGCCGTCGCCCACGCGATCGCACCCGAACCGGGAACCCATCCATGATCATTGACATCCATGGCCATCTGTCCCCGCCGGAGGCCGCCCGGCGCTTCCCGATGCCCCCCAGCCTCACCGACGTCGACGGAATGCTCGCCGCCCGCGCCAAGGCCGGCATCGACCTCACCATCATCGGCAGCCCGGTCGGGGCCGGCGCGATGGCCCGCGTCCCCGGCGTCGACAACTACCGCCAGCCCAGGGACCGGCTGCGCGGCTTCCACGCCTGGATGTCCGGCCTCATCAAGACCTTCCCCGACCAGCTCCGCGGCTATGTGTACGCCAACCCCTTCGGCGACGACGACCATCTCGAAGGCGTACGGGAGACCCTCGCGGACCCCGCCTTCGTCGGCCTGATCACCACCTCCAGCGTCCACGGCGAACTCCTCGGCTCACCGAAGGCCGACTCCTTCTTCGCGCTCGCCGCCGAGGTCGGCAAACCGGTCCTGGTGCACGCCCCGGCCGAGCCGATCGGCACGGAACGCGTCGACGACCTCGGATTCGTCGAACAGATCGGCCGCTTCGGCGACCTCACCACCGGCCTGGCCATGATCGCCTTCGCGGGCTGGCTGGACAAATACCCCGGTCTCCGGCTCATCGGCGCGACCGGCGGCGGCGCGCTCGCCCTGCTGCCCGAGCGCCTCCAGACCGCGGCCCGCCCCCGGCACTGGGGAGGACCGCCCGGACAGGGGCCACAGGGCCGGCGTCCACCGGGCCAGGCCCCGCCCGGACAGGCCGAAGCGCCGCCTCCCGCCGACCCGGCGGCGGCCCTGAGCCGGCTCTATGTCGACACCAGCACCTTCAGCCCGGCCCATCTGGGGCTCAACGCCGAGGTGCTCGGCCCGGAGCGGATGCTCTTCGGCACCGACTCGCCGCCGATGAGCGTGCCCCTGGAGGAGTTCATCCGCCTGATCGAGAAACTGCCGCTCGACAAGGCCTCCCAGCAGCTCATCCTCGGCGGCAACGCCGAGGCCGTCTTCGACCTCAGGAGCCGTCCGTGACCAGCGTCGACGACCCGGCCACCGCGGCCGAGCAGTGCACCCCGGCCTTCCGGCGCGACCCCTACCCGGTCTACGCACTCCTCAGGGAGACCGCGCCGGTCTGCCCGATCCGCCCCCGGCACGGCATCGAGACCTATCTGATCACCCGTTACGAGGACGCCAGGGCCGCCCTCTCCGACCCCCGGCTGAGCAAGGACATGTACGGCGCGATGGACTCCTACCGGAGAATCTTCGGAGACTCCTCCGTGGCGCTCGACGACCACATGCTCAACTCCGATCCCCCCAAACACACCCGGCTGCGCAAACTGGTCAGCTCCGGCTTCACCCCCCGCCGGGTGGAGGCGCTCCGCCCGCACATCCAGAACGTGGTGAACACCCTGCTGGACGAGGCCCCGACCCGGGAGCCGGTCGATCTGCTCGCCGTGTTCGCCTTCCCGCTGCCCATCATCGTGATCTGCGAACTCCTCGGCGTGCCGGAGGCGGACCGGGCCAAGGTCCAGGGCTGGTCCACGACGGTGGCCCAGACCGGCTTCAGCAAGGAGTCGAAACTGGCCCAGCAGCGCGCGGAGGAGAGCCTGTACGCGTACTTCTCGGAGGTCATCGGCGACAAGAGGGAACGCCCCGGCGAGGATCTGCTGAGCGCGCTCATCGAGGCCAGGGACGAGAGCGGCACCCTCACCGAGCACGAAATGATCTCCACCGCCTTTCTGCTGATGTTCGCCGGCCACAAGACGACCGCCTACCTCATCGGCAACGCCGTCCACCAACTGCTCACCCACCCCGACCAGCTCCGCGCGGTACGGGAGGACCCCGAGCTGATCGGACCGGCGGTCGAGGAACTGCTGCGCTACGACGGCTCGGTCGAGACCGCCACCTTCCGTTACGCGACCGAGGACCTCGACATCGCCGGGACCCGGATCCCTCGGGGCGCCCTGGTGCAGATCGCGCTCAACTCGGCCAACCGCGACCCGCTCAAGTTCGACGCCCCCGACCGCTTCGACGTCACCAGGCCCGGAAACGCGCAGAGCGCACACCTCGGTTTCGGCCACGGCATCCACTACTGCCTGGGAGCCTCCCTGGCCCGGCTGGAGACCCGGATCGCGCTCACCGCGCTCTTCGAACGCTTTCCGGAAATCGCGCCGGCCGACCCCGCCCGCGAGGCGAGTTGGCTGGAAGTGCCCTTTCCCGCCTTCCGGGGTCTCACCGAACTGCCCGTCGTCCTCGACCCGGGCCCCTGACCGCCCCCGCCGAGCCGGCCCGCCGACGCCGGGCCGTGCTGCGGCGGCCGGTCAGCGCCGCCGCAGCAGCGGCTCGAACGGGTTCGGCGTCAGCCCGGTCCAGCGGTGCAGCACCGCCCGTCCGGTCCGCAGAGTCACCCCGTCCGATTCGGCGGTGCCCGCCTCGGCGACGTAGAAGCGGCCGTCGTCGAGGGAGACCAGCCCGTACTGCCCGGCCGACTGATACCCGTACACATCGGATTCCTCGTCGTGCAGCCCCCGGGGCGCGAGGGTGAGCATCCGTCCCACCTCGGGGCTCGCCTGACCGCGCACCAGCCCCCAGCGGGTGCGCTCCGAGCCGTCGATCACGAAGAGGGAGTAGTTGGGGAACGTCTTCTTCTTCCCCTTGTAGACGGCCATCCGCCAGTCGCCGCTGTGCGCGTCGTACTCCAGATTCTGCACACCGTAGGTGGTGTTGCCGGTGTACACGAAGAACTTCCCGTCGGGGCGCGCCGGGCCGCTGGTGTGCGGATCGCTCTCGCTGAGCGGTTTCTCGTACCGCTTCCAGAACCGCACGTCGTACTGGAGCAGCACCTGGTGGTCGTTGTCCGTGCGGCTGGTGTTCGAGTAGACGCCGTACGCGACGGTGAGCCGGGGCCTGCGCGGCGGATCCAGGCCGGGGCCGAAGGAGACGCCGTCGATGCCGCTGCACCCGTACCGGTGGTCGGGGGTGTTCGCGGTGTTGCCGTCGAAGACGCCGTCGCCGTTCATGTCGGCCGTGTAGTCCTTCACGACCTCCTTCAGATGGACGGTGGAGACCACTCCGGTGGAGTGCGCGTCCATGTTCATCCGGGTGATGCGGTCCCCGTCGAAGATCGCGATGTAGAACGCCTGCGCGGACTTGTACTCCAGCGAGCCGTAGACCCGGCCGTCGTCCTTGTTGAAGTCGAGGTCCCCCAGATGCCCGGTGAAGCCCGTGACCGAGCCGACCGGCCTGCCCCGCAGATCGGTCTTGACCAGCAGATCGGTGAACGAGAAGTACATGAAACCGCCGTCCCGGTCCAGGGCCGTGCCCTGGAGGTGGCCGGAGCGCCACTTCCCGCCGTCGACGGCGGCGGGCACCGGGGGCGGGCCGGCCGCCGGGACGGCCCGCGCCGTGCCCCCGCCCGCCACGGCGGCCGACACGACGACGGCGGAGACGGAGAGGGACAGGGCCGCAAGCCGGGCGTGTGCGTTTCTTCGCATGGATTCCTCCGACAGCCTGATCCTGGGGTCTGAAGGGTTCTGTGGCTCTGCAGTGGTGATGCCCCGCGCCGGTGCACGGGAGACCACCGCCGGGTGAACCCGGCGTGTATCCGGCGTACGACGACCGTGCCACGGCGCGGGCCGACCCGCCGGGCACACCGGGGCGCTCCGGCGGGTCGTGTTAGCGTGTGGATCACGCAGAGCGACCGGATCCGGCCGCCGAGACACAGGGGCGAACGGAATCCTCATGAGTATTTGGACCACCCGTCCCGAGCGTCCCGGGGACGCCGAGGCGGTCCACGCGATCAACGCGGCAGCCTTCCCGACCCCCGCCGAAGCCGATCTGGTGGATGCCCTGCGCGCCGACGCGGAAGCGTGGATCGACGGGCTGTCCCTGGTGACCGAGGCCCCCGACGGCACCCTTGTCGCGCACGCCCTGCTCACTCGCTGTCATGTCGACGGCCACCCGGCGCTCGCCCTCGCCCCCTGCGCGGCTCTCCCCGCCCAGCAGCGCCGGGGCGCGGCCTCCGCCGCGATCCGCGCGGCGCTCGAAGCGGCCCGGCAGCAGGGGGAGAGCCTGGTGCTGGTCCTCGGGCACGCCGACTACTACCCCCGGTTCGGCTTCGAGCCGGCCTCCCGCTGGGGGATCCGTGCGCCGTTCGAGGTCCCCGACGAGGCGATGATGGCCCTCGTCCTGGATTCGGACCAGCCGGTTCCGTCCGGGGTCATCCGGTACGCCGCCGCCTTCGGCGTCTGAGGCCCGGCCGGCTCTGCCCGGTTCCGGGCGGAGTCAGGCCCGGCGGACGGCGCGCGCCTCGCGCAGCTCCCGCCGGGCCGCGGTGATCAGTCTCTCGCTGCTGTCGAAGGCCTCCTGAAGGCCCGCCGCCGGAGTGGTGTTCGCCTTCTGGTGCAGCACCACCCCGAGGATCAGACCGCCGCCATGGCCGTCGCCGGTCTCCGCGGCCCACATCAGCGCACCGCCCGCCGGGGTGCTCGACCCGGTCTTCACACCCACCACCCCCGAGGTCCCCAGCAGCTTGTTGGTGTTGACGACCGTCCCGGTGCCGCCGCCGACGGTGACCTCGCGGGTGGCGACGATCGACCGGAAGACCTCGTCGCGCATCACCGCCTCGGCGAGCCGCAGCTGATCGGCCGCCGTGCTCCTGGTGGACGCCTCAAGACCGCTCGGGCCGGTGTACGTGGTACGGCTCATCCCCAGCTCCTTCGCGGCCCGGTTCATCTTCGCCACGAAGGCCTCCTCCGTGCCGGAGTGCCAGCGCGCCAGAAGCCGGGCCGCGTTGTTGCCCGACGGCAGCAGCAGCAGTTCCAGCAGCTGCCGCTGGGTCAGCTCCTGCCCCGCCGAGATCCGCACGGTCGACTCGTGGAGGGAGTGGGACTCGTCCGAGGCCCGCTGGTCGACGGTGACCCGGGGCCCGGACTCGCCCTGCCGGAGCGGACGGTCGCGGAGGACGACGTACGCGGTCATCACCTTGGTGACGCTGGCGATCGGCACCGGCTTCTGCTCACCGCTGGTCCCCAGGACCCCCAGCCCGGTGACCGCGACACCCGCCTGGCCGTCCTTCGGCCACGGCAGCCGCATGGTCCCGCCGGTCTCCGTCACGGTGACGGCGGCCGACTCCTCCCGTCCCGCCCCGAGGAGTGCCGCCCCGCCGCCGAGCACCGCAAGGGCCAGCCCGGCGGCAGCGCCCCGCAGCAGCCGACGGCGTCCCGGCGACGGTGACGGCGGTGCGACGGCGACAGTCACCGGCCGTCGCTCGGCGGACGGAGCTGGACCGGGCTGGACGTGCATGGATACCTCCGGGGGAGACGGACGCGCCGGGCGGCGCAGCTCCATCACCCTCCGGTGCCGACGTCTTCACCGGCCCGAGGCCGGTCACCGGCCGGCGCTCAGTCGTGTATCGGCTCCGTATCGGCGGGCAGCCGCAGCACGGCGACCGCCCCGCCGTCCGGCGCGTTGGAGAGCCGCAGCACCGCGCCGATCACCCGGGCCTGCCCCAGGGCGATGGTCAGCCCCAGACCGTGACCGTGACCGCGTTCGGCGCTGCCGGTGCGGAACCGCTGCGGCCCCGACTCCAGCAGCGCGGCGGGGAAGCCCGGCCCGTGGTCGCGTACGACGACGGTGAGACCGTCCACCCGCACCTCGACCGGACCACGGCCGTGCCGGTGCGCGTTGACGACCAGATTGGAGATGATCCGGTCCAGCCGGCGCGGATCGGTCTGTGTCTCGGCGTTCTCCATGACCGTGGTACTCGCCCGCAGCCCGGTGCGCGCCACGGACGCCTCGACCACACTGCCCACGGGCACCCGTCGCGGATCCGCCGCCTCCGCCCCGGCGTCCAGCCGGGAGATCTCCAGCAGATCCTCGACCAGCCCGCGCAGCACCCGCACCCGGTCGCGCACCAGTTCGGTGGCCTCGCCGTCCGCCAGCAGACCGGTGGAGGTGACCAGCCCCATCAGCGGGGTACGCAGCTCGTGCGCGACATCGGCGGTGAACCGCTGCTCGGTCAGCAGCCGCTCCTGGAGCGCGGCGGCCATCGAGTCGACGGCCCGGGAGATGTCGGCGATCTCGTCGCCGCCCCGGTCGCGCGCGCCGGTCCTGGCGTCCAGATCGCCGCCGGCGATGGCCCGCGCGGTGACCGTGACCCGCCGCAGCCGCCGGTTGAGCACCTCGGTGATCAGCACGGAGAGCGGTACGACCACCAGCAGCGCCGCCACCACCGCCTGGACGAGGCTGCGGTCCAGGGCCGCGAGGCTGCGCTCCTCGGCGCCCCTCTCGAATCTGACGGCCACCGCTCCGTCGCCCAGGCGTTCGGCCGCCCACATCCACGGCTCGCCGGGGCGACGGGTGTCGTACCAGGTGACGGGCGTGTCCGAGAGGGCGACGCGCCGCCGCAGCTCCTCGGGCAGCTCATCGAGGGAGGGGACGTCGGCGAGCCCCGCCGCCCGGTGCTCCCGGACCACCGTCGCCAGCTCGGTGAGGGCGATGGAGCGCGCCTCGGACTGAAGCCGCTGGACGGTGGTCAAGTGCACCAGCCCGCCCACGACCAGCGCCACCGAGCAGGACGCGGCGACGACGAGCGCGGTGATCTTCCAGCGCAGCGACCGCCAGTTCAGCAGCGCGCGCACCGCCCGCAGGATCCGTGCGCCCGCCGTCCCGGCCGAGCCGCTCCGTCCCACGTCAGCGCCGCAGCTTGTAGCCGAAGCCGCGGACCGTCTCGATGCGGTCGCCGCCGATCTTCTTGCGCAGCCGCTGCACACAGAGGTCGACCACCCGGCTGTCGCCGTCCCAGCCGTAGTCCCACACCTCGCGCAGCAGCGTCTGGCGGTCGAGCACGATGCCGGGGTACGCCGCGAACTGGAGCAGCAGCCGCAGTTCGGTGGGGGCGAGAGCGATCCGGACCCCGTCCCGGAACACCTCCAGACCG
Source organism: Streptomyces amakusaensis (assembly GCF_039532665.1). Classification (NCBI taxonomy): domain Bacteria; kingdom Bacillati; phylum Actinomycetota; class Actinomycetes; order Kitasatosporales; family Streptomycetaceae; genus Streptomyces; species Streptomyces amakusaensis. The sequence continues at coordinate 2,022 of NZ_BAAASB010000045.1, read as the reverse complement.
TTGGTGTCGACGGTCAGATCGCCGAAGACGAGCCGGTCGCCGGGCGGCCGGGCGCCGGGCCCGCCGGCGGGGGAGTCCGCGGCGCTCTCCGGGCCGGGAGTGAAGGTGGCCCGGCGCAGGAGTGAACGGATTCTGGCCACCAGGACCGGGGTGTCGACCGGCTTGACGACATAGTCGTCCGCACCGGCCTCCAGACCCGCGACCACATCGAGCGAGTCGCCCCGCGCGGACATCATGAGAATGGGGGTGAGGCTCGACTCACGGATCTTCCGGCAGAGGCCGATGCCGTCCAGCTCCGGCAGCATCACATCGAGAAGCAGCAGGTCGGGACCTTGTTCCCGGAAGAGTTCGAGCCCGGTCAGCCCGTCGGCCGCCGCATGCACCGTGTAGCCGTAGCGCTCCAGCGCCATGGTGACCGAGGTACGGATCACCTCGTCGTCCTCGACCAGCAGAACGGTGGCGGAGCCGGATGACGGACCGCCACCGACCTTAAAACCGGGCATTTCTCACCATTTCGGATATGTATTGCTTGTGGCCGCCTTCCGCAGGGGCGTGCCGCCCGGGGGTGCCGGTCTCCCATGATGCCCTGTGGCCCGGGGCGGGCGGTCCACGCGCCGCCGGGAGCGACGCGTGGACCTGGGGCGGAGGTCCGGGGAGACCTCGCGGGGTGGTCTCCACTCTGCGTGAGCCGCATCTCGGCGAAGGCAAGATCATGCCTCGGCCGGAAGGCGACTGTGTATCGGCTGTGTATCGGCCCGCCGCCCGCCGGGCCCGTGCGCCCCCGGGCCGGGCCGCCGCCGAGTCCGGCCGGATATCACCGGGGATACCCGTGCCGATGCCGGGACCGGCCCGGGACTTCCGTACAGTGCGCAGACACGACGTGCCGCCTGGTCCGTCAACTGGCCGCCGTGACAGACTACTTAGCGCATTGGCCCGTTCGGTACACGGCGCGGGTGGGGATCGCGGCAGCAGGGAAATCGAACGGAGGGTCCTCGATGACGGACACCGGTGACGGCTTTGGTGCCATCGACACCAGCAAGCCTCATCCGGCTCGGATGTACGACTACTACCTCGGCGGGAAGGACAGTTACCCCGTCGACTGGGAAGCCGCCGAGAAGGTGATCTCACTCTTTCCGTCCGTCAAGACCATGGCGCGGGTCAATCGCGCGTTCATGCGGCGGGCCTCCCAACTGCTCGCCGAACGGGGCGTGCGGCAGTTCCTCGACATAGGGACCGGGATTCCCACCGAGCCCAATCTCCACCAGGTGGTCCAGAAGCCGATCCCGGACGCCCGCGTGGTGTACGTGGACAACGACCCCATCGTGCTCCGTCACGCCGAGGCACTGCTCCGGGGCACGGCCGAGGGGCGCACCGAGTATCTCCAGGCGGACGTCCGCGAGGTCGAGAAGATCCTTGAGGGCGCGCAGCAGATACTGGACTTCCGCAAGCCGGTGGCGCTCTCGCTGATCGCGCTGCTCCACTTCATCACCGACGAGCACGATCCCCGGGACGTGGTCCGGCGGCTCATGGAGCCGATGGCCCCCGGGAGCTGTCTGGTGCTGTCCCATGTGACGGGCGAGTTCGACCCGAGGACCTGGGAGCGTGTCGTGCAGATCTACGAGGAGAACGGCATTCCCGCGCAGGCGAGGTCGGGGGAGGAGCTGGCCACCTTCTTCGAGGGGATGGAGCTGGTCGATCCGGGCGTCCAGCTCGCCGACCGCTGGCGTCCGGAACCGGGCGCGGAGCCCGTCGAGGCGCTGCTCGCCCCCATCTACGGGGGAGTCGCCCGCAAGATCTGATCAGGCCGGGTGTCCGGGACACCGGGACAGCGCGAGGCCCTGCGGCGAGGAGTGCGCCGCAGGGCCTTCCGCGTGACCGGTCGTTCCGTCCCGGTCTCAGTTCTTGCGGTGGTTGATGTCTTCGGTGAGTTGGGGCAGGACGGTGAAGAGGTCTCCGACGACGCCGTAGTCGGCGAGGTCGAAGATCGGGGCCTCGGGATCCTTGTTCACCGCGACGATGGTC
>NZ_BAAASB010000044.1:0-18027 GCF_039532665.1 Streptomyces amakusaensis | reverse complement strand
AGCACACGCACCTGCCGCCACCTGTGCCCTTCCCATCCGAAGGCTTTGGCATGCTGCGGCCAAGCAGTTCGGCCGACGTGGCTACCGGCGTCAACTCACCACCCCCACCCGCGCGAGGGTCGCTCGGCAGCACGGTCGACCGGGCTGTCCGAGTCCTTCGGCTGCCCTCAGACCGAGGTGGAGGCCGGACTGGTCGCCGCAGCCTGGCACTGGCACTGAACTAGAACCTGCTCCATCAGAGCCGGTACATCGTCCGCGACAACGCCGGCCTCGGGGGAACACCCGCCACGACAACTCCCACATCGCCTTCGTCTACCACTCCACCACTACCGCGACCCCGCGCGAGCGGGGCGGACGGCCTGATCGAGCAGATCACCACGATGTTCGGTGAACGACCCCGCGCGGGCAGGGCGGACACCGGCCGCCTCGGCGCGAGCACCGGGTACTAGGAACGACCCCCGCGCGCGGGCGGGGCGGACGTCCAGCCGGGCGGCCTCCTTGTCGCCGTCATGGAGCAACCCCCGCGCGGGCGGGGAAGACGCGATGCCCGCTCGGATGTCGGTCACGATCGCGGAACGACCCCCGCACGGGCGGGGACGACCGCGGGGGCCGGTACCGCGCACCTCTACCTGACGAGCGACCCCAGCGCGGGCGGGGACGACCAGGCCGACCTCTTCGGACAGCTCTCGCAGGCGGAGCGACCCCCGCGCGGGCGGGGCAGACGCGGGCACCGGCTCCCACACGGTGATCCACGTGGAGCGACCCCCGCGCGGGCGGGGCAGACCCCAGGACTCCAACACCCCATCGAGGGCCGCCCGAGCGACCCCCGCGCGGGCGGGGCAGACGGTTGCGGCGTTCGACCGGCGCAGCCGCCCGACGAGCGACCCCCGCGCGGGCGGGGCAGACGAGGCGCTGGCATCGCAGCGGCTCGACAGTGCAGAGCGACCCCCGCGCGGGCGGGGCAGACTACTGCCGCGGCCGCTCCGCGTCCAGCTCAGCCGAGCGACCCCCGCGCGGGCGGGGCAGACCGCCCGGAGGGTGGCGCGGGCAACGTCCCCCGAGAGCGACCCCCGCGCGGGCGGGGCAGACACTTCGTGACCTGGGGTGTTGTCGCGTGATCATGCTGTTTTCCTTTACATGCTTCACGGCGGTTCCCAGATTCTGCTGGTGTGTCAGCGTCAGTGGTGGCCGGGCTCTGGTAGCACCGTATCCGTCGGTATGGAGGTTGCGTCGGCGGATGTCTGTTCTCATCGTGCGGTGCGTTCCCTCGCTGCGTCGGCGGCCTTGCTCATGGCGGCGATGGTGTCCGTGCGGTTCGGGTTGTGCTTGCACCAGAGCCAGTTCTGCCCGGTCCGATACGCTTGAGCAGGCCGAGGGTGCTGGGTGCGGTGTTCCAGCAGCGCGGTCTCCACGGTCTGGCGGACGGCGAAGGCGAGCGCGGCCGCGGCGGGGTCCGTGTTCAGTTCGCCCAGGCCCGCCAAGCCTCGGGAGCTCGTGCTGGTGCGCTCGCTGCTGGCCGCCAGCGACGTCCGGACCTCGGCGGCGACGGGCATCGGCCCGGCTTCCGCGATGGCCGCCTCGGTCTGGCACCGGTAGCCGGAAGCCCCTCGCACAGCCCGGTCGATCGTGCTGCGAGCAGCCACCCCGCACGGGGGCGGGCAGTGCTCTGGCCGACCGCGCGAGCGCCCTCGGCCGCGTCCGGGTGGGCGACGCCTTCGACTTGGAGGCACCCGTTCGGTCGGCTGCGGACGTGGACGGCGACGCAGAGGTTTCCGGGGTTTCCGCCGTGCCGGGGTGAGCGGGCGAACGCATGTCCGCCGGCTGGGGTCTTCCCGTTCCCGGGCACGGTGCGGGTGGGCTGTCGGTAGCGTGGCGGGAGACCTGAGAGGGAGCGTGAGCGTCATGGCCGAGCCGGTGCCGTACACCCCGGACCTCGAGGATGAGGAGGAGGCGGTCGTCCAGCGGATCAGAGCCCAGCAGGCCGGGTTCGCGGAGCTGGACCGTGAGCCCCGGCCCGATGTACCGGGCCCGGTCACCGTCGATGTGCATGGTGAGCGGTTCGTGGTGCCTCTCACGGTCGGGGATGTACGGGCCGCGCTGTCCGCCGAGCTCCGCCCCGTGTTCGACGGGGAGATCGCCGCGGCTGCGCCTGCCACGGTCGGGCGGCTGGTGCGCAAGTGGGCCCTGGAGGTCATCCCGGGTGACGAACTCGACCGGGTGGATGTTCTGCTGCGGGCGGAGCGGCAGGCCGCCGGGCTGGGGACGGCCGCCGCGTGAGGTACCGGATCGCCTTCGCACCCGCCGCCGAGGAAGCGCTCGGCAAACTCGCCTCCCCCAGCAGCTTCAGGACGGCCGTGGCCCGCACCCTGGGCACCGACCCCTACGGACACGGTTCCACACCGGTGGGCGGTGACAAGGACCGGCGCGAGGCCGTGGTCTCCCGGGTGATCGTCCGCTACATGGTCTCCACCGGGATCCTGACCGTCACCGTCGTACGCCTCATCCCCGAACCGTAGACGCCCAGCGCACGCGTTCGGCCTGCCGCTTCACTCTGCTGTGAAAGACGCTCGCCGTGCGGTCGGGCCCTTGTAGGGTCGGGCCGTGGAGAACCGGAGCGGACGCTTGGGGTGCGACCTCTGGCAGCCTCGGCTGAGCGAAGCCGTGCGGGAGGAGACCGAGGTCTCCTCCCGGTACGCGACGGAGGCCGAGCTGGAAGTCCTGGGGTACAGGGGCCCCGTCGTCGTCATGCAGATCGTCCGGACCGAGTTCAGGGCCGACGGCACGCCGATCGGCAAGACCCTGACGATCCAGGGCGGCGGCACGCCGATCGTGCGGCGTCTGAACCCGGAGGACGTGGAGGACGAGGAGGCGGACTCGGCCCTCTCCTCTCCCATGCCGCCGGCGGCACGGGGCCCGGTCCGGACCGTGCGGACGTACCTCGTCGGCATGGAGGGCTCCCCGCTGACGAAGATCGGGCAGACCGCTGGCACGCTCAAGTCCCGGATGGCACAGCTCCAGACCGGCCAGCCCGCCCGGCTCGTTCCGCTTCTGGACGTGGAGGGCGACTTCGAGAGTGTGTTGCACGAGCGGTTCGCGGGGCGCCGGGTGCGAGGAGAGTGGTTCGACCTGACGTCCCTCGGAGATCCCGTCGCGGTCGTGATCGACGCGCTGGCCGAGCTGGGGCTCGGCATCCGCTGCAAGGAACGCCCGACTCCGTGACCGCTGCCCCGGGCGGCCCCCGCGCGGGCGGGGACGACGCGAAGGATCTCGGTGGGGAGCCGGTCGGAGGCGAACTACCTCCGCGCAGGAGGGAAGACGGAATGGGGAGGTCGGTCGGCAGTCGGCTCGGATATGTCATTGGCAGGCGGTGTCCACGCGCTCGGCTGACAGCACCTGCCGTGCCTGATTTATCAGCTGCGCGAGTGAGGCTGCGTTCTTCTGCGTCGCCGCGTGGAACAGCGGCTGAGCCGGCACCTTCCACACATCCCCGACCAGAGCGTCCGGGTCTGGATCCTCCAGGCCCGGCACCATTCGCAGGGCCTGCCGGGCGGCATCGCGGAAAAGCTCGATGTCCCCTTCGGGCAGCTCTTCACGATGGCACTCTCGCAACTCGTCCAGCACCTCGCGCGCCCTGGCGGCGTCCGCTCCTGGCATGCCGTCCAGGCGCGCCTGGGCCCAGCGTGCCGGGCCGCGCTCCACCAGCAGCTCGATCGAGTCCTGAGTGGATTTGTGGAGGATCCCACAGGACTGCATGACGTCTTCCGGTGCCACAAGCGACAACTCAGTCTGCTGATGGCGCATCTGATCGACCAGCGGCCAGATCGTGGTGACGCCGTCCCTCGACGCATTGCCGGACGAAGGCTCAGACGCCTCCACGATCGCGGTGTGCACAAGCCTCGTCGTCTCCACCAGCCGCGCCAGCAGCACCCGCCGATCGGTGTAAAGAGCGGCCAGCCGCTGTGCCTCGGCGGTGATCCGCGCGGCCTCCTTGGCCGCCGCCGCTTGCGCCCTGCCGGCGCGTGACTGCAGCCAGGCACTGATCCAGTTGCCGACGATGCCTCCGAGGATCGCGAGGCAGGCGACGATCACCGTGAACGCCGCTTGATTGGTCCCGACATGCTTTATGAAGTCCACTCCGCTCATCCTGCCGCCCCGGACCTCCTCGTGAGCTGCAACTGGTCAACTCGGCCCCAGGGGGAAACGGCTCGGCAAAGCGCAAAACGTTCTGGCTGACGACGAGCTACCCCCGCGCGGGCGGGGCGGACGACGGCCGTTGGGGACTCGGGGCGCGAGAGCCTGAACGACCCCCGCGCGGGCGGGGCAGACGATGCCCGACTTCCATGCAACCAGACAGGCAACGAACGACCCCCGCGCGGGCGGGGCGGACCGGAGGCCAGTCCGCGCGGAACCTATCTGATCAGAACGACCCCCGCGCGGGCGGGGCGGACGCTTCTCCTCCGTGCACGGGGGCGCTCACCCCCGAACGACCCCCGCGCGGGCGGGGCGGACGCTTCTCCTCCGTGCACGGGGGCGCTCACCCCCGAACGACCCCCGCGCGGGCGGGGCGGACACTTCGTGACCTGGGGTGTTGTCGCGTGATCATGGTGTTTTCCTTTACATGCTTCACGACCGTTCCCAGATCCTGCTGGTGTGTCAGCGTCAGTGGTGCCGGGCTCTGGATAGCACCGTATCCGTCGAGATGGCGGTCGCGTCGGCGGATGTCTGCACTGACCGTGCGGTGCGTTCCCTCGCCGTTGTCGGGGGCCTTGCTCACGGCGGTGACGGCGTCCGCGGGGTTCGGGTTGTGCTTGCACCAGCACCGGTTGCTCTGCCCGGTCCGGTACGCCCGGCGTGCCTCCGCCTCGGCTTCCTTGGTCCGCCGCAGCCGGCCGAGGGTGCTGGTGCGGTACTCGGGCAGGGGCTGCTCGATCGCCTGGAGCGCGGCGTGGGCGAGCACTGGCACTGCCGCGGCCGGTACGTGTCCAGCTCGCCCGGATCCACCGAGCCCAGGGAACTCGTGCCGAGTGCGCCCGCTGCTGGCCGCCGGCGACGTCCGGACCTCGACGGCGACGGCACCAGCCCGGTCTCCACGATGGCCGCCTCGGTCCGGCACCAGCCACACACCCCTGTCGGCCGGGCTGTGTGCGAACGACCCCCGCGCGGGCGGGGCGGACCCGGGGGTCGGATCGTCGCTCAGCTCCCTGAGAGAACGACCCCCGCGCGGGCGGGGCGGACTGGCACCTCGACCCCGGACCGGAGCGGCTCGACGAACGACCCCCGCGCGGGCGGGGCGGACGGACATGGTTCCCGCGCAACGTCGTACTGGCAGGAACGACCCCCGCGCGGGCGGGGCGGACACTTCGTGAGCTGGGGTGTTGTCGCGTGATCATGCTGTTTTTCTTTACATGCTTCACGACCGTTCCCAGGTTCTGCTGGTGTGTCAGCGTCAAGTGCTGCCGGGCTCTGGTAGCACCGTATCCGTCGGCATGGCACCCTCGCCGACGGATGCCTGCACTCACCGCGCGGTGCCTCCCTTGGTGCGTTGGGGCTGGCCCTCCGCCTCAGCTTCTTCCGTACGTCCGAGCAGGCCGAGGGCGCTGGCGCGGTACTCCAACAAGGGCTGCTCGACCGCCTGGAGCGCGGCGAAGGCGATCACGAATACTGCCGCGGCCGCTCCGCGTCCAGCTCAGCCGGATCCACCGAGCCCCAGGAGCCCGTGCCAGGTGCGCTCGCTGCCGGCCGCCAGCGACGCCCGGACCTCGATGGCGACGGTCACCAGCCCGGCCAACCGGGCTGGTCGAGCGACCCCGCGCGGGCGGGGACGACACGTAGCCACCGAAAGCCCTGTCCCCGCTGGCCGAACGACCCCCGCGCGGGCGGGGCGGACAGCCGACCGGAATCGCCGCCCGCCCGTACGGGGGAACGACCCCCGCGCGGGCGGGGCGGACTCGGCGATCCTGGCCTGGTGCCCGGCCGAGGAAGAACGACCCCGCGCGGGCGGGGCGGACGCGAATGTCCTGCACCTCGATGACTCGCGGCTGGAACGACCCCCGCGCGGGCGGGGCGGACCGTACGAGGACCTCTGGCGGAGGACCACGGAGAGAACGACCCCCGCGCAGGCGGGGCGGACACTTCGTGACCTGGGGTGTTGTCGCGTGATCATGCTGTTTTCGTTTACATGGTTCAGGAGAGCTCCCGGGTGCTGCTGCGATGTTGCCGACATCAGACAGCACCGTATACGCCGGTCCTGGTCGCTTGCATGCGTCTGAGCCGAGGACCCGAACCACCCGCACCGGCACCGAGTACCCATATCCGCACACCCACTTCGGTCCGAGGCGGCCGCACCGGCACGCCGCCAGCGGACCACGGAGGCGACTGCCCGCCGTCCCCCGGTGACGCGGCCAGGGGGACGGCGGGCCAGGTCGACACGGCTCAGCTCGGCGACCACGCGATCACTGCTCCGCCGTCGTCGTTCAGCGGGCGCGCGGCGAGCTCGGGCAGCCGCTCCGCCCACGGCACGGCCATCTGCTCGGTCCGGGTGGAGGTCTGCTCGCGCAGCTGCTCCAGGCGCGCGGTGAGCAGGTGCTGCGCAGTGCGGGTCCGGGCGGTGTCGGCGGCGCCTTCGCCGCCGCCGTGACGACGTCCGTGCCGTTCGGGTTGTGCTGGTACCAGCGCCTTCCCTGCTCGGCCTTGTAGGCCCGCCTGGCTTCCGCATCAGCTTCCCCGGTCCGGCTCAGCCTGCCGAGGGCGCTGGCGCGGTAGTCCGGCAGCGCGGCCTTGACGGCCTGGCGGACGGCGTGGGCGAGCACGGCCGAGGCCGGGTCCGTGTCCAGGTCGGCCAGGTCCACCGAGCCTCGGAAGCTCGCGCCGGATGCGTCCGATGCCGGCCGCCAGTGACGCCCGGACCTCGGCGGTGCCGGTCACCAGCCCGGCCTCCGCGATGGCAGTCTCAGTCCGGCACCGGCCACACACTTCGAACAGCCCGGCCGGCCTGGCTGTCGAGCGACCCCGCCCGGGCGGGGCAGACGCCCGGACGAAGCCCCGGATCCCGAAAGCGTCCGAACGACCCCCGCGCGGGCGGGGACGACCCCTGGTTGAGGATGGTGGTGACCCGGCGGAGCGAACGACCCTCGCGCGGGCGGGGACGACGTGGACAAGGCCTTGATGTCGCGGCTGGTCGCCGAACGACCCTCGCGCGGGCGGGGACGACCTCCACTCCGGGGCCCGCGAGCCTCGCCAGCCGGAACGACCCTCGCGCGGGCGGGGACGACAGCATGACGGGGCCCCGCCGGCGCATTCGGCCGGAACGACCCTCGCGCGGGCGGGGACGACACTTCGTGACCTGGGGTGTTGTCACGTGATCATGCTGTTTTCCTTTACATGCTTCACGGCGGTTCCCGGATTCTGCTGGTGTGTCAGTGCCGGTGGTGCCGGGCTCTGGTAGCACCGTATCCGTCGGCATGGCACCCTCGCCGACGGATGCCTGTACTGACCGTGCGGTGCGTTCCCTCGCTGTGTTGGGGGGCCTTGCTCACGACGCCGATGGCGTCCGAGCGGTTCGTATTCTGCTTGCACCAGAGCTGGCTCTGCCCGGTCCGGTACACCCGGCGGGCCCCGCCTCGGCCTCCTCGGTCCGCCGCAGCCGACCGAGGGCGCTGGCGCGGTACTCCAACAAGGGCTGCTCGAACGCCTGGAGCGCGGCGAAGGCGAGCACGGATACTGCCGCGGCCGGGCCCGTGTCCAGCTCGCCCGGATCCACCGAGCCCCGGGAGCTCGCGCCGGGTGCGCTCGATCGAGGCGAAGGGCTCCCGAACCGGGCGGGGCTGCCCCTCGCCGGGTGGACGGCCAGGCCCTGGCGGCTCTCACTCGTCGTCGTGGGTGTTCTTGTCGCGCAGCGGGTGCAGGCCCGGCAGCTCCGGGGACCGGGCCTGGTCATCGTGGCGGGCGGGTGGTGGGCAGGGTGCGCAGGAGCGCGGTGGCGCGGGTGGCGAGGGTGGGGGTGCCGTGGGCGGCGGTGATCTCCAGTGCGCGGCGGGCCCGGGGGTCGTGGCGGTTTCCTGCGGCGAGTGCGGTCCGTTCGCGCCATGTGTCGAAGCGGGGGTCGTAGGGGACGGGGTTCAGTCGGGTGTGGCGTTTCCAGTAGTGGGCGAGTGGGTCGTGGCCTTGGTGGGGCCAGTGGGCGTAGACGGATTCCCATCCGTAGGGTTCGTCGCGCAGTTCGAGGCAGGTCTCGCTGATCGGTTCGCTCGCGGGCTGGTAGCGGGCGTCGAGGCTCAGGCGCAGGTGGCGGCTGGTGTTGGGGGTGCCGTGGTGGACGGTGTGCGGGGTGAAGAGGAGGACGTCGCCGGGGTTGATGTGTCTGGTGAGGGCAAGCTGGGTCTGGCGGGGGTGGATGTCGGCCTCCCAGCCGACGGCGGTGGGGGCCAGCCGCAGCGGCAGGGTGCCGTGACGGTGGGAGGCCGGGAGGATCGCCAGCGCGCCGGTGTCGGGGCCGGCGGGGGCGAGCGGGGTCCACACGGTGAGGGTGTTCTCGGATCCCTGGATCTCGGGCCAGTCCTGGTGCCAGCCGCTCTCAAGGCCGGCGGGGTGGGGGCGGGGGTGGACCGCGCGCAGGACTTTACGAGGGTGGACGAGCAGGCCCCTGTGGCCGGTGAGGGTGGTCAGCAGGGAGAGCAGGCGCGGGTGGTGCATGAGCGCGTGGACGTCGCGGTGGGTCCACATCCGGCGGTGGACGCTGCGGTAGACGGGATCCGGGTCCCACACCGCCGCCCGGGGATCGGCCGGCGGGGCCGGTGCGCCCGGCCCGGCGGGCAGCAGCCATCCGGCCTGGTCGGCGACGGCCAGGACGTGACGGCGTACCGCGGCGACGTCGGCGGCGGGGAGGATGCCGCGCACATACAGGTAGCCGTCCGCGCGGAGCCGTTCCAGCAGGGCGGCGGGGGTGGCCAGGAGCCCGGTCGCGTCGAAGAACGGCTGATGCTCGGTCACGGGGCCTCCAGGAAGCGGGAGACGGCACCGTCGGGGATGACGGCCTGGTGGTGGGGAACGGCGGACACGGCGGGGAGCGGGTCAGGCAGGCGCAGGTGCGGGTCCTGTGCCCAGTGGTGCGGATCGCCGGGGTGTTCGCACGGGTAGGGGGCGAGGAGAGCAGTCGTGGCGAGGGGCGCGGTGGTGCGCTGGTAGCGCACATCGAGCGAGACGCGGCCCAGGGGTCCGGCAGGGGGGAGGGTGGAGTGGACGGTGAGTGAGTGGAAGACCACCACGTCACCGGCAAGCACCGGAACCGCCCGCCATCGGGGGTCACCGGGGGCCAGACCGACCGGGTGGGGCAGCGTGCCGCCGGTGCGGGTGGTGACGGGCCACAGACCGCGGTGGTGGGAGCCGGGCACCACCCGCAGCTCACTCGCGCCGTCGGGCACCTCGTGCAGGGGAATCCAGGCGGTGAGGGTGTCGACCGCGCCCTGGACGTAGCGGTAGTCCTGGTGCGGCTCGGTCGCCCAGACGCGCGGGCCGGGCGGGACCAGACGCAGAAAACGCCGGGGCTGGGCCCATACCGGCCCGCCCAGGACAGCGGCCATCAGCTCGGCCAGCGGCCCGTGATGCGTGAGCCGGTGCTGCGCCTCGCACGCGTATCCGGCGGCGCGCAGGCGCTGGGCGTCGATCCGGGCGCCGGTGCGGAGCCGGGTGAGCGGGTCGCCGGGGGCGGGGGGCGTGAGGCGGGTGGTGAGCTGGGCGGCGAAGTCCGTGAGCAGGCGGGTGGGGATGAGGCCGGGCAGGACGGCGTAGCCGTCGCGGCGTAAGGCGGCCGCCGTGGTGATCGCGTTCACCAGTGTTCTTTCAGCTGGGCGGTGCAGGTGTAGAGCAGGTTGTCGATCTCCACGGTTTCCGCGCCGTGTTCGGCGAGGACGGAGGTGACCTGGGTGCGGAGGTCGGTGCGGGCGCTCTCGTCGAGGGTGGCGGCGTTGGCGTAGGAGAGGAGCAGCTCGTAGTAGGCGTGCGGGGTGAGGTGGAGGGTGTCGTGGGTGAACTGCCACCGGGGTGTGTCGAAGCGGCCGGAGGTAGTGAGTTCGGCGCGGCCCTGGCGGGCGCGGGCCTCGATGCCGCTACGGTGGGTGGCGGGGTCACGGACCGCGTCGGGATGACGCTGCTCAAGGGCCTGGTTCAGTTTCTGTTGCAGGGCGGGGTCGGCGGCGATCGGGAAGTTCCAGATCAGCGCCAGGTGCCCGTCGGCGATGAGGAGGTCGGCGGCCTTGGTGTAGGAGACGGCGGGGTCGATCCACTGCCAGGCGTTGGCGGACATCACGGCCGCGAACGAGCCGTGCGGGGCGGTGTACTCCTCGAAGAATCCGCCCTGGACGGTGATGCCCGGGTCGCCCGCCGTGTGTGCGGCGAGCAGGGCCCGCAGCCGGGCCCCGGGTTCCAGCGCGGTGACCGTCAATCCGGCGGCGCGCAGCGGCAGGGTGAGCTGTCCGGTCCCGGCGCCGACGTCGAGGACGCGTTCGCCGGGGGCGAGGCCGGTGGCTCGGGCGAGGGAGTCGACCAGGTGCTGGGGGATGAGGGGGCGGGCGGTGTCGTAGACGTCGGCGACCCGGTCGAACGCCAGCTTGTTGTCCCGGCGGGTATTGGCCTTCACCGCATGTCCTCCATTGTCGTCGTGTTCCTGGGCATGCCGGTCTTCAGCATGTACAGAGCCTCCTCCACCCTCGTGTCCAGGCCGCACAGGCCGGCGGCCGTCTCCTCGTCCAGAGCGGGGGTCATCCAGGTCCCCGCCCCCGCCCGGGCAGCGGCCAGCACCGCCGTATGGGCGACGCGCCCGCACTCGCCGAGCACCCGCGTGTAGGCGTCCGGCCCACGGCCGTAAGCCGCTTCCAGCGCCGGCCAGGACACCGTGAGGAACAGCACGGCCCCGGTGCCCAGCACCCAGTACTGATGCGCGCAGGCCCTCAACCGGGCGTCGTCCAGCCCGGCGCTGCGCAGATCCAGGGCACCGGCGCGGTGGGTGTGGACGCCGCGCTCGATCCCCTCCACGTCCTGAACCGCCGCGTACAGCCGCAGATGCGGCCACGCCTCCAGCAGAGGAACGGTCGCGGCCAGCACCGTGTACAGGACCGGCGCGGGCATCGGCCGGCGGTCGAACCGGCGCACGCTGCGCCGGGCCAGAGCCCGGTCGAACGCCGCCCGCCCGTCGAGCACACCGGACACCGGCCCGAGCACGGGCGTGGTCGTGGTCGCGTGGTCGGTGGGCGTTTCCGCGGCGCGGCGGGCGCGGTGGGTGGCGGCGGCGTGCAGGAGGGCCCGGGGGCGGCCCCAGCCGTGCCGGTGCCACAGGCCGGCCTCCGCCGGGGCCCCGGCGAGCAGACCCCGCTCCACCATCGAGTCGACCAGGGTGTCGCCGAACCCCGCCTCCTTCAGGGCGGTCCGGGTGCACGGGGTCAGAGCGGCGGCCAGAGCGGCGGCCTCCAACGGGGTCAGCACCGGGCCGGCCGCGAACGGGTCGAGCAGGACCTGCGGCACGCTCTGCACCGTCTCGGTCATCGGCGCAGCACCCCCATCTCCAGCACGGGCGTCGTCTCGGGGTCCAGACCCAGGTCGCGGGCCAGGGCGGGGGCGTCGAAGGCGGGCAGGCCGCTCCACCTCCAGCCCAGCCACGCACCGGTCTCGGCCAGGTGCTGGACGATGTGTCCGGCGTCGATGAACACGGCGCGGGCGGAGCGGGGGTCGCGGTAGCGCCACATCGGCCGCCGCATCACGGCGGCCAGCATCACCACCGCCACCGGCCCCCTCCCGCCGGCCAGATCGGGCAGGGCGGGGCAGGCGGCCGTCAGGGCGGCTCGGCCGGGCCGGACCTGGAGCAGATCCAGCGTGTTCGCCCGGACGTTGTAGTGGTACAGGCCCTCCGGCAGGCCCTCGGCCCGCAGCCACAGCAGGGCCTCGACCGGGTGCCGGGCCCCGCCCGACGGCACCGCCTTGAAAACCAGCTCGACCTGGAGATAGGTGCCGGTGTCGTCCGGGTCGAGTCGCCGCCGCTCCCCGAAGGTGCCGTCGAGCAGCAGCGCCAGCTCCTCCATCAACAGGTACTCACCGCCGTCCGGGGGACTGGTGACCGTTTCCGCCTTCGCCAGCGGCCACCGCCCCCGGTGAGGAAGGTCGGTGTAGACCGGCGGGTACCCGTCCACGGCCGTGTAGTGGCGCATCAGCGCGTTGTCCGTGTCGAACGCCTGTGCCCGGCCCATGTCCAGGAACGGATAACCGCGGGTGGCCCCGTGGTAGGCGTCGTGCCGGAACACGCCCTCCTCGGCCTTCGTGACGATCAGCCCGGCCTCGCGTGTGCAGAAGCCCCACAACGGCTCCTTGACGTCTCCCAGTCCCGCGCTGTCCCACCCCGTCAAGGCCTCGGCCCGGGTGAAACCGCCCTCCGGGAGCCCGCTCAGCGCGGCCAGCAGACGGGCGTCGTCCACCAGCAGCGGAGGTCTCCCGTCGTGGACCGCGACAGTGATCCGCCGCCGCCCGCCCACCTCCTCAACGGCGGCCAGCAGCGCCGGGTGACGCCGGAACACGGTGCTCGGCATACGTCCCTCCCCTTCCTCGGACTCGCGGATGGTCCCGGGGTGCGGCGGTGCCGCACCCCGGGACCCGGACTGCCGTACTTGCGTACCGTTTCGTCAGGCGGAGGAGGATCCCCCGTCCGCCGACACCGTGGCGGGCGTCTCCGGCACGGCCTCCGGCATCGGCGCGAGGTTGCAGGTACCGGTCTGCAACAGACCCGTACGGACCGCGGACTCGTCCGCCACGTGACCGAACGTCATCTCGGACATGTCTCTCCCCAGAGGTCATGGGCCGGGCGCGGGCCGCCCGGGCCGTGGTGGGCGTGCACCGAAATCCTCACCCCCGCCCCGCCGCCGCAACAGCGCGGCACGGCTGCCTCGCCCTGCCGCCCTATGCCTCCCCCTGCCTTCTCGCGCAGACCTCTTGCCCTACCGGCCCCGCCGTGCAGGACACTGGGACACACCGGAACAAAGACCGAACAAGGCGCAGAACCAGGGGGCCGGACGTGGTCGAATCCGAAGCGGCGGACCTCCTCCGGCGCGTGCTCGACCTCCTCGGCTGCCGCGACCACGGCGCGTTCCTGCGCCGCCTCGCAGCCCACCACGAAGGCCTCGGCCTGGGACCCATGGCCACCCGGCCGGAGAAAGTCAGCCGGTGGAAACGCGGAGTACGCCCCGACCGCCACACCGAAGCGGCCATGGCCGACCTCCTCCACGTGCCGATCGACCAGACCCGCGCCCTGGGCTGGCCCACCTGGCTCCACCTCGCCCTGGCCGACGACCAGGTCCTGCTGACCGCCCCGTGGACTCCGGCCGGTGCGCTCACCGCACTGGAACACCTAGGAAGACCGGAGACGGACATGAACCGACGGTCAGCACTCCTCAGCGGCGGCATCCTGTCCGCCACCACCCTCGCCCACTGGGCCACGGCCTCCCCCGCCCACGCCGTCCTCCACGATCGCCGCCCCCACGTGAGTGCCCGCAGCGCCCACCTGATCGAAGACCGCCTCGCCGCCCTGCGCGCGATGGACGACGAGATCGGCTCCGGCGAGACCCACGAACTCGCCCGCTCCGAGCGCGCCATGATCACCACGGTCCTCCGCACCCGCTCCTACACCGCCGACGTCGGACGCCGGCTGTTCTCGGCCGCCGCCGAAGCCTCCCGGATCTGCGGCTGGACCGCGTTCGACTCCGGCGACACCGACGCGGCCGAACGCCACTACCTCGGAGCCGCCCGCGCCGCCGCGAGCGCCGACGACCCCGCCGCGAGCGCCAACATCCTCGCCTTCTGGTCCATGGCCCGCTACAGCCTCAACGACACCCCCGGCGCCCTCGACTACGCCCACGCGGCCCTGCACAACGCCACCCGGACCGGCTCCCCCCGCCTGATCGCCATGGCCCACGCCCGAACCTCACGCGCCCACGCCAAAGCCGGCGACCACCTCGCCAGCCGACAGGCTGAGGAAGCCGCCTTCACCGCCCACGCCCGCACCGGAGACCCGGGCGACGAACCGGCCTGCGTCTACTGGGTCACCCACAACGAACTCCTCAGCTGGGCCGCGAGCAACGCCACCGACCTGGGCGACCACCGCCGCGCACTGACCCACTACACCGAGATCGCCGCCGGCACCCCGCCCCCTCCGCACGACGGCGACGCCTACCCCCGCTCACGCGCCCTGCGCCTGACCCGCGAGGCCGACGCCCACCTCGCACTCCGAGACATCGACACAGCCGTCCACACGGCCCAACAAGCCGTACAGACCATGGGCGGCGTCACCTCCGCACGAGGCACCACCATCCACACCAGCCTCCGGAACAAACTCCGCACCCACCAAAGCGTCCCGGCAGTCCGCGACTTCCTCGAACACACCGCCTAACACACTGTGACCGCGAAGGATCACCGGGTTTGGTCTTCCTTCGGCGCTGGTGATCTCGGAGTATCGAAGAATGGGGAACTGGAGGAACCTGGCCGAGGCGTTCCGGGCGGAAGCGGGCGCCGAGTTCGCGTTCCTGGTCGAGGACGCCGGCTTCTCGGAACCGGAGCAGACTGACAACGGGCTTCTCTTCCACAGCGTCGGCCTGGACGTGGAGATCTGGTTCCTGGGCGGGCACGAGCCCCAGGTGACGACGCTGGTCTCCCCGGTCCCGTCGGACGGCGCAAGGGCCGGGGGAGTATGGCTGGACGAACTGTATGTCGTGAGCGGATGCGGTCCCGCTCAAGACGTTCCCGGATCTGCCCCGACGCGGCGAGCCACGCTCAAACGAGTCCATCAGCATGCGGCTGCGCTGCGCCGGCTCATGCCGCGGTTGCTCACCACTGAGGGTTCACAGCTCATTGCCCGCTGCCGCCAGGACTGACCCCGCGGCGGCCAGGATCCTCATGCGGCCATGGGTGCGGGCTGTCCTCCCCAGCTGAACCGTGCCGAGCATCCTGAGAGGTCAGACCCCCGCGCGCGGGCGGGGCGGACAGCCGGACGGGTACTGCACGGTGGACCGCGGGCGACCCCCGCGCGGGCGGGGAGGACATGTTGAATCGCCCCGCTGCTGCGCACCCTGAGGAGCGACCCCCGCGCGGGCGGGGCGGATGGGGCCGATGGTCTCAAGCGCGGTGACGTCGTCGAGCGACCCCCGCGCGGGCGGGGCGGATCTCGATGCGCGCTGCTGCGGCTGCATGGTCCGGGAGCGACCCCCGCGCGGGCGGGGCGGATCCCTACGGCGGCTCCAAAGCCACGAGCCGCTACGAGCGACCCCCGCGCGGGCGGGGCGGATACTTCGTGACCTGGGGTGTTGTCGCGTGATCATGCTGTTTTCCTTTACATGCTTCACGACCGTTCCCAGATTCTGCTGGTGTGTCAGCGTCAAGTGCCACCGGGCTCTGGTAGCACCGTATCCGCCGGTATGACGGTCGCGCCGACGGACGCCTGAACTCAACCGTGCGGTGCGCTCCCCTCGCTGCGTCTGCGGCCTTGCTCACGGCGGCGATGGCATCCGAGCGGTTCGGATGGTGCCGGTACCGGAGTCGGATCTGCCCGGTCCGATACGCCCGATGGTCGCGGCGAGCGCAGCCTCGCGCTCTGCCCGATCCTGCGCAGCGGCCCGATTCCCATCACGCCGGGCCTGCTCCGCGCGGCCGTGGTGGACCCTCTTCTGCCTGGCCATATGCCTGGCTGGCGTTCTCTTCGCGATGGTCCGTGACGGAGCCTTCTGCGACCCTCAATCCGCCGAGTCAGGCTGAATCGCCGAGAGCCCGTCGTGCTTCAGCCCACTGCCGTTCGAACTCCTCCGCGGGGATCTCGGCAGTCCGAGGCTGGTCCTGCCGGCCGTCCACGGGGCCTTCGGCGAGAATGCCGTACTGCCGTTCGTAGCGGCGCATCGCCGCGAGGTCTGCATGGTCACGCAAGTGCAGCACCTCCTCCAGGGAGGCTGCCGTCACCGGACGCGAGTCCTGCCCCCGGACCTCGACCTGTCGCGCTGCCCAGCCCTCTTCATCGGCCTCGAAATACAGCCACAGATCTTCGTCCTCGTAGTAGGTCCGGAACCAGGTCGTCATGCCGTCATCCTGACCCACGACCTTGACCAGACAGATAGAGCCCCGCGCGGGCGGGGACGACTCCGAGGATGAGCGCCAGGGCGACGCGTAGCGCGATAGAGCCCCGCGCGGGCGGGGACGACGCCACGGCCGGCGCGACCGCCACCCACACCGCGGATAGAGCCCCGCGCGGGCGGGGACGACACTTCCTGACCTGGGGTGTTGTCACGTGATCATGCTGTTTTCCTTTACATGCTTCACGGCGGATCCCAGGTTCTGCTGGTGTATCAGGGGTAAGTGGTGCCGGGTTCTGGTAGCACCGTATCCGTCGGTATGGAGGTTGTGCTGGCGGATGCCTGTACTCACCGCGCGGTGCGTTCCCTCACTGCGTCCGGGCCTTGCCCACGGCGGCGGCGATGGCGTCCGCGCGATTCGGGTTGTGCTGTACCAGAGCCAGTTCTGCTCGGTCCGGTACGCCCGATGGGTCTCCGTCTCGGCTTCCTCGGTAAACCCGAGGGGGCTAGTGCGGTACTCCGGCAGGGGCTGCTCGACTGCCTGGAGCGCGGCGTGAGCGAGCACTGGCACTGCCGGTCCGTGTCCAACTCGCCCGGATCCACCGAGCTCCGGGAGCTCGTGCCGAGTGCGCTCGATGCCGGCCGCCAGCGACGTCCGGACCTCGGCGGCGACGGGCACCGGCCCGGCTTCCACGATGACCGTCTCGGTCCCGCACCGGCCACACACCTCCCAGCCCGACCGAACCGGCTGCCGAGCCACCCCCGCGCGGGCGGGGCAGAGCCCCTGTCACCTCCTCACGTGAGGTGGTGGTTAGTAAACAACCTCTGCGGGGGTAGGGGGGCGGTTCAGGTGGGGATCAGGCCGGTGGTGTCCAGGTTGAGGTCGAAGGGGGCTGGGATGTGCAGGGTGGTTCCGAAGGGGTGTGGGCCGTCTGCGCGGGTGTAGCCGAGGTGGCCGGGTTCGGAGAAGAGGGTGATGCTGCCCTCGACCCGGTCGACCAGGAGGTAGAGCGGGGCCCGGTATTCGGCGTACCGGCGGCGTTTGACGACGCGGTCGGTCTCGGCGTTGGACTCCGAGGTGACTTCGACGATGAGGAGTGTCTGGTCGGGGAGGAGGGCCCTTCCGCCTTTGGCGAGTTCTTCGGGGACGACGGCGAGGTCGGGGACGTACCAGTTGGACGAGCCGGGGAGGTCGAGGTTGCCGGATCCCTCGACGCAGCCGAGTTCGTCGACGCGGTCCTCGAGCTGCCGGCGTACGAGGCGGGCGGCCCGTTCGTGGTCCCAGGTCGGTGACACGGGCTCGATGATCCCCTCGATGATCTGGACGCGGTCGCCGCGGATGTGCTGGACGGCGTACTTGAGGGCGCGTTCGGAGTCGATGCCGTGGCTGTAGTCGGGCGCGCTGGTCATCTGGGCGACTCCCTTCGATCCGCTCTGCCCTGACAGCCCAGGGTAGCGGCCCGACGACTCATGGCCATCGGTAACTGCGGCCCGAAACCGGCCCCGGCAAGGATCTCCACCGCCGAGCTGAAGCCCCCCGCGGGCGGGGCGGATGCGAGGGTGGTGAGGGGCGAGTCGGCGACGGCCGAACGACCCCCGCGCGGGTGGGGCGGACGTGGCCTCTCGCGCGCCGAAGCCCCCGACTTTTGCGGTCGGGGTCTTCCGTATGTCCGGGCCCGCTACAGGAGTCGGCTCCGTGCCGACTGGGGCGCGGCTCCCGCTCGCCGTCCGCGCGCCCGGCGGCCCGGGCGGGGACTACGCCGTTCACCGTCCAGCCCGGCTGCGCGGCGGGCGAACTTGGCCAGGACCTCCGGCGGCAGCCCGGACGCCGCCACGCTCACCGCCACTGCGGACCGGCAGCCCAGGGCCCCGCAATGCACCGGACTCGCCGTGACCCCGGGGGACGAGGGGTAGGTCATCGACTCGGGCGGCAGATACT
>NZ_BAAASB010000043.1:0-20634 GCF_039532665.1 Streptomyces amakusaensis | reverse complement strand
CCATGCCCAGCACGGTGGTGGGCACCGCGATCCAGCGGACCCCCCGCAGCCAGGAGGCGGCCACAAAACCGGCCACATCGGTGGTGGCCCCGCCACCCACACCCACGATCACATCGGTACGGGTGAAACCACGCAGACCGAGCGCCTTCCAGCAGTGGGCGGCGACCTCGACGGTCTTGGCCTCCTCCGCGTTGGGCACCTGCACGGTGACCGCCTCGTACCCGTGGGCGGCGAGGGTGTCACGGATCGCCCCACCGGTGCCCGCGAGGGCCTCCGGATGGAGCACGGCCACCCTCCCCCTGCCTCCGGCGGGGGGACCCCCAGCGTTCCCGATCAGCCCGGGAAGCTCGCCGAGCAGCCGGTGGCCGACCACGACTTCGTACGGCTCCGTTCCGGCGGGGCCGCCGACCCGGATTCGGGCCGGCGGGCGACCGGGGTTGTCCGTGAGTTCCATGAGTTCCTCATTCCGATGCAGAACGTGTCCCGGGGCCGCGTACCGAGGGGTTGGGGAGAACCCGACGCCGGGCGGTGGGGACGACGGCCCGTCTCACGCCCCTTTTTCCATGCCGCCTTCATGGATGAGGACATGCCGTGCCAGGGCCACCCGACCGGTTATCTGCAACTTGCCGAAGATATGGCGGAGATGGGAGTCGACGGTGTGCGGCGAGACATTGAGCACGCTGGCGGTGGCCCGGTTCGTGAGGCCGTCGGCGACCAACCGGGCCACCCGCAACTCGGCAGGGGTAAGACTCGCCCAGCCAAAATTCATGACGGTCGCAGGCATGACGGCATTCACCTCAGTCGTTCCGCGTCATCGGCGTCAATCGCCGCTTCCGAAATCGACTATGCAGGCAGGTGAACGCGGCCTGCAACGGAGCTGGACACACTCCGTCAAGTACCCACGCGGTGCTGTTACACCTCTTCGCGCGGGGTGTCAGAGGGCGGCGAGCCGGGGGAAGAGCGCGAGCGCGTTGTCCCGGCCGATGGCCGTGCGCTGGGCGTCCGTCCACTCCTGGTACGACTCGAAGCCGGCGACGTTCTCCGTCGTGTGCTCGGCGGGCATGAAGGGGAAGTCGCTGCCGAACAGAATCCGCTCCGGAGCGGCGAGCCGGGTCAGGGCCGGCAGCGCGAACACATTCGCCGACATGGCGATGTCGAAGTACAGACCGCGCAGCGAGGCGATCACATCGGCGGGGGCACGCTCGGCGAGGTGCTTGCCGATCGTCGGCCCGTAGGTGAGCCGCTTGGCGAGGAACGGCAGGGTGCCGCCCGCGTGCGAGACGATCAGCTTCAGATGCGGCAGCCGGTCCAGCACCCCGTTGAAGAGCAGGCTCACCACCGTACGGGTGGTCTCGAAGGTGAAGTCGTACAGCGACGGCGGCAGATCGAAGGTGTTGAGGTCCTTCGCCGGCGGCGTCCCCGGGTGGATGTGCACCGGCAGCCCGCGCTCGGCGATCTCGGCGAGGAGGGGCTCGAACTCCGGGTCGCCCAGATACCGGTTGCCGTAGCTGGTGAGCAGGCCGACACCGTCGAGCCCCAGCTCGTCGACGGCGTGATTCAGCTCGTCCTTGGCCGCCGCGACATCGGGCAGCGGAAGGATGGCGAACGCCCCGAAGCGCGTGGGGTGCTGGGCGATCAGCCCGGCGAAGTACTCATTGACCTCACGGGCCAGCCGGCGGCTCGCGTCGCCCTCTACGAAGCTGACGCCGGGCGCGGTGATGGAGAGCACCGAGGCCGCGATGGAGTGGGCGTCCATGACCTCCAGGCTCCGCTCCGGGGACCAGGTGGGATAGTCCACGCCCGGAATGGCGACCCGGTCGCCCAGCGCGGCGCGGTAGGACGGCGGGATCGCGTGGTGGTGCACATCGATCAGACCCTGTGACTGCGTCATGAATTCCTCCGTGTTCCTGTTCCTGTGGTGTTCTCGTCCGTCCTCTCCCCTGGGGGAGAGGTCACCGGCCCGCGTGGTCCGGCAGCCTGTCGGGGCTGAAGCCGAACCACTTCTCGTAGGCGGCGAGGACCGCCGCGTCGTCGGCCAGCTCCTCCTGCTCGCGCCGCCCGTCCACGGTGGTGGTGAGGGTGCGCCCGCCGAGTGTCACGCGTCCCCCGGGGACGGGGATGGAGCACACCTGCCGGGGGAGGAAGGGGGATTCGTCGGCGCTGCGGAACCACCACACGGAGGGCAGGAAGTCCGTGAGCGCGCGCGGCCGGGTCTCCAGCCGGTACTGCAGGACGCCGTCCCGCACCATGTCCAGGTCGCCGTGGGGGGCCTCGGCCAGCTGGAAGACGCCCTGCGGATCGCGCTGCTCCGAGCGGTCGTCGAGCAGCAGCGGCCGGGCGAAGCCCCGGCCGTAGCCGACGTCCGCGAGCCAGGGACCGGCCGTGTCCTCGGTCCGGACGCGCACGATCATGTGCCCCAGCAGCGGACCGAGTTCGCCGTCCTCCAGGACCCGGCCGCCGAGCAGTTCCACCTCGAAGCCGAGCGCGGCGAGCAATTCGTGGAAGGCGCTGTTGAGTTCGAAGCAGCAGCCGCCGCGATTCCGGCCGATTATCTTCTCCAGCGCGGCCTCGCCCAGACTGATCGGGGTGCTCGGCCGGCCGAAGCCGAAATCGATGTTCTCGAACGGGACCGTGGTGAGATGGCGTTCATGGAGATCGGCGAGCGCCGCCGAGTCGGGGCGCTCCGGCCGCTTCGCCCCGATGCGCCGCAGATAGGATTCGACCAGCTTCTGGGACAGCATCTCAGACATACTCCGCGAAGTACTGGGCCACCATGCGCTCGGCCTTCTCCACATCGGCCGCGTACTGCGAGGGCGGGGGCGCCTCGCCGCCCTCCTCGGCCGGTACGCCCAGCTCCTTGAAGAAGGCCTCGAAGCCGGCGGGAGTGAAGATGATGAGCATCTTGCACTGCTGGTCCTCGCTCACGTTCTTGAACGCGTGGACCTTGCCGCGCGGCACGAAGACGAATGCGCCCGCTCCGACCACCTGCGACTTCTTCTCGTTGGATATCTGAAGCTCGCCCTCGATGACATAGAAGGCCTCGTCGCTGTCGTGGTGGATGTGCAGCGGGGGCCCACCGCCCGGGGGCACCAGGGCCTCGATCAGTCCGAGGGAGCCGTGGGTGTTCTCCTTGTCGGCCTTGATGGTGTAGTGATCGCCGAAGATCCAGCGGGCCGGGCCCGCCTGCGGGGGAATGTAGACGATTCCCTCGGATTCCTCGAAGCTCATGTTCTCGTTCCCCTCGGACGGTGCGTGGAATCCCCATTCCACGCACCCCGCCGCTATTTGCCATCACGTGTTCGCGTGATGGCAGGTGGAAGGGGTCCCGTGAATACGGGATGGCTCCGTGCGAAGGACCGGCGATGGTGGTGGCGACGCGCCACACGGTGCGCGCGTCGGCTTCGGGCATCGCCATGCACCGCACAACAAGCATCAGAGAACGGATGGGGACATGACGTCTCGTTTCACCGGCAAAGTGGTACTCGTCACCGGCGGCGGTTCCGGCATCGGCCGTGCCACGGCGCTGGCCTTCGCCCGCGAGGGCGCCACGGTGGCGGTCGCCGGGCGTACGGTCGGAAATCTGGAGGAGACGGTTCGGCTGATCGGCGAGGAGGGCGGCAGCGCGAGCGCCGTCCAGGCGGACATCGCCGTCGCCGCCGATGTGGAGCGGCTGGTGTCGACCGTGGCGGAGCGCCACGGCGGGCTGCACATCGCGGTGAACAACGCGGGCTACCTCCCCGAGCCCGCGCCGCTGGCCGAGTTCGACGAGGCGTCCTTCGCGCGGACCCTGAACATCAACGTCATCGGCACCTGGCTGTCGATGAAGCACGAGATCGCGCACATGCGCGGCAACGGCGGCGGCGTCATCGTCAATGTGGGATCGGTGGTCGGCGCGCATCTGACCATTCCCGGCGCGTCCGCCTACGGCGCGAGCAAGGCCGCCGTCGCCGCGCTGGGCCGCAGCGCCGCCCGGGAGTACGCCGCCGACGGGATCCGGATCAACACCCTCAGCCCCTCCTCCATGGACACCCCCATGTCGCTGCTGGAGAACGAGACCCCCGCCGAGCGCACCGAGCGCGCCAAGGGGATGTTCCCGCTGGGGCGCATCGGCAGCGTCGAGGAGGGGGCGCACGCCGTGCTGTGGCTGGCCTCCGAGGAGTCCGGCTTCGCGCTCGGCCACGACCTGGTCATCGACGGCGGCATCACCTCCTGAACCGGTGCCGGGCCACGGCCCGGCACGGCCCGGTACGGCGAGTGCCCCGGCCCCCGCACTCACGCGGGGGCCGGGGCACTCGCCGTACGGCGGCCGGTCAGGCGTTGACCGCCGTGGGCTCGCCGGCGGTGCTGCGGCCGGCACCGGCCGCGGCGGCCCGCGCGTCGCGCTTCTCCAGCGCGCCCGCCCACAGCGCGCCCAGCAGTCCGGCCGCGCCGAGGCCCGCGCCGACCCAGGCGACCGAGGTGAAGCCGAAGCCCGCGGCGATGGTCAGACCGCCCAGCGCGGGGGCCACCGTGTTGCCGATGTTGAAGGCGGCCGTGTTGGTCGCGCCGACCAGGGTGGGCGCGCCGGGGGCGAGGGTGAACACCCGGGCCTGGAGCGCCGGGTTGGTGACATAGCCGGCGATGCCGAGGATGAAGATCAGGATCAGGGTGACGACCACGTTCTGAGCCGTCATGGCGAGCAGCGCGGAGGCGACGACCAGCGCGCCGAGACCGAACACGAGGCTCTTGACCGAGTACTTCTCGGGGAGACGGCCGCCGATCGTCATGCCGATCAGACCGCCGACGCCGAAGAGCGCGAGGACCGCGGGGACCCAGCCCTCGGTGAGTCCGCTCTCGTCGGTGAGCAGCGAGGCGAGGTAGCTGAAGGTGACGATGACCGCGCCGAAGGCGAAGGCCGTGATGGCGTACGAGAGCCACAGCTGCGGCTTGCGCATGGCCCGCAGCTCCGCCTTGACCGTACGGGTCTCCTCCTTGGCGCCCTTGCCGCCCGCGACGGCGAAGACCGTGCAGACGAGGCTGATCAGGGTGAGCACCGCCACGCCCCAGAAGGCCGCGCGCCAGCCCGCGAACTGGCTCAGCACGGTGCCGGCCGGGACGCCCACGATGGTGGCGAGCGTCAGTCCGCTGGCGACCACCGCGACCGCCTTGGCCTTGGCGTCCGCCGGTACGAGTGCCACGGCCGTGGCCACGGCGACGCCCCAGAAGCCCGCGTAGGCGAGCGCGCTGATGATGCGGGTGGCGAAGAGGAGCCCGTATCCGGGCGCGAGCGCGCCGACGATGTGGGCGATGATGAAGACGGCCTGGAGGGCGACCAGCGCGGTCCGGCGCGGCCAGCTGAGGGTGGCGACGGCCAGCAGGGGAGCGCCGACGACCATGCCGATGGCGAAGGCGGAGATGAGGAGTCCCGCGTCGGGGATGGAGACGTTCAGATCGTCGGCCATCCCCGGGAGCAGGCCGGAGAGCATGAACTCCGACGTCCCTTGGGTGAAGATCCCCAGTCCGAGGACGTAGACGGCAAGGGGCATGAGAATTCCTCCGCTGCGTGGATGATTGAGCAATCATCAGAAAATGATGGAACGTCATATGGCTGCTCGGGCACCCCAGATGCGGCACTCTCGCCTCCACCCAAGACGCTAGCACGTTTTAGAGCACATGCTTCAGAATTGACGTCCGTCCGTCCCGGTCCGGCCGGCCCGGCCGTGCCCCTCGCCGGGGGCGTTCAACTGCCAGAGCAGCAGGGCCGTCTGGGCCCGCTGCCGGCCGTGCGGATCGCCCAGCGGGATGCCCAGGGCGCGCTCGATGCGGGAGACGCGCTGTGCGACGGAGCTGTGGTGCAGATGCAGCAGCTCCGCCGCGTCCCGCAGTGACTTGCTGCGGCAGACCACGTCGAGGGTCCGGACGGCCTGCCCGCCGCCGGCCTCGCCCGCGAGCCGGGCCACGGCCTCCACGTCCGGATGGGCCAGTGCCGCGCTCCGGGGGACGTCGGCGAGCAGGGCCGGCGCGCCCAGGCCCGCCGAGTCCATCAGCTGGGGCCAGGTGGGGCCGAGGCCCGCGAACCGGGCCGCGCGGCAGGCCTGTTCCCAGGAGTCCGGCAGCCGTTCCGCCGCCGCCGGGGGCCCCAGGCCGACGGCCGCGTCCTGCGGCAGCGTCACCCGGCCCGCCGAGGGGGCGGCCGAGCCCGGGAGCAGGATCGCCCCGCCGGTCGGCCACAACACGCCCAGCGGCGCGAGCCGTTCCCCCGCCGAGGGGGAGGTGCGCCCCAGGGCCAGCGCGCAGTCGCGCAGCGCCCGGCGCAGCGTCCCGGGGTCGGCCACCGTCACGGCGGCCACCCGCAGCCGCTCGTCCCCGCGCAGTCCCAGCAGCCTCAGCGCGCGTGAGCGCTCGGCCCCGGAGGTCCGGGCGGAGAGCACCACCCGGACCAGGGCGGGGTCCCCCAGCCGTGGCGGCTCCCCGCCCCCGGCGGCCCCGGGAGTGCCGGGGCGTGCGGGGGGCGGGGTACGCGCGGGCGTCCCGCTCCCGGGGGGCCCGCCGGGCGGCAGGCTGAGCCGGACCTCGCCGAGCAGCAGTCCGTCGACGCTGACCTCCAGGCGGACCGAGGGCGCGCCGTCCCCCGGCCGGGGCGTCGCCGCGTCCGCCGCCGGGGGCGTGCCGGATTCTTCGGCCCCCGGGCCGCTCTCCGCGGTGGTGTCGAAGGAGAGGGCGATGCTCAACCTCGGCTCCCCGGGGGGGCCGTGAGGGTGCTGAATGGGAATCGGACCACGCATCCCTGGACCCTAGGCAGCTGGGCCCGGACCGAAGAAACCCCGCGCCCACACACTGTCAAGTCGCCGTGCCGGGTGGGCCGAAATCGGCGGGGATGCCCCGGGCCGGTCGTCGGTCGTCGGGCCCGGCCGTGCCGGGAGTCGACAGTTGGCGGTGGCCGAGGTCCCCCGCGGGGGCGAGGATGGGCGTACGAGCTGATGCGATGTGATCTGCTCCGGTTTTTGTGCAACTGCTCCAAAACCGGTAGGATGCGCGGCATGGCGAGGCCACGGAAGTTCGACGAGACTCACGCTGTCGGATCTGCGATGCACGCGTTCTGGCGCCAGGGATACAGGGCGACCTCCACCAGGGATCTGTCCGACTGCACAGGCATCGGCCCGTCGAGCCTCTACAACGCCTTCGGCGACAAGCGGCAGTTGTATCTGCGCACGCTTCGCCAGTACTACAGCACCAACACCGTGGCGCAGACCGAGGGCCTTCGCGCCCCGGGCTCCGCCAAGGGGCGGATCCGGAATCTGATGGTCCAAGCCATCGACATCGATCTTTCCGGCAATGAGCCGGCCGGCTGTTTCGCGATCAATGCTCTCATTGAAATGGGGCACGCCGATTCCGATGTCAATGACGAACTGAACCGGCATTTCAGCGCGGTCGAGGACGCCCTCTGCGAAACGATCGCGGAAGGGCAGCTCTCCGGTGAAATAGCCCCCGGAGGAGATGCGCGCGTGCAGGCCCGGCAGGTGCTGAGCACCTATTACGGACTGCGTGTACTGGCCCGCATTCAGAAGGACCGGAACGCGCTCCTGGACGTCGTCGAGAGCGCGCTCGACGCTCTCTAGGGGCATCCGCCCACCGGCCTGACCAAGGTTTTCAACAGATTCCCCCGACTCGCCCGGGCGTCGGCCGCACGGCCGGCGCCCCGCGCCGTCCACGGCCCGCTCCCCATCCGTTTCCGGCCGTTCCCCGCCTTGTCCTTTCGGCCGGGGTCCTTTCCGCCGGTCACGCATTCGCCCGCCCACGTGAACTATCGAGGTCCGGGTGGACACGTTTCAAGTCGGCGTAGCGCCACTAAGTCAAGTCGATACGAGAAACCCCTGGCATATGACGTAGTCGCTTCTGCCGCCTTCCCTCGCTTCCCAAAGCCCTCCAGGGTTGCACTGCGACCGCCCCCTGCACCGCAATCGGGGCGGCAACACTCAGTTCTGGGAGGCGTCAGGTGCACAGTGTCCAGCAATTCCTCCGATCACTTCCGGCGATTCAGCAACCGGACTGGGAGGGGCATGCGGATATCCAGCAGGTGAGGGATGAAATCTCATCCCTCCCGCCGCTCGTCGACATCGACGATGTCGACGACCTGCGCGCCCTGCTCGCGGAGGCCGCCGCCGGCCGGGTCGGCATCATCCAGTCCGGCGACTGCGCCGAGGACTGGGACGAGTGCGCACCGGACGACATCGCCCGCAAGGCCGGCCTGCTCGAAGCCCTCGCCGGCGTCATGAAGATGAACTCGCGCAAGCCCGTGCTGCGAGTCGGCCGGATGGCGGGCCAGTTCGGCAAACCGCGCTCCAACCCCACCGAGACCATCGACGGCGTCGAGTTCCCGGTCTACCGCGGCCACATGGTCAACGGACCCGAGCCGGACCTCGAACAGCGCCGCCCGGACCCCAGACGCATGCTCAAGGGGTACCACTCGGCCCGGGGCGTCCTCGACTCCCTCGGCTGGGCCGGCCGGGGCCGCGGCTCGCTGTCCACCACACCCGTGTGGACCAGCCACGAGGCACTGCTCCTCGACTACGAACTGCCCATGCTGCGGACCCAGCCCGACGGACGGCTGCTGCTCGCCTCGACGCACTGGCCCTGGATCGGCGAGCGCACCCGTCAGCTCGACGGCGCGCACGTCGCCATGCTCGCCGCCGTGACCAACCCGGTGGCCTGCAAGGTCGGCCCCACCATGACGGTCGACGACCTGCTGAAGCTGTGCCAGAAGCTCGACCCGGAGCGGATCCCCGGCCGGCTCACCCTGATCGCCCGGATGGGCGCGGACAACGTGGGCGAGAAACTCCCCGCGCTGGCCGCCGCCGTCCGCGCCGCCGGCCACCCGGTCATCTGGCTGACCGATCCGATGCACGGCAACACCGTCGGCGGCCCCGAGGGGCTCAAGACCCGGCTGGTGACCACCGTCGTCCGGGAGGTCGTCGAATTCCACCGGGCCGTCACCGAGGCGGGCGCGGTCGCGGGCGGCATCCACCTGGAGACCACGCCCGACGAGGTCACCGAGTGCGTGCCCGACCAGCACCGGCTGCACGAAGTCGGCCACAAGTACACCAGCCTCTGCGACCCGCGCCTCAACCCCGGGCAGGCCATCTCGGTGGCCTCCGCCTGGCTCGGCTGAACCGAACCGAACCGAAGCGAAGCGAACCGACGAACCGAAGCGAACCCATGGAGACGGCACCAATGGACAACCGGATCGCCCTGGTCACCGGGGCAGCGGGCGGTATCGGCGAGGCGATCGTCCGTACCCTGGCCGAACGCGGCGCACACGTCGCCGCCGTGGACCGGGACGCGGACGCCCTCCACGACATCGTGGGCAAACTGACCGCCGACGGCCTCAGAGCCGAGGCCTTCCCCTGCGACGTGACCTCCGTCGGTGAGGTCGAGGCCCTCGCCGACACGGTCGAGCGGCGACTCGGCCCGATCGACTACCTCGTCAACGCGGCCGGCGTGCTGCGCCTCGGCGAGGCCACCGCCCTCACCGACGAGGACTGGTCGCTCACCTTCGCGGTCAACACCACCGGCGTCTTCCATGTCTCGCGCGCCGTGGTCGGCCGCATGGTGACCAGGGGCGCCGGCGGCGCGGTGGTCACCGTCGCCTCCAACGCCGCGGACACCCCCCGCACCGGCATGGCCGCCTACGCCGCGTCCAAGGCCGCCACCACCATGTACACCAAGTGTCTGGGACTCGAAGTCGCCAAGCACGGCATCCGCTGCAATCTGGTCGCCCCCGGCTCCACCGCCACACCGATGCTGACCTCGATGTGGACCGACGAGAGCGGCGAGCGCGGCTCCATCGAAGGGATCCCCTCCGACTACCGGGTGGGCATCCCCCTCGGCAAGCTGGCGACCCCCTCGGACGTGGCCGACTCCGTCGCCTTCCTCCTCTCCGACCAGGCCTCCCACATCACCCTGCACGCCCTCACCGTCGACGGCGGCGCAGCCCTCGGCGTCTGACGCGCACTCCGTACCGCGGACACCGTCGGACGAATCATCGAAAGGACCACCCATGGGGGGAATCCCGCCCATCGAGCCGTACCCGATGCCCACCCAGGGCGAGTTGCCGGCCAACATCGCCGACTGGACGGTCGCCCCGGACCGGGCGGTACTGCTCGTCCACGACATGCAGCGCTACTTCGTACGGCCGTTCCCCGAGCACGCCGCACCCGGCAGCGATCTGGTGACCAACGCCGTACTCCTGCGCGAGCAGTGCGCCGAACTGGGCATCCCGGTGGCGTACACGGCCCAGCCCGGCGGCATGAGCGAGCAGGAACGCGGCCTCCTCAAGGACTTCTGGGGCCCGGGCATGCAGGTCTCGCCCGAGGACCGCCAGGTGATCGACCCCCTCGCACCGGCCCCCGGCGACTGGGTGTTCACCAAATGGCGCTACAGCGCCTTCTTCAAGTCGGACCTGCTGGAGCGGATGCGCCTCCAGGGCCGGGACCAGCTCATCATCTGCGGTGTGTACGCCCACGTCGGGGTCCTGATGACCGCGGTGGAGGCCTTCACCAACGACATCCAGACCTTCCTCGCCGCCGACGCGGTCGCCGACTTCTCCCCGGCGTACCACCGGCTCGCCCTCGACTACGCGGCCGAGCGCTGCGCGGTCGTCGCCACCACCAAGACCCTCCTCGCCGACCTCGGCCCGGCCGACGGAGCGGGCCGATGACAGGACAGGACGCCACGGTCCACCAGGACCTGCTGGAGCGGGTACTGAGCGGCGAGCCCTCCGCGTACGCCCTGCTGCGCCGCCCGGAGGCACTGGGCGAGGACACCGTCGAGGTGCTGCTCTGCGAGGCGTCCGCCGTCGCCACCCTCGCGGACATCCCCGTCTCCGAGGCCCCCGAGGAAGGATCCGGGGCCCGCCACGAGACGCTGGCGATCGTTCCGTACCGGCAGATCTCCGAACGCGGCTTCGACAGCAACGACGACGCCGAGCCGCTGATCACCCTGGCCGTCACCGAACAGGGCACCCTGCCGCTCCAGGCCGCGCTGCGCCGGCTCCCCGACGAATCCGTCACCCTCGACGGCGGCGGCTTCGACGTGGACGACCGCAGCTACGCCGAGATCGTGCGGAAGGTCGTCAACCAGGAGATCGGCAGCGGCGAGGGCGCGAACTTCGTCATCAAGCGCTCGTTCGTCGCGGACATCACCGACTACACGCCGCGCAGCGCGCTCTCCTTCTTCCGGCGGCTGCTGGCCAGGGAGTCGGGGGCGTACTGGACCTTCCTCGTCCACACCGGGGGCCGCACCTTCGTCGGCGCGAGCCCGGAGCGGCATGTCAGCCTGCGCGGCGGGACCGCCGTGATGAACCCGATCAGCGGCACCTACCGCTATCCGGCGGCCGGTCCCGACCTGCCCGGTGTGCTGGCCTTCCTCGCGGACCGCAAGGAGGTCGACGAGCTGTACATGGTCGTCGACGAGGAACTCAAGATGATGGCCCGGATCTGCGAGCACGGCGGCCGGGTGGTCGGCCCGTACCTCAAGGAGATGGCGCACCTCGCCCACACCGAGTACTTCATCGAGGGGCGGACCACCCGCGACGTCCGGGACATCCTCCGCGAGACGATGTTCGCGCCCACCGTGACCGGCAGCCCGCTGGAGAGCGCCTGCAAGGTCATCACCCGCTACGAGCCCGAGGGCCGCGGCTACTACAGCGGGATCATGGCGCTGGTCGGCCGCGACGAGGACGGCAGCCGGGTCATGGACTCCGCCATCCTCATCCGCACCGCCGACATCAGCGACACCGGCCGGGTGAACATCGGCGTCGGCGCGACCCTGGTCCGCCACTCCGACCCGATGAGCGAGGTCGCCGAGACGAAGGCGAAGGCGGCCGGACTGCTGGCCGCGCTCGAATCGGGCGGCCCCAGCAGATTCGCCGGCCACACCCAGGTCAGCAAGGCGCTGGTGGGGCGGAACGAGCACATCGCCGACTTCTGGCTGAGCGAGAGCGCGGCGCGCTCCGGGCCGATCCCCGAACTCGCCGGCCGCAGCGTGCTGATCGTCGACGCCGAGGACACCTTCACCTCGATGATCGGGCACCAGCTCTCCTCCGTGGGACTGCGGGTCACCGTCCGCCGGTTCGACGAGCCGTACGACCTCCTCGGCCACGACCTGGTGGTCATGGGCCCCGGACCCGGCGACCCCCGCGACACCGCGCACCCCAAGATCGCCCATCTGCGGGCGGCCGTCGCCCGGCTGCTGGAGGAACGCCGTCCCTTCCTCGCCGTCTGTCTGAGCCATCAGGTCCTCTCGACCCTGCTCGGACTGGACCTGGTCCGCCGCAGCGTGCCCAACCAGGGCGTCCAGCGGGAGATCGACCTCTTCGGCGAACGCCGGCGGGTGGGCTTCTACAACACCTTCGCCGCGCGCAGCGGCGAGGAGAAGAAGGACCACCCGGACGTCGGAGTCATCGAGATCAGCCGTGACGAGGAGACCGGCGAGGTGCACGCCCTGCGCGGCCGCACCTTCGCCTCCATGCAGTTCCACGCCGAGTCCGTGCTCACCGAGGACGGCGTCCGGATCATCGGCGACCTGCTGACCGAGGTGGTGCGCTCGTGCGAGCCGTAGTCGTCTGGTGGGACCTGAAGGAGTCCGCCCAGACCATCGAGTCCCTCCGGGACTTCCTCCGCGACGAAGCGGTCGACCGGTTCAGCGCCCTGCCCGGACTCCGGCTGAAGTTCTGGGTCTCCGACCGGGAGAACGACCGCTGGGGCGCGGTGCTCCTCTGGGAGTCCGCCGAGGCAGCCGCCGCCCCGCTGCCCAACCGGGCCGCGGAGCTGATCGGCTATCCGCCCACCCAGCGGGCCTTCTTCGACGTCGAGGCCACCGCCGAGGGCGTCTTCGAACTCGCCCGGCTGGCCGGCCGCGGCCTCGCGCTGGAGGGCTGAGGGATGACCGCACCCGCCGTGGTGCTGATCGGAGCCCCCGGATCCGGCAAGACCACCGTCGGCACCCTCCTCGCGGAGCGCCTGGGCGTGGGATTCCGGGACACCGACCAGGACGTCGAGCACGGCTGCGGCATGTCCGTGGCCGAACTCGTCCGCCTGCGCGGCGAGGCCCCCTTCCGGGAGCTGGAGCGCATCGCCGTGCGCACCGCGCTCGACGAGCACGACGGAGTGCTCGCCCTCGGCGGCGGGGCGGTCCTCGACCCCTCCACCCGGCGTCTCCTCGCCGCCCACCGCGTCGCCCATCTCAGCACCGACCTGCCCACCGCGCTCGCCCGGATCGGCGGCGCGGCGAGCAGGCCGCTGCTCGCCGACGACCCGGAGCGCGGACTGAGCGAGCTGTTCCGGGTCCGGGGCCCGCTCTACCGGCGGCTCGCCACCCTGACCGTCGACAGCGCGGGCACCCCGGCCCAGGCCGCCCTGCGGCTCGCCCTCGCCCTGGAGACGACGGGAGCCGCCACATGACCCTGGTCCTCGTCCTCAACGGCCCCAATCTGTCCCGGCTGGGCCGGCGCGAACCCGAGGTCTACGGCACCAGCACCTACGACGACCTCGCCAGGCTCTGCCGCACCACCGCGGCGGACGCCGGCCTCACCGTCGACGTCCGCCAGACCGACAGCGAGGCGGAGCTGATCGGCTGGCTGCACGAGGCCGCCGACGGGGGCCACCCCGTCGTCCTCAACCCGGCCGCCCTCACCCACTACTCGTACGCGGTCCGCGACGCCGTGGCCATGATCAAGGCCCCGGTGATCGAGGTCCACCTCTCCAACCCCGGCGCGCGAGAGGCCTTCCGGCACATCTCCGTCGTCACGCCCGTGGTCACCGGCACCATCGCCGGCCTGGGCGTCGAGTCCTACCGCCACGCACTGCTCGCCGTCGCCACGCTCACCCGCTGACGACGCCGACGCCGCTGCCCCGGGCGACGCCGACGGCGACGTCGCCCGCCCTCGCCACCTCGCCCGCCGACACCGGCACCCGGCCGGCCCCCGCGCCCCGCCGAGTCCGGCACCATAAGGAGCCCTGACCCCACGGTGAACATCCAGGCAACCCAGAGCATCCCGGCCTTCGAGTGGACCGAACTCGACCGCCGTACCGTGGACATCGCGAGAGCCCTCGCGGTCGATGCCGTGGAGCAGGCCGGTCACGGCCACCCCGGCACCGCCATGAGCCTCGCCCCGGCCGCGTATCTGCTCTTCCAGCGGCTGCTGCGACACGACCCCGCCGAACCGGGCTGGGCCGGCCGCGACCGTTTCGTCCTCTCCTGCGGCCACTCCAGCCTCACCCTCTACACCCAGCTCTTCCTCTCCGGCTACGGCCTGGAGCTGGACGACCTGAAGGCCCTGCGCACCGAGGGCAGCCTCACCCCCGCCCACCCCGAGCACGGCCACACCCCCGGTGTGGAGACCACCACCGGACCGCTCGGACAGGGCCTCGGCAACGCGGTGGGCATGGCGATGGCCGCCCGCCGCGAACGCGGACTCTTCGACCCGGACGCCGCACCCGGGACCTCCCCCTTCGACCACGCCGTCTGGGTCTTCGCCTCCGACGGCGACCTGGAGGAGGGCATCAGCCACGAGGTCGGCTCCCTCGCCGGGCACCAGGGCCTGGGCAACCTCATCGTGCTCTGGGACGACAACCGCATCTCCATCGAGGACGACACCGCCATCGCCGTCTCCGAGGACGTGCTCGGCCGTTACGCGGCGTACGACTGGCATGTCCAGCGGGTCGACTGGACCCGCACCGGCGAGTACGCCGAGGACGTCGAAGCCCTGCACACCGCCCTCGCCGCGGCCCGCGCCGAGACCGGCCGGCCCTCGCTCATCGCCCTGCGCACCATCATCGGCTGGCCCGCGCCCACCCGGCAGAACACCGGAAAGGTCCACGGCTCCGCCCTCGGCGCGACCGAGAGCGCCGCCACGAAGACCGCCCTGGGGCTCGACCCCGAGGCCTCGTTCCAGGTGCCGGCCGAGCTCCTCGCCCACGCCCGCCGCGTCGGCGACCGCGGCCGGGCCCAGCGCCTCGCCTGGGAGAAGCGGTACCAGGACTGGCGCACCGAACTGCCCGAACACGCCGCCCTCTTCGACCGCGTCAGCGCCCGCCGGCTGCCCGACGGCTGGTCGCGGGCGCTGCCGGACTTCCCCGCCGGGGAGAAGATCGCCACCCGCAAGGCCTCGGGCGAAGTGCTGTCCGCGCTGGCCGCGACCCTGCCCGAACTGTGGGGCGGCTCCGCCGACCTCGCCGAGAGCAACAACACCACGATGAAGGGCGAGCCCTCCTTCGTACCCGAACACCACGCCACAGCGGCGTTTCCCGGCCACAGGTACGGCCGCACACTCCACTTCGGCATCCGCGAGCACGGCATGGGCGCGATCCTCAACGGCATCGCCCTGCACGGCGGCACCCGGCCCTACGGAGGGACCTTCCTGGTCTTCTCCGACTACATGCGGCCCGCCGTACGGCTCGCGGCGATGATGAAGCTGCCCGTCACCTACGTCTGGACCCACGACTCGATCGGCCTCGGCGAGGACGGCCCCACCCACCAGCCCGTCGAGCACCTGTGGTCGCTGCGCGCGATCCCCGGACTCGACGTCGTCCGCCCGGCCGACGCCCATGAGACCGCCGCCGCCTGGCGGGCGATCCTGGAGCGCACCGACCGGCCCGCCGGACTCTGCCTCACCCGGCAGAATCTGCCGGTCCTGCCCGACCCCGGCGCGGAGGCCGTCGCCCGCGGCGGCTATGTGCTGGCCGAGGCGGCGGGCGGCACCCCCGAGGCGATCATCCTGGCCACCGGCAGCGAGGTCCACATCGCCCTGGAGGCCCGGAGCGTCCTGCAACAGGAGGGCACGGCCACCCGCGTCGTCTCGCTGCCCTGCCTGGAGTGGTTCGCCGAACAGCGGCAGGAGTACCGCGACGCCGTGCTCCCGCCCCGGGTGCGCGCCAGGGTCTCCGTCGAAGCCGGCTCGACACTCGGCTGGCACCGGTGGACCGGCGACGCAGGAGAGGCCCTCGGCATCGACGAGTTCGGCGCCTCCGCCCCGCCCGCCGCACTCTACGAGCGCTTCGGCCTCACCCCCGAGCGGGTGGCGGCGGCGGTCCGCGCGAGCGTGTCCAGAGCCGCCGGAAACGCGCGATGAGCGGTTCCGCACTGCGCAGGCTCACCGAAGCGGGCGTCTCCCTCTGGCTCGACGACATCAGCCGCGCCCGACTCACCGGCGGCTCCCTCGCCGAACTCGTCCGCGACTGGCGGATCTCCGGCGTCACCTCCAACCCCACCGTCTTCGCCCGGGCGCTCACCGCCGGAACCGACTACGCGGAGCAGCTGAGCGTCCTCGCGGCCGGCGGGGCCACCCCCGAGGAGGCCGTGTGGGAGCTGATGACCCATGACATCCGCGACGCCTGCGACCTGCTGCTGCCCGTGTACGAGCGGACCGGCGGCGTCGACGGGCTGGTCTCGGTCGAGGTCGACCCCCGGCTCGCCCACGACAGCGCCGCCACCCTCGCCCAGGCCCGCGAACTGAGCCGGGAGATCGGCCGGCCCAACCTCCTGGTGAAGATCCCCGCCACCGACGCCGGGGAGAAGGCCGTCGCCGACTGCCTCGCCGAGGGCATCGGCGTCAACGCCACCCTGATCTTCTCCGCCGAACGCTGCCGCCGGATCGCCGCCGCCCATGTGGACGGAATGGCCCGGGCCGCCGCCGCCGGGCACCGCATCGCCGGGCTCAACTCGGTCGCCTCCTTCTTCGTCAGCCGCGTCGACACCGCCGTGGACGCGCTGCTCGACCGCGACGGCTCCGCCGAGGCCAAGGCCCTGCGCGGCACGGTCGCGCTGGCCGCCGCCCGGCTCGCCCACGAACAGCACACCACGGCGTACGAGGACCCGCGCTGGCCCGCCCTGGAGCGCTCCGGAGCCCGCCGCCAGCGGCTGCTGTGGGCCTCGACCGCCGTGAAGAACCCCGACTACCCCGACACCCACTACGCGGACGGGCTGATCGTCCCCAACACCGTCA
This sequence comes from Streptomyces amakusaensis, assembly GCF_039532665.1. NCBI lineage: Bacteria > Bacillati > Actinomycetota > Actinomycetes > Kitasatosporales > Streptomycetaceae > Streptomyces > Streptomyces amakusaensis. Next base: position 3,653 of record NZ_BAAASB010000043.1, on the reverse strand, counting down.
ACACCATGCCGGAGGAGACCCTGCGCGCCGTCGCCGACCACGGTCTCACCCGCGCGGCGGCCCGGGACGAGACGGCCCACGCCCACGCCCGGCATGTCTTCGAGTGCATGAGCTGGTTCAACATCCCGCTCCCCGACATCACCTCCCAGCTGGAGGAGGAGGGGCTCAAACAGTTCACCGCCTCGTGGCACCGGCTTCTGGACACCGTGGCCCCCACCCTCGACGGAGCACCCCGATGACCACCTCCACCCCGACCGACACCCCCCTGATCGCCCGCATCCCGGGCTCCAAGAGCATCACCAACCGCGCCCTGCTGCTGGCCGCCGCCGCCGACGGCGTCAGCTATCTGCGCGCCCCCCTCGTCAGCGAGGACACGATCGCCTTCCGCGAAGCGCTGACCGCCCTGGGCGTACGGGTGAGCGCCACCCCGCACGACGAGTTCTGGGAGGTCGAGGGGCTGGGCCGGGGCCCCTCGGGCGGTGCCGACATCTGGTGCGCCGACGCCGGGACCGCCGCCCGCTTCCTGCCTCCCTTCACCGCCGCCGGCCACGGCTCCTACCTCTTCGACGGCACGGCCCAGCTCAGGGCCCGCCCGCTGCGCCCGCTGCGGGAGGCCCTGGAGCGGCTCGGCGCGAAGACCGGCTCCGAGGGCGAGGGCGATCTGCCGCTGCGTATCGACGCCGAGGGTCTCGACGGCGGCGCACTCACCGTGGACGGCGGGCTGAGCAGCCAGTTCCTCAGCGGACTGCTGATGGCCGCGCCGCTGCTGCGGTCCCCGCTGACCGTGACCGTGCGGGAGCTGGTGAGCCGTCCCTACATCGACATGACCATGGCGCTCATGCGCCGCTTCGGCGCGGAGCCCGCCGAGCGCACCCCGGGCGTCATCAGCCTCCCGGCCGGCGGTTACTCCGCCACCGACCTGGTGATCGAACCGGACGCCTCCACCGCCTCGTACGTCTTCGCGGCGGCCGCCGTCACCGGCCGTACGGTCACCGTGCCCGGACTCGGCCGCGACAGCCTCCAGGGCGACCTCGGCTTCGTCGAGGTGCTGCGGACCGCCGGGGCCCGGGTGGAGACCGGCGCGGAGAGCACCACGGTCACCGGCGCGGCCGGCGGGGCGCTGCGCGGCGGCTTCGACGTGGACATGGGCGAGATCTCGGACACCTTCATGACGCTGGCGGCCATCGCCCCCCTCGCCGACGCGCCCATCACCGTACGGGGCATCGGACACGCCCGGCTCAAGGAGTCGGACCGGGTCGAGGCGATCGCCCAGAACCTCGCCGCGTGCGGGGTGGAGACCGAGAGCGGCCGGGACTGGATCACCGTCCACCCGGGCCCGGTGCGCCCCGCCCGGATCGCCTGCCACCGCGACCACCGGATCGCCATGGCCTTCTCGGTGCTCGGACTGCGCCACCCCGGGCTGGTCCTCGACGACCCGTCCTGTGTGGGCAAGACCTTCCCCGGCTTCCACGGCGAGCTGCACCGGCTGTTCCCGGACCACGCGCCGCTCCCGCCCGCCGCCACCCCCTGATCCCACGCCCGTTCCCTTCAGTTCACCCCAGGAAGAATGAGTCATACGAGGATGGAAGAGACGATGCGCATACTCGTCGCCGGCGGCGGGATCGGCGGACTGGCCACAGCGATCAGCCTCGCGGCCCAGGGACACCGGGTCACCGTGCTGGAGCGCAGGGACGACTTCGCCGAACTGGGCGCGGGCATCCAGCTGGGGCCGAACGCCTTCCACGCGCTCGACCGGCTGGGCGCGGGGCAGGCCGTCCGCGACCGGGCCGTCTTCATCGACGAGCTGCGGTTCATGGACGCCACCACCGGCCGCCAGGTCGTCCGGATGCCGCTGACCGGGCCCTACCGGGAGCGGTTCGGCAACCCCTACGCGGTGGTGCACCGGGGCGACCTCTATCAGCCGCTGCTCGACGCCTGCCGCGCCTCCGACGCCGTCGAGCTGGTCCCCGGCCAGTCCGTCGTCCGCTACGAGCAGACCGAGGACGAGGTCACCGTGCACACCGCGGCCGGCTCCACCTTCACCGGGGACGCGCTGATCGGGGCCGACGGCATCCGCTCGTCCGTCCGGGGCCAGCTCGTCGGCGACGGCGAGCCCCGGGTCTCCGGGCACACCATCTACCGCTCCGTCATTCCGATGGAGCGGGTCCCCGAGGAGCTGCGCTGGAACAGCGTCACCCTCTGGGCGGGGCCCAAGTGGCACTTCGTCCACTATCCGATCGGCGGCGGCCGGTTCCTGAATCTGGCCGCCACCCGCGACGACGCCGCTCCGGACGCCCTCGTCGGGGTGCCCGCCGCACGCGACCACGTGCTCGCCGAGTTCCCCGAGATGAGCGACGCGGCCCGCAGGCTGCTGGAGCTGGGCGAGGAGTGGAAGACCTGGGTGCTGTGCGACCGCGACCCGGTGGAGAACTGGACGGACGGACGCGTGGCGCTGCTGGGCGACGCGGCCCACCCGATGCTCCAGTACGCGGCCCAGGGGGCCTGCATGGCCCTGGAGGACGCGGTCGTCATCGGGGACCTCCTCGTGGGCGACGGCCAGGACGTGCCGGCCAGGCTGGAGAAGTACAACGCCCAGCGCCGCGACCGCACGGCGAAAACCCAGCTGGTGGCCCGGGAGATGGGGAGCCAGCTGTACCACCCCGCCGGGGAGCGGGCCGCGGCCCGCAACGACATGCTCTCCGCACTCGGCGCGGAGGACCTGTACGACAAGGTGTCCTGGCTGCACGGGGCGCGCGATTCGGTCGAAGGAGAAGTGCGTTGAGCAGGTTGCGTTGGCTGACGGCGGGGGAGTCCCACGGACCCGCACTGGTGGCGACGCTGGAGGGTCTTCCCGCCGGTGTCCCGATCACCACGGAGATGGTGGCGGACCACTTGGCGCGGCGGCGGCTGGGGTACGGGCGCGGGGCGCGGATGAAGTTCGAGCGTGACGAGGTCACGTTCATCGGCGGTGTGCGTCACGGTCTGACCATGGGATCGCCGGTGGCGGTCATGGTCGGCAACACCGAGTGGCCCAAGTGGGACAAGGTCATGGCCGCCGACCCCGTCGACGTCGAGGAACTGGCGGCGCTCGCCCGCAACGCCCCGCTCACCCGCCCCCGCCCCGGCCACGCCGACCTCGCCGGGATGCAGAAGTACAACCTGGAGGAGGCGCGGCCGATCCTGGAGCGCGCCAGTGCGCGGGAGACGGCGGCTCGGGTGGCGCTGGGCGCGGTGGCCCGCTCCTACCTCAAGGAGACCGCCGGCATCGAGATCGTGTCGCACGTGATCGAGCTGGCGGGTGCGAAGGCCCCCCTCGGTGTCTACCCGACGCCCGCCGATGTGGAGAAGCTGGACGCGGATCCGGTGCGGTGCCTGGACGCGGACGCGTCGAAGGCGATGGTCGCGGAGATCGACCAGGCCCACAAGGACGGCGACACCCTCGGCGGAGTCGTCGAGGTGCTGGCCTACGGTGTTCCGGTCGGTCTGGGTTCGCATGTGCACTGGGACCGGCGGCTGGACGCCCGGCTCGCGGCGGCTCTGATGGGTATTCAGGCGATCAAGGGTGTCGAGCTGGGTGACGGCTTCGAGCTGGCGCGTGTGCCCGGTTCGCAGGCGCACGACGAGATCGTGGCGACCGGTGACGGGCTGCGGCG
>NZ_BAAASB010000042.1:0-20986 GCF_039532665.1 Streptomyces amakusaensis | reverse complement strand
CCCGCGGAGCGGGTACCCCAGCGCTGCGCGCTGGGAAGGGGAGGCGGTCGCTGCGCTCCCGCTGGCCCGTGCGGAGCACGGGCGCCTCACTTCGCTGCGCTTCGTGAGGCGGTGGGGCCGGCCGCTGCGCGCCCGGCTGGCCGTGCGGAGCACGGCCGGGGCCGATCGGGTGGACGGGTGCAGGCTAGTGGGGCCTCCAGTGCGGGAGTTGAGGGGGAGCGCGGGGCGCTCCCGGCGGGGGCGCTGCGCTTCCCCGCCTGACGGCCCTTCCGGCTGCGCCTCCAGAATCGTGGGGCCCGCTGACGCGGGCCGCGGGCGGGTTGTGAGGGTGGAGGGTCGCTCGTTGGTGTGGGTTCCAGTGTATCGCGTGCATCAGGGTGATGCAGCATGTACCGTTGGCGAAAACACGAGACACCCATCAACCACCCGCGCGGGGCACGCTATTTGATGATTGATCAGCCCGGCTGTTTGATCCGGACTGAGGGCGCGAGGAATTGCGAAATGGGGAAGCTGCGGGCCTCAGCCACAGAACGGAACCTCAGATATGAGAAAGGGTTCAATACCGGCGTGCGGAGGCACCGGAGCCGATCGGCCCCCAGGGCCGGACGGCGGAACCCACCACGAGGGCAGCCGCTCTCTGTTGGCGTTTGTCCGTCACGGTCGGCACCACCCGAGACTCAGAGCCGGTGGTGCCGACCACGGCCCGCACTGGGTGGTGGACCCGCACGCGAAGCCGCCTCAGCCACAAGGTTCTGGCCCGCAGTTGGCTGACGCTGGGATAGATGCGTATAGAGCGATCAAGCATCGTCGCAGGTCAGCGGCCATGTGATGTATCGCTGGGGGCTATTTGAATGTCAGATCCGGACGCATCTTTCCCCTAGGGGGGAAATGATCATGTGCCCGGATCGAGGAGAGTTCGGCGTGGCGGGTTCCCCTCCAGGGGAAACGCCCACTACGGTCAGGGCGCGTACATCGTTCCCCTCCAGGGGAAAGCCCGAGGTGAGGAGCGGTATGGGCCGGGCAAGGCCAGCAGTGAACACTGCCAGCGGCGAGTACCTCCAGCTGGAGCTGCTCGACAAGGACGACAAAGCCTTCGCGTGGAGCGGTGGCGGGCGCCACATCAACGCCAGCAAGAAGCTGGGCGCCGCCCTGTACGCGAAGGACAGCGGGTACACGAAGAACGACAAGCTGGTCTACGGCTTCTACCTGTTCAACTCGCCGCCGGGGGACGAGCCGCTGCGGATGAGCTTCCGGGAGATCGGCGTCGAGCTGGAGCTGCGCCCGAATGCGGTGAGCAAGTCGGTGGGTAGCCTTCACCGTGGGGGCTACCTGTTGGAGGCGGAGAAGGTGGGCCGGGTGAAGTTCTACAAGCTCAACCCGCGGGCCGCCTACGACGGCTCCTCGGGGCAGCAACGGCACGCCACGCAGCACGCGCGCCACCCGTCGACCACCTGCCCGCCGGAGAAGAAGGAGGCGTCATGACCTCGCAGATCGCCGAGCCGCTCACGCCGCGTTTCATGGAGGCCGCGGAGCTCAACGACCTCCTCCTTCGGTCCCAGCTGAAGCAGGGTGCCGACTTGAAGGTCCTGATGTTCTTCGCCACCGCGGTGCCGATGGGCGAGCCCGTGCGCAGCACCGCCACGGACATCGGCCGGTTGGTCGGCCTGAGCACGACCAGCGCCTCCCGCAGCATCGGCAGGCTCGCCGAGAACGGCTGGCTCCAGCTCGCCTACACCGCCGTCGGCGTGAAGTTCTACCGCCTCGGCATCAAGGTGACTGGAGTACTCCTGCACCAGGAGGACGACGCCGACGGACCCCTTGCAACCGTCCGGCATCTCCACGCCTCCTGACCCGGGCGGGCGGCCGGGCGGCCGCCCGGGTGACACGGCGCTTGCAGCCCACGCTGCAAGCGCCGTCTTCATGGGGGCAGACCCCAGGGCGATACATCGTTCCCCCTGGCGGGAAACCGCAGGTCAAGGCCACCTCTGATGTCGGAGCAGAACCCTTCTCCTGCTCGCTGACCTGCGCCTTTGGACGAAGTGGCCGCCGCCGCGATACATCGTTCCCCTCTAGGGGAAACCCTCCCGCAGAAATGGCATCTGCCCAGGTCAACGCCTTGAACGGCGACACGACGGTACCGCTGGTGCTACCGACCCGTTCTGGAGAACCAGACCAAACCCCGCGGCCAGTGCCGCTCACCGGGAAAACGCGTACATCGTTCCCCCCGGCGGGAAACCGCAGGTCAAGAGACCCGAACGAGCGGTTCCCGGACCGAGCTGCCGCGCGCCGCCCGCCCAGGTCCGGGACGACGAGGTACGGATAAGGCGTGACCCACGACTTCGGCCTCCACCTCACTCAGGAGCTGGCAAAGCGCTTCGGCCTGCCCGCCGACACCTGGCCGCAGAGCACGGAGCAGGTGGCCCCGTTCTTCACGATCGTCGTCAACGCGCTCGGCCCGGACGCGGCCACTCGGTGGTTCGAAGCGGCCCGCCGAGCCCACCAGAAGGTGGCAGCAGCAGACCGGGACCGCACCCACCAGTTCGGCTTCCCCATGCACCTGGACGTGGAAGCCGAAGCCCACAAGGAGACCACGCTCTCCATCGTGGCCGCCTTCGAGGCGACGAAGGCCCTGTACGAGGTGACCCGCCGCGACCCCACCGCAGACGTCGACACCTACTTCGACTGCGCGCTGCGGGCCTGCGCCGGCTGAGCACCCCCAGCCGGCCGGAGCACCCGGGTAGCGCCTTCCCGAACCGCCTCACCGTGTAGCAAGGCTGCCCTTGCTACACGAGCAGCACCCGTGTGCCGACTGAACCGTGCGAATACTGCGCAGCATTCGCAGCCTCCGGTTGCCACCAAGCAGCACGACCAGCACCAGGAGCAGCGCGAGGCTGCTACACCTCGATGAAGGCGACGACGACCACGGTCTTGAGCATGGTCACCCAGTACACGAGCCGGACGCGTTCGACGTCGTCGACGTAACTGCGCAGTTGGGGCCAGCGGTGTCGCCGGGGAGTGGTTCGCCAGTATCGGGGTCGATGGAGATGACGACAAGGGCGCGGTCCAGGGCGTGAGCATAGAGGGCGGCGGTCGCGCTGTCGGTACTCACGCACCCGATCCTCCCTGCGCCGCGGGCGGTCACGCAGCGATACGGCTAAAACCGCAGCCGGGCGCTGCCCGGAGGATCGGTGTCACGCTCGACGAGGCGGCCAAACGGGGCCCAGGGCCCGTGATTCCAGGGCGGCACCGGCAGCGTGACACCCGGCGCGACAGCGATTCCGGGCCACCAAGACACCGCGACCGTGACAGCGTGACAGTAACCCTCAGTGAACATAGAGCAGAGTGCCGCCCGTGTACCTCCCAGGCTCCCAGCTCACCTCCCAGAACTCCGTTTCCCTGCGGAAACGCGGGTCAACCTCCCAGACATACACGCCACATTAGACATTCGGGCTCTCAGGCTCCCAGCTCGGCGACGCGGAGCTGGGAGCCTGAGAGGTCACACGCGGTCACCTCCCAGCAGGCCAGCTCCGATTCACCCCGGACCGCTGTCCGTACCGCGGGCGCGGTCGGCGAGCGCCTGGGTGAGCCAGCGGGCGAGGTCGGCGGCCGCGTCCGGATCCACTGCCGCGAGGCGCCCGGCGAACGGCAGCTCCTCGCCGCGGGCCAAGACGCCGGTGGCGGCGAGCGCGGCCAGAAGGTCGGCCTGGGCCACAACCGTGTCGGGCAGGCGGACGGTCGCGGCGGCACGGGCGGCAGGGTCGGCGTAGCAGCCGGACCGGTCGGCGAGGGCCTGGGCGAGCCAGGTGCCGAGGGCCTGTCCGGCGTCCCAGGACCGGGTGCGGATCCGGTCGAGCAGGGCGTCGTCGCCGTCCTGGGGCCGCTCATGGGAGAGCTGTCCGGTCAGGGCCAGGGTCTCCAGCTCGGCCACGCGGCCGGCGGTCCGGTGGGCTGCGGCCAGGATGGCCTGGTTGGCGCGTTCGGCCAGGACGTCGGTGTCGGGATCGGTGTCCGGGTCGTACGTGCCGCCGCCGAGGAGGAGGGCGTGGTGGATGCGGCTCCACTCCGACCATTGCGCCGCGAGCGGGCTGCCCGGGGCGGCGCTCTGCCCGGCGAACTGCTCGAGGACGGTAGCGGCCTGGTGGCGCGTCATGCCCCGGGCACGGTCGCGTACCGCCGCCCGGACAGCAGCGGCCTGCTTGCGCGTGGCCCGCAGGCGTTCCGCGGTTGCCCGGCGGGCCTGCTCACGCTGGTGGTAGTAGCTCATCGGGCATGCCTCTCGTCGAGGGTGTGCAGCGGGCCGTCGTGAGGCCCCGCCAGGGTGACGGCGGGACCGGTGCTCACCGGATGCCCGGGGTGCGGGCCGTGATCCAGGCGGCGAGCGCGTGGGTGGCGGCCGGGTCGGCCTGGGCGAGCCGCCCCGCGAACTCCAGCTCGCTCTCCCCCTCGCCCTCGGCGCCGAGGGCGGTCAGCAGGGCGGCATGGGCCCGCACCTCCGCAGGCAGCGAGCCGGCGGCGGCCGTGCGCGCGGCCGGGCCGGCGTAGTGGCCGGAACGGTCGGCGAGGGCGCGGGCGAGCCAGCCGCCGACCACCGGGGCGCGGTAGTCGAGGCGGCCGGCCAGGACGTCGCGGGCATCCTCATCCCCTGGCCGGCTCTCCACCGTGCGGTCGAGGCGGCCGTACCCGGCGAGCTCAGCGAGGTGGTCGGCGCGGGCGTCGAGCCGCCGCTGCTCCTCCAGGCGCTGCTGCTCGGCCCGGGCGGCTTGCCGGTCGGCGGCGAGCTCGTCCTGGACGACGGCGTCGGCCGCCGGGTCGTACGGACCGCCGCTCTCGGTGAGCAGCCGCACGATCCGCTGCCACTCGGCGATCTCGGCCGGGCCGCGTGTATCGCCCGCCAGGTCCTCGCGGTCGCGATTGATGTGCTGCGTCAGCTCAGCGTCCTCCAGCGCGGCCTCGGCCTCGGCGGCCGTCATGCCGGTGGCCCGCCGCCGGACCGCCGACCGGCCGACCTTCGCCCCGTCGAACCCCCGACGGGCCGCGGGCGCGCCGGACGCCGGGGTGCGCGGGCGTCGGTGGGACCAGGGAAGAGGGGTGCTCACAGAGGTCTCCCATCTCGCGGAAACGGTGAAGCTGAATATCCGGCCGTGACGGCCCTGGACAGGTTTATAGCAGGCCGGAAATTCGGTCGGGCTAGAACCGGAAAGAAATCGAGGTCACCGCCGTGAAATCCGCTCGCAGCCCGTCGGCCCGCGTGCCCCATTCCGTGAAATACGACTCCGTGATGGCCTCCGCGACGACGGGATGCAGTTCCTCCTCCGTCGCTCCGGCTTCCTGGAGGGCCAGGATCTGCTTCATGTAGGTGGGCGGGATGTCCGTGGTGATGTGGCGCTCGCGGCCGTCGTCCGAGCTGCCGGTGCAGGTGAATCCGAAGTACGCGGTCACCTCCACCATCATCCCCCGGGAGGTGGCCGCCTGGGCGCGCGCCTGTGCTCTGACCTGGGGTTGCCACTCGGATTCGGTCGCTTCCACCAGGGCGTCCCGGAGCCGCTTCTGCGGCTTGTTCAGCTTCCCGGCACGGTAGCGCTCGATCGTGCGGGTCGAGGTGCCCACCCGCTGCGCCACAGCCCTGGCCGACCCCTTCACCCGCGTGAGAAGGAATTTCACCTGTGCATTGGCGGACTTCGGCGCGGGCCGGGTGAAAACCTGCCGCTCCGCCCGCGCGAGGGCCTCCAGGACCTTGCCCCGGCGCGGGGCCGGCTGCTGCTGTTCGTGGTCGCTCATCCAGGAAGTGGATCCCGGGCGTCCTGTGGACAGCGGCCGGAGTCCGCGGCGCGCACTCGATACGCCGCCCCCGTCTGCCGGGTTCTGGAAGGATCCGGGCATGCCCACCAACCAGGTCCCCTCAGCCGGACTCAACGACGGCACCCCCTTCGGCACCCTGTACGAGCGAGCCGTCGAGCGGGCCGCCGGGCCGGAACAGAACAGCCTCGTCGCGGAGGTGCGCACCGCGGTCGAGTTCGGGATGTGTGATCCCAAGGATTCGGTGGAGATGGCGTGTACGGCGGCGGAGACCGCCGAGGCGCTCGTGACCGCCTTGTCGAGCCCGTGGTCCCTCTACACCCCGCAGGACGCCGCGACGATCGCCTCGGCGCTCTTCGTCCAGCTCCAGCAGAGCGCCGACGCGCTCCAGACGCTCCGGCGGACCGTCGGACAGATCGCCGAGCGCGGGGAGACCGAGGTGCCCGCCCCGGCCGGCCCCGGGCAGCGAGCGAACCTGGGCGACGCCCTGGAGGCGCTGCGCTCGGTGTCCGAGCAGATCCACGGCCTGGTGGCCCGGCACGCCTCCACCACCGTGCGGGCCCTGTACACGGCCCCGTCATCGGCCCCCGTGCCCGCGGACGAACACGAGACCGTGGTCGCCGTGGCCGCCCTGCTCGCCAAGCAGCATGACGGGACGGTGACCCTCAACCGGCACCACCCGGACGAGGAGGACCATCCGGCGCCCGACGGAGGGTTCGCATGCGCCTGTGACGTCACGATCCTCAGTGCCGACGACGAGTACAACTTCCACCGCGGCGGCGATAGTCAGTGGACGGTCGCCAGGGCCTCGGAGTACGTACGAACGCACAACGGTTCCGCCGTCTTCGACACCCAGGAGGCCTTGAGCACAACCCTCAAGACCGCCCACCCCCAGCAGCTCACCGACGACATCCTGCGACTCATGACCACCGACCGGGACACCCCGCCGATTGTCTACGGCGAGCTGCATGCCGTCCCGGACGACCGCGCCGTTCCGCCTGAGCAGCCTTGAGCGCCACCAGACGGGGCGCGCTGTGGGCCTCTTCATGACGCGTAGGGCTGCGGTCGGCCGCCGCCTCTGCTCTTGATCGGCAACGGGGTGGTGCGGGTTGTGCGTCAGGTGCGCAACGGCCCGGCCGCCAGGGCTGGCGCGCGGTGATCCTGTGGGGATGGACCAGTTGATCGAGTTGGCCGGCACGCTCGCCACGGGGGCACTCGTTGCCGTCCTCGCGGCCTGGCTGACGACCCGCTCCCGCAACCGCCAGGAGCAGCAGGCTGAGATTGGCGCGCTTCGGGTGCAGGCGGATGCGATGACGGTGGCGGTGATGGAACTGCAGGGCGCGGCTGCCGCCAACCGGCTGCTGTGGGAGGAGCCGGCCGAGCGGGGCCGGACGTTGCTGCTGGCCGTGCTCGCCTTCGCCGGTGGTGCTGCCCGCGCCCGGATCGCCGGCGGCACCGACGCGCAGAGCGGGCTCGTGGGCTTCGGGCGCGCGGCTGAGCTGCTGAGCCGGGAGCGGGTGGTGAGCAAGCAGACCGTGTCCGCCGTGCGTGAGCCGCTCACCCGGGCCGCCACCGCCGCCGCCCCGCTCATGCGCTCCTTTGACCCGGCCGTCGTCACCGCCACCGAGCAGCTGCTGAACGCCCTGTCGGAGGTGGAGAACACCGCGCGCCTGGAGGCCGCGCTGGAAGCGTTCGGCCGGGCCGTCAACGCGGCCACCGCGCCGCGGCTGTCCTGGTGGGCACGCCGCCGTGCCGCACGGACGAGGGACCTCGACGGGGCCTTTTCGTAGAACGCGAGACGCCGTGTGCCCGGCAGCTCGAATGCCGGGAACACGGCGCTCGGGCAGACGGCCGCGCTACAGGTCGATCCGGATGTGTTCCATGTCGGTGAACTCCACCCCCAGGCCGCTGGCCCGGGTGTTGTTGGTGCGGACGTTCATCTGGGCGAGGCCGTCGGCGGCGATCTGCTGGAGCTGCTGCTCGCCCGTGCCCTGCTCGCGGGCGATGGGCCTGTTGACTAGGTGTCTTTGAAGCGTTGCTGAGGTGGCGAACCCGGTGCGGGACTGTTTCGTACCTGTTTGCTACAGCTCGCGGTAGTAGTGGATTAAAGGCAGGGCGGTGAAGCCGGCCTTGTCGTAGGTGCGGCGGGCGGGTTCGTGGCCCGGGTCGCCTCCGGTCCAGACCTCGATCCGGGTGCAGCCGCGTGAGCGGGCCTCGTCCATCGCGGTTCCGATCAGGGCGGTGGCGATGCCCTTGCCCTGGCGTGCGGGATCGACTGCCAGCATTTCGATCATCGCGACAGGCGCACCGGCCTCGTGCACGAGAGCCACCCAGCCCACAGTGTGGCCTTCGTGCTCGGCGACCCAGCACGGGTGCTTCTCAGGTTGGCAGTTGGCGCGGATCTCCGCGGCCTGGCTCGCGCGCCAGTCGGGGTAAGCGGCCCTGAACAGCCTCGGGGCCGAGGACCCTTTCGAAGGACCTGAAGACTGGCTCCCAGGCACGCAGAGCGAAGGACACCACCGTCTCGACGTCGTCGGCGCGCAGTGCGCGGATCACAGTACTCATGAGACGACCCTAGGAACACCGTCAACGGGATTTCGCCGCATTCCAGGCCGACGCTGCGACAGTCCTTGGCCGGCACCTGTTGAGCCGCAGATCCGAACCCGGGGGTTCGGCCCTGTGACTGAGTGCTTCACTTGGCGAGTTGAGCGTTGGCCGGGCAGGGTATCGGCGGAACGGTATATACGGTGATGGCGCCGGTAGAGGAACGAAAGGATTTGGCCCTACCTGCTCGTGAGCTTCACCTGCGCGGCGCACGGTGGGCCTGCGGGGAGGCGGGGCGGGAGGCCGGTGCGCTGGTCGTCGGTGAAGGTCCGGTAGCCGATGATGCGGCAGAGTTCGCCCTGCCATACGTCGAGTCCCGGGGGCGGTTGTCCCACCCCCCCCGGATGGATCGTCAGTGGCGACGCCAGCGGCGATTGACAAGGGGAACGCCGAGGCGAGCGGCCACCGTACGTTCCAACTCACCAACCACGAAAGCCGGGGTATCGGCGCGGAGCGGCAGCACCCAGTAGGCCGACCACTCCTCCTGCTTTGACCTGGACTCCGCCATGTGCTGACGGATACGAACCGATGCGGCACCCCCGCAGAGCGCCCGCTCGGGTCGGGTCCGTCCGCAGTAGCAGGCCACGCCCTCTCCGTTCACCGGGATGTAGATGGCACGACGCTCGTTCCCGCTGTCCTCCCCGATCCAGATCGGGGAGTCCCGGTATTCCTCCAGCCAGGGGCCTACCAGGCTGGCCAGCACGGCGTAGCGCTCGGGCGTCATCGTGACGACGCCCTGCCACACCAGGGCGCTCACCAGCTGTCCGACAGGGGCTCCGACTCGGCGATCTTGCCGAGGCGAGCGGTGATGCCCGCGAGGATCCCGAACGTCGACTCCACCTCGAGCCAGGCGATCTTGTCGACAGTGCCGTTCTCTTCGCGCATCTCGATGAGGTCCATCAGCCGGTCCTTCGCGGTGAACACCGCCTCCTGGAACCGGGTGAGGCTCGCGGCCTCCTTGGCGGCGGGGTTGTTGCGCTCCGCCTCTGAGGTGAAGCCGTGCCGGACCGCCTGGCGCAGGTAGGCGTTGAAGGTGGAGGTCGCCCAGTCCGACGGCTGCTCGACCAGGGACTTGGACTCGCTGTCCCACCAGCGCAGCGGCCGGCGGGCCCGAGACCGCTTCACGGCGTCGGCCAAGAGCTCGCGGCCCGGGCCGGTCTCCAGGAGGCCCTTGATGATCTGCCCGACGCTGGTACGGGCGATGGTGGTGCCGACCGTCTCCTCGGCCGAGCCGGCGGCGGCCCGCAGGTGACCGGTGACCACCAAGGCGACCATGCCGAGCACGCCGAGCACGAGGGCGGCCTGGGTGTCGTTGGCGTGGGCTCGGTCCCGGAGGCCGTCGATGGCGTGGTCCGTGGCGGCGTTCTCCACCGTCCACTCGGTGTCGACCAGGTCCTGCCACAGGCAGCCGGTGTCCAGCGCCTTGCGGATCGAGTCCAGGTGCTTCGGCGTCTCGACGCTCGCCGAGTACGAACGCAGTCCCAGTTCCACCACCGGCCCGTTGCGGTGGCTGAGGTAGAGACCAGTCTTACCGAGCTGGGAGCGCACGAGGCGGTTGAAGGCGTGCCCCTTGCGGGTGAGCTCCTGGACGATCCGGGCGAAGCGAAGGTCGGGCAGGTCGTCCAGGCCAAGCAGGCGCATCCCCTCGGGCACCTGCTCGCGGCCGATCAGAACGTCTCGCCGCGCCGTCGCCAGGTCCTTGTCGGGCTGCCCGCCATCCAGCAGGCCCTCGTCGTAGAGGGCCGTCGCCATCTCCTCGGCGACGACGGCGTGCTGAGAGCCGGCGGAGAACTTCTTGGCGGACACGTTCATGCGCACCAACACGCTGCGGACAGCGGCGGGGAAGCGCTCCATCCCGCGCTGCAGGTCGTCGTCCTCGTAGCCGACGATCACCTGGACCGGCACGGTGAGGGCGTTGAGCGCGATCGCCGCTTCGTTCCGCTCCCGCTGGTCCGCCTCGGTACCCTTCGGCGGCTGCGCCAGTCGCTTGTGGGCCACCTTGGCGATCTTGCGGACGAGCTCACGGCGGGCAACGAGCGGCAGTCGCATGAGGTACGAGGGCAGCAGCCGGATCCGGCTGTGGTCGCGAGCATCGCCGGTCAGCCATCCGCGCTCGACCGGCAGGAGCACCAGGCAGGAGATCAGCCGACAGTTGCCGTCCACGGCCGTGTAGTCCTCGCCGACCGAGTCGGGGGAGCCCGTGAAGGTCGCTGGCACCAGCGTCAGCGAGCGCTCAACGATGCGCTCCCCTACGTCCTGCGGGTTGTCCTTCTGCACGGCGATTGCGGCCCGGTCCACGGCCTCCATCACGGCCTCGAACGCATCGCCGTGGACCAGCGTCGCGTACCGGTCGTGCGGGGCCGGCATCGACAGCGCGAGTCGGCCGCGGGGCGCCTTGGGGTCGGCGGCGTAGCTCGCGTCCGCGAGCAACCGGTCGTTCTCCACCGCAGGGGAGATCATCGGCGCGTACGCGCGGAAGTTCAGCGTCGACAGCCAGCCGAACGGCGTCCGGTGCCGCTCAGCCCGGCTGAGCTCGAGCTCCTGGGGGTCGGTGGCCAGGTAGGTGAGACGCTCGATGTGGCTGGGGCCAAGGAGAACTCCGTTGAGCTTGCCGAGCTGGGTCTGGGCCTTGGTCGTCTGGCTGACCGGCGGGACACGGTGCTCGAACTCACCGTTGTCGTTTCGGAATCCGCTGACCGGGATGACCTGAATCTCACGGGTCTCGCCACGGTCCGGCTTCGAACTGCTGCTCATGGGGTGCCTTCTTGGATGGCCGGCGTGTAGTACGCCGGCGTTGGCCGCGCGTCACGCGGCGCCATCCGGGCTGCCACGCACCCACTCCGCCTCTGAAGAACCTCAGTCCGTTCAGGGTTTCGTAGCGTTATCACGTCGGTCAGCGGCAGTTCGAGTGCTCTACGTGTGTGGCGGCGAGGCCGTCGCAGGCGGAGAGGAGCCCAAGTCGTGCGGTTGCAGACCTCGGTCCGCGCGCGCAGGCGTTTGACCGCCGCAATCAACGGCGTCGGCCGCACCCTACCGGCTCGCTGACTATCGCTCAAAGTGATTTTAATGGCCCCCTGCTGACGCACCAGCAGATGCCGCGCGACTCCAGGCTCACTAGCTGCGCAAACGCGAGACCGGCCCGGCTCCCACGTCCGGAGCGCCCAGGCTGCCTTCCTCGAACCCGCGAGCTGTCCCCGGCCACCCGGTCCCGAGTCGGGGCGAACGGGGCCTGAGTGGCAGGATCAGGGCAGGGGGCTCCGCCCGCACACCGTTGCCTGCGGGCGCGATACCCAAGGCCGCACTCCGAGAAGTGCAGCTCCCTAGCATCACGACCCGCTGACCAGGGGAAATGGCGGCGCTCAACTGGCCAGATCGAACGCTCACTGGCCAACTGAAGCGCTCAGTCACAGTCCGGGCTCGCGGGCTGTTCGTGACGCTGCTGCTACAGCTCGAAGTCGAGGTGGACCACGTCGGTGATCCGCACCTCTTCGAGGGATCCGGCCCGGCGGCCGTCGTCCTGGAAGTACGTCTCCTTGAGGGCCTCGGCGGTGAGCTCGCGCAGCCGGTCCTCGTCGGCGCCCTGGTCCTGGGCGTCGAGGAGGCGGGCGGCGTGCCGGGGCGGGAGGGCGACGGTGAGGTGGCGGATGCGGTCCTGGTCGGTGGAGCCGATGGGTGCGGTGTAGCCCATGCGGGCGTGGACGTCGACGACGATGCCGCCCGTGCTCGCTGCCTTTTTCCGGGCCTTGGCCCGGATCTGCGGTTGCCAGCGTTTCTTCACCTCGCGCTCCAGGCGGGCGGCGAGGTCGGCGCGCGGCTTCTTGGCCGTGCCCGCGACGTAGCGCTCCACCTGCCGCTGGGACATGCCGAGCAGTTCGGCGACGGCCTTCGTGCCGCCGAGTTGCTTGACCATGTACCGCATCTGCGGCCCCGCGGACTTGGGTGCCGGGCGGGTGAACGCCTTCTGCACCGCCTTGTCCAGGCCGTCCCCGAACTCCTTGGCCATCGCCTGCGTACTCCCCTACTCGCCGTTGTCGACGTTGGTGACGGTGCCGTCCTTGATGTACCGGGCGAGGTTCAGCTCCGGGGCCTTGAACTCCTCCCGGACTCCCTCGCCCCACAGCACGGACTGGGTGCCCTCGTGCTTGACCAGGCCCGGGTTGATGCCGAGCTTGAACCCGCCCGGGAGCGGCTTGCCCTCCCGGTAAGGCAGGAAGTCCAGCGGCGATTCGCCGTCGGCGGCGTAGACGACGCAGTCGGACAGGACCGCGATGGGGTACTGCCCGGTGAACGCCGCATGCTTGACGATCTTCCTGTGCAGGTTGATCCGGGTGCGGGAGATGACCGCCGCGCGGATGTCCGGCCGCCAGGTGGGGCGGGACAGGGCGCGCCACGGCTGGCCGGGCCGCCAGCCCTCGCCGCGCGGGCGTTCGCGGAGCTTGCCCAGGCCGCCCTTCACCGTCGCCTTGACCGCCGAGACGACGATCGCCAGCTGAGGGTCGCGGGCCTTGTAGCCGTTCATCGCCGTCAGGAAGTCCTCCGGTGACAGGTCGGCGTCGACGCCGAGGTCGGCCATCGTGGCGAGGTAGGCGTCGCGCAGCCGGTTGTACCAGCCGTCCAGGTAGCGGCCGTTCTCGTACCGCACCCACGCCTCGGCCGGGCGCACCTCGTAGCCCAGCTCCACCGCGTACGCCACCGTCGGGGTCGCGTACCAGGCCGGACCTTCGGGGCGCTCGCCCTTCGGCGTGAACGGGCTCGGCAGCAGGCCGGCGTCCAGGTCCACCCACTCCTTGCCGATCTTCACCTTCGACAGGTCGACGTGGCTCAGGTCGACCAGCCAGGAGCCTGGCAGCTTCGGGTCGAAGACCGGGTTCGTGACGTGCGTAGCTGCTCCGAGGCCGACGTTCAGGCCGTTCGCTCCGGCGGCGAAGGCCATGTTCACGTCGATGCCGACCAGGTGGCGCAGGGTGCACTCGGCATCGGTCATCGGCCGCGCCCAGTCGTGCGCCTCCTCGAACAGCCGCTCGCCGGGGCCCCGGATGTGGAAGCGGGGCAGATCGGCGAGGACGGGGTGGCCGTCGGGCACCTCGCACGGCGGCCAGTTCATCGGGTCGACCGGGTCCTTCCCCAGCGAGCCGGGGTTGTGCTCCGAGGTGCGCTTGCCGTCGGCGTTCGGGGCTGAGGCCCGGGTCGGCGGGTGCAGCGCGGTCATCAGCTCCAGACCCGTGACGGCCGTGGACCCGCGCGGCGTCATCACCTGGGCCGCGTACACCCCGAGGACGCGGGCGAGCTCGGCCGGCGGGAGCTGTCCGGCGGTGGTCCAGTGCCGGGTGTCCAGCGCGTTCCACGACGGGATGCACAGCTGGACACAGGCGCGCTCCGAGCCGGTCGCGGGGCGGTAGATCCGCGCCCACGGCCCGAACCCGCGCTTGGTGAGCTTCCACTCCGCGCGGACCAGCTGCTTGATGACCTTGTGGCCCTCCGACAGGCGCCCGACGGTCCGCTCCTCTTCGGTGAGGGTGGCCGGGAGGCCGTAGCGCTCACACGCGGCCTCGGTGAGCACGAGCAGCGGATCGGCGTCCTTGCCCGGCCCGGACAGCTTCGGCTGCCCCAGCCGAGCCTCCTTGAGGGTCCAGTCGATCAGGGACGGCAGGGACTTGGCGGGCACGTCCAGGACCAGGCCGCCAGTGCAGTACGCCAGCGCCTTCCCGTCCTCGATGTCGACGACCGCGAGCGGGCCGTTCTCGAACCGCGGATCGGCCGCGGCCGGAGCGGCGGCGGGTTTGGCCGTGGCCTTCTTCGCGGCCGGACGCCTCGACGCCGACGGCCCGGTGGCCGCCGCCGGACGGGATGTCGCGGTGCGGACAGGAGGCTGCCGGCGGGTCTGCTCAGCGGTCATCGCCGCAGCATCCGGCACAGGGCCTGCCGGGCCTGTGGCCGGTGTCCGCGGTTCGGCGGACCCGGCCTCCCGCCGCGAGGGCGCGATGGACCCGGTGAACGCCCCGGACACCGGCGTCGGCGCGGGAGAAGCCGGCGTAGCGGGCGCGGTCGGGGCGGGGTAGAGCTCGGCCAGCTTCTCCAGCAGACGCGCGTACGCCTCCCGCTGCGGCGGCCGCGGCTCGGTCTTCCCCGACTCCCACGACACGATCGTCGGCCGCCGTACCTTCAGCGCGGTGGCCACCTGGTCCTGGGTGAGGCCGTGTGCCTTGCGCAGCCGCTCCCGCTCACTCGGCGGGGGGAGCGGGGACTGCCCGGCGATCAGGGCGTCGACCGCGTCGAACAACTCGGACATGAAAACACCTCCTACCTAAGAACCCTAGCATGAAACAAACATCATGCGTACCAACAGCGTACTTCTTGCGTACATCTCAAATTGAGAGGTGGGTCAAGATCGAAAATCGAACGTACGTATCATTCGGTTCATGGCTGACTTCGACTTCCCGACCGACCTCCGCGACGCGCAGACCCGGCTCCATCAGACCTGGTCGGCGTACGCGGATCTGTGCCGGACCCTGCCGTGGTCGGTCGAGCCCGCGCCGGGCTGGGAAGGAGACAAGCAGCTCCACAGCGACCGGATCGGCGCGATGCCGGACTCCCCCGGCTACACCGACCACCAGAAGGAAGAAGTGGCGCAACTGCGCGCGCTGCTGGTGGAGCTGTCGGCCACGGTGTCGGCACACCCGTACTGGGGAACCCTGGAGCGGGGCACGGTGGTCGCGGCCCGCATGGCCCTCAAGAGCGCGGCATAGAAACGCGGCTGGGGCCCAGGGCGGAGACCGCCCGGGGGCAGGCACGTCGGACGGGTTCCGTTTTTGAAACCTGCCCGGACCGGCCTTGCCTCCCGAGGGTGTGGCTGGACCGTGTCTGCCGGTGCGGGCCCGGCCGTAGTGCCGTCGGGTCCAGCGGTTCCTCCTCACGCGGCACTTCCCCAAGATCGGCCACATGGTTGGCCGAGCGCTGTCGACGGGCACCTTGTGGGCCGAGTTGGGCCGTCTGCTCGCGACCGTCCAGGAGGTGGCACCTCCCACCGGATTGACACCGCCCGGCGGCAAGGAGGCCCAGGAGACGGTGAAGGGAATCCTGGCACCTGACGCATCCCGTCGGGCTGTGCCCCGGGGGCGTTCCCGGGGCACAGCCCGACGGTCTGGTTTCAGTGGGCTGCGGCTTCGTCGATCCGGGGGTAGAACCGCAGCGCGGACCAGGCCTCGGTTTCCCGCCGCAGTGCCGGGTCGGCGGGAGGGCGTGCGGGGAGGTCGGTGGGGCCGTCGGGCCGGTGGGTGGCGGTGGACAGCAGGGTGCGGATTCTGTGTGCGAATCCCGGTCCGGGCAGGGGGAGTTCGCTTTCGGGTTCGCGGAGGTAGCCGATGGCGACGGCGGTGGGCATGTAGGTCATCAGCGCGGTGACCACGGCGGAGCGGGGGCGGCTGACGTGTCGGGCCAGGTTGCGCAGGACGCGCAGGAGGAGGGTGGTGGTGACTTCCTCCTCGCCGGGGAAGCCGATCGGCGGTTCGTCGCCCCAGTGGATGGTGGCGCGGACGCGGCAGGTCCGCGGTTCGTCGCCGGTTTCCACTTCGCCGGTCTGGGTGTGCCACCAGCGGGCGGTGTGGGTCTCGCCGAGGGCGAGGTGGTGGAGGTAGAGGCAGTAGGCGGCCGCGGGCTGTCCGGCGCCGGCCGCGTATTGCCACCAGAACCTCGCCCCATCGGCTGTGTCGGTCAGCTGGAGGACACATGCCAGGACCATCGCGCTGCGGGGCTCGGGCACCTGGTCGGTGACGAAGGCGGAGACGGCGGGGGCGGGGGTGTGGCGGACGAGGGTCTCGCACAGTGCGTGCAGGTCTGCGGCGGCGGCCACCGCCGTGGAGTCCGGGGTCCTGCCCAGGGGGACTGCCGGCCGGTTCAGGGAGTTCGCGCGGCGCGGAACGGCGTCGCGGGGCACGGTGCGGTCGCGGACGAGCAGGGCCCTGGAGAGGTTGGCGTCGAGCGTGGTCATCGGGTGGTTCCTCCGGTCGGGTGCGGCGGCTCGATGGGGTCGGTGATGTCGTCCAGGAATCGTTCGGCGTGGCGCTCGTCGGAGCGTACGGCGGCCTGCGGGACGCCCAGGAGGCTGGAGACCTCCTCGTACGTGAAGCCGCACATCCGCCGCAGCACCATGACGTCGAGCTGGGCGTCGGGCAGCCGGCTGAACGCCGTGAACAGTCCCAGGCTCTCGGTCAGCTGCGCCGCCTGGTCCGCGGGGACCGGCCGGACGCGCAGGGCGACGGTGTCGAAGGCGGCCTGGGTCAGCACGGGTCGGCCGTTGCGGAACTCGGCTCCGGCCATGACGGCCGCGCGCAGGACGCTCCACGCGTAGCGGCGGGTGTCGGGGCTGGCCAGGGCCTCGGCCCAGGTGAGCCAGAGGAGGGCGAAGGCGTCCTCCACCACAGCTTCGCAGGTCTCGTCGGGCAGGAAGGCCCCGGCGTAGAGGAGGTAGTGGTCCTTCGTCATGGTGCGCAGGGCTCCGTGGTCGAGGGGAGGTCCGGAGCGGGAGGCTGTAACGGCCGGCGCGCGTTCGGTGGACCGGTCGACCCAGCCCCGGCTCTTGCCGGCGTCGAGAGCGGCGTGCTTCCAGAGGCGGTGCAGAGGCCAGCTGGGGATGTCCAGCACGACGGCCAGACGGTGGACGACTTCCCAGCGCGGATAGTGGCCGACGCCGCGAAGGAGTTCGGAGAGCTTGGACTTGGCCAACAGAACGCTGGCGCTGAGATCGCTGAGGGTCTGGCCGCTGGCGAGGTAGTGCTCGCGCACGGGATCGAGCCAGGCGCGGTGGGCGGTGCCGACCGTGGTGTCGATGTGGCCGAGTTTCCGGCCGGGGCGCGGCGTCATCACGCGCCGTCCTCTTGCGCCGGCTCCGCCGCCGCGCGGTGCCCGCCGGGCGGGCCGGAGCGCGAACGGAGGCCGCGCAGGACCTGGACCACCGTCAGGCCCAGGACCGGGGCCAGCACGGCGATCAGGGCCTGATGGCCCATCGCCGCCATCACCGCGCTCCAGCCGAACACCACCAGCATGACCAGCGCCAGCGCAGTCGCTGCCGCTATCTGCTTCCTACTCATCAACCGTCCTTGAGGGTGCACCGCAGTCATCCGGAAGACCACGTCAGAAATGAGAGATCCCTGCAACACGCGGGTGCCGATCCGCTGTTGGGGGGCCTCAGCATGGACCGGCCCGACCCTGTGACGCTATGTGATCATGAATTTACGGAACATTAGGAGTCGTGGACGGTCAGCCGGACGGCCGGAGATGACCGCTCCCGCACACGTTGAGCACCCGGACGCCGACCGCAGAGTGAAGTTCCCGGATTTCCTTGCAATTGCATCCCGGAGCCCGTCGAATGGGGGCAGGACACCTCGGTGTCGCCCTTCCATCCGGAAGAGGCCCGGTGCCCCCGTGCCGAGAACGAAGGGGGAGCCGTGCCAGCCGTTCCCGCCCGGCCTGAGAAAGAGGCCGGGCGGGAACGGAGCACCCCGATCACCGGGAAGACGACCGTAGCGCAGGGCACTGACAACACCCCCGCATCGCCCGAGATCAGCCCGCACACCCCCTTCGCCCCGACTTCTGTGGAATGTCGTAGCGAGGGCCTGGCCCGAGCGAGAACCCAACGAACTCCCGCGCGGCACCGGAGTGTCCGGCCGCAGTGCCAGCATGACCACGACTCGGACGCGCGCCGTCGCCACCGCCCAATCTCCTCCAGGGGCGTGCGGCCGAGCTGTGCGCGCCGTGCCGGTGCACCGTCCGCGCGGCATACCGTGGCGGGGACGGCACACCACGCGAGGAAGGGCCCGAGCGATGAGCGGCACACCACACGCTGACTCCTGGTCGACCCAGGTCCACGGCGAGACCGTAACCCTGCCGAGCACCGCCGCCGACATCCGCGCCGCTCTCCCCGCAGAGCGCCGTGCGGAGTTCGACGCCGCGCTCGCCGAGCTGGACGTCGCCGGCGCTCCCGAGGAGCTGCGCACGCTGCGGCTGGCGTGGTGGGCGCTTCAGGCCGTGCCCGGCGCGGTCGAGGAGACGGACGCGGAGGTCGCCCGGCTGCGCGCCGGGGACTACAGCGGCGTGGTAACCCTGGACGAGAACGGCGACCTGGTCCCGCTCGACGGCGAAGCCGCATAGAGGTGGCTTACCGAATCGCCTACGCGGGACAAGCAGAGGCCTCTCTGCGGGCCCTGCCGCGCCCGCGCCGCGCGCAGATCGACACCGCGATGCGCTCTACCATCGCCCGCGACCCCTACGGTCACGGCTCCACCGCGCCCCGCCCGCGTGAGCGGGACTACCGCGAAGTCGCCCTCCCCGGTGCCCAGGCAGTCGTTGTCTACTACGTCAGCGCCCCGGCCGCCCTCACCATCACCGCTGTCCGGCTGATCAGCCTCTGACGGCTGGACTCGCCCAGCCTGCCCGAGGGACACTTCGGGCGCGCGGCCTTCCTTGACGCACGCCTGCGTTCGGTGCGGGACCCGGGGCACCGCAACGGCCCGGCCGGAGTACCGATTCCGATGTCCCCCGCTCTCGCCACATTCCAGCGAACATTGCGGGCTTCAAATTTCCGCTGGAATGTGGCACGGGAATTTGTGGAAAATGATTTCGCGCACTGTTCAGTGCGCTACGGTGTATTTCGATCGCGATGTTGTTGTGGCGCGGTTTGAGGGCCCGCTGCTCCCAGTGGGTGCGACGGGCCCTCCGGGACGGCTCCCCGGACCTGATATCAGCAGGCCCGGGGAGTCACCACCCGCGTACGGCCGTGACGATTTCGGCGGCGGCGCCTAGGACCTGTCGTCAAATGATCACTGCTGGTGGATCATGGTGTCGTGATATGTCGCCATGAACTGTCCGATGCGGAGTGGGATTTCGTTCGGCCGTTGCTGCCCGAGTCGTCGCGGGGGCGGAAACGGCTGGATGACCGCAGGGTCATGAACGGGATCGTGTGGAAGTTCCGGACCGGGACGGCCTGGCGGGACGTTCCCGAGCGCTATGGTCCGTGGGCCTCGCTGCACACGCGTTTTCGCAGGTGGGCAGCGGACGGGACGTTCGACCGGATGCTTCGGGCCGCGCAGGCTAAGGCGGACGCGGCGGGCGACATCGAGTGGCTGGTGTCGGTCGATTCCACAGCCGTCCGGGCCCATCAGCATGCGGCGGGGGCTCGAAAAGGGGGCTCCGCGACCCAGCCCTCGGCCGGTCCCGAGGCGGGCTGACCAGCAAGATCCACCTCGCCTGCGACGGCCGGGGCCGTCCGCTCGCCTTCGTCGTCTCGGGCGGCAACACCAACGACTGCACCCAGTTCACTGCCGTGATGGAAGCGATCCGGGTGCCCAGGACCGGACCAGGGCGGCCCCGGGTCCGGCCCGATCACGTCCTGGGCGACAAGGGCTACAGCTCGAAGGCGATCCGCGCCTGGCTCCGCCGTCGGGGCATACCGCACACGATTCCCGAGCGGGCCGACCAGGTAGGCAACCGGGCCCGGCGAGGCAGCCGCGGAGGCCGCCCGCCGGCCTTCGACCGCGAGCTCTACAAACGGCGCAACGTCGTGGAACGGTGCTTCAACCGCTTGAAGCAGTGGCGAGGTATCGCCACCCGATACGACAAGACTGCCCAGTCCTACGCAGCCGCGGTTTCTCTCGCATCACTCCTGATGCGGGCCTGACCTTCTCTGGCTAGAGCCTCACGACGTTGGCCGCCTGCGGCCCCCTGCTGCCGGCCACGATGTCGAAGCTCACCCTCTGTCCTTCAGTGAGTTCCTTGATCTGATCCCCAGTAATCGCAGCGAAGTGGACAAAGACCTCGCTCGCGCCGCCGTCCGGCTCGATGTACCCGAATCCCTTCTCAGTGTTGAACCACTTCACGGTGCCCGTAGCCATCAGCGTCTCTCCTCGCTCTCACCTGACACACGGCGCTGCGCCGTCATCACCGGAACGCAGCACACTTCAGTGGTCGGACTATCCCCCAGCCCCCGACCACAAAGTGACCATCTGGCCGGAAGGATGTAGGGCAGGAGCGGATCTTGGCCAAAACTCGAACATGCCCCAGCGGAACAGGCCAACAGCATGGACGCATTTGACGACAGGTCCTAGCACCAGTAGTGCCGGAACTGCGCGTTTCGCCAGTTCACGGACCCTGGCCGACCAAGTCGGAGGGTCCTGGTCCTGGTCCTCGTCATTGCCAGCGCTCATGGCTCCCACCTCTCGCTCGCGGAGCGCCTCGCCTGGTGCCGACGCTCCTAGTGTGCTCGGCTCGAACCCCGGGTTGGGGTTCGAGCCAAACTCACCGAAGAGCGCCGCTGCTGACAGAGCGTCCGTCGGGCCGTGCGGAAATCCCTGGTGTGACCATAGCGAATTCCCTCGATTCCCGGGGACGGAATAGGCGGGTCGGGCCGAATTATTTCACTCTCAGGGTGCGGGTTCGTAGGTCACCGAGGTCCCGGAACACTGGGCCGCCAGGACGAAGAGGCGGTCCTGTTCGGCCTCGTCGGCGGTGAGGTTCCAGCGGAGCTTGGTGGCGGTCCATTCGGAGAGGTAGCGGCAGAGGGCGTCGGGGGCCGGGGGGAGCCATTGGGCGGGGT
>NZ_BAAASB010000041.1:0-23309 GCF_039532665.1 Streptomyces amakusaensis | reverse complement strand
AGCTCCGACAGCAAACCGTCCACACCCTCACGGTCCACCGTCAGATCCCCCGCGAAACGCCGGTCCCCCGCCGCATCGGGCACATACTTCACACAGACAACAATCCTCAAGCTCACGCCGGCTCTCCTCCTAGCAGTGGTCATCTCTGTGGAGTCCCCCGCGCCCAGGGCCGGGGCCAGGGGCCTGCCTCGGCAGGCAGCTTAGAACCCGAAGGGCGGGATTTCCGGCCGGGGCGACCGACGCTCCGAACGGAATATTACTCACCAGTACGAATTCAACCTACCCCGTAAGCAAGCGCTTGGAACTGTGACCTTGCCAACCCCTTTCCGGCCGTACTGACAGGGGGAGTCATATGGGGGTCGCCGTCACAAACGGCTGAAAATGCATGACGTGACGAGAATCTCGCCCGCCGGAGCCGCCAGGACTGGTCAGAGCGGCGCACATGGGGCACGATCTGCCCCAGTGCCGAAAACCTACGGCTGCGTAACTTACACCGGGCGAACCCTCCCCGGGCACGACAGAAGGGTCCTCCCCAGATGGCAGAGTTCGTCTATCGGCCGGTCGTCGGCGCCGCTCTCACCTTGTTCAAGGCGCTGGACCTGAAGATCGACACTCAGGGGTCGCAGAACATCCCGCGCTCGGGCGGCGCTGTGCTGGTCAGCAACCACATCAGCTATCTGGACTTCATCTTCTCCGGCCTCACCGCCCTGCCCCAGAAGCGACTGGTGCGCTTCATGGCCAAGGACGCGGTCTTCCGCCACAAGATCTCGGGCCCGCTGATGCGCGGCATGAAGCACATCCCGGTGGACCGCAAGCAGGGCGAGGCGGCCTATCAGCACGCCCTGGAGGCGCTGCGGGCGGGAGAGATCGTCGGCGTCTTCCCCGAGGCGACGATCTCCGAGTCGTTCACCCTGAAGTCGTTCAAGTCGGGCGCGGCCCGGCTGGCGCAGGAGGCGGGCGTACCGCTGATCCCGATGGCGCTGTGGGGCACTCAGCGGCTGTGGACCAAGGGCCGGCCGCGCAACTTCAGGCGCAGCCACATCCCGGTGACGATCCGGGTGGGCGAGCCGGTCGAGGCCCCCGCCGACCAGTACGCGGGCGCGATCACCCGCCGGCTGCGGGAGCAGGTGCAGGAGCTGCTCGAATCGGCGCAGCGCGCCTACCCCGTACACCCCAAGGACGCGTCGGACACCTGGTGGGTGCCCGCGCACCTCGGGGGCACCGCGCCGTCGCCCGCCGAGATCCGCGGCGCTCGCTGAGCACACGCGCACACGCGTCGAAGGCCGCCCGGGAGCACACTGCTCCGGGGCGGCCTTCGGCGTCCTGCGCCGGGCCCTTATCGGGCCGGGTGGAGGGTGACGCTCACCCCGGGGCTCAGCTTCTCCAGCGACTCGGCCAGCTCGGCGGCGGCGGCTTCGAGCGCGTCGGCCGTCATGGGGTCGAGCGCCTCCAGCAGGAAGATCGCGTCGACGGTCTCCTCGGTGAGCCGGGTGCGCGGGCCCTGTCGCCAGTTCCAGCGGCGGCAGGTGACACCCTCGTCGTCGCACCAGACGACTTCGCCCGCGTCGGGGTGCTCCACCGTCTCCTCGCCGGCCGCGACGGTGACGAACGGCTCCTCGCCGGTGGCGCGCAGCAGTCGCATTCCGCCCCGGACGAGGTTGAGGTCCTCGCCTCCGACGGGGATCAGATGGGCGACGCTGATCGCGTTGTAGAGGTCGACGAGCGCGTTGACGCGCGGCAGTCCGCCGTCGGCGAGGGCCCTCTTGGCCAGCGCCTCGGCGGAGTTGCGGGTGCGCGAGGGCTTGGAGCCGAAGGCGGTGTACACGGCGCGCCAGGCGGCCATGTGCGGGTCCTCGTGCGGGGCGCGGCCGTCGAGCCGGATCGCGAGCCTGCGGGCGGCGTCGTCGAGGAGGGCGGAACTCGCCTCGCTGCTGGGCCCGTTGACCAGGCCGCGCGCCTCGACGGCGAGGTGCGTGAAGCCGGGCGCGAGCGCCCTGACCTCGTCGGAGACGGTGAGCGTGAGCGCCATGCCGGAGTGCCTCACAGTTCGGTGGGGAGATGCGGCCAGAGGGATTCCCGGTCGGTCGCGGTCTGGAGGGCGCGGAGTACGACGGGATGCGGTGCAGCATACAACACCGGATAGTCCACTTCATTGCACTCCGGTCGTACCGGAAAGGCCAGTCGCTCACGGTCGAGCGAGAACCGCGCGTCCACGCCCGGCTTGTTGCCCCGGGGGTCCTGCCGCGCCCAGCCGTGCCGCCCGTCCGGTCCGGGCAGCCACACGGCGACCAGGCCGTGAATGACGCCGAGGTTCTGGTAGCAGAAGGCGGTGGGTATGCCCTCCGCCCGCAGCAGGGCGGCGAGGGCGTGGGCCTTGGCGTAGCAGATGCCGGTCTTCAGCCGCAGGACGTCGGAGGCGCGCCAGGTGACGCGGGGATCGCCCGCGTCGTTGGAGTGGGGAATGGTGTCCCGGACGAATTCAAAGGCGGCTTTGGCGTATGAGTATGCGTCGCCGTTCTCGGCCTTGAGGCGCTGGGCCTCTTCGCGAACCAGCGGGTGCCCATGGTCGATGACCTCGTCCGCGGCGAGATAAGCGGAGAGATCGGGCAGCTGTTGCAGCAGTTCCATGCCCGGGGAGTTTATGGAGAACGGCCGACCGGAGTCAATCATTTTCCGGTCGGCCGTATACCCATGCATTTTGGAGAGGTCCTAGCGGGCCATCTCCTCCTTGAGCGCCTGGACAAAGGAGTCCACGTCGTCCTCGGTGGTGTCGAAGGAGCACATCCAGCGGACGTCGCCGGCCGTCTCGTCCCAGAAGTAGAACCGGAAGCGCCGCTGGAGCCGCAGGCTGACCTCGTGCGGCAGCCTGGCGAAGACCGCGTTGGCCTGTACGGGGTGGAGGATCTCGACCCCGTCGACCTGCCGCACGCCGTCGGCGAGCCGCCGGGCCATGGCATTGGAGTGCCGGGCGTTGCGGAGCCACAGATCGCGTGCGAGCAGGGCTTCCAGCTGCACCGAGACGAAGCGCATCTTGGAGGCGAGCTGCATCGACAGCTTGCGCAGATGCTTCATATGGCTGACGGCGTCCGGGTTCAGCACGACGACGGCCTCGCCGAAGAGCATGCCGTTCTTGGTGCCGCCGAAGGTGAGGACGTCGACGCCGACGGCGTTGGTGAAGGTCCGCATGGGGACGTCCAGCGAGGCCGCGGCGTTGGATATCCGCGCCCCGTCGAGGTGCACCTTCATTCCGCGCTCATGGGCGTGCTCCACGATCGCCCGGACCTCGGCGGGGGTGTAGACCGTGCCCAGTTCGGTGTTCTGGGTGATCGACACGACCTGGGGCATCGCCCGGTGCTCGTCGTCCCAGCCCCAGGCCTGCCGGTCGATCAGCTCGGGGGTGAGCTTGCCGTCCGGGGTCGGCACGGTCAGCAGCTTGAGGCCGCCCATCCGCTCGGGGGCGCCGCCCTCGTCCACATTGATGTGGGCGCTCTCGGCGCAGATCACCGCGCCCCACCGGTCGGTGAGGGCCTGGAGGGCGGTGACATTGGCCCCGGTGCCGTTGAAGACGGGGAACGCCTCGGCGGCGGGGCCGAAGTGGCTGTGCATCACGCGCTGGAGGTGGTCGGTGTACTCGTCCTCGCCGTAGGCGACCTGATGGCCGCCGTTGGCCAGGGCGAGGGCGGCCATGACCTCCGGGTGCGCGCCCGCGTAGTTGTCGCTGGCGAAACCGCGCACCTCGGGGTCGTGGTGACGGCGGGCGGCCGTGGTCACGGGCTTCACGGTCGGGGCGTCAGCCACAGGCGCTGTCCATTCGCTTCCTCGGCGGGGCGGTCCCACACGCCGACGATGGCCTCGGCCAGATCGTCGACATCGGTGAAGCCGGCGAACTTCGCGTTCGGGCGCTCGGCGCGCATGGCCTCGTGCACCAGTGCCTTCACGACCAGGATGGCGGCGGCGGTCTTCGGACCCGTCTCGCCCCCGGCCTTGCGGAAGGCGTCGGCGAGCGCCAGCGTCCAGGCCTCGGCCGCGGCCTTGGAGGCGGCGTAGGCCGCGTTGCCCGCGGTGGGGCGGCCCGCGCCGGCGGCGCTGATCAGCAGATACCGTCCGCGGTCGCTGCGGAGCAGTCCGTCGTGGAAGGCGAGGGAGGTGTGCTGGACGGTACGGATGAGCAGCCGCTCCAGCACGTCCCAGTCGGCCAGGTCGGTCTCGGCGAAGGAGGCGCTGCCGCGCCAGCCGCCGACGAGATGGACCAGTCCGTCGATCCTGCCGAACTCCTTCTCGGTCTTGTCCGCCCACTCCCGGGTGGCGGCCAGATCGAGCAGATCGACGGTGTCCCCGGTGACGGTGGCCCCGCCGTGCGCGTAGCGGGCGGCGTCGACCGCCGAGGCCAGGCGCTCGGGGTCGGCGTCGGCCGCCACGACGGTCGCTCCGGCCTCGGCCAGGCGCAGCAGCGCGGCCCGCCCCGCGGGTCCCGCCGCTCCGGCGACCGCGACGACGGCGCCCTCCAGCGGACCGCCTGAGTTCTTCATGGTCGTCGCCTCCTTGGTTTCAGTGCTCACGCGGCTGCCCCCGAAGCGGTCGCGCCGGCCACCGGGCCCGCAGCGGTGATGCCCTTGGTGGAGGCGATCACTTTCCTCAGCTTCTTGGCGAGCGCCTCATAGAACATGCTGAGCGGAAACTCGTCCGGAAGCACATCGTCTACGAGTTTACGGGGCGGCTGGGTCAGATCGAGGGCGTCCGGGCCCTTGGCCCAGCGGGAGCCGGGGTGGGGGGCGAGATAGGTGGAGACCAGCTCGTAGGCGGCGAACCAGTGGACGAGCTTGGGCCGGTCGATGCCGTCGCGGTAGAGCTTCTCGATCTCGGCGCAGAGCTGGTTGGTGACCTGCGGGGCGCGCTCCCAGTCGATCTTGAGGGTGTTGTCCGTCCAGCGCAGTACGTCGTGCTGGTGGAGGTAGGCGAAGAGGAGCTGGCCGCCGACGCCGTCGTAGTTGCGTACGCGCTCACCGGTGACGGGGAAGCGGAACATGCGGTCGAAGAGCACCGCGTACTGCACGTCGCGGCCCTGGGAGACGCCGTCGGCCTCCAGGCGCACGGCCTCCTTGAAGGCGGTGAGGTCGCAGCGCAGCTCTTCGAGGCCGTACATCCAGAACGGCTGGCGCTGCTTGATCATGAAGGGATCGAAGGGCAGGTCGCCGTGGCTGTGGGTGCGGTCGTGGACCATGTCCCAGAGGACGAAGGCCTCCTGGCAGCGCTGCTGGTCGCCGACCATCTCCTGGATGTCCTGGGGCAGCTCGACGCCGAGCACGTCCACGGCGGCGGCGGTCACGGCGCGGAAGCGGGCGGCCTCGCGGTCGCAGAAGATGCCGCCCCAGGTGAAGCGCTCGGGGGCCTCGCGGACGGCGATGGTCTCCGGGAAGAGGACCGCCGAGTTCGTGTCGTACCCCGCGGTGAAGTCCTCGAAGGTGATGCCGCAGAAGAGCGGGTTGTCGTAACGGGTGCGCTCCAGCTCGGCGAGCCAGTCGGGCCAGACCATGCGCAGGACGACGGCCTCCAGATTGCGGTCCGGGTTGCCGTTCTGCGTGTACATGGGGAAGACGACGAGGTGCTGGAGGCCGTCGGCGCGGGAGGCCGCGGGCTGGAAGGCGAGCAGCGAGTCCAGGAAGTCGGGGACGTCGAAGGCGCTGTCGGCCCAGGCGCGCAGGTCGGCCACGAGGGCGCGGTGGTACTCGGCGTCGTGGGGAAGCAGCGGGGAGAGCTCCTCGACGGCGGCCGTGACCCGGCCCAGCGTCTCCTCGGCGGCCCGGCGGGTGGGCGCGCCCTCGGCGTCGAAGTCGATGGAGCCGTCGGCGGACTGCCAGGGCCTGATCTCCGTGACGGCGTTCTTGAGCCGGGGCCAGGCCGGGTGGTCGATCACTCGGTCGCCGGTGGATATGGCCGCGCTTGCGGCTGCCTGCACAAGAATTTCCGTCATGTCACTTCCTTCACGGGAGAACTTAGCGTCAAGACACCGTATCCATGACGGCTTCTTCCGGACAAGTAGGTGTAAAGAAATTATCCTGCACACCCCCCATGATCACCGAAACTTTTACTGTCGCCGGAGACGGGCACGAAGGCTTCCCCGCTTGTCAACGCGGACCGGAACACGCCCACGAGCGGGTGAAGAGCCCCTGGCCCGGGAGTACCCGCGAGCCTCGGCGGGCAGTGCCGTACCGGCGCTCGCGCCCGTCCGCACCGGATGTGCGCGCACGGTTGCCACGCCCGGCGCGGCCACTAGGCTGCGTCCTTGCCGGACGGCGCGCTGGGCCGCGCCGCCCGGATGCCGCCGTCGACGGAAGCGAGAGAATCTTGACTTTCCTCACCATCGGTCATCGCGGGGTCATGGGCGTCGAGCCGGAGAACACCCTGCGCTCGTTCGTCCGTGCCGAGCGCTGCGGTATGGACGCCATCGAGCTCGATCTGCATCTCAGCAAGGACGGCGCGCTGGTCGTCATGCACGACGCCGACGTGGACCGGACGACCGACGGATCCGGCCCCATCGCCGAGAAGACCCTCGCCGAGCTGAGGGAGCTGGACGCGGGCGGCGGTGAGCGGGTGCCGCTCTTCGACGAGGTGCTGGGCGCGGTGGGGACCCCGCTCCAGGCCGAGATCAAGGATGTGGCCGCCGCCAGGGCACTGGCCGAGACGATGATCCGCCACGATCTCGCCGGCCGGGTCACCGTCTCCTCCTTCCACGACGAGGCGGTCGCGGAGATCTCCGCCCTGGTGCCCGGTGTGCGGACGGTGCTCATCGCCAGCCGCTGGGGCGAGGACATCGTCCGGCGCGCCCAGACCGTACGCGCGGGCGCGCTCGCCCTGAACATCCGCAGGCTGACTCTGGAGACCGTGGAGAAGGCGCACGGCGAGGGGATCGAGGTGATCGGCTGGGTGGTGAACACCCAGGGGCATCTGCGACTGGCCCGCGCGCTCGAACTCGACGGCGCGACCACGGACTTCCCCGAGATCCGGCGCACCGGCCGGTTCACCGCCTGACCCGGCCGCCTGTGGCCCGCCGGGCGGGCCACAGGCCGGGCACCGGGGTCAGTGCAGCTCTTTGACCAGCAGTTCGAAGGCGAGGTCGTCCCGGAGCGGCAGGCCCGCGGTCTCCTCCTCGTAGGGGAAGGGGCTCAGCTCTCCCGTACGGCGGTATCCCCGGCGCTCGTACCAGGCGATCAGCTCTTCCCGTACCGAGATCACCGTCATCTGCATCCCGCGCACGCCCCAGCTCTCACGGGCGGTGCGCTCGGCCTCGGCGAGGACGCGGCGGCCGAGCCCGGCGGCCTGGAGCCCGGGGTCCACGGCGAAGAGTCCAAAATAGGCGGCCTCGCCCCGGTGCTCCAGCTGGCAGCAGGCGACGATCCGGCCGTCCCGCTCCACCGCGATCAGCCGGCTGTCCGCGCCGTGGATGATCGCGCGCACTCCGGCGGCGTCGATCCGGCCGCCGTCGAGGAAGTCGGCCTCGGTGGTCCAGCCCCGGCGGCTGCTCTCGCCCCGGTACGCGGACTGGATCAGCGCGAGCAGCGCCGGCACATCGGCGTCGACGGCGTCACGGAAGGTGGGTTCACCCGCGTTCGCCGGGTTCCGGGGCGGTGCGATGTCCATGCTCGGCTCTCCCATGACGGTCCGATCTGCGTGCCGTTGCTCTGCGTGCTGATGTTCACGCGCTGATCCGGGTGCGCCCCGGTCGCGGGGAACTCAACGAGGGTACGGGGTGCGCGTCACCGGGTACGGATCGAGGGGACGCGTCTGCGGTTGGGGTTGCCTCATGGTGCATGTACTGAGCAGCCGGATCATCGTGCGTCCTGTCGACCCGGACCGGTCCAGAGCCTTCTGCGGGCGGACGCCCGCCCTGCCGGTCCACCGCGGGTTCGGCACCGGCCCCGAGCGGGGGACGGTCTGCTTCCCGGCGGCGGCTTCCTCGAACTGTCCGGGCGCGCGGCGGACGCGGACGGGTCCGCGGCGGCCGGGGTCGAGCTGTGGCTCCAGGTCGAGGATGCGGCCCCGGTCCACGCCGAGCTGTCGGCCGGGGGCGCCGAGGTGCTCCGGCCGCCCGTGCGGGAGCCCTGGGGGCTGGTGGAGATGTGGCTCGCCGAGCCGGACGGCCACCGGATCGGGGTGGTGGAGGTGCCCGAGGGGCATCCGCTCCGTTACCGCCCCTGAGGCCGGAGGGACGAGAGGGGTTGGCCGCCGGGCGGGGGTGCGCGGCCCGGCCGTGCCCTGCGCTCCGAAGACACCCCTGTGCGCCGGTGTGTGCCCCCGCCGGGGGCGGGCATCGACCCGTCGGCCGTCGGCTCCGACGAGGGGGAGGGTCTCCGTGCACGGACCCGCGCTGTCCGGATGGCTGCTCGTCGCGCTCTGCGGAACGGCCGGCGGATACTGTCTGGCCCGGATGCGCGGCTGCTCCGGGCCGGCCCGCTCGGCGGCGGGGAACGAGGCCCTGATGGGCCTGGGCATGGCCGCGATGGCCGTGCCCGTGTCGTCGGGGCTCGCTCTCCCCGGGTGGACCTGGCCGCTGTACGCGGTCCTCTTCGGCGGCGCGGCCCTCGCCGGACTGTGGTCGGCCGGGCGCGGCGGAGGCCGGCATCTCCACCATCTCGTCGGCTCGCTCACCATGGTCTACATGGCCGTGGCGATGATGTCCGGCACCGCCCACGCCGGGCACTCGGCGGCCGGGGTCCCGCTGGTGACCGGCGCGCTGCTCGGCTACTACGCCGTCCATGTGCTGCGCTCGGGCGCACGCCTCGTACCCGCCCCCGCACCCGCGCCCCCTTCGTACGGAGCGGAGACCCCGGAACGCGGCCCCGGGCTGGTCGGGGCCTGCCGGCTGGCGATGGGGGTCGCGATGCTGGCGATGCTGCTCGCCCTCTGAGGGCACGGCACCGGGAAACGTGTCGTGCGTCACTTGCCCCGCCGCGCCGTACCCGCAGGTAGTCCGGCCCTCATAGGGTGATCGCATGTTGGTCTCCCTCGTGCTGCTGTCGCTCGGCGCGCTGGCCGCCGTGCTCGCCCCGCGTCTGGTGTCGCGCGCCGACTGGTCGGAACGCGAGCCGATCGTGGCGCTGTGGGTGTGGCAGTGCGTGGTGGCGGCGGTGCTGCTGTCGTTCGCGCTCTCCATGACCTTCAGCGCGGCAGCCGCCTGGCAGCTGGTGCGCGGGCAGGTCTTCGCGCCCGCGCCCCGTGCGGTGGTGGAGGCGTACGCCCTGGGCACGGACGAGCCGTGGCCCGCCATTCTCGCGGTGGTGCTGGCGGCCGGCGGGGTGTGGACCGCCGCGATGCTGACCCGGGAGATCCGCGACGCCCGCGCCCGCCGCCGCGGACGGCGCACCGAGCTGCTGGTGCGCTCCCCGCTGCTCCCCGGCGAGCAGCCGGGCGGTGAGCGTCTGGTGGTGCTGGAGGGCGAGCGTCCGGACGCCTGGTGGCTGCCGGGCACCTCTCCCCGGCTGGTCATCACCACCGCCGCCCTGCACCGGCTGAAGGGCCGTCAGCTCGACGCCGTACTCGCTCATGAGCAGGGGCACGCGCGGGCCAGGCACGACTGGCTGCTGCACTGCTCCGCCGCGCTGGCCAACGGGTTTCCGCAGATTCCGGTGTTCGCCGCGTTCCGCGACGAGATGCACCGGCTGGTGGAGCTGGCCGCCGACGACATGGCCTCCAAGCGGTTCGGCCGGCTGACGACCGCGCTGGCGCTGGTCGGTCTCAACGAGGACCGCGGCGTCTTCGGCCCCTGCGGCACCCCGGAGGCCCAGCTGCCCCGGCGAGTGAACCGGCTGCTCTCGGCCACACCGAGACTCACCCCCGGCCGCCGGCTGCGGCTGACCGCGGCGGCGGCGCTGGTGCCGGTGGTGCCCCTGCTGGTCGCCTTCGTACCGGCGATGCGCGCGCTGACCTAGCCGTATTGCCTCAGAGCCTGTCGTACGCCCCCGGAGCGACTGCGTCCGCCGCGCCGGGGAACGCGGGGAGGAGCGGCGGCCGGAATGCGACACTCACGGGCCGGCGCGCCGGCCCCACCCCATACCCGACAGGAATGATCGCCTCCATGTCTTCCCCGCGACCGGTTCCCCCCACTTCCCCGCCCCGCCCGCCCGGCGGTGGCGGCGGCGGGCCGGCCCGGACGAGCGCGGTCCTGGCCGTGCTCTCCGCCGTGCTGCTGACCCTGGTCGCCGTCTCCTGGGCGCCGCTGATCTCGTTCGACCGGCGGGTGGCCGAGGCACTGCACCGCTCGGCGGTGGAGCACCCGGGGATCGTTCACGTCAATCGGATCCTCACCGACTGGGTGTGGGATCCCTGGACGATGCGGGCGCTGCTCGCGGTGGCCGTGGTGTGGCTGTGGTACCGGGGGGAGCGGCTGTTCGCCTGCTGGATCGCCGGGACGACGCTCATGGGCTCCGCCGTCCAGCAGACCCTGAAGGCGTCCGTGGGCCGGGAGCGTCCCCAGTGGCCGGACCCCGTCGACTCGGCGCACTACGCGGCCTTCCCCTCGGGCCACGCGATGACCGCCACGGTCGTCTGCGGTCTGCTGCTGTGGGTGCTCGTCCGGCGGGGGGCCTCGGACCGCGCACGGCTCTGGGGGTGGGCGGCCGTCGTCGTGTCCGTCGTCGGAGTCGGCCTGACCCGGCTCTATCTCGGGGTGCACTGGCCCACGGATGTGCTGGCGGGCTGGCTGATGGGGGCCGCTGTGGTCACCCTCTCGATCACCGTCCACCACCGGACGGTCCGCTCCCGCTGACCCGGGAGTCCGGGGTTTGGAACCGGGATCCCGGTCCGGCGGCCGGACCGTCCCGGGCCGGACGATCCCCCGCGTCGCCCGGACCGGAACAGGCCCACGCCGAACCGGCTTTCGGGCCCTCTCGGCGTATCGCGCTGAGTATATTGGCTCAGAGCCAGTCAACGCAGGAGTCAAGCATGTCCCCGCGGCGCCCATCGGTCAATGAAGAGATGCGCAGACGTTCCCGCGAGCGGCTTCTCCAGGCGACGGTGGAGCTGGTGGGCGAGCGGGGGTACGAGGCGACCACGCTCGCCGACATCGCCGACCGGGCGGGCTCGGCGCGCGGTCTGGTCTCGTACTACTTCCCGGGAAAGCGGCAGCTGTTGCAGTCGGCCGTGCACCGGCTGATGCACCGGACGCTGGAGGCGGCGCTCTGCCGCGAGCCGCGCAGCGAGGACGGGGACGAGCTGCTGGCACGGGCCATAGACGCCGTGCTGGGGCTCGCCGTCGACCGTCCGACGCTGATGCGGACTCATATGTCGGGGGTGCTCCAGGCCGAGGGCTTTGTGCAGTGCCCCGAGCAGCAGCGGCTGGCGGCCCTGCTGCGGGGCGCTGTGGAGCGGTACGGCCGGGGCCCGGCGGACGAGGACTATCCGCTGCTGCGCGCCCTGTTGATGGGGGCCGTCTTCGCGATCGTGCTGCCGGGTGTGCCGATGGATCCGCGCCGGCTGCGGGCGGAGCTGTTCCAGCGGTACGGGCTCGACTGGGAACTCGGCGTTCCGCCGGACGGGGAGCCGTCCGGCGGAACGCCTGACGAGACGGTGACCGGTCCGGTGACCGGTCGTCCGGCTGCCGATCAGTCGTCGCGACCGTGGTCGTCGTCGAAGTAGTCGGGCTGGGTCTGGGCGTTCAGCTCGTCCAGCCGGATTCGCTTCGCCGGATTCGTACGCTTGTCGTTGATCTTCAGGACGTCGAGGCCCTTGGCGATGTCGTTGGAGTAGACATGGCCGTTGTAGTAGTACGAGGACCAGGGGCCCGCGGTGGTGACCCGGTCGAGGCGGACCGGGCCGCGCTCGAAGAAGCCGATCTCCTGGGGCTTCGAGGAGTCGGTGAAGTCCCAGACCGAGATGCCGCCCTGGTACCAGGCCTGGACCATGAGGTCACGGCCCTTCACCGGGATGAGCGAGCCGTTGTGCGAGACGCACACCTCGGAGTCGGCCTGGTGGCGGTCGATCTTGAAGTAGCTGCGGAAGACCAGCTTGCGCTGGTCGCCCTTGCCGACGATGTCGTAGATGCCGTTGGCACCGCGCTTGGGCCCGACCTCGGCGTTGCAGGTGGCCGAGCCGCCGCCGCCCAGCTCGTCGGTGAAGACGATCTTCTTGGCGCCCTGGTTGAAGGTGGCCGAGTGCCAGAACGCGAAGTTCACATTGTCCTGGACCCGGTCGATGATCTCCGGGCGCTCCGGGTTCTTGATGGAGAACAGGATGCCGTCGCCCATGCAGGCGCCCGCCGCGAGGTCCTTGGAGGGCAGCACGGTGATGTCGTGGCAGCCGGTGGTCTTGGAGACACCCGGGTTGGTGGGGGCTCCGGGGTTGCCGCCGCCGTCCGGGCCCTCGCCCGGGAAGAGCACCGGGAAGTCGATGACCCGGGACTTCTCGGGGGCCTTGCGCGGCACCTTGACGATGGAGATGCCGTCGTGCGGCGGCTGGCAGTCGGGGTAGGCCGCCTGCGGGCCGTACGACGAGACGTACACGTACACATTGCGCCGCTCGGGCACGATGGTGTTGGTGTGCGAACCGCAGGCGGTCTCGACGGCGGCGACGTACTTCGGGTTCCGCTTGTCGCTGATGTCGAAGATCTTGATGCCCTCCCACGATTCCTTCACCGTGGCGGACTGCGAGGTGCTGTTGCAGGAGTTGTCACTGCGCGAGGAGTCGGTGGAGAGGATCAGCAGGTCCCCGCTGACCGAGACATCGTGCTGACCGCCGGGGCAGAGCACCTCGGAGACGGTCTCCGGGGCCTTGGGGTTGCTGATGTCGTAGATGGTGAAGCCGTCGTAGTTGCCGGCGTAGGCGTACTTCCCCTGGAAGGAGATGTCCGTGTTGATGCCCTTGAGGGCGCCCTTGGGGATATTGACGAGGTGCTCGATGTTGTCGCTGTGGACTATCTCGTCCACGCCGGGTATCTCGCCGCTCGTGATGGCGGAGCGGTCCTCGGCCTGCTGACCCGAGGAGACCTTGGCCTTCTGGGTGGGGCCGTCCCCCGGGTCGGGGGTGGCCAGCGCGGGGCCGGCCGTCAGCAGCGTGGCCAGGAGGCCGGCCGCGGCGGTGGCCGCGCCCAGTCGTCTCCGCCGCACGCGGTTGATGTGCAACAAACTCACTGCGTCCTCCCTTGAGTCCGTTCCTGGTTGAACGGTTCACGGATCTCGGCAGTATCTTCCCTAGCATGGACATCTCAACAGACGGCAACACAGACGTAATGAAACTTTTTGATCATCAGGCCTCCGGACCGTGTTAGGACGGACTCGAACAGTCGTCAAACACCCCGAATGACACAGGAGGTCGCCATGGCGAACCGCCGCTGGAAGCCCCGCGTCCGCGCGCTGGCCGTCGTGCCCGCGGTCCTCGCGGCCGTACTGACCCTCGGAGCCTGCGAGTCGGACTCCGACGCTCCGCCCAAGGCCGCGGCGGATGCCGGCCCCTCCGTGGTGGCCCCCGGCAAGCCCGGCGAACCGGCGAGGACGCTCTCCGCCGAGGACGCCCGCAAGGCCCTGCCGGACGACTCGCCCAACGATGCCGACCTCTCCTACGCGCACATGATGATCGAGCATCACCGGCAGGCCCTGACGATGACCGCGCTGGTCCCCGACCGTGGTGAGTCACGGCAGGTCAAGGCTCTGGCGGAGCGCATAGCCGCCTCTCAGAAGCCCGAGATCGGCGGCATGGAGGGCTGGCTGAAAAGCCACGGCGGCCACACCGCGAAGAGCGGGAAGGGCCACGGCGACCACGGGCACCACGGCGGGCACGACGCGGGCGCGATGCCCGGGATGGCGAGCGAGGCGCAGCTGAAGCAGTTGCGGGAGGCGAAGGGCAGGGCGTTCGACAAGCTCTTCCTGAAGCTGATGATCACTCACCACGAGGGGGCGATCGCCATGGCCACCCAGGTGCTGGCGGACGGGAAGAACGTCCGGGTGGAGGAGATGGCGAGCGATGTGATCGCGAGCCAGGCCACCGAGATCGACCGCATGCGCGACATGTGAGCCGGCGGATGATCGGCGACGGCGGCGGCCGGGGACCGGGAACCGGGATGCCGGCGGGCCCGCCCCGGAGCGGGGCCCACGGCGTGCGCGATCTCGTGGAGACCCCTTCCGGCCTGGTGCTGCGCGGATGGGCGGCCCGGGACGTCCTCCCGGTGGCGACCGCCTTCGGCGATCCCCTCATGCGCGGCCAGAGCCGCCGTCCGGTGGATTCGACGACCGCCGCCGAGCGCTGGATCGCGGATCGCGCCGACGAGTGGGCCCTCGGGACCGCCTTCTCCTTCGCCGTGGTCGACGGCGAGGACACCTTGCTGGGCCAGGTCTCGGTGGGCGCGGTGGACCGGTGCCACTCCACCGGCTGGGTCTCCTACTGGACCGTGCCGGCGGCCCGGGGCCGGGGCGTCGCCTCCCGAAGCTGCCACGCCCTCGCCCGCTGGGCCTTCGACGACGCGGACCTCTTCCGGCTGGAGCTGGGCCACCGGGTGAACAACCCTGCCTCCTGCCAGGTGGCGCGCGCCGCGGGCTTCGCCGTGGAGGGGCGGGAGCGCCAGAAGCTCCAGT
The DNA here is from genome assembly GCF_039532665.1 of Streptomyces amakusaensis. Lineage (NCBI taxonomy): Bacteria > Bacillati > Actinomycetota > Actinomycetes > Kitasatosporales > Streptomycetaceae > Streptomyces > Streptomyces amakusaensis. The sequence continues at coordinate 8,751 of NZ_BAAASB010000041.1, read as the reverse complement.
ACGACGGCGTACGCCACGATGTGGAACTCCACGCCCGGCTGGCCACGGACGCCGAACCGCCGCCGCCCCCGGGGCGCTAACGCCGGTGGTGCCGAGGGGCGAGATAACCCTCGTCCCTGGCCCCGGAGATCAGCCGGAGCGACTTGCGGCGACTGCGCCCGGTCGCGCCCATCACCGCCAGGACGGGATCGGCCCCGTCCCGCTGCGCGGCCCGGTAGGCGTCGGCGGCGATCCGGCGTACCGTCCGGCCCCTGAGCCGCCCAGGGCGCGGTCTGCGATGCCCAGCGGCCGGTACGGAAGGCTCCTCGGCGGGCACGAGCGCGAGCGGCACGGGCCCCGGCGGCGGGTCCGGGGCGGCGGCGGTGCGGCAGGCGTCCGCCAGCGGGGTCTCGATGAGGCGGGCCAGAGCGCTGAACTCCGGCAGGGACAGCGGTGGTTCGGCGCACAGATCCTCGATCGTGATACGGCCGTCCTCCACCACCGCGAGCACATCGATCCGCGCCCCGTCGGCGAAGGTCAGCCGAACGTCGAACCAGGACGGCCCCCCGGCCCCCGGCCCCGCCGCCGGCGGCCCCGCCCGGGTGACCGTGCCACGGCCCTGGACCTCCCAGACCGGCGGATACGGCAGCGCCTCGCCCGGATCACCCTGGTCATGAGCGTGAGGAAACCCCGTTTCTCGCACAATTAACACGTAACCAGCCAAGTGATGCATATGCGCGGCGGCACGCGTGGTCCACCCCGCGCGGCACCCTGTCAGCTCATACAGCGCCTCAGGATTCCCCCGGTCGCCATGGGGCATGTCACGGGCTCGGCGAACTCGCCATCGCGGGAGGATTCCGCCACGCGATCACACGCGAGAGCTTCGGCCCCGACACCGTGACCGGCCTGCCCGGGATCGCCGCCGGCACCCTGATCGCAGTGGTCCGCGCCGGTGAACTCCGCGCCGGACGCCCGACCGTCACGGCCCTCGGGCGGGGCTGACCTCGGCACACGGAAAGCCCCGGCCTCCATCGGGAGACCGGGGCTTCGACCGGAGCGCTGGGCAGGCCTTGCACCTGCATCCCCCCACGGGAAGCGGGGTATCTTTCCTTGGACCACCAACGCGAGTCCCTCGACCGGTTGTTCCGGCCGCGAGCACATGATCAATATACCGCAGGCGGGGCCGGGGGCGCACCTCCGGTTCGGCCGGGCGGGGCGGAGGAGTGGCGGGAGACGGCGACGAGGACGCTGTCGAGGAGGCCGGGGAAGAGGTTGTCGAGGTCGTCGCGGCGGAGGTCGTTCATCTTCGAGGTGCCTCGGTAGGCCTGGTGGATGACGCCGCTCTCGCGGAGGACCCGGAAGTGGTGGGTGGAGGTCGACTTGGTCACGGGCAGGTCGAAATGGGAACAGGAGAGCTGTTCCGGGGAGCCCGCCAGGGTGTGGACCACATGGAGGCGGAGGGGGTCGGAGAGGGCGTGGAGGACGCCTTCCAGACGGATGTCCTCTCGTGCGGGGTGGGGGAGATCGCGGGGGTTTGTCGTGGTTCGCACGGCAGCTCCATTCGGCATTCCGGGCCGGTGGGCCCGATGTCCCATCGTACGAAACTTCTCGTAGTTTGATGGATCTCGTACCGGACGGGACGGGCGGCGGCGTTGCCCCAGTAGAGTGACGCTTCGTGACAGCGCGACGACCTTTGAAGGACATCATCGAGCCGGGCTGGGCCGAGGCCCTGGAGCCGGTTGCCGAACGTATCGCCGCGATGGGCGACTTCCTGCGTGCCGAGATCGCGGCGGGGCGGACGTATCTGCCCGCCGGGGCGAATGTGCTGCGCGCCTTCCAGCAGCCGTTCGACGAGGTGCGCGTCCTGATCGTCGGTCAGGACCCCTATCCCACACCGGGGCACGCGGTGGGGCTGAGCTTCTCGGTGGCGCCCGAGGTGCGGCCGGTGCCCGGGAGCCTGGACAACATCTTCCGGGAGATGCACGCCGATCTGGGGCACCCCCGTCCGTCGAACGGCGATCTGACCCCCTGGACCCGCCAGGGCGTACTGCTGCTGAACAGGGCGCTCACCACCGCTCCCCGCAAGCCGGCCGCCCATCGCGGCAAGGGGTGGGAGGAAGTGACCGAGCAGGCCATCCGGGCGCTGGCCGCCCGGGGCAAGCCCCTGGTCTCGGTGCTGTGGGGGCGGGACGCCAGAAATCTGCGCCCGCTGCTCGGCGATCTCCCGGCGATCGAGTCCGCGCACCCCTCCCCCATGTCGGCGGACCGGGGCTTCTTCGGCTCGCGCCCCTTCAGCCGCGCCAATGAGCTGCTCGAACGTCAGGGGGCCCAGCCGGTCGAGTGGCTGCTGCCATGACCACGCGCTGGGTGCTCGGGGTGGACTCCGGGGGCTCGGGGCTGCGGGTGGGTCTCGCGGACGCCGCCGACCCGGGGCGCGCGAAGTCGCTGCGTTCCTCGGCCCCGGTGCGCACCGGGGCCGACGGGATCGACGCGGGGCAGCTGCTGGAGCGGCTGACGCCGATGGCGCGGGCGCTGCTGGCGGACGCCGGCGGCGGCTCCGTGGTGGCCGCGGCGGTCGGCGCGGCCGGTATGGCGACGCTCGGCGGGCGGCTGCGCGCGGAACTGCCCGGGGCGCTCGCCGAATCGCTGGGGGTGCGCCGGATCGCGCTCGCGGCGGACGCCGTCACCGCCTACGCGGGGGCGCTCGGCCAGCGCCCCGGCGCGGTGGTGGCGGCGGGCACCGGAATGATCGCGCTGGGCACGGATCTGACCGGCTGGCGGCGGGCCGACGGCTGGGGTCATCTGCTGGGCGACGAGGGCGGCGGCTCCTGGATCGGGGAGGCCGGTCTGCGGGCCGCGCTGCGCGCCCACGACGGGCGGCGCGGCGGCTCCGCCGCGCTGCTGAGCGCCGCCGAGGCGATGTTCGGGCCGGCCGGGGAGCTGCCGGGCCGGGTGTATCCGCGTACCGACCGGCCCGCGGTGCTGGCCTCGTTCGCGCCGGAGGTCGGCCGCTGCGCGGCGGCCGGGGACGAGCGGGCGGCCGGCATCCTCGCGCTGGCGGCCCGTCAGATCGCCGAGGCGGCCGAGGCGGTGTGTCCGCCCCCGGGGGACGGGCCGGCGCGGGAGGTCGCGCTGACGGGCGGTCTGTTCGCGATGGGCGAACCCCTGCTCGCCCCGCTGCGCGCGGAGACGGCCGCGCTGCTGCCCGGCGTCCGGACGGTGACCGCGGCCGGGGATCCGCTCGCCGGGGCGGTGCTGCTGGCGTCCGCGCTCGCCGGGGGCTCGCTGCGGCTGCCGCGTCATCCGACACTGCTTCATGTGCCAACAGAGCGGGGCAGATAAGACGATGGGTCGCAGAGTACCCAGACAGACGATATCCATCGGATAAATACGGACAGATGACACTTGACCACCCCCTCCCCGAACAGTCACGCCCTCAAAGCCAGTAGCATGCGGCGCCATGAGCTCCCCCACTGGGCCCGCGTCCGGCCTGCCTGTACGAATGCCGCGACCTCGTCAGTCCGGACGGCACCGCCGACCGGAACCCGTGGCCGCCCCCGAGGGCGCGCCCGCGCTGATTCTCGCCGTGCCCGGCGTCCCCTCGCCCTCGACCCGCGGCCTGGCCGAAGAGACCATAAGCATCGCGCGGTCCGAGCTGCCCGGCCTTGAGGTCGGCATCGGATACCTGGACGGCGAGGACGCCGAGTACCCCAGCCTTCAGCAGGTGCTCGCGCACACGGCCGCCCGGCGCACCGAGCGGTACCAGATCGCGCGGGCGGCGGGCCGTGAGGTCGCCGAGCCCGAGGGTCCGGTGGCGGTCGTGGTGCCGCTGCTCGCGGGCCCCGACAATGTCCTGATGCGGCGGATCCGCCAGGGCGTCATGGAGAGCGGGGCCCCGGCCGAGCTGACGGACGTACTCGGTCCGCATCCGCTGCTCGCCGAGGCCGTGCATGTGCGGCTGTCGGAGGCGGGGCTGGCGCGGGCGGACCGTGCCCGGCTGTTCACCGTGGCCACCGCCGCCGACGGGATCATCCTGGCGACGGTCGGCGGGGACGAGGCCGTGCGGGCGGCCGGGATCACCGGCATGCTGCTGGCCGCCCGGCTGGCGGTGCCCGTGATGGCGGCGGCGCTCGACAACGAGGGCTCGGTGGGCGCGATCGCCGATCAGCTGCGCGGCTCCGGTTCGACGCAGCTGGCCCTGGCCCCGTATCTGGTCGGCCCCGAGCTGCCGGACGGACTGCTGGAGGCCGCCGTCAAGGACGCGGGCTGCCCGGCCGCCGAGGCGCTGGGGGCGTACCCGGCGATCGGCAAGCTGGTGCTGTCGCAGTACACCACCACGCTGGGCATCACCCCGCAGCCGCAGGGCTCGCCGGTGCACTGAGTACACGGTACGGAGAAGGGCCCGCGCCGCTTCGAGCGGTGGCGGGCCCTCTCCGTTCCGTACGGTTCCGGGCCCTGTACGGGCCCGTAGGGCCGCTACCGGGCCGGCGGGGTGAAGATCACGCAGGAGGCCGCCGGGGCGGCCAGGGAGCCCGCTTTCCGGGGCACGCCGGTGTCCGGGTCGATGTCGAACCAGGTGACGTCGCCGGAGCGCTCGTTGGCGGCGTAGAGCCTGCGGCCCGTGGGGTCGAGGGCCAGGTCGCGCGGCCAGTGGCCGCCGCACGGCACGGTGGTGACCAGTTCGGGCCGCTCACCGCTCGCGTCGAGCGCGAGGACGGCGATGCTGTCGTGGCCCCGGGTGGCGGCCCACAGCCACCGTCCGTCGTGCGAGACGACGACCTCGGACGGATAGGCGGGGCCCGCGGCTCCGTCGGGGAGCACGGAGGTCTCGCCGACCGGCTCCAGCAGCCCGCGCTCGGCGTCCCAGCGGCAGACCGTGAGGGTGGGCACCAGCTCGTTCAGCACATAGACCTGGCCGCCGGACGGGTGGAAGGCCAGATGGCGCGGGCCGGTGCCGGGGCGCAGCGCGGTCTCGCCGTGCGGGGCCGGCTCGCCGGTCCCGGGGTCGACGGCGCTGATCCACACGGAGTCGGTGCCGAGGTCGACCGCGAGGGTCCAGCGGCCACTGGGGTCGGGCAGCACCTGGTGGGCGTGCGGGCCGAGCTGGCGGTCGGGGTCGGGGCCGGAGCCCTCGTGGCGCAGCACCGCGGTGGGGGCGGCCGGTACGCCGTCCTCGTCCAGGGGGAGCACGCTGACGCTGCCGGAGCCGTAGTTGGCGGTGAGCACATGGCCGGCGACGACGGCGAGATGGGTGGGGCTCGCGCCGTCCACCGGCACCCGCGCGCCGAGCTGCCGGGGTGTGCCGTCCCGGACGTCGAAGGCGGCGACCGCGCCGTCCTCGGTCTCGGAGACGGCGTAGAGCACCGGCCGTCCGCCGGTGGCGAGGGCGAGGTACGAGGGGTCGGCGACGGCGTCACTGGCCCCTGTCTCGGTCAGCGCACCGGTCTCCGCGTCGACGTCGGCGGCGATGATCCCGCGCCCGCCCGCCGAGGTGAACGACCCTATGAATGCCCGTCCGGCGCTGTTGTCGCCCACAGTGTTTCCCCTCACTGATCGTTCGTTGGCCCGGCAGACGGTAGCAGCGGTCTAGACCAACTGTCTGCACTCGCCCCCGGCGGGGACGCCTCAGGAACCGGCGGCCGGGGCGGTCGGCGGGGTGCGCAGGGGCTCGAAGAGTTCGGAGAGCAGCCGTTCCAGGCCTCGCACATGGGTGAGCGCGGGACCGTCGGCGGCCGGGGCCGGGTGCGGGGCGAGGCCCGCCGTGTCGGCCGTCCGGCCGGCGGCCGGGGAGGTCAGGGCCTCGACCGCGGCCTCCACCCGCGACCAGGCCGCCGCGAGCCGGGCGTCGTGGCCGGTCTCGGGGCCGGCCGCCACGGCGACCAGTCCGCGCAGCTCGGCCGCGCACTCGTCGAGGAGGGCCAGCACTCTGCGGGCGCGTGCCTTGCGGCCCCGGTAGGGGCTGAGCGGATGGACCAGCGGGGCGAGGGAGAGGCGTACCCGTCCCAGCAGCAGTTCCAGTTCGGCGATGTGCGGGGCGGGGTCGGCCCCCCGGTCGCCGGCCAGCCGCTGGACCGAGGCGGAGGCGGAGGCGCGTACGCAGCGCAGCGCGCGCTGGATCCACGCGTCGTTGGTGGTGTGGGTGGTGACCGGCAGTACGAGGACCACGGCGAGGGCGGCGCCCAGCGCGCCGATCGCCGTCTCCTGGAGGCGCAGGACGAGCAGGGCGGGGTCGAGGATGCCCAGCAGGCCGTAGAGCAGCCCCGCCATCAGGGTCACGGCGACCATCATCCAGCTGTAGGAGACAGCGGCGGTGTAGAAGATGCCGAAGACGCACAGGGCGACCAGGGCGGCGGAGGGCAGCGGGGCCCCTTGCAGCGGGATCGCGATCAGCGCGCCGACCACGACGCCGACGACCGTGCCCAGTACCCGGCGGAAGCCCCGTACCAGCGTCTCGCCGCGCGACACGGTGTTCACGAAGATCCACCAGGCGGTGCCGACGGCCCAGTACCAGCGCTCGTCGGAGAGCAGCTGGCCCAGCGCGAGGGCGAGGGCGCAGGCGGCGGTGGCCTGGAAGGCCTGGCGGGTGGTGGGGCGGGCCAGTCCGGTGCCGGGCAGCGGCGGGGGCGCGGCGGCGGGCGGGGTGGAGCGCTCGATGGGCCAGAGCGCGAACCGCACCAGGGCGGCGACGGCCAGCGCCAGGCCGGTGGCGGCGTACAGCTCGGGCAGCTGCGACGGGACGGCGTGCAGGAACTGGGTGACGAAGGCCATCATGAACGCGAAGATGCCCAGCGCGTGGCCGCGCGGGCCCCAGCGGCGGGCGTAGACGCCCGCGAAGACGATGGTCAGGATGACGGCGTCCCGGACCAGGGGGGTGCCGTGCAGGGTGGCGGCCAGCGCCAGGACGGGGAATCCGGCGGCCGGGAGCAGGGCGGTGGTCCTCGCCTGGGCGCGCACGGTGGCGTCGGCGACGGTGAAGAGGGCGAGCAGGGCCGCCAGCCCTCCGGTGATGGAGGCGGTCAGCGAGAGCCCGGCCAGCTCCGAGGCGGCGACGGCCAGTCCGACGCCGATGACGGCGCGGCTCGCGTTTCTGAGCCTGAGACGCCCCGGGTCCGGGGCCACGAACATCCTCTTCACGGCGGTCGGCCGCCCCCTTGTCTCGCCTCTCGCCCGCCGCCGGGGGCCGCCCGGGGGTGGTGGGGGCTCGACGGCACGACGAAGGCGTCGCGCTCCGGGGCCGGCGTCGTTGCCGCCCGGCGCCGCGCGACGCCGATCTGTGCATGGATACGGCACAGAAAAGCATCCGAGGGGGCATTGGCTCAAGAGCCGCCTGGAGCACTGGGCCATTGGTCCAGTGCTCCAGGCTTTCCCTCGGCCATGAGGGGGCCAACGGACGGCGGGGCTCCGCGAGAGGGATCTTGAAGGATCCTCAGCGGTCCTCAACGGTTCTCAGCGGTCCTCAGCGGTCCTCAAAAGTGCTCAGAGGAGGAGTCGCAGCAGATGGGCGCAGGCCTCGGCCTCGTCCGGGTGGCGGGCGACCACCTGGTGGACGCCCCGCTCGTAGGCCCCGGTCTCCCACGTGCCGTCCGGGGCGCTCCGCAGGAAGAGGAAGTCGGGGGGCGGGGGCGCGGGCTCATGGACCCCCTCGATGCGGTAGTGGCCGTCGGCGACCCCTGCGGCGATCAGCGCGGCCCGTGCCCCGTGGCGGTTCATCCCCGCTCAGGCGGCGGGCGCGAGGTAGCCGCGCTCCAGCAGCCACTTGACGTTGAGCCGCTGGTCCTGGCCGGGGTTGAGGAAGACCGGGTCCAGCTTGATCTGCTGGCCGCCGCCGGGCTGCTCGAACCAGGGGGCGATGCTGCCCTGCCACACCCAGAACGCCTTGGTGACCTTGTAGACGCGGTAGTCGCAGGCGACGGCGGCGTCCCGGGTGTTGAGGTTCTGCGGGGGCAGCGCGCGCTCGGCGTAGGAGTCGCCGGCCGGGGCGAGGTAGCCGCCGTACTCGGAGCCGAAGCGGTCCAGGCGCTGGCCGGGACGGAGCTTGGTGGGCTCCTTGTCGATCTCGCCGTTGACCTCGCCGAAGCCGTCGTTGGGCGGGTACTTCCAGCTGCCGGACTCGGCGGGCCCCTCCCAGTACTTCTTGAGGAAGGCGGCCGGCTTGAGGTCGCCGGTCCGCTGATAGCCCTTCAGCAGCGGGCCCACCGGTGCGAGGTTCTTCTTGGGGAGGTACTTCGGGCCCAGGCGGGCGTCGCCGCGGAACTCGCCGGTGCAGGGCTCGTTCTTCTTGGCCGGGGCGGCGGCGGTCCTCTCGCCCGGCGACTGCGCGGCGGCGGTCGCGGCGGGAGCCGTCATCAGACCGGCGGTCATGCCGAGCGCGGCCAGTACGGTGCTTATGCGGTTCATCCGGAAGTCCCCTCACACTGATGATCAATCAGGAAAAGCCGACGCAGGCTACCTTCTTGATCATCAACGGAGGGAACACCAGGGCGATTTTCGGTCGATCGTGCGATGTTCCCGGGACGCCGGAGGCCGGACACCGAGGCCGAAGGCCGGAGGCCTGGTGACCCCGGGCGGCGGAATTCATCCCGCCGCCCGGGGCGTCGCCGGGCCGCGCCGCTCTAGACGGGCCAGAGACTGTCGAGGTACGAGGCGACATTGCGGCGGGTCTCGGTCACGCTGTCGCCGCCGAACTTCTCCGCGACCGCGTCCGCCAGCACCAGCGCGACCATCGCCTCCGCCACGATCCCCGCCGCCGGCACAGCCGCCACGTCCGAACGC
>NZ_BAAASB010000040.1:0-24328 GCF_039532665.1 Streptomyces amakusaensis | reverse complement strand
GGTTGAGGCCGGCGTTCCAGTGGCGGAAGGAGTCGCGGTTGTAGCCGGTGCGGTCCTCGGTGGTGACGGGAAGCCGGCTGACGGCGGCGGCGAGGGAGAGGGTCTCCGCCGCGAGGGGAACGAGGGGGGCGGCGGGAGCGGCGGGGGCCGCCTGGGAGGGCGTGGTGAGAATGAGAGGGAGCAGGGCGAATGCGGCGGCCATGGCGGCGCGCCTCAGGTTCTTGATCACGAAAACCGGAATACGGGCATATCACCCGTAAGTGGAGTGACGCGCCGAACGGCTGCGCCAGGTGGGCGCATGGGTTCACCCGTACGCCTGTGCCCGCACCCGCCGTGCCTCCCGCGCGTCTCGCCCGGTCGCGCTCCTTGTGGGTCATCCCGGGCCCGGGGCCGTGACCCCCGACCGCTCAGACCGTTGTCCGGGCATGACCAAGACACAGCGCGTCATCGCCGCCGTCGCACTCGCCGCCGGGGCCTCCGTCCTCTCCGTCTCCGGGGCCTCCGCGGCCCCCGCCGCCCCTGTTCCCCCGGCGGGCGCGGCTCAGCCCAGCCCGATCGACCAGGTCACCGGCGGCATCAACCAGCTGCACCAGCTGAACGCGCTGCTGGAGGTGCCCAACCAGCTCGCGGCCCTGACCGACCCGGTCACCGGGCTGGTCGGCGCGGTTCAGTAGCCGCCCGACGGGCACACTTGGCGGTCCTGACGGCCCTGGCGGAGAATTTTTCCCGAAGAGTGCCGTCATCGTGTCGAGAACGGCGCGACGGCTCCGACGTCCCCTGTGAGAGCCGCCCGCACGGGGCGGCCACCACAGCGAGGGAGCGCGTCATGAAGTATCTGGTGATGGTCCAGGGTGCCCAGGTCGACTACGAGGCCATGGCGGGCAAGGGCTCCGCGCACAGCCCGGCGTGGAGCGAGCGGGAACTTCGGGCGATGTTCGAGTTCATGGGCGCCGTCAGCGACGATCTCGCCGAGTCGGGGGAGCTGGTCGACTCGCAGGGGCTCACCGAACCCGCTCGCACGCGCACGGTCACGCCGGGCCCCGACGGACGGCCGGTGATCACGGACGGGCCCTACGGGGAGACCAAGGAGGTCCTCGCCGGGTACTGGGTGCTGGACTGCGAGAGCCTGGAGCGGGTCACCGAGATCGCGGCCCGGGTCGCGCGGTGTCCCCAGCCCGCCGGGGCCCCCGTCTACCCCGTCGTCATCCGGCCCATCGACGAGAGCGACGGCAAGCCCTCGTAGCGGCGCGGGCCGCCGTGCCGGGTTCCGCCCCGGCACCCGGCACCGGCACATGTGATACCCACGGCCGGATGAGCCCCATGAACGAGACCGAGGACCTGCTGCGCACGCACGCGCCGCAGGTCCTCGGCGCACTGGTACGCAGATACGGACACTTCGACCTCGCCGAGGACTCCGTGCAGGAGGCCCTGCTCGCCGCCGCCGGCCAGTGGCCCGCCCAGGGCGTCCCCGACAATCCGCGCGGCTGGCTGATCAAGGTCGCCTCCCGCCGCCTCACCGATCTGCTCCGCGCCGACGAGGCGCGCCGCCGCCGGGAGGAGACCGCCGCCGCCCTCGCCCCGCGCGACGCCTTCACCGCCCCGCCGCCCGGCGAGAGCCGGGCCCCCTCCGAGGACGACACCCTCACCCTGCTCTTCCTCTGCTGTCACCCCGAACTCGGCCCGGCCGCCCAGGTCGCCCTGACGCTGCGCGCCGTCGGCGGGCTGACCACCGCCGAGATCGCCCGCGCGCATCTGGTGCCGGAGGCGACGATGGCGCAGCGCGTCGCACGGGCCAAGCGGAAGCTCCGGAGCATCCCGTTCCGTGAGCCGCTGCCCGAGGACCGGGACCAGCGGCTCGCGGCCGTGCTCCAGGTGCTGTACCTGATCTTCAACGAGGGGTACACGGCCACGTCCGGCACCGAGCTGCACCGCGCCGATCTGGCGGGGGAGGCGATCCGGCTGACCCGCCGGGTGCGCAGGCTGCTGCCGGCGGAGGGGGCCGTCACCGGGCTTCTCGCGCTGATGCTGCTCACCGAGGCGCGCGGTGCGGCGCGCACCGGTGAGCACGGCGAGCTGATCCCGCTGGACGAGCAGGACCGGAGCCGCTGGGACCGGCGGGCCGTGGCCGAGGGCTCGGCGCTGGTCGAGGAGGCGCTGCGGCAGGGCCCCGCCGGGCCGTACCAGCTCCAGGCCGCGATCGCGGCGCTGCACGACGAGGCGGCGGACGCCGACTCCACCGACTGGCCGCAGATCCTTGCCCTGTACGACCTGCTCGTACGCCGCACCCCCGAGCCGGCGGCGGCGCTCGGCCGGGCCGTGGCGGTGGCCATGGTGCACGGGCCGGAGGCGGGTCTCGCGGAGGCTGACGCGCTGGCGGACCGGCTCGCCGGGTACCACCGGCTGGACGCCGTGCGGGCCCATCTGCTGGAGCGGGCGGGGGACGGGGAGGGGGCGAGGGCCGCGTATCTGCTGGCCGCCGGGCGGACGCTGAGCGTGCCGGAGGCGGAGTACCTCCGGAGCCGGGCCGCCCGGATTCTTCCCCGGAATCCGGGTTGACCTTTACGTAACGTCAAGATTTAGCGTCTCAGTCATGGAGTGGTCGATCCAGGAGATCGCCCGGCGTGCCGGGACGACGAGCCGAACCCTGCGGCACTACGGCGAGCTGGGGCTTCTCGAACCCAGCCGGGTGGGACGCAATGGCTACCGCTACTACGGGCCGGAGGCCCTGGTCCGGTTGCAGCGGATTCTGCTGCTCCGCGAACTGGGCCTGGGTCTGCCCGCGATCGCCGAGGCGCTGCGGGGTCAGCGGGACACCGCGGCGGCGCTCCGGGCCCATCTGGGCCTTCTCGAACAGGAGCGCGAGCGCATCGGGCGGCAGATCGCCTCGGTGCGGACCACTCTCCACAAGACCGAGCGAGGGGAAGAGCTGATGGCCGAGGAAGTGCTCGACGGCTTCGATCACACGAAGTACGAGAAGGAGGTGACCGAGCGCTGGGGGCGGGAGGCGTACCGGCGCGGCGACCGGTGGTGGGGCTCGCTCGGCGAGGCGGAGCGGCGGGAGCACCAGCGGGAGCAGACCGCCGTGGCGGAGGACTTCGCCCGCGCGCTGGCGGCCGGGCTGGCCGCCGACGGCGACGAGGTGCAGGAGATCGCCGGCCGGCAGTACCGCTGGCTCTCGGTGGTGAGCGCTCCCTCGAAGAGCCATTTCATCGGACTCGGGGAGATGTACGTCACAGATGAGCGGTTCGCCGCCCACTATGACCGGCACGGGGCGGGCACGGCGGCCTTCGTCCGCGAGGCGATGAGGGTGTTCGGCGAGCGGAATCTGACCGATTGAGGGGTCGGGAAGCCCGGGTTTTCCGGCCTCTCCAAGCTTCCACGGGCCGGTGAAAGCGGGCGAAAAGGGCAGTAAGCGGCGAGTTTTTACCCGCCGGAGGGCCCGGGGCCCGGGGGCGCTCCCCGGGCCCCGGGGGAAAGTGGAGAGGACCGCGCTCCGGATGGCGTAGAGTTGTGTTTACCGACGCGGGGTGGAGCAGCTCGGTAGCTCGCTGGGCTCATAACCCAGAGGTCGCAGGTTCAAATCCTGTCCCCGCTACTGAAAGACCGTGGCCCGGAACTTCTGAGAAGAAGTTCCGGGCCACGGTCGTTTTCTTTTGTGGGTGCCGCTTTGTTCGCCCGGTTGGACGGCGGCGGCTCGCACCGATGCCCGCTTACGGCGAGCCTGAGGGTGCGGGGCAACCGTGCCCGCAGCCGTCTCGGCGACGCACCGGTCGGGAGAGCCCCCTTGGCGCAGCAGGAGGAGCAGCCCAGCGGCGTCGCCCGCCGCTTCGTCCGGATGCTGCCCGCGCTGATGATCGCGGGCGGGGTGATCTTCGATCTGCTCACCCCGCCCCGGTACACGGCCGCGCCGATGTTCGCCGCCGCCCCGCTGATCGCGGCCCCGTTCTTCTCCTGGCTCACCACCCTGTGGACCGGGATCGCGGCGACCGCCGCGGTGATCGGGCTCCACTTCTACAAGAGCATGCTGGCCGAGCCGATGGCCTACACCGAGCTGGCCACCGTGATCACCGTCTCCGGTCTGGCCCTGCTCATCAACCGGGTCATCCGGCGCGGCAGCGAGCGGCTGGCCTCCGCCCGGGTGATCGCCGAGACCGCCCAGCGGGCCGTGCTGCCCACCCCCGCCGAGGAGATCGGCGGCCTGAGGATCGCCGCGCGCTACGAGGCGGCGCTCGCGGACGCGTTCATCGGCGGCGATCTCTTCGCCGTACAGGACACCCCGCACGGCGTACGGCTGGTGGTCGGCGACGTACGGGGCAAGGGGCTGGGCGCGGTGGAGGCGGTGGCGGTCGCCATCGGCGCCTTCCGGGAGGCCGCCGAGCAGGAGAGTTCGCTGGAGGGGGTGACCGGGCGGCTGGAGCGGGCGCTGACCCGGGAGTCCCACCGGCGGGAGACCCTGGACGCCGCCGAGGCCTTCACCACCGCCGTGCTCGCCGAGATCCCGCGCGGCGGCGGCGTCCTGCGGCTGGTGAACCGGGGCCACCCCGCGCCGCTGCTGCTGTACGCGGACGGCGGGCTGGTCTCCCTGGAGCCCGCCGAGTACGCGCTGCCGCTCTCCATGGGCGAGCTGGGGGTACGGCCGGACCGGGCCGAGGAGTACCCGCTGCCGCCGGGGGCCACACTGCTGCTCTACACCGACGGGCTCTCCGAGGCGCGGAACGCGCGGGGCGAGTTCTACGACCCGGTGCTGCGGCTGCGCGGGCGGATCTTCCCCGGCCCGGGGGAGCTGCTGGACGAGCTGCTCGACGACGTACGGCGGCACACCGGCGGGGGGTCGACGGACGACATGGCCCTGCTCGCGGTGGTCCGGGCACCGGAGCGTCCGCCTCCGGCGGGGGCCGGTCCGGGCGTGCTCTGGCCGTGAAGGTGACATAAAGGTCTGCACTGTGCGTAGCCGAAACGCAGCCCTCTGATAACAATTGATACACTGTCAGTTTCGCGAAGGTTTCCGACGGTGGCTCAAGTCGCCCGAATCCGCCCGCATGTGTCCGGGTAAGTTCATGGCAAAGTAATTAAAGATCACTGGGAACAACTTGGAATCCGGTCCGCGTGTCTATTAACGTTCGATAACGCAGCGCGGTCGTCCCAGCCGTCGTCAGGACGGCGCCGCGCGCGAGCGCCGAATTCCGCAAGGGAACCGGGGAACCACCAATTGGGGTGAATCGGGCTTGGCTCGCCGTGCGGTGCGCGGTGTGCGAGGCCCGTAGGAGACCTTCCTGCTCCGAACCCGTCAGCTAACCCGGTAGGCGAGAAGGAAGGAAAGGAGTGCGCCTCAGTGGCGTCCAACACCCCTGCCCCGGAATCGCCTTTCAGGACCGGTGTCTTCAGCGAGGGCGGAGCCGCACCGTCCGTCGGTGAGTGGAACCCCACCGCCGAGACCGTCCGTCCGGTGCGCGGCCGGCACCGTCATCGTGTGATGAAGCAGCGCGGCGGATTCGCCCGCAGCTCCACCGTGCTCGGCGTCGGCGTGATTGCGGCCGTCGGCGCGGGCGGCATCGCCACCGCGCAGAACAAGCCGGCCGTCTCGATATCCCTCCCCGACGCGCTCGTCGACTCCCTGCCCGACGTCGAAGACCTTCCCGGCGTCGGGTCTTTCATGTCCGACGACGCGGCCGAGCCGGACACCGCCGACACCGCGGACACCGCCTCGTACGAGACGATGGGCGGCATCGGCGAGGAGGTCGGCGCTTCCCGGACCACCGCCGCCGAGGCGCTGCGCTCCCGGATCCTGGAGCAGGCCGAGGAGCAGCAGGCGGGAGCCGAGGCCGCTGCCACGGCCGCCGCCGAGAAGGCCGCGGCGGAGAAGGCGGCCAAGGCCGCCGAGAAGGCGGAGAGGGAAGCCGAGAAGGAAGCCGAGGAGAAGGCGAAGAAGAAGGCCGAGGCCGAGGCCGCTGCGAAGAAGGCCGAGGAGAAGAAGGCCGCCGACGCCGCCGCCGCGAAGGCGGCGGAGAAGGCCGAGGCCGAGCGCGTCGCCAAGCTCACCGGGAGCTTCTCCCTGCCGACCTCCTCGTACCGGATCACCGCCACCTACGGTCAGTCCGGCCCGATGTGGTCCTCCGGCCAGCACACCGGCCTCGACTTCGCCGCTCCGGCCGGGACCCCGGTCAAGGCCGTGGGCGGTGCCACCGTCAAGTCCGCCGGCTGGTCCGGGGCGGCGTACGGCTATCTGATCGTGCTCCAGCTCTCCGACGGCACGGAGGCCTGGTACGCGCACCTGTCCTCGATGACCGTGAGCGCCGGCCAGAAGGTGGCCCCCGGCGAGACCATCGGCCGGGTCGGCTCCACCGGCAACTCCTCCGCCCCGCATCTGCACCTGGAGATCAAGACCTCGGGCGGCTCGGGCATCGACCCGATGGCCTGGCTGCGGGGCAAGGGCCTCACGGTCTGACCCACGGCCCGAGCCACGGCCCGATTCACCGTCCGGCTCACGCTTTGACCGCTCAGCGCCGGTACGGGTTGTAGCCCTCGTAGTCACGGTGGGGCGGCGGGACCCACACCCGGCCCGTCGCCCTCGCCGCGTACGTCAGCGCCGGGGCCGCCACCTCCTTCCGCTGCCACATGTGGTGCAGCAGCTCCTGCTCACGGGCGACGAAGTCGGGGTCGGCGGCTCCCCGGCCCGCCCGGTGCCGCAGAAAGGCCAGCGAGGTCGCGAACCGCTGGTACTCGGAGACCGTGTGCGCGGCGGCGGCCCCCAGTGTCCGGCGGGCCATGTCACGGGCCGAGGCGCGCGCCTTCATCGAGGAGAGCGCCTGCGGCTCGGCGGGCGAGAGCCAGCCGGCCGCCGCGTAGGCGGGCAGCTCGGCCGCTATCGTCCGCAGCTCCCGCTGCCGGGTCCAGACGGTCAGCCAGGTCAGCAGCGCGAACGTGGGGACCATGAACATCCCGTACACCGCGTAGAAGCCCCACGGGCCCCAGTACGAGGCCGAGCCGTTCCACAGCGCGTGCATGCCCATCGACAGTACGAGGCCGAGCAGCGGCAGCGCCCACCGGCGGAACCGCCGATGGCGCGGGGCCAGCGCGGCGATGCCGAAGCCGATGCCGGTCAGCATGGTGAAGAGCGGGTGGGCGAACGGCGACATGACGATCCGGACGAAGAACGTCGCGGCCGTCACCGACTCCAGCCCGGAGTGGCCCAGCTCCTGGTCCTCGCCGAAGGCGGTGCCGAGATAGAGGATGTTCTCGGTGAAGGCGAAGCCGGTCGCGGTGAGACCGGCCACCACCACACCGTCGACGATCCCGGTGAAGTGCCGGCGGCGGAAGATGAAGATCAGCAGGATCGCCACCGCTTTCGCGGACTCCTCCACCACCGGTGCGATGACCGTCGCGCCGAGGCCCTCCGCGCTGTTGGGGTCGGCGGTGGCGGTCGCTATCCAGCGCACCGCGAAGGAGTTCGCCAGGATCGCCACCAGGGCGGCGGCGAACGCGCCCCAGGCGAAGGCGAAGATCAGATTCCGCCAGGGGCCCGGCTCGACCCGGTCCAGCCAGCGGAAGGCGGCGACGAGCAGCGGCACGGGGAGCGTGGCCAGCCCGAGCCCGACGAGGAAGCCCTCCGGGCCGGTCTCCTCCCGTACGAGGGCGAGGATGACCAGCGCGCAGAGAGCGAGCACGATGATCGGGAGGCCCGCCCTGACCGCCTTGCTCTGCCAGATCCGGGCGGCGCGCGGCTTGTAGCGCCAGCGGGCCCGCTCGGGCACGGCGTCGAACAGCGGCTCCTGGCCACAGGCCGGGACGGCGGGTCCCGAACCGGCCTGCCCGGGGACGGCCGGGGCCGCCGCCGGGGCATGGGCCGGCCGGGGCGGCGAATGGGCGGGCGGCGCATGCGCGGGCGGACAGGGCTGTGAGGGCTGTGCTGACGGCTCGGACACCCCACGACCCTAAAGGCGAGCACCGACAACTGACGACGCCCATTCCGTGATCACGGCGGGCGCTCACCTCTCGTACCCCACACGTCCCAGGGGAAACAGGGGCGCGAGAGGTACGTCCTGGTCAGCTGGTCAGCCGGTCAGCCGGTCAGCCGGTCTGCGGTGCCGGGCCCTGGGCTGCCGCCGCCGTCGTCGCCGTCCGGCGGAACAGCAGATCGTGGACGAGGTGGCCCTTGTCCAGGCCCTGTCCCTCGAAACGGGTCAGCGGACGGAAGTCGGGGCGCGGCGCGTAACCGCCGTCCTCCTGGGTGTTCTCGAAGTCCGGATGGGCGGAGAGCACCTCCAGCATCTGCTCCGCGTACGGCTCCCAGTCGGTCGCGCAGTGCAGCACGCCGCCCGGCTTGAGCGACTTCGCCGCGAGGGTGAGGAACTCGGGCTGGATCAGCCGCCGCTTGTGATGCCGCTTCTTGGGCCAGGGGTCGGGGAAGTAGACGCGCATACCGTCCAGCGCGGCGGGGGCGAGCATCTCGCGCAGCAGGATGATCGCGTCGCCATTGGCGACCCGGATGTTGGACAGGCCGTTCCGCTCGGCGAGACCGAGCAGATTGCCCTGGCCGGGGGTGTGGACGTCGACCGCGAGGATCCCGGTGCCGGGGTCGGCCTCGCCCATTTGCGCGGTGGCCTCGCCCATGCCGAAGCCGATCTCCAGCACGACGGGCAGCCCGTCGAAGATCTCTTCGAGGTCGAGGACGCTCTTCCCGTCGATCTCGAAGCCCCAGCGGGGCCACAGCCGGGTCAGGGCGTCGCCCTGCCCGGTCGTCACCCGGCTGCGCCGGGGCTGGAAGCTGCGGATGCGCCGCTCGTGGTGCGAGCCGGCGGGATCGGCGACGGGCCCTCCGGGGAAGCGGGACTCGCTTCGGTCGCGGACGGGGGCGGCGGCGGGCGCGGGGGCGTGGTTTCGAAGCTCGGACACAGTGCCTCGATTCTACGGGCGCGGGCGGGGCGCCGGGACTGCCGAAGGGCCCGCGGGGGCGGGCGAGAGCAGGCTCACAGCAGCGCCAGGGCCCGTCTCGCCACCTCTCTCCCGATCGGGAGAGAGGCCGTCGCCGCAGGTGAGGGGGCATTCAGCACATGGACGGTCCGCGCGGACTCCTTGATCAGGAAGTCATCGGCGAGGGTGCCGTCGCGCAGCACCGCCTGGGCCCGCACTCCGGCGGGCGCGGGACGCAGATCGGACTCGGTGACCGAGGGGAGCAGTCGGCGCACGGCGGCCGTGAAGGCCCGCTTGGACAGCGAGCGGTGCAGCTCGCCCACTCCGTACCGCCAGTGGCGGCGGGCCATCCGCCGGGTGCCGGGCCAGGCCAGCGTCTCCGCGAGCTCCCGGGGGCGTATCTCCCGGCGGTGGTAGCCCTCCAGGGCCAGGGCGGGCACGGCATTGGGGCCGACGTGCACGGTGCCGTCGATGCCCCGGGTCAGATGGACGCCGAGGAAGGGGAACGCCGGATCGGGCACCGGATACACCAGGCCCCGCACCCGCGAGGGCCGGGCCAGCTCATGGAACTCGCCCCGGAAGGGGACGATCCGCATGCCGGGGTCATCACCGGCCAGCCTCGCCACCCGGTCGCAGTGCAGCCCCGCGCAGTTGACCAGCGTCCTGGATCTGAGGACCGTCCCGGCGGCGGTGCGCACCGCGACGCCCCAGGGGCGGCGGTCCACCGCGACGACCTCCTCGCCGCAGCGGATCTCGGTGCCGAGGCTGTCGCAGACCTCCGCCAGTCGGGCGGCCACCGCGCCGAAGTCGCACACTCCCGTGGTGCCGACCTGGATCGCGGCCAGGCCTCTGACCTCGGGTTCGTACTCCCGGATCTGGGAGGGGCCCAGCTCCCGCACCGGGATGCCGTTCTCCCGGCCGCGCTGGACCAGGGCGTGCAGCCGGGGGAGCTCCTCCCGGCGGGTGGCGACGATCAGCTTTCCGGAGATCCGGTGGGGGACGCCGTACTCGGCGCAGAATTTGACCAGCTCGGCGGAGCCGCTCACCGCGAACCGGGCCTTCAGCGATCCGGGGCGGTAGTAGATCCCGCTGTGGATCACTCCGCTGTTCCGCCCGGTCTGGTGGCGGGCGGTGGCCCGCTCCTTCTCCAGCACGATCACCTTGGTGCCGGGGGCCGCGTGGGTGAGGGCGTGCGCCGTCGACAGACCGACGATCCCGCCGCCGATCACCAGCACATCGCAGTCGAACGCGCCGTCGTAGCCGCCTCTGGACACCGTCACCGCGTCACCTCCCACCCCCGATACTGCACCGGCCCACTGACAATGCCCCGGACGGGCCGCGCTCAAGCCGGGGAACCGCCGCCGGAGCCGGAGCCGGAGCCGGAGCCGGAGCCCGGAGCCGGAGCCCGGAGCCGGAGCCACCGGGCCACCGGGTCCCGGGGCCGGTACGGTCCCGCCCGCTACGCCGGGGCCATCAGCAGTGGCCGCGCCCGCTCCCGCAGCTCCGCGACCCTCGGCTCGTGCCCGTACGGCTCCAGCCGGTGCAGCAGATCCCGTACGTACTCCGTGGTCCGCGCCGAGGAGATCCGCCCGGCGACCTCCACCGCCCGGGTGCCCGCCGCGCAGGCCGCGTCCAGATTGCCCGACTCCAGCTCGGCGACGGCGCTGACCACCAGCCGCAGCCCGTGCGAGCGGACGAACTCCTCGGTGGGCCGCGACAGCGCCTGCTCGGTGAAGCGCCGCACCTGCCGGGGGGCCTTCAGATCGCGGTAGCACTCGGCCGCGTCCGCGCAGAACCGGTCGTACGAGTAGAAACCCAGCCAGGTGGGGTCGCTGTCGCCGTCCCGGGAGCGCTCCAGCCAGGCCTCGGCGGCCTTCAGCGCCGCGCCGGCGGCCACCGCGTCGTTCGCCTTCGCGTGCGCCCGTGCCTCGACCAGCCGGAAGAAGCTCATCGTGCGGGCGGTGGCGAGGCCCCGGTTGCGTTCGAGCGCGGCCTGGGCGAGGTCGACGCCCTCGTCCGCGAAGCCCCGGTAGATCGACTGGAGCGACATCGACGCCAGCACATAGCCCCCGAGCGGGACGTCGGCCGCCGCGCGGGCGAGGCGCAGCGCCTGGATGTAGTACCGCTGGGCGGCCTCCTGCTGGCCGGTGTCGAAGGCCATCCACCCGGCCAGCCGGGTCAGCTCGGCGGTCGCCCCGAAGAGCGCGCGGCCCACCTCGTCGGAGTACGAGGACAGCAGCAGCGGCGCGGCGTCCACCCGCAGGCACTCGGGCACCATCGAGGAACGCCAGTCCCCGCCGCCGTACTTGGAGTCCCAGCGGCGGGCGTCCTCGGCGGCCTCCCGCAGCTTGGCCACATCGCTGTGACCCACCCGGGTGGGCGCGTCCTCGGGGGCGCTCTCCCCGGGGGGGAGGTCCGGCATCCGCTCGACCGAGGAGTCGGCGGGCGTTATCAGCCAGCGGGAGGCGGGGGTGGCGTACGCGCTCACCGCGAAGGAACCGGCGAGGGACTGCCAGATCCCGCCGCTCCCGGCCCGTCTGCCCGCCAGATCCAGGCGGTACAGCTCGGTGGCCGACTTCACCGCCGCGCCCACGTCGCGCGGGAAGGCGAGCCCGACCTCGGGGGCCGGATCGGCGTCCGCGAGCCCGATCTCGTGCAGCGGTACGGGCCGGCCGAGCTTCGCGCCGATCGCGGCGGCGATGAGATGCGGGGCGGCACCCTGGGGGACCATCCCCTTCGACACCCACCGGGCCACGGAGGTCTTGTCGTAACGGAGCGTCAGGCCGCGCTGCGCCCCGAGGTCGTTGACCCGCCGGGCGAGCCCGGCGTTGCTGATTCCCGCGAGGGCGAGAACGGTGCCGAGCTTTTCGTTCGGCCCGCGTTGCTCCCTGGACATGGCCCACCCCTCGACACGCAGACGGCCGCCGCGTCGCTGTCCGGAGCGCGGCATTCGTACTGAGTCCTCCCCTGCGGGCGGTCTCCGGCAGCCCCGGCGCGGTCCGGGTCGCACAAGCGGCCGGCCGGGCGTCGCGGAATATGCCCGTAGGTTCAGAACATCAGTAAACCCAGCGTAGTTCGCCGCATCCCGACCGTTAAGGGGCGGAGTTCCGTATGGCGGGATTGTTGTGCGCTGCGGGAAGGCCCTCCCGGACGGCCCGGCGCGGCCGTCCGGGGCGCGCCCTGGCTGAGCCCCGGCCGTGTGGCCGTGCGCCTGTCCGTGCGCTCTGTCCGGAGTGCCGGGGAGGGACTTCCATGAGTGCTGCGTGGGTCGGCCCACTGCGTACTGGAACCAGTGGGCTGGGGGACACCGCCGTCTTCAATCCCCGCGGGCGGCGGACCGGTCCGGGAGGCGGACCGCGCCTCCCGGGCTGCTGCG
This sequence comes from Streptomyces amakusaensis, assembly GCF_039532665.1. NCBI lineage: Bacteria > Bacillati > Actinomycetota > Actinomycetes > Kitasatosporales > Streptomycetaceae > Streptomyces > Streptomyces amakusaensis. Next base: position 12,042 of record NZ_BAAASB010000040.1, on the reverse strand, counting down.
CGCCCTTTCGCGGGTGTCGCCCGGGGCCCCGCCCGATGGGTGGTTCGGTAGGTTCTGTGCTGCCCGGCCGCGGCCGGAGATTGGCCGGATCTCAACCGTCGCCGTTGCGCGATTTGTTCCCAATGAGATCCACGCGATCATTCCACTTCGCGGCGGACCATCATCAAATCAGCCGCCCGTGCGGCCCGTTCGCTTTTTGCTCGTGCTACCCGGGCACCTCTCCGCGCGCTTCCTTCGTGGCAGCATGTTCCCGAACGGGCGGGTGCGGCCCCGGCACCGGGGGCCGGTCCACGCCCCCGGCACCCGCGGAGCCTCCGCCCGCCCCGGCCGGCCGAGTGTGACGCTTGTCCCGTGCGCCCGGCCGCGGCGCGACCGCCCGCCGGGCGTAGCGTGCACCTCGACGGCCCGGCCCGCCGGGCAGGGTTTGTCCACAGCCTGTGGAGGCGGCGATGCGATGGTTGGTGGGATGGAGCAGTGTCGCCGCCCGCTTCGGCTCGGCCGGGTCCGTGGGCGCGCCCGACGAGGGCCGCACCCTGCAACCCGTCGGCTCACAGCCGCTCTGGGGCGACCCCGACCCGCTCTGGGCGGTCGGCGACTGGCGTCCCGACGAGGTACGCGTCGTCAGCCTCGACCCGCCGCCCGGACCCGCCGCGAGCACCCACCACACCACCCGGATGGCCGTCCTCGGCTGCTGCGCCGCGAGCGACGACGAACTGCGCGCCGGACTGCTCTCCGCGCGCGGCGGGGCACTGCGCCATCTGACCGCGTGGCCCGGCAGCTACACCGCCGTCGTCCAGTCCGGCCGGCGGATCACCGTCGTCGGCGACCTCGCCGGGGCCCGCCCCGTCTTCCACACCCCCTGGGCGAACGGCACCGCGTACGCCACCGCCGCCCTCCCCCTCGCCGACCTCATCGAGGCCCAGCTCGACATCGGACACCTCGCCGCCCTCCTCGCCTGCCCCGAGACCCCGGAGGCGCTGCGCGACTCCACCCCCTACGAAGGCGTCAGACGCGTCCCGCCCGGCCACGCGCTGATCCTCCGCGAGGGCTCCCGCGAGATCACCGGCTACGAGCAGGTCGCCTCCCTCGCCGTCGCCGGCCCCCGGATCGAGGCCGAACACGCGGTGGACGGCGTACGGGAAGCCCTGATCGAGGCGGTACGGGCCCGGCTCGACGCCCCCCGCCACGCCCCCGAGACCCTCCCCCAGGACCCGGGCCCGGTCCCCGGAATGGGCCCCGCCGACCGGCGCGCCCAGCGCGGCGCGCCCGCCCCCGGCATCGGCGCGGACCTCTCCGGAGGCAGCGCCTCCGGGACGCTCGCACTCCTCGCGGCCGGACTGCCGGGCCGGCCCGGCACCGTACTCGGCCACGGCACCGGCGCGGGGACACGCCTCCTCGCCGTCACCTACAACGACCTCACCGACGAAGCCCGCGAGGCCGAACTCGAACGGGCCCGCGCCCTCGCGGCCGACCCGCGTCTGCACCATGTCGTCGTCGCGGCGGGGGAGGAGGGCCTGCCGTACGCGGGACTGGGCAACGGCCCGCTCACCGACGAACCCGCGCCCTCCCTCGTCCTCGCCGAGCGCCACCGGTCCAGGCTGGCCTCCGGCAGCGCCGACCACTTCACCGGCGCGGGCGCGCGACAGGTCCTCGACGCCCACCCGGCGCGCCTCGCCGACCTCCTCCTCGACCGGCAGCGCCGCCATCTGCTGCGGCCCGCCGCCGCGTTGACCCGAGCCGAAGGGCCCTCCGCGCACTCCCTGTTCATCCCGCTCACCGTCTACCGGGCCGCCCGGCGGCTGGCCCGTACGCCGTACCGCACCGGCCTGGAGAGCGCGGCCGGCCGGCTCCTCGAAGCCGGCCGCACCGAGCCCTCCCACGACGACGGCCCACTGGGCGCCTCCCTGGCCGCCCTGGCCTGGTCCCGGCCGGGCCCGGCGGCGCGCTGGCTCACCGGCGAGGCGCTCGCCGAGGTCTCGGCCCGCCTCACGGAAGCGGCGACCCGGCCGGTCCTGGTGCAGCGCCCCGGAGAGGCCAGGGCCCGCGCCGCGCTCGCCCGGCACGCCTTCGACCAGCGCATCCTGGAACAGGCCGCGGAGGTCCGCAGCCAGCGCCTCCACGCGCCCTTCCTGGACAACCAGGTCGTACGCGCCTGCCGCGCCCTGCCCGAGTCCCTCCGGGTACGCCCCGGAGCGCGCGCGGAGATCCTCCGCACCGTCCTCGCGGGCGCGGGCGTCCACCAACTGCCCCCCGGCTGGGGCGCGTCCACCCACAACACCTCGGCCGTGGCCGCCCGCAAGGGCCTGCGCGCCGCACTGCCCCAGCTGATCGCCCTCTTCGACGCGCCTCTCCTGGCGGACGCGGGGCTGATCGAGGCCCGGGTGGTCCGCAAGGCCCTCCGCGCGGCCTCCGAGGGCGAGCCGCTCCCGCTCGACGGCCTCGCCGACCTCGTCTCCACCGAACTCTGGCTCCGCCGCCTGCTCTCCCGCCGGGGCACCTGCTGGACCGGCACGGCCGCTCCCCGCCGGCGCGCCGTCCCCACCGGAGTCCCCCCGCGCCCCTCGCTGAGGCCCTGAGGCCCGAGGCCCGATGACTTCGGGACGCCGCACCGGGTCAGACGCAGCTGATCCGGGAGTTCGCCCACCCCGCGAGCGCGACCGCGTCGAACGGCGTCTGGGGCTCCACCACCAGCCGGATCGTCTCGTGGCCCCCGATCGCTACATGCACCGGCACTCCGGCCTGGCCGCCCCGGAGCACCGGCGACTTCCACAGCCGCTCGCCGTCCCCGTACACCGAGAACCGCACGGACCCCAGCCCCATCGTCAGATCGTCCACCCCGACCACGGCGTCATAGCCGGAGCACGTCCGGTTGAGGTCGATCGCGACGGACGAGGAGGCGTGCACGGTCACCCCGTGCGCGTACCGCTCGCCGCCGATCAGCAGCCCCGTCCGCTGCCAGAGCCAGCTGCTCTCGGCGAGCCGCACCTCGGGCCCGGTGTGGTCGCCGAAGACGTTGTACCGCAAACGGTTGACCTGGTAGACCTTCGGCTTCGGCTGCGGCTTGGGCGACGCGGACGGCGAGGGAGTGGGGCTCGGCCCCGGCGGCGTCGGGCTGGGGCTCGGGGTGGGCGTGGCCGGAGTCGGGCTCGGCTTCGGCGCGGGCGGCGCGGGCGCGGGCGTGGACGGGGTGGGCACCGGAGTGGCGGGCACCGGCTTCGCCGGGGCGGGCGCGGAGGTCACGGGCCTGGGGCTCGGCCTCGGCGCCGGCGGCTCGGGCCTGGGCGGCACGGACCTGGGGGAGGGCGGCGGATCCACCGGAGCGACGGACCGCACGGCGGGCGGCTTGGCCACCGGCTCCGGGGCACGCTTGTCGTTGGACAGCGCCCACACCAGACCGGCCGTCGCGGCGACCGCCAGCAGCGCGGCGATGCCGGCCTTGGCCGGAGCCCCCAGCCCCTCGGACGCGGCGGCCCCGCCGACCGCCCCCGCCGAGCCGCCGCCGGTGGCGGCCGCGGCGGCTCCCGCTCCCGCCGCCCCGGCCGCGCCCCCGGCGACGATCCCGGCCTTGACCGAATACCCGGCGGCGAACCAGCCGATGACCGCGACCGGCAGCAGCGCCGGGATCCCCGAGTTCACATGAGCCAGCTCACCCGCCGCCAGCCGGCACTTGGCACACTCCTCCAGATGCTTGCGCAGCCCCAGCTCGGCCCGCATCCGCAGCCCGCCGCGCGCATGGGCCCCCAGCCGGTCGGCATACCGGGCGCAGTCCCCGCCGGAAGTCAGCGCGGAACTCACATGCGCCTGGAGATAGGCCTGTTTCAGCCCCTCGCGCGCCCGGCCGGCCAGCACCGCCGTGGCATTGGCGGTCAGCCCGAAGAGCGGCGCGATCTCGCTGGGCGACTCCTCCTCCACGGTCGTGTGCCAGAGCACCGCCTGCCAGCGCTCCGGCAGCGACCGGAACGCCCTCAGCGCCAGGGACTGTTCGGCCTCGTGCATCGCCCGGACGTCCGCGCCCAGATCGAGCGTCTTGTCCCCCGTGGCGTCCGTGCCACGGGCGGCATCGGCGGCGAACACCGCGAAATCGTCGACCAGCTGCTCCCGCTTGGCGGTCTTCGTCCAGGTCGCGGCCACCCGTCGGACCGTGGTGAGCAGATACGCCCGCACCGCGTGCTCGGGCCCCGCGCCGCCGCGCACCGCCTGGAGCGTCCGCGCGAAGACCTCGGCCGTCAGATCGTCGGCGGTGTGCGCGTCCCGGCAGCAGGTGTGCGCATAGCGGCGCACCGCGTCGGAGTGCCGCCGGAACAGCTCCGCGTAGGCGCTGTCGTCACCGCCCCGCATCCGCTGGATCAGCTCGGCGTCGGACTGCGGCAGCTCACGCGGCGGCGGCAGCAGCGAGTCGAACCTCGCGCCCCCGCCCTCGCGCTGCGGCGGCACGGAGGCGTCCCTCGGAACGGACCCCGAGCCGGGAGCGGCGGCGCCGAACGCCGAAGAGTCGTCCGCGCGGGTGCCGTCCGTGCCCTGGCCGGGCACGGTACGACCGGCGGCCCCCCGCCCGGGAACGCCGACACCGCCCTGCTCCGGCACCTGCCGCGCGGATGCCCCGCCGGACCCGGACCCGGTGCCGGTGTCGTTCGGGCCGTCCGGACCGCCGGGGCCACCGACCGATTCGTCCTGTGCGTCCCGCCCGTCACCGCTCATCGCGGAAGCCCTCATTCATCGCGGAAGCCGCCGTCAGCACCTCAGACCCGAACACCGGGCAAGCGTGCCACACGGCAACTGCGCTCCGACCCCCCAGCCGTGTCAACCACTCATCCGGGGAGAACTGACCGAATCCGCGCCCGATCCAGAGTTTCCCGGAGGAAAATTCAGCCATTTATCCGGCGGAAGGCCATCGGCCGAGGGCCCCGGCGACGAGTGCGGCCCGGCGGGGCCGCACCCGGCCGGAAGCCGGTCACAGCCCTCGCGGACGCAACCCCTCGAGCAGAATCTCCAGCAGCCGGGCCGACGCGGCGGCCTGCTGCGCCGCGTCCGGCAGCGAGGGCGCCGCCGTCGCTATCACCAGCAGCACATCGGCCACGGTCACATCGCCCCGCAGCTCACCCGCCGCCCGCGCCCGGTCGACCAACTGCCCGACGACCTCCAGCAGCACCCCGGCGCCCGCGTCGTCCTGATCGTCGCCCGCCACCTGACGCTGCCCGACGACCCGCAGCTCCGGCTGCCCACCCCCCAGGGGCGCGCTCGACCGCTGATGCGGAACCCGGGTCTCCTCCCGCGCCGCCGACGTCCCCGGAGCCTCGTCCGGCTCGACGCCCACCCGCAGCACCTGCGGCGGCAGCAGCCGGCCCGCGCCCGAGGCCACCGAGGTCCGCAGGAACCGGGCCAGCGCCGACCACGGCTCCTCCTCCTGCCCCAGAGCCGTACGCGCCTGCTCCGTCAGCCGGGAGGTCTCCTCCTCGGCTATTCGGCGCACCAGCACGTCCTTGCTCGGGAAACGGCGGTACACCGTCCCGACGCCGACCCTGGCGCGGCGCGCCACATCCTCCATCGGCGCGCCGTAACCCAGCTCGCCGAACACCTCACGGGCGGCCCGCAGCACATGCTCCAGATTGCGCTGGGCGTCCACCCTCAGCGGCGCCGAACGGCCGGCGACGCCCGATCCCGCCCGGCCGCCCGCGCCCGGCCCCTCGCCGCCCTGATGACCGCCCTGCACCTGGGTGTCCGCAGTCGTCGGAACGGCAGCCTGCCAATGTGAATCCTGAATGGTCATACGTGTTCCCCCGGTCACTGAGTCTCCCCCCGGAGACCTCCCCCGCCTGGTCCGCCGGGCGCGCCTTGACCAAGCACCCCGACGAAGTACGAACATAGTTGAGCGGGGGTCAATTCAGAAGGGGGTAGTTCCGCACGGAGCGCCCCCCGATCGGAGCAAGGACCGGAAGGCTCCCGTTTACGCCCCCCGGAGCCCTCCTTCACGTAACCCCTGACCTGCGCACCTTCCCTTTCCGCCGGAGGTACCCCGGCGCACGGCGGCACAAAGCCTCCGGTCACACAATTTGCCGGGGCTGTGGACAAACGCCTGGGACCGTTGCGTCATGGGAAGGTGAAGGCAGCAGACTCCCGGGGCCAGACCCCCGGCACCCCACCGACCGCGCGCACCGCCGGCACGCGGATTCTCGTCCTCGGTGGCGGCTATGTCGGGATGTATTCGGCGCTCCACCTCCAGCGCGGGCTGAGACGGGAGCTGGGCAGCGGTGAGACGGAGATCCTGGTCGTCACGCCCGACCCCTATATGACGTACCAGCCCTTCCTCCCCGAGGCCGCCGCCGGATCCATCTCCCCGGCGCATGTGGTGGTCCCGCTCCGGCGCGTTCTCGGCAGGTGCAAAATCCTCATCGGCGAGGCCACCTCCGTCGACCACGCCAAGCGCACGGCGACGGTGACCACTCTCGCCACCGCGGATGAGGGGACGGGCGCAATCGAATTGGCGTACGACGAACTCATCATTGCGCCGGGTTCCGTCTCCCGCACCCTCCCCATTCCGGGCCTTGCCGAGTACGCCATCGGCTTCAAGACCGTCGAAGAAGCCATCGGACTGCGCAATCACGTCATCGAACAGATGGACATCGCCTCCTCCACCCGCGATCCCGCGATCCGCGACGCCGCCCTCACCTTCGTCTTCGTCGGCGGCGGCTACGCGGGCGTCGAGGCACTCGCCGAGCTCCAGGACATGGCCCGCTACACCGCCCGCTACTACCACAACATCAAGCCGGCGGACCTGAAATGGATCCTCGTGGAGGCCAGCGACCGGATCCTCCCCGAGGTCGGCGAGGAGATGGGCAAGTACGCCATCCGGGAACTGCGCTCCCGCAACATCGACGTACGCCTCACCACCCGGCTGGAGTCCTGCGAAGGCCGGATCGCCGTGCTCAGCGACGGCAGCCGCTTCCCCACCAGGACCGTCGTCTGGACCGCGGGGGTCAAACCCGCCCCGGTCCTCGCCGCCACGGACCTCCCCCGCACCGACCGCGGCAGAATCCGCTGCACCGCCCACCTCACCGTCGTCGGGACCGAACACGTCTGGGCCGCCGGGGACGCCGCCGCCGTCCCGGACATCACGTCCGACACCCCGGGCGCGGAGTGCGCCCCCAACGCCCAGCACGCCGTACGCCAGGCCAAAGTCCTCGCCGCCAACGTCGCCGCCTCACTGCACGGCCGGCCGCTCCAGGAGTACGCCCACGCGTACGTCGGCTCGGTGGCCTCCCTGGGCCTGCACCGGGGCGTCGCCCATGTCTACGGACGCAAGCTCAAGGGCTACCCCGCCTGGCTGATGCACCGCGTCTACCACCTCAGCAGGATGCCCACCCTCAACCGGAAGGCACGCGTCCTGGCAGAGTGGACCCTCGCCGGACTCTTCAAACGGGAGATCGTCTCTCTCGGCTCGCTGGAACACCCGCGCGCCGAATTCGAGAGCGCGGCCACCGGCGGCCCCCGGCACACCACACCGCCACCGGGCACCCCGCCGCCCCCGGACCCACCACGGTCCGGACCGTCGGACACGCCGAAGCCCCCACCGCCGGACACACCGGAACCGGGCCCGGACGACAGCCGTCCGACCGGCGGCTGACCACCCGGCACAGGGCCCGACGGCAACCCAGGAAGGGCCTGACGGACCCCCGGCCGACACCGACTGTCAGTACGCTCGGTCACACTGGTCGTGTGACCATAGGTGGGCTCACATTTGCACAGAGTGACCCTTGTGACCCTTGGCGACAACCATTGAGGCTAGAAAGTCAGTGAACTTCACGCGTTGGAGCGCAAGGCTCCCCGGTACGCAGCGCCGCGCCGCGGCGCGAAGGGCCGACCGCGGGATCTCCACCGCGCCTCCCCGACCGGACCGCCGGGAAGACGGCGGCCGGGAGGGCCGGGGAGAGGGATCGGTCCCGGCGGCCCGCGGCGACACCGCCGAAGCGGACCCGGCCGGCCCGGCCCGCGCCGACACCGGCCACGAAGGCCCCCGTCCGGGCGGCGAGCGGCCCTCCGGCCGGCTCCCCGCCGCACCCCCTGTCGAGGACTTCCCGATCGCCGAGATCCTCGGCCGCCTCCCCGCCCTGGTCGCCGTCGCCTACGGCGCCGAACACCGCATCGCCTACGTCAACGACGCCTACACCACCGCCTTCGGCCCCCGCCCGATCGGCAGCCGCGCCGCCGACACCTGCCCCGAACTGGCCGAGCTGGGCCTGCCCCCGCTCATGGACCAGGTCCTGCGCGGCGGCACCTCACGCACCGTGAAGTCCCGCAAAGTCGCCGCGGGAGGCTCGTACACCGCCACCTGCCTGCCCATGGAGATCCCCGGAGCGGGCGGCGGAGTCCTGGTCTTCGCCACCGACGTCACCGGCCACGCCGAATCCGCCGACCGGCTGCGCGCCAGCGAGCGCCGCCAGCGCGAGATGGCCGTCACCCTCCAGCGCTCCCTGCTCCCCCAGGAACTCGAACAACCCGACGACCTGCGCATCGCCGCCACCTACCAGCCCGGCAGCGAGGACGCCGCGGTCGGCGGCGACTGGTACGACGTGATCACCCTCGGAGCCGGCCGCACCGCCCTGGTCATCGGCGACGTCATGGGCCGGGGCGTGCGCGCCGCCGCCGTCATGGGCCAGCTCCGCACCGCCGTCCGCGCCTACGCCCGGCTCGACCTCCCGCCCCACGAGGTGCTCCAGCTCCTCGACGGACTGGCCGCCGAGATCGACGCCAGCCAGATCGCCACCTGCGTCTACGCCGTCCACGACCCCAACGAGGGCCGCCTCGTCTACGCCTCGGCCGGACACCTCCCCATCCTCGTCCGCGACGAGGACGGCACCGTCCGCCGCGCCGCCGACCCGACCGGCCCGCCGCTCGGCACCGGCGGCTGGCTCCACAGCTCCGGCTCCATCGCCCTGCCGCCCGGCTCCAGCGCCGTCCTCTATACAGACGGACTCGTCGAACGCCGGGGCGAGGACATCGACGAAGGCGTCGCCTCCCTGGAGCGCGCCCTCTCCGGAGCCGACGGCACCCCGCAGGTCGTCTGCGACCGGCTCATCCGCTCCCAGGGAGTCACCGCCGACCACGACGACGACGTCGCCGTCCTCGTCGTCCAGCACCCCTCCCGCACCGGCCCCTCCGCCGAGCTCTTCCACAACGCGGCGCTCGACCTCCTCGGCGGCACCGAGGCCGCGCCGCGCGCCCGCGCCTTCGCCTCCGGAGTCATGGCCTCCTGGCGGTTCTCCCCCGAACTCCACGACCTGGGCGTGCTGGCCACCAGCGAACTCGTCGCCAACTCCCTCCAGCACGGCACCCCGCCCATGCGCCTCAGACTCCGCCGCACCGACCGCCGCCTGATCATCGAAGTCACCGACGGCGACGACCACCTGCCACGCCGCCGCCGCGCCGAAACAGAGGACGAGGCGGGTCGCGGGATCTCCATCGTCGCGACGATCGCCTCGTCCTGGGGCAGCCGCCGTACCCCCGGCGGCGGCAAAGCCGTCTGGTGCGAGTTCGCCCTCCCCACCCGGGACAGGGCCTAGCGCCCGCCCATGCGCCCCGCCGGGCAGGTCAGGCCGCGGCCTCCACCTGCTCGGCCGGCCTGTGCTGCGCCACCACCCGCGAGCTGACCGCCAAATACGGCTGATTCTGTACGGGGGTGAGCTGCCGCCCTAGCCTGATCGCCAGCACAGTGATACCGAGCGAGAACAGCACGAACGTCACGATGTACGGGCCGTGCAGCGCCGCCCCCATCGGACCGCCGATGGCCGGGCCGAGCGCCAGCGCGAGCTGCTTCACCAGGGCGAAGGCCGAGTTGTACTGACCGACCATCGACTCCGGCGCCAGATCGGCGACCATCGGCGCGACGGTCGGCGCGAGCATCGCCTCACCGAGCCCGAAGAGCGCGTACGTGGAGATGAAGGCCGCCGTCGCCATGGCCTGACTGCTCGACCCCAGCCCCGCGTACCCCGCCAGCAGCCAGGCGACGGCCCAGATCAGGCCAACCGCCGCGATCATCCGGCTGCGCTTGCGGCGCTCCACGAACTTCAGCACCACGAACTGCGCGAGCACGATCACCGCGGTGTTGGCGGCCAGCGCCGTACCCAGCGTGGACGGCTCGATTCCGGCCGCCTCGGTGCCATAAGCGGCCAACCCCGACTCGAACTGTCCGTAACAGGCGAAGAAGAGGACGAAGCCGAGCACACAGAGCTGGACCATCGCCTTGTGCCCGAGCAGCACCCGCATCCCGCCCTTGGCCCCGGCCCGCGCGGCCCGGGGCTGCTGAAGGGCGGCGGGACGCGGCAGCCGGACGGTGAGCGCGATCCCGGCGAGCACCAGGAACATCACGGCCTCGATGCCGAAGAGCAGGGTGAAGCTCTCGGGCCGGCTCTTGTCGACGATCTGCCCGCCGATCAGCCCGCCGAGGCCGAGACCCAGGTTCTGCAGAAAGAACTGCATGGCGAAGGCACGGGTACGCCCCGTGGCATCGGTGCACCAGACCAGCATCGTGGCCAGCGCCGGCTGCATCACCGCCGTTCCGGCACCCAGCAGCGCGGCCGAGGCCACCACGGCCGGCACACCCTCGGCCAGACCGATGGAGACGGCGCCCGCCGAGGCGAGCACCGCCGCCCCGACCAGCACGGGCAGCGGCCCGCGCCGGTCGATGACCCGCCCGGTGAAGGGGAGAGCGACGAGTGCGGCCATGGCGAAGACCGCGAGAACGGCCCCGGCCGTCGTCGCGCCCAGATCCCGTACCTGCGCCACATAGACGTAGAGATACGGGACCGTGAAACCGAGTCCGAACGCGCTCAGCGCGCTTCCTGCCTGGATCCGGCGCATCGCTGCACCCATCACCTTGCTCACACTCACCTGCCTCAGAGATCGAAAGGAGTGAAGCCTCAAGACTTCAACAGTAAAGTTAGAGCCTTAACAGTACACATCGAAGGACTTCAATGCCAATGCGTGTCGTGCGATACTGCGCCGTATGCCTAACGCGAGCCCCGAGGGCCCAGCAGTGACGGGCCCGGCCATCCAGGAGCCGTCCCTCGACGAGCAGATCGCCGCGTACCAGCGCGAGTACGGAGACCTCGATCCGCAGGTCGAGAAGGTGGTCTCGGCCCTCGGCCGGCTCAACCGCCGGATGAACGTCGGCTACGGCCGCCAGCTCGCCACCCTCGGCATCACCAACGCCGAGTGGGAGGTCCTCAAGACCCTCGTCCTCGCGGGAGCCCCCTATCGGATGGGCCCGGGCGAGCTGGCGAAGCGGCTGGGCCTCACCCCGGCCGCGATGACCCATCGGATCGACCGCATGGCCGGCGAGGGCCTGGTCACCCGGGACCGCGACGAGAGCAACCGGGTCCGCGTGATCGTGGAGCTGACGGACGAGGGCCGTACGAAGTGGCTCGAGGCGATGCGGATGGCCTCGGACTTCGAGGGCGATCTGCTCCAGGACCTCTCGGCCGACGAGCGCGGGGTCCTCGGCGAACTCCTCATCCGCGTACTGCGCCGGGTGGAGGACGCCCAGCCCGACGCGGGCGGCCGGCTCAGCGACCTCGACTGACGGCCCGGTCCAGGGCCTCATCCCCTTAAGAAAGGCCCTGGACCAGGGCCTTTCCCGGGGCCGCCGGGTGAAGTTGACACGGACTTCACCGGTCCGTAAGGTTCTCCGAGTTGTCACGGGGCCGGAACGGTTCTGCGACAGCCACTCCCGCCGCGTCTGCGGCAATCAAACTCAGCACGATCTCCCAGCCGGGATGGATTTCGGCACGCCGAAATCCGATGGACAGACTCGATTATGAGTCGCCCGGGAAATCCGCTAGAGTTTGAAACGTCGGAACGGCCTAACAGCCGGAAAGACAACCCGATTTCGACCGGGAGTCAGGCCCGAAAGGATCTGATAGAGTCGGAGCAGCCGAAAGGCAAAAGGCCGGTCCAACTGGCCGCTGGATCTGAAAATCCAAACCGGAAACGGAATGGGAAAAGGATCTGGTAGAGTTGGAAACGCAAGACCGAAGGGAAAGCCCGGAG
>NZ_BAAASB010000039.1:0-28070 GCF_039532665.1 Streptomyces amakusaensis | reverse complement strand
CCGCTGTTCTCGGTTCGCTGCGTCGTGGTGAGGGTGGTCTCGATCGTTTCTGGCAGTCGCTGGGTGAGGCGTATGTCCGTGGTGTGAGTGTGGATTGGGACGCGGTGTTCGCGGGGACGGGTGCCCGCCGGGTGGATCTGCCCACCTACGCCTTCCAGGCGCAGCGGTTCTGGCCCGAGGCCGCCCCCGTGTCCGAGGTGACGGCCACGCCGGAGAGTGCGATCGACGCCCGGTTCTGGGAGGCCGTCGAACGCGAAGACCTGGAAGGGCTGGCCGACACCCTCGCCCTCGGCAGCCCCGACGAGATCGGTTCGCTGAGCACGGTTCTCCCCGGCCTCTCCTCGTGGCGCAGGCAGAGCCGTGAGCAGTCCACCGTGGACGGCTGGCGCTACCGCGTCACCTGGAAGCGGGTCGCCGAGCCCGCCACCGCCCGCCTTTCGGGCACTTGGCTGGCGGTTGTGCCCGAGGGGCTTTCGGGGGCCGCCGCCGACTGGGCGGACGGGGTGCTGCGTACGCTCACCGAACACGGCGCGGAGATACGTACCGTGAGCGTCGCGACCGGCGACACCCGGGAGGCGATCGCCGACGGCATCCGGACGGCCGACACGGCCCCTGCCGGGGTGCTCTCCCTCCTCGCGCTCGCGGGCGAGAACGCCTTCGCCACCGAGCTCGCGCTCTCGCAGGCGCTCGGCGACGCCGAGGTGGCCGCGCCGCTGTGGTGCGTCACCCGGGGCGCGATCGCCACCGGACGCTCCGAGCGGGTCACAGCCCCCGTGCAGGCGCTGATCTGGGGCCTTGGGCGGGTCGCGTCCATGGAACAGGGTGGCCGCTGGGGTGGTTTGCTCGACCTTCCCGTCGCTCTCGACGGCCGTACGCGCGACCGGCTGGCGGGCGTGCTGGCGGGTGACGGTGGTGAGGATCAGGTCGCGGTTCGTTCTTCCGGTCTCTTCGGCCGTCGTCTCGCTCATGCTCCTCTGGGGGAGAGTGTGGCGGTACGGGAGTGGCGTCCGGAGGGGACCACGCTGGTCACCGGTGGTACGGGGGCGCTGGGCGGGCATGTGGCCCGCTGGCTCGCCGAGAACGGCGCGGAGCATGTGCTGCTGACCAGCCGCCGGGGCCCGGACGCACCGGGTGCGGCAGAGCTGGAGAAGGAGCTGACCGAGCTGGGCACGCAGGTCACCATCGCGGCCTGCGATGTCAGCGACCGCGACGCGGTGGCCGCCCTCATCGCCTCCGTACCCGCCGAACAGCCCCTCACCGCAGTGATCCACGCGGCGGCGGTGGTGGACGACGGAGTGATCGAGACGCTGACTCCCGAGCAGGTGGCGGACGTTCTGCGGGTCAAGGTCGATGCCACGCTGCATCTGCATGAACTCACCCGCGAACTGGACCTCTCCGCGTTCGTCCTCTTCTCGTCCTTCGCCGCCACCTTCGGCGCGCCCGGCCAGGGAAACCAGGCTCCGGGCAATTCCTTCCTCGACGCCTTCGCCGAGCACCGGCGCTCCGCCGGGCTCCCCGCGACCTCCATCGCGTGGGGTCCCTGGGGCAGTGCGGACGGCGACGACAGCGCCGCCGGCGACCGGATGCGTCGCCACGGCATCCTCGCCATGTCGCCCGAGCGCGCGGTCTCCGCGCTCCAGCACGCGCTGGACCGGGACGAGACCACGCTGACCGTCGCCGACATGGACTGGAAGCGGTTCACGCTCGCCTTCACCGCCGACCGTGACCGGCCGCTGCTGCTCGAACTGCCCGAGGCCCGGCGGATCATCGAGAGCGCGGAGCGAGAGTCCGCCGACGACCTCGCCGGGGGAGTGCCGCTGACCCAGCAGCTCGCCGGACTTCCCGAGGTCGAGCAGGAGAGGCTTCTTCTCGAACTGGTCCGCACCGCCGTCGCCGCCGTCCTCGGTCACACCGACCTGGCGGCGGTCGAGGCCGGGCGGGCCTTCAAGGAGCTGGGCTTCGACTCGCTCACCTCCGTCGAACTGCGGAACCGCCTCGGCGCGGTGAGCGGGCTGAAGCTCCCGGCCAGCCTCGTCTTCGACCACCCCACCCCGGCCGCCGTCGCCGCCTACCTGCGCGCCGGGATCGTGCCCGACGCGGCTGCGGGCGGCGCCCCGCTGCTGGAGGAGCTGGACAAGCTCGAAGCCGTACTTGAACGGGGGACCGCCGACAACGTCGTACGGGCCCGGGTCACCATGAGGCTCCAGTCGCTGCTGGCGAAGTGGAACGAGAGCGACGACCCGGCGGGTGCCACCGGCCGGAGCGCCGCGTCGGACGGAAACCCGGACGGAAGCGCGTACGGAGGGTCGGACGGGGTGCTGGACGATGTCGAGCAGCTCCAGGAGGCCAGCGACGAAGAGCTGTTCGCCTTCATCAACAAGGGGCTCGGCCGAGCCTGAAACCCGGTTTGAATCCAGGGGCCGTAATGTCCGCCGGGTCATGGCCGCCGTATGCGATTCTTCAATGAATTGAGTTATTGACGGCGTGCCTGTTATTGGCCAGGATGGTCAGCCCCCTGGGATATTCCTGTAGGGCCGCCGCCCTCTATGTCTCCCGCCACCCAGGGGGGCGTAGGGGGCGGTTAGGGGTTGTCGGGGAGATTGGGCTACTCATAGCCTGATATAGAGCAGTCGATTCAATGAGTGAATGAAATGGCTGTTTACCCGATGTAATTCTCGGCTCTGTGCAAACAGTATTCCGATGCCGTCTGCTGTAAATGGGTGGTTGCGTTAAATGGCGAATGAAGAGACGCTGCGGGACTACCTGAAGCTGGTGACGGCGGATCTGCATCAGACGCGTCAGCGGCTGCGCGACGTCGAAGCGAAGAACCAGGATCCCATCGCGATCGTCGGCATGGGCTGCCGCTACCCGGGCGGCATCGACTCGCCCGAGGATCTGTGGCGCGTTGTCGCCGACGGCGTCGACGCCATCACCGACTTCCCCGCCGACCGTGGCTGGGACATGGAGACGGTCTACCACCCGGACCCCGAGAATCCGGGTACCAGCTACGCCAACCAGGGCGGATTCGTCCAGGACTTCGCGCGCTTCGACCCCTCGCTCTTCGGGATCTCGCCGCGTGAGGCGCTGGCGATGGATCCTCAGCAGCGTCTTCTCCTCGAAACCTCCTGGGAGGCTTTCGAGCGGGCCGGTATCGACCCGACCTCGATGCGCGGCAGGCAGGTCGGCGTCTTCGTCGGCACCAGTAATCACGACTATCTGACCGCCCTGCTCAGCTCCTCCGAGAATGTCGAGGGCTATCTCGGCACCGGCAACGCGGCCAGCGTCGCGTCCGGCCGGCTCTCGTACACCTTCGGCCTCGAAGGCCCGGCGGTCACCGTCGACACCGCGTGCTCGTCCTCCTCGGTCGCCCTGCACCTGGCCGTACAGGCGCTGCGCAACGGAGAGTGCTCACTCGCCCTCGCGGGCGGCGCGACCCTGATGTCCGCGCCCGGCACCTTCATCGACTACAGCAAGCAGCGCGGACTCGCCGTGGACGGACGCTGCAAGGCGTTCTCCCCGGACGCCGACGGCTTCAGCCTCGCCGAGGGCGTCGGCATCCTGCTGGTCGAACGGCTCTCCGACGCGCGTCGCAAGGGCCACCCGGTCCTCGCCGTCGTACGCGGCACCGCCGTCAACCAGGACGGCGCGTCCAACGGACTGACGGCTCCGAACGGGCCCTCGCAGCAGCGGGTCATCCTCCAGGCGCTGTCCAACGCCCGGCTCACCCCCGCCCAGATCGACGCCATCGAGGCCCACGGCACCGGCACCGGCCTCGGCGACCCGATCGAGGCGCAGGCGGTCATCGCCACCTATGGCCAGGACCGTCCCGAGGGCCGCCCGCTGTGGCTGGGTTCGCTCAAGACCAACATCGGCCACGCGCAGGCCGCCGCCGGTGTCGCCGGTGTCATCAAGAGCGTCATGGCGATGCGCCACGGAGTGCTCCCGCGCACCCTCCACGTGGACGAGCCGACCCCGCACGTCGACTGGTCGGCCGGTGAGGTGGAACTGCTCACCGAGGCGAGGCCGTGGCCGCAGAGCGACCAGCCGCGCCGTATCGGCGTCTCCTCGTTCGGCATGAGCGGCACCAACGCCCACATCATCCTGGAGAGCGCACCGGACGCCACGGAGAAGCCGGAGAAGCCGGAGAGGTCTGAGACCCCGGACGCCCCGGCCCCGGCCGGGCGGGCCGTCCTGCCCGTGGTCCTCTCCGGCAGGACCGAGACCGCGCTGCGTGCCCAGGCCGTCGCGCTGCACACCCATGTCACGGCCCACCCCGAGCTGACCACCGCCGATCTCGCCTTCTCCCAGGCGCTCACCCGCGCCGCCCTGGACCGCCGTGCCGCGATCGTCGCCGACGACCGCGAAACGCTGCTCGAAGGGCTCGCCGCGCTCGCGGAAGGACGCCCCTCCGCCGAAGTCCTCGAAGGCACCGCCACAGAAGGCAAACTCGCCTTCCTCTTCACCGGCCAGGGGAGTCAGAGGCCGGGGATGGGGCGTGAGCTGTATGCGGCGTATCCGGTGTTCGCTCGGGCGCTGGACGAGGTGTGTGCTCGGTTCGCTCCCGAGTTGGCTCTGAAGGAAGCGCTGTTCGGCGACGAGAGCGGTGCTCTCGATGAGACGGCGGTGACTCAGCCGGCGCTGTTCGCGGTCGAGGTGGCGCTGTTCCGGCTGGTGGAGAGCTGGGGGCTGAAGCCGGACTTCCTGTCCGGTCATTCGATCGGTGAGATCGCGGCGGCGCATGTGGCGGGTGTGTTCTCGCTGGAGGACGCCTGCACTCTGGTGGCGGCTCGTGGCCGTCTGATGCAGGCGCTGCCCACGGGTGGCGTGATGATCGCGGTCCAGGCGTCGGAGGACGAGGTCCTTCCGCTGCTTACCGATCGCGTCAGCATTGCCGCGATCAACGGCCCGGCGTCCGTCGTCATCGCGGGTGACGAGAGCGCTGCTCTCGCTGTGGTCGAGCACTTCGCCGACCGCAAGTCGAAGCGTCTCACCGTCAGTCACGCGTTCCACTCGCCGCACATGGACGGCATGCTGGACGCGTTCCGTACGGCGATCGCGGGGCTTTCGTACGGCGACCCGAAGATCCCGGTCGTCTCCAACCTCACCGGTGCTTTGGTCGGCGACGACATGTCGACTGCCGACTTCTGGGTACGCCACGTCCGCGAAGCCGTCCGCTTCCTCGACGGCATCCGCTGGCTGGAGAGCCGAGGCGTCACCACCTATCTCGAACTCGGCCCGGCAGGCGTGCTCTCCGCCCTCGGCCAGGACTGCCAGACCGCCACCGGCCCCCGCGCCGCCGCCTTCCTTCCCGCGCTGCGCGCCGGACGCCCGGAGGCGCGGTCGCTCAACGCCGCCGTCGCGGGCGCTCATGTACGCGGCCTCTCCCCGGACTGGTCCGCGCGCTTCGCCGGGACCGGCGCGCGCCGCGTCGAGCTGCCCACGTACGCCTTCCAGCGCGAGCTGTACTGGCCCCGCGACCCCTTCACCGACCTCGCAGGACCGGCGGAGGGCGGCGAACTCGGCGCCACGGACGCCCGATTCTGGGAGGTCGTCGACAGCGAGGACCTGGCGGCCCTCGCCGAGACCCTCGGAGTCGACGGCGAGCAGCCGCTGAGCAGCGTGCTGCCCGCGCTCTCCGCCTGGCACCGCCGTCAGCGCGACCAGGACGCCGTGGACGGCTGGCGCTACCGCGTCAGCTGGAAGCCGCTGACGGACACCGCGCCCGCGCCGCTCGCCGGGACATGGCTCCTCGTCGTGCCCGAGGGCGTCGAAACCCCGTGGACCACGGCCGCCGAACGCGCCCTGACGGCGCGCGGCGTCGTCACGCGCACCCTTGCCGTCGACGCCGCCCGGCACGACCGGGCCGCCGTCGCACGACGGATCACTGAAGCCCTCGCGGACACCGGCACCCCCGCCGGGGTGCTCTCCCTGCTCGCGCTGGACGAGCGGCAGCACCCCGAGGACCCGGCGCTGCCCGCGGGTCTCGCCGCCACCACCGCCCTGCTCCAGGCGCTCGGCGACACAGGAGTGGAAGCCCCGCTGTGGACCGCGACCCGGGGCGCGGTGGCCACCGGCCGCTCCGACCGGCTCAGCAGCACCCTCCAGGCGCAGGCCTGGGGCCTCGGCCGTACCGCCGCGCTCGAACTGCCCGAGCGCTGGGGCGGTCTCGTAGACCTTCCGGAGAACCCCGACGAGCGGTCCGCCGGCCGGCTCGCCGACATCCTCGGCGGCCTCGGCACCGAGGACCACCTCGCCGTACGCTCCACCGGGATCTTCGCCCGCAGACTGGTTCGCGCCCCCCGCGAGCAGCGCCCCGAAACCGAGTGGACCACCACCGGCACCGCGCTGATCACCGGCGGCACCGGTGCGCTCGGCCGGCACCTCGCCCGCTGGCTCGCCCGTACCGGAACCCCTCGTCTGCTGCTGGTCAGCAGGCGCGGTCCGGACGCCGAGGGAACGGCCGAACTCGCCGCCGAACTGCGCGGGCTGGGAGCGGAAGTCACCTTCGCCGCCTGTGACGTCGCCGACCGTGAAGCGGTGGCAGCCCTGCTCGCCGCCGTCCCGGCCGAACACCCCCTCACCGCGGTCGTCCACGCCGCCGGCGTCCTGGACGACGGAGTGCTGGACGCCCAGACCCCGCGCCGCCTCGCCGGGGTCATCCGCCCCAAGGCGTACGCGGCGCAGATCCTCCACGAGCTGACCCGCGAGCTGGAACTGGACGCGTTCGTCCTGTTCTCCTCCGTCGCGGCCGTCTTCGGCGCGGCCGGTCAGGCCAACTACGCAGCCGCCAACGCGTATCTGGACGCTCTGGCCGAGCAGCGCCGCGCCGACGGGCTGCCCGCGACCGTGGTCTCCTGGGGAGCCTGGGCCGACGGCGGCATGGCCACCGACGAACTCGTCGCCGAGCGTCTGCGGCTGGCCGGACTGCCCGCCCTCGCGCCGGAGCGGGCGCTGGCGGCGCTGCGGCTGTCGCTCACCCTGGACGAGACCGCGTCCGTCGTCGCCGACGTGGACTGGGCCCGGCTGGCCCCCGGCCTCACCGCCGTACGCCCCTGCCCGCTCATCGCCGACCTCCCCGAGGCGGCCCACGCGCTCGCCGCCGCCGGGGAGACCGGCCCCGCCGCCGAGGCCGACGGCTTCGCCCGGCAGCTGGCCGACGCCCCGGCGGGCGAACGCGACCAGCTGGCGCTGGAGTTCGTACGCACCCAGGTCGCCGCCGTCCTCGGCTACGCGGGACCGGCCTCGGTCGACCCCGGCAGCGCCTTCCGGGACCTCGGCTTCGACTCGCTGACCGCCGTGGAGATCCGCAATCTCCTCACCGCGCGCACCGGTCTGAAGCTGCCCGCGACCCTGATCTTCGACTACCCCAACACCCTCTCGCTGGCCGCCTTCCTCCAGGACGAGCTGCTCGGCACCGCGACCGCCACCACCGGAACGGCCCTCACCGCCGCCACGGGCAGTGGCCCGGCCGCCGACGACGACCCCATCGCCATCGTCGCGATGAGCTGCCGCTTCCCCGGCGGTGTGCGGACCCCGGAGGACCTCTGGCAGCTCCTCGTCAACGGCCGTGACGCCATCTCCGGCTTCCCCGCCGACCGGGGCTGGGACCTCGACGGGCTGTACGACCCCGAGGCCGCCGCCGACAACACCAGCTATGTCCGCGAGGGCGGCTTCCTCGCCGACGCGACCGACTTCGACCCGGGCTTCTTCGGGATCTCGCCGCGCGAGGCGCTGGCGATGGACCCTCAGCAGCGTCTTCTCCTCGAAACCTCCTGGGAGGCCTTCGAGCGGGCGGGTATCGACCCGGCCACCGTGCGGGGCGAGCGCGTCGGCGTCTTCACCGGCACCAACGGACAGGACTACCTCAACGTCATCCTGGCGGCCCCCGACGGCGTCGAGGGCTTCCTCGGCACCGGCAACGCCGCCAGTGTCGTCTCCGGCCGGGTCAGCTACGTCCTCGGCCTGGAGGGCCCGGCGGTCACCGTCGACACCGCCTGCTCGTCCTCCCTCGTCGCCCTCCACTGGGCTATCCAGGCGCTGCGACAGGGCGAGTGCACCATGGCGCTCGCCGGCGGTGTGACCGTGATGTCCACCCCCGCCTCCTTCATCGACTTCAGCCGTCAGCGCGGGCTCGCGGAGGACGGTCGCATCAAGGCGTTCGCGGCGGGCGCGGACGGCACCGGCTGGGGCGAGGGCGTCGGCGTCCTCCTCGTGGAGCGCCTCTCCGACGCGCGGCGCAACGGACACCCGGTCCTCGCGATCGTGCGTGGCTCGGCGATCAACCAGGACGGCGCGTCCAACGGTCTGACCGCCCCGAACGGTCCGTCCCAGCAGCGCGTCATCCGCCAGGCCCTGGCCGGCGGCGGACTGACCACCACGGACGTCGACGCCGTCGAGGCGCACGGCACGGGCACCCGGCTCGGTGACCCGATCGAGGCACAGGCGCTCCTCGCGACCTATGGTCAGGACCGTCCCGAGGGGCGGCCCCTGCTGCTGGGCTCCATCAAGTCCAACCTCGGCCACACCCAGGCCGCGGCGGGCGTCGCGGGCCTGATGAAGATGGTGCTGGCGATGCGGTACGGGGTGCTTCCGCAGACCCTGCACGTCGACGCTCCGACTCCTCATGTCGACTGGTCGACCGGTGACATCTCCCTGCTGACGGAGGCGGTGGAGTGGCCGGAGACCGGCCGTCCACGCCGCGCGGGCATCTCGTCCTTCGGCATCAGCGGGACGAACGCCCACACCATCATCGAGCAGGCCCCCGAGAGCGGCCCTGCCGACCCTGCCGACCCGGCGCGGTCCGAGGGCGCCCTTCCCTGGCTGCTCTCCGCCAAGGACGGCGACGCCCTCCGCGACCAGGCCCGCCGCCTCCACGCCCACGCGGTGACCCACCCCGATGCGAGCCCCGCCGATCTGGGACTCTCGCTCGCCACCGGCCGCTCCGCCTTCGAGCACCGCGCCGCCGTCGTCGCCACCGGCCGCGAAGCACTTCTCGCCGGTCTCGAAGCACTCGCCGAGGGCCGTTCGGCGGCAGGTCTGGTCGAGGGTTCGGCGGTCGCCGGGAAGCTGGCGTTCCTGTTTACGGGGCAGGGGAGTCAGCGGCTGGGGATGGGCCGTGAGCTGTACGAGGTGTACCCGGCCTTCGCGGACGCGTTGGACGGGGTGTGTGCCCAGTTCGCTTCCGATCTGCCGTTGAAGGAAGCACTGTTCGGCGACGAGAGCGGTGCTCTCGATGAGACGGCGGTGACGCAGCCGGCGCTGTTCGCGGTCGAGGTTGCCCTCTTCCGCCTCCTTGAGTCGTGGGGTGTGAAGCCGGACTTGCTGTCCGGTCATTCGATCGGTGAGATCGCTGCGGCTCATGTGGCGGGTGTGTTCTCGCTGGAGGATGCCTGCACCCTGGTCGCGGCGCGTGGCCGTCTGATGCAGGCGCTGCCTTCGGGCGGTGTGATGATCGCGGTCCAGGCGTCGGAGGAGGAGATTCTCCCGCTGCTGACCGATCGCGTGAGCATCGCCGCGATCAATGGCCCGACGTCGGTGGTGATCGCGGGTGACGAGAGCGCTGCTCTCGCTGTGGTCGAGCACTTCGCCGACCGCAAGTCCAAGCGGCTGACCGTCAGTCACGCGTTCCACTCGCCGCACATGGACGGCATGCTGGAGGCGTTCCGCGAGGTCGCCGAGAACCTTTCGTACGGCGACCCGAAGATTCCGGTCGTCTCCAACCTGACCGGTGCTCTGGTCACGGACGACATGTCGACTTCCGACTTCTGGGTCCGCCATGTCCGCGAGGCGGTCCGTTTCCTGGACGGTGTCCGTGCGCTGGAGGCCGCCGGGGTCACCTCGTACGTGGAACTCGGCCCGGACGGGACCCTGTGCGCCCTCGCTCAGGGCTGTGTCGATGGCGGTGACGCAGTCTTCGCGCCCGTGCTCCGCAAGAGCCGCCCCGAGGCGGAGACGGTGACCACGGCTCTCGCGCGGGCGCATGCCCAGGGCGTGACCGTCGACTGGGCCGCGTACTTCGCGGGTACCGGCGCGCAGCGCGTCGACCTGCCCACGTACGCCTTCCAGCGGCAGCGCTACTGGCCGGCGGTCTCCTCGTACTACCTCGGCGATGTGGAGGCGATCGGCCTCGACGACACCGCGCACCCGCTGCTCAGTGCGGGGGTCGCGCTGCCCGAGTCCGACGGGATGGTGTTCGCGGGGAGGCTCGCGCTCTCCACGCACCCCTGGCTGGCCGATCACGCGATCCTCGGCAGTGTGCTGCTGCCCGGCACGGCCTTCGTGGAGCTGGCGACCCGCGCCGGCGACCAGCTCGGCTGTGACCGGCTGGAAGAGCTGACCCTTGAAGCGCCGCTGGTGCTGCCCGAGCACGGCGGGGTGCAGCTGCGGGTGTGGGCCGGTGCCGCCGACGAGTCCGGGCGACGCCCGCTCGCCCTGCACTCCCGCGCCGAAGGCCTGGCCGCCGAAGAGCCGTGGACGCGGCACGCCGGCGGTGTGCTCGCCACCGGCGGACGGACCCTGGCCGACTTCGAGCTGACGGCATGGCCGCCCGCCGACGCCACCCCCGTAGAGCTGGACGGCCGGTACGACGACCTCGACGCCATCGGATTCGCCTACGGCCCCACCTTCCGGGGGCTGCGTGCCGCCTGGCAGCGCGACGGCGAGATCTACGCCGAGGTCCGGCTCCCCGAGGGCACCGAGGACGAGGCCGGCCGGTTTGGTCTGCACCCGGCGCTGCTCGACGCGGCGCTCCACGCCATCGGCCTCGGCGGCATCGGCGCGGACGACGGCCGGGGCCGGCTGCCCTTCGCCTGGAGTGGTGTCTCCCTGCACGCGGCGGGCGCGTCCGCGCTGCGCGTCCGTCTCTCCCCGGCCGGGGCCGAAGGAGTCAGGCTGGAGATCGCGGACGCCTCCGGGGCCCCGGTCGCCGCCGTCGAGTCCCTCGGGCTCCGCCCGGTCACCGCCGACCAGCTCCGCGCGGCGCGCGCCACCTACCACGAGTCCGCCTTCCGCCAGCGATGGACCGAACTCCCGGGGCTCGGCGCTCCGTCCGGCACCCCGCCGATCCGGTACGCCCGTATCGGCGAGGGCGAGCACTTCGGCGTCGTCGCCGCCGACCGCTACCCGGACCTCGCGGCCCTGGCCACGGCCATCGACGCCGGAGCGACCGCGCCCGACGAGGTCTTCGTCACGCTCGCTCCCGGCGGAAGCCCGACCACCGCCGATGCCCTCACACCCGCCACCGCCGTGCACGGCGCGGCGCACGGAGCGCTCGCGCTCATCGGCGGTTGGCTGTCGGACGAGCGGTTCGCCGCCTCCCGTCTGGTGGTCGTCACCAAGGGAGCGGTGGCGACCGAGCCGGACGGCGATGTGACGGACCTGGCCGCCGCCACCGTGTGGGGTCTGCTGCGGTCCGCGCAGACGGAGAACCCCGGCCGGATCGCGCTCGTCGACACCGACACCGACACCGACGGAGTGGACGGCGGCCGGACCGGGCAGGCTCTGCGGTCCGCGCTCACCTCCGACGAGGAGAGGTTCGCGCTGCGCGCGGGCACCGTCCTCGTACCCCGCCTCGCGCGGATCGAGACCCGGCCGGACGACGAGCCCGGCCGCACCCCGGCCTTCGGGCCCGGGGGCACCGTACTGATCACCGGCGCGACCGGCGCGCTCGGCGGTCTGATCGCCCGGCACCTCGTCGCCGAGCACGGTGTGGAGCGGCTGCTTCTCCTCGCCCGGCGTGGAGCCGACGCTCCCGGTGCGGCCGAACTCGTCGCCGAACTGGCCGAGTCCGGCGCGCAGGCCGTCTGGGCGGCGTGCGATGTCGCCGACCGGGACGCGCTCGCCGCCGTACTGGCCGCCGTGCCGGAAGACCGCCCGCTGACGGCCGTCGTGCACACCGCCGGTGTCCTCGACGACGGGATCGTCACCTCGCTGACCCCGGAGCGGCTCTCCGCCGTGCTGCGCCCGAAGGTCGACGCGGCGCTCCACCTGCATGAACTCACCCGGGATCTGGATCTCTCCGCGTTCGTCCTGTTCTCCTCGACCTCCGGCGTCTTCGGCGGCCCGGGGCAGGGCAACTACGCGGCGGCCAACTCCTTCCTGGACGCCCTCGCCCAGCACCGCCGTGCCCACGGGCTCCGCGCCACCGCGACGGCATGGGGCCTGTGGTCCGTCGCCGACGGCATGGCTGGGGCGCTGGACGCCGCCGACGTCAACCGCATGCGCCGGGCCGGACTGCCGCCGCTGACGGCCGCCGAGGGAGTGGGGCTGTTCGACATCGCGGTCGGCCTGGACGAGGCCGCCCCCGCCCTCATGCGGATCGACACCGAGGCCCTGCGCACCCAGGCCGCCGCCGGCGCCGTCGCGCCGCTGCTGCGCGGGCTCGTACGGGGCGTCGCCCGGCGCGCCGTCGACGCCTCGGCCGCCACCGGCGCGGCGACGACCGAGCTGCGTGGCCGCCTCGCCGGACTCTCCGCCGCCGAGCGGGACCGGACCCTGCTCGATCTGGTCCGTACGCAGGTCGCGGCCGTGCTCGGACACGCGGGACCCCACGCGGTCGAGTCGGGCCGGGCGTTCAAGGAGCTGGGCTTCGACTCGCTGACCGCCGTCGAGCTGCGCAATCGGCTGAACGCGGCCACCGCGCTGCGGCTGCCCGCGACCCTGATCTTCGACTATCCGGACCCGACCGTCCTCGCCCGGCACCTGCGCACCGAGCTGATCGGCGACGACACCGACACAGACACGGAAACCGGCACCGCCTCCGTGGCCGGGCCCATGACGGCCGTCGCCGACGACGAGCCCATCGCGATCGTCGCGATGAGCTGCCGCTACCCCGGCGGCGTACGCTCCCCCGAGGATCTGTGGCAGCTCCTCACGGCGGGCGCGGACGGCATCAGCCGGCTCCCGGAGAACCGTGGCTGGGACACCGAGGCGCTGTACGACCCGGACCCGGAGAGCCAGGGCACCTCGTACGCCCGCGAGGGCGGTTTCCTGCACGACGCGGCCGAGTTCGACGCCTCCTTCTTCGGGATCTCGCCGCGTGAGGCGCTGGCGATGGACCCTCAGCAGCGTCTTCTCCTCGAAACCTCCTGGGAGGCGTTCGAGCGGGCGGGTATCGCGCCCTCGGCGGTGCGCGGCAGCCGGACCGGCGTCTTCGCCGGTGTCATGTACCACGACTACGGCGCGCGGCTGCACGCCGTGCCCGAAGGCGTCGAGGGCTACCTCGGCACCGGCAGCTCCAGCAGCATCGTGTCCGGCCGGGTCGCCTACACCTTCGGTCTGGAGGGCCCGGCGGTCACCGTCGACACCGCCTGCTCGTCCTCCCTGGTCGCCCTGCATCTCGCGGCGCAGGCGCTGCGCAACGGCGAATGCTCGCTGGCGCTCGCGGGCGGTGTCACCGTGATGTTCACGCCCGGCACCTTCATCGAGTTCAGCCGTCAGCGCGGTCTCGCCGCCGACGGCCGCTGCAAGTCCTTCGCGGCGGCTGCCGACGGTACGGGCTGGGGCGAGGGCGCGGGCATGCTCCTGCTGGAGCGGCTCTCCGACGCCCGCCGCAACGGGCACCAGGTCCTCGCCGTGGTCCGTGGCTCCGCCGTCAACCAGGACGGTGCTTCGAACGGACTGACGGCCCCCAACGGCCCGTCCCAGCAGCGCGTCATCCGGCAGGCCCTCGCCAACGCGGGCGTCGCCGCCGCGCAGGTCGACGCCGTCGAGGCGCACGGCACGGGGACGACGCTGGGCGACCCGATCGAGGCGCAGGCGCTGCTCGCGACGTACGGCCAGGAGCGCACCGACGACCGGCCGCTGCTGCTGGGCTCGGTGAAGTCCAACCTCGGTCACACCCAGGCCGCTTCGGGTGTCGCGGGCGTCATCAAAATGGTCATGTCGATGCGCCACGGCGTGCTGCCCAAAACGCTGCACGTGGACGAGCCGACCCCGCATGTGGACTGGTCGGCCGGCGCGGTGTCTCTTCTGACGGACGCGGTCGAGTGGCCGGAGACCGGCCGGCCGCGCCGCGCGGGTGTGTCGTCGTTCGGCATCAGCGGGACGAACGCGCACGCCATCATCGAGCAGGCCCCCCGGACGCAGGAGCCGGAGACGCCGGAGCCGGAAGCCGCCGGGCCCCGGCCCTCCGCGACGGACCCCTCGCCCGTGCCCCTGCTCGTGTCGGCCCGCGGCGAGGACGCTCTCCGGGCCCAGGCCCGCCGTCTCCACGCCCATGCGCAGGCCGACCCCGGTCTGAACATCGCCGATCTCGCGCTCTCCCTGGCGACCACCCGATCGGCTCTGGAGCAGCGAGCCGCGCTGGTCGCCGGGGACCGTACGGAGCTGCTGCGCGGCCTGGACGCCCTCGCCCGGGGCGAGGACACGGCGGGGCTGCTGCGCGGCACCGCCCATGAGGGCCGCTCGGCGTTCCTCTTCACCGGCCAGGGCAGTCAGCGGCCGGGCATGGGACGCGAGCTGTACGAGGCGTATCCGGTGTTCGCCCGGGCGCTGGACGAGGTCTGCGCCGAGCTGGACCGGCATCTCGACGCACCGCTGAAGGAAGCACTGTTCGGCGACGAGAGCGGTGCTCTCGACCGGACGGCCGTCACTCAGCCCGCACTGTTCGCGGTGGAGGTGGCGCTGTTCCGGCTCGTGGACTCCCTCGGCCTGCGGCCCGACTTCCTCTCCGGCCACTCCATCGGCGAGATCGCCGCCGCGCACGTCGCCGGGGTCTTCTCGCTCCAGGACGCCTGTGAGCTGGTCGCCGCGCGTGGCCGCTTGATGCAGGCGCTGCCTTCGGGCGGTGTGATGGTCGCGGTCCAGGCCTCGGAGGAGGAGATCCTCCCGCTGCTGACCGATCGTGTCAGCATCGCCGCCGTCAACGGCCCGCAGTCGGTCGTCATCGCCGGTGACGAGGACGCCGCCGCCAAGATCACTGAGCAGTTCGGCGACCGGAAGACCAAGCGGCTGACGGTAAGTCACGCGTTCCACTCGCCGCACATGGACGGCATGCTGGAGGCGTTCCGTACGGCGATCGAGAACCTTTCGTACGGCAACCCGACGATCCCGATCGTCTCGAACCTGACCGGTGCGCTGGTCGGCGACGACATGTCGACTCCCGAGTTCTGGGTCCGCCATGTCCGCGAGGCGGTCCGTTTCCTCGACGGCGTCCGCGCCCTGGAGGCCGCAGGAGTCACCTCGTACGTGGAACTCGGCCCGGACGGGGTCCTCTCCGTCCTTGCCCAGGAGTGCGTCACCGACAACACCGCCGCCGCCTTCCTGCCCGTGCTGCGGCAGGGCAGGCCCGAGGCGGAGACCGTCACCGCCGCGCTCGCCCAGGCGCACATGCACGGCATCGCCGTCGACTGGGACGCGTACTTCGCGGGCAGCGGCGCGCGGCGCGTCGAGCTGCCGACGTACGCCTTCCAGCGCAAGCGCTACTGGCTCGACGTCGGAGTCTCCGTCGAGGACGTGATGGCGGCCGGCCTGGAGACGGCGGACCATCCGCTGCTCGGCGCGACCGTCGGACTGCCCGCGTCCGACGGGCTGGTCCTCACCGGACGCCTCGCGCTCTCCACCCATCCCTGGCTCGCCGAGCACACGGTCCTGGACACCGTGCTGCTGCCCGGCACCGCCTTCGTGGAACTGGCCCTGAGGGCCGGTGCGGAATGCGGCTGCGACACCGTCGAAGAGCTGGCCATCGAGGCCCCCCTCACCCTGCCCGCCAAGGGCGGCGTCCAGCTCCAGCTGGCGGTGGAGGCGGCCGACGACACCGGCCGCCGGACGCTCACCCTGCACTCCCGCCGCACGGAGGCCCCCGCCGACGAGCCCTGGACGCGGCACGCCGCGGGCGTCCTCGCCCCCGCCGGACCGGCTCCCGCCTTCGACCTCTCCCAGTGGCCCCCGGCCGGTGCCGAACCGGTGCCCACCGACGGCTTCTACCCGGGCGCGGAGGCCGCCGGACTCGGCTACGGCCCGATGTTCCAGGGGCTGCGCGCCGCCTGGCGGCGCGACGGCGTACTCTTCGCCGAAGTCGCGCTCGACGAGGAGTACGAGAGCGAGGCCGCCGCCTACGGAGTGCACCCCGCCCTCCTCGACGCCGCCCTGCACGCCATCGGCCTCGGCCTCGGAGCGCCCGGCGAGAGCGCCGGTACCGCCGCCGAAGGGGCCCGACTGCCCTTCGCCTGGACCGGGGTACGGCTGCACGCGGCCGGAGCGTCCGCCGTGCGCGTCCGCCTCACCGCCGCCGCACCCGGAGGGGTGACCCTGGAGGTCGCCGACTCCACCGGAGCCCCGGTGGCCACGGTCGACTCCCTCGTCCTGCGCCCCGTCTCGGCCCAGCAGCTCGGCGGCGACCGGGCCGCGCACCACGAGTCGTTGTTCGGCGTGGAGTGGGCCAAGGTGCCCGTAGCGGCCGGAACCATCCCGTCCGGTGAGCGCTGGGCGGTGCTCGGCGAGGACGGGCCCGAGCTCTCGGTCGCCGGTGAGCGGCTCGGCGGACACCCGAGCCTCTCCGCACTCCGCGACGCGCTCACGGCCGGGGCCTCCGCACCCGACGTCGTCTTCCTGCCGTTGCCCGCCGCGCACGTCGAGCCTGCCGTGTCTGCCGTGTCTGTCGCCGGAAGCGGTCTGCCCGCCGCCGCCAGGGCCGCCGCGCACCATGCGCTCGCCCTGCTCAAGGAGTGGCTGGCGGACGAACGGCTCGACGGCTCACGCCTGGTGTTCCTGACCCGTGGCGCGGTCGCCGCCGTGCCCGGCGAGCGGATCGCCGACCCGGCTCACGCCCCGGTCTGGGGGCTCGTCCGCTCCGCGCAGTCCGAGAACCCCGGCCGGTTCGTGCTCGCCGACACCGACGGCACGGACGCCTCCTTCGGGGCCCTGGCCGCCGCGCTCGCCACCGACGAACCGCAGCTGGCCCTGCGCTCCGGCGAGGCCCACGCCTTCCGGCTGACCCGGATCCCGGCCGCCGACACCTCCGCCGACACCTCCGGTGATTCCTCCGGTGAGGTTCCGGCGTACGACCCGGACGGCACCGTGCTGATCACCGGCGCGAGCGGCACCCTCGGCGGACTGTTCGCCCGCCATCTCGTGTCGGAGCGGGGTGTGCGTCGTCTGCTGCTGCTCAGCCGCCGTGGCGATCGGGCCCCGGGCGCTGCCGAGCTGGCCGCTGAGCTGGCCGGTCTGGGTGCGGAGGTCCGGTGGGCGGCGTGCGACGCGGCCGACCGGGAGGCGCTCGCCGCCGTACTGGCCGCGATCCCCGCCGAGCACCCGCTGACCGCCGTCGTGCACACCGCCGGAGTCCTCGACGACGGCATCATCGAATCCCTCACCCCCGAACGCCTCGACACCGTCCTGCGCCCCAAGCTCGACGCCGCGTGGAATCTGCATGAGCTGACCGAGGGCCACCGGCTCTCCGCCTTCGTGCTCTTCTCGTCGGTCGCCGGCAGCTTCGGCGCTCCCGGGCAGGGCAACTACTCGGCCGCCAACTCCTTCCTGGACGCGCTCGCCCAGTACCGCCACGCCCGGGGACTCCCCGGCCAGTCACTGGCCTGGGGCCTGTGGGCGGCCGACGACGGCATGGCGGGCGCGCTCGCCGACGCCGATCTGACCAGGATGGCCCGCTCCGGAGTGGCCGCGCTCGCACCCGGCGAGGGGCGCGCGCTGTTCGACGCCTCCCACGCCCTCGGCAACGCCGTCCTGGTGCCCATGAAGACCGAACCGGCAGCCCTGCGCGCCCAGGCCGCGGACGGCACACTGCCGCCGCTGCTGCGCGGCGTCGTCCGCACCCCCGTGCGCCGCGCCGCCGACTCCGGGACCCGGGGCGGAACCCGCCCCGGCGCGGAGACGGCGGGCTCACTCGAAGAGCGGCTCGCGGGACTGGCACCCGCCGAGCGCGAGCAGACGATCATGGAGCTGGTCCGTACCCAGGTCGCGGCCGTGCTCGGCTACCAGGGACCGGACGACGTCGACGCCGGACGGGGCTTCCTCGACCTCGGCTTCGACTCGCTGACGGCGGTCGATCTGCGCAACCGGCTCACGGCGACCGCCGGGCTCCGGCTGCCCGTCACGCTGATCTTCGACTACCCGTCGCCCGCCGCGCTCGCCGCCTACCTCGGCGAACGCCTCGGCCAGGGCGACCCGGCCCGCCGGCCCGTCCACACGGAACTCGACAAGCTCGAATCGATGCTCGCCGAAGTCGGCCCCGACGACGCCGACCGCGCGGGCATCACCGCCCGGCTGCGAGACCTCATGGCGAAGTGGAATGACACGCACAGTGCACAGGCACAGGACAGCGCCGCCGACGAGCGGGAAATCCAGTCCGCCACGGCCGACGAGATCTTCGATCTCCTCGACGAGGAACTGGGCCTGTCCTGACCGGCCCCGGGCCGCGAGGCCCGGGCCGTTCCCCTCGACCCGATCTCACTCCCACCTTCACCTTCACCTTCACTTTCACTTCCACTTGCTCCGCGCGAGCTTTCCGACACTGATCACGGGGATGGCGTAAATGGTGAACGAGGAAAAGTACCTCGATTACCTCAAGCGGGCGACGACCGACCTCCGCGAGGCCCGACGACGGCTGCGCGAGATGGAGGAGCGGGAGCAGGAGCCGATCGCCATCGTGGCGATGAGCTGCCGCTACCCGGGCGGTGTCGACACCCCCGAACAGCTCTGGGAACTCGTCGCGCGCGGCGGCGACGCCGTCTCCGCCTACCCCCAGGACCGGGGCTGGCACAGCGACGTCCTCTTCGACCCCGACCCCGACAGCGGGATCGAGAGTTACGAGCGGGTCGGCGGCTTCCTCCACGAGGCGGCCGACTTCGACCCCGGCTTCTTCGGGATCTCGCCGCGCGAGGCCCTCGCCATGGACCCGCAGCAGCGCCTCCTCCTCGAAATCTCCTGGGAGGCCTTCGAACGGGCCGGGATCGACCCCGCCTCCCTGCGCGGCAGCCGCACCGGCGTCTTCGCCGGACTGATGTACCACGACTACGCCGCGCGGCTGTTCAGCGTGCCCGAGGAGATCGAGGGCTTCCTCGGCAACGGCAGCTCCGGCAGTATCGCCTCCGGCCGGATCGCCTACACCCTCGGTCTGGAGGGCCCGGCGGTCACCGTCGACACCGCCTGCTCGTCCTCGCTGGTCGCCGTGCACCTCGCGGCGCAGGCCCTGCGCAACGGCGAGTGCGCGCTCGCGCTGGCCGGCGGTGTCACCGTCATGTCGACGCCCGGCACCTTCACCGAGTTCAGCCGTCAGCGCGGCCTCGCGGGCGACGGCCGCTGCAAGTCCTTCGCCGCCGCCGCCGACGGCACCGGCTGGGGCGAGGGCGCGGGTCTGCTCGTCCTGGAGCGTCTCTCCGACGCGCAGAAGAACGGCCACCCCGTCCTCGCGCTCGTACGAGGCTCCGCCGTCAACCAGGACGGCGCGAGCAGCGGCCTCACCGCCCCCAACGGCCCGTCCCAGCAGCGTGTCATCCGCCAGGCCCTCGCCGGGGCCCGGCTGACGGCCGCCCACATCGACGCCGTCGAGGCGCACGGCACGGGCACCACCCTGGGTGACCCGATCGAGGCTCAGGCGCTGCTCGCCGCCTACGGTCAGGACCGTGAGGCCGATCAGCCGCTGTGGCTGGGCTCCATCAAGTCGAACATGGGCCACACCCAGGCCGCCGCCGGTGTCGCGGGCATCATCAAAATGGTCATGGCGATGCGCCACGGCGTGCTGCCGCAGACCCTGCACGTCGATGAGCCGACACCGAACGTCGACTGGTCGGAGGGCGCGGTCTCGCTGCTCACCGAGTCCATACCGTGGCCGGAGACCGGCCGCCCGCGCCGCGCGGGCGTCTCGTCCTTCGGCATCAGCGGGACGAACGCCCACACCATCCTCGAACAGGCCCCGGACACCGCCGAACCCGAGGCCGACGCCGAGGCCGTGCCCGCCGCCCCGCACGCGCTCTGGAACCTCTCCGCGAAGACCCCGGCCGCCCTGCGCGCCCAGGCGGGCAAGCTCTCCGCGCACCTCGCCGCCCGGCCCGGCCCGGCCGCCGGGGACATCGCCCACTCCCTGGCCACCGCGCGCACCGACTTCGAACAC
The DNA here is from genome assembly GCF_039532665.1 of Streptomyces amakusaensis. NCBI lineage: Bacteria > Bacillati > Actinomycetota > Actinomycetes > Kitasatosporales > Streptomycetaceae > Streptomyces > Streptomyces amakusaensis. Next base: position 8,005 of record NZ_BAAASB010000039.1, on the reverse strand, counting down.
CGTGCCGTCCTCACCGCAGCCGACGAACCCGGGCTCCGCCGTGCCCTGGAGACCCTCGCCGCCCTCGGCCCCGAGGAGCCCGCCCCGAGCGCCTCGGGCATCGCCCAGGGCCGTCCGGTCGCCGGGAAGCTGGCGTTCCTGTTTACGGGGCAGGGGAGTCAGCGGCTGGGGATGGGGCGTGAGCTGTATGCGGCGTACCCGGTGTTCGCTCGGGCTCTGGATGAGGTGTGTGCTCGGTTCGCTCCCGAACTGGCTCTGAAGGAAGCACTGTTCGTAGACGAGAGCGGTGCTCTCGATGAGACGGCGATGACGCAGCCCGCGCTGTTCGCGGTCGAGGTTGCCCTCTACCGGCTCCTGGAGAGCTGGGGCGTACGCCCCGACTTCCTGTCCGGTCACTCCATCGGCGAGATCGCGGCTGCGCATGTGGCGGGGGTGTTCTCACTGGAGGACGCCTGCACGCTGGTTGCTGCTCGTGGCCGGTTGATGCAGGCGCTGCCCACCGGCGGTGTGATGATCGCGGTCCAGGCCTCTGAGGACGAGATCCTCCCGCTCCTGACCGACCGGGTCAGCATCGCGGCGATCAACGGCCCGGCGTCCGTCGTCATCGCGGGTGACGAGAGCGCCGCTCTCGCCGTGGTCGAGCAGTTCCCGGACCGCAAGTCCAAGCGCCTTACGGTGAGCCACGCGTTCCATTCGCCGCACATGGACGGCATGCTGGACGCGTTCCGTACGGCGATCGCGGGGCTTTCGTACGGTAACCCGAAGATCCCGGTCGTCTCCAACCTCACCGGCACCCTCGTCACGGACGAGATGGGCTCGGCGGATTTCTGGGTACGCCACGTCCGCGAGGCCGTCCGCTTCCTCGACGCCATCAGCTTCCTCGCCGACCGCAATGTCGTGCACTTCGTGGAGCTGGGCCCCGACGCCGTGCTCTCGGCCATGGCACAGGACTGCCCGACCGGCGACACCGCCGCCTTCGTCCCCGTGCTCCGCAGGGGCCGTTCCGAGACCGAGGCGCTGACCGGCGCGCTCGCCCGGCTCCAGGTGCGCGGGGTCGGCATCGACTGGGACGCGTACTACGCCGGGACCGGCGCGCGCCGCGCCGAGCTGCCCACGTACGCCTTCCAGCGCGAGCACTACTGGCTCGACGCGGGCCACCTCGAAGGGGACGTCTCGGCGGCCGGCCTCGGCGCGGCGGACCATCCGCTGCTCGGTGCGGCCGTCGTGCTCGCGGGCACCGACGGGTTCCTCTGCACCGGCAGGCTCTCGCTCGACACCCACCCCTGGCTCGCCGACCACACCGTCATGGGCTCGGCCGTGCTGCCGGGCACCGCCTTCGTCGAGCTGGCGATCCGCGCGGGCGACCAGATCGGCTGCGACCTCCTCGAAGAACTCACCCTCCACGCCCCCCTCGTCCTGCCCGAGCACGGCGGCGTACAGCTCCAGCTCTGGGTCGGCGCGCCGGACGCCACCGGACGCCGCACCCTCACCGCGCACTCCCGCCCGGAGCCCGCCGCCGACGGCGACCGGAGTTCCGACACCGACGAGCCCTGGACCCGGCACGCCGACGGAGTACTCGCCTCCGGCGCGCCCCAGCCCCACTCCGTGCCCGCCGTCTGGCCCCCGGCCGACGCCGCACCCCTGCCCGTCGAGGAGCTCTACCAAGGGCTCGCCGAGGCCGGCCTGCGGTACGGCCCCGCGTTCCAGGGCGTGCGCGCCGCCTGGCGGAGCACCGACGGGACGACGTCGTACGCGGAGATCGAACTCGCCGACGAACAGCGCGCGGAGGCGGGCCGGTTCGGGCTGCACCCCGCGCTGCTGGACTCGGCGCTGCACACCATCGGCCTCGCCGGACTGGTCGAGGACACCGGCCGGGGACGGCTGCCGTTCTCCTGGAGCGGTGTGTCCCTGCACGCCGTGGGCGCGTCGGTGCTGCGCGTACGGCTGTCGAAGACCGGGCCCGACACGGTGTCCCTCGCCCTTGCCGACGGCGAGGGCCGGCCCGTCGCCGACATCGAGTCGCTCGCGCTGCGTGCCGTCTCGGCCGACCGGCTCGGCCGCGTACGGGACCACGACTCGCTCTTCCGGGTGGACTGGACCCCGCTGACCCTCGCGGGCGACCCGGCCGACGAACCGCGCCTGGCCGTCCTCGGCGGGCCCGCTCTGTCCGGCACGCATGGCGCGGACATCGCCCACCACGCCGATCCGACGGCGCTCGGCGCGGCGCTCGACGCGGGTCGTCCCGCCCCGGACGCGGTGCTCGTACGGTTCGCGCCCCCGGCCGGCCTCACCCCCGAGGCGGTCCACGAAGCCGCCCACCGGACACTCGACCTGCTGCACCGCTGGCTCGCCGACGAGCGGTTCGCCGACACCCGGCTCGTCCTGCTCACCCATGGCGCGGTCGCGGCCGGTGGCCGGGAGCCCGATCCGGTGCAGGCGGCCGTCTGGGGTCTTGTGGGCTCCGCGCAGTCCGAGCACCCGGGCCGCTTCTCGCTCATCGACAGCGACCCGGAAACCGGCGCCGGCAGCGACACCGACGGGCTGCCCCCGGCCGCCGTACTCGCTTCCGACGAGCCGCGAATCGCCCTGCGCGACGGCACGGCCCACGCCCCCCGACTGGCTCGTGTCCCCGCCAGCCCCTCCGGTGGTTCCTCCGGTGAGGTTCCGGCGTACGACCCGGACGGCACCGTGCTGATCACCGGCGCGAGCGGCACGCTCGGCCGGCTCGTCGCCCGTCACCTTGTGTCGGAGCGGGGTGTGCGTCGTCTGCTGCTGCTCAGCCGCCGTGGCGATCGGGCCCCGGGCGCTGCCGAGCTGGCCGCTGAGCTGGCCGGTCTGGGTGCGGAGGTCCGGTGGGCGGCGTGCGACGCGGCCGACCGGGAGGCGCTCGCCGCTGTACTGGCCGCGATCCCCGCCGGGCATCCGCTGACCGCAGTCGTCCACACCGCCGGAGTCCTCGACGACGGTGTCATCGAATCCCTCACCCCGGAGCGGCTCTCCGCCGCCCTTCGGCCGAAGGCCGACGCCGCCCTCCACCTCCACGAACTCACCCGCGAACTCCCCCTGTCCGCCTTCGTCCTCTTCTCGTCCGCCGCCGGTGTCTTCGGCGCCCCCGGACAGGGCAACTACGCCGCCGCCAACGTCTTCCTCGACGCCCTCGCCCAGCACCGGCACGCCCAGGGACTCCCGGGCACCTCGCTCGCCTGGGGCCTGTGGGCCGACGCCGACGGCATGGCGGGCTCCCTCGACCAGGCCGACATCGACCGGATGCGGCGCGGCGGCGTACAGGGACTCAGCGCCGCCGAGGGCCTCGCGCTCCTCGACCGCGCCCACGCTCTGAGCGCGGCCGACGACCACGGCACCGCGCTGCTCGTACCGATGCGGCTGACCCTCCCCACCGCCGCACCCGGCGGCGAAGTCGCCCCGCTGCTGCGCGGACTGGTCCGTACCCCCGTACGGCGCGCCGCCGCCGGGCGCGGCGGCACCGGCCGCTCCCCGCTCGAACAGCGGCTCGCGGGCCTCGACACGGCCGGCCGGGAGAGGCTGCTTCTCGACCTCGTGCGCGGCCATGTCGCCGAGGTGCTCGGCCACGGCTCCCCGGAGGCCATCGAACCCGAACACGCCTTCAGCGAGCTGGGCTTCGACTCGCTGACGGCGGTCGAGCTGCGCAACCGGCTCAGCGCGTCCGTGGGCGGCCGACTGCCCGCCACCCTGATCTTCGACTACCCGACCTCGCTGACCCTGGCCCGCCATCTCGCCGCCGAACTCGGCTCCGTACAGGCGTCGGAGGCCCCCGGCACCGCCGTACCCGTAGCCGGCTCCCTTGATGACGATCCGATCGCCATCGTCGCGATGAGCTGCCGCTTCCCGGGCGGTGTCACCACCCCCGAGGAGCTGTGGCGACTGCTGGAGAGCGGCGGCGACGCCATCTCCGGCTTCCCCGACGACCGGGGCTGGGACGTCGAGACGCTGTACGACCCCGATCCCGACCACCCGGGCACCTCCTACACCCGCCACGGCGGCTTCCTCCACGACGCCGCAGCCTTCGACCCGGCCTTCTTCGGGATCAGCCCGCGCGACGCCGTCGGAACCGACCCGCAGCAGCGCCTTCTGCTGGAGACCACCTGGGAGGCGTTCGAACGGGCCGGGATCGACCCCGCGACCGTGCGCGGCAGCCGCACCGGCGTCTTCGCCGGTGTGATGTACCACGACTACGCCGCCCTGCTGGAGGGATCCGCCGACGGCGCGGACGGCTCGCTCGGCTCCGGCAGCACCGGCAGCATCGCCTCCGGCCGGGTGTCCTACACCTTCGGCCTCGAAGGCCCCGCCGTCACCATCGACACCGCCTGCTCCTCCTCCCTCGTCGCCCTGCACATGGCGGTTCAGGCGCTGCGCACCGGCGAGTGCGACATGGCCCTCGCGGGCGGTGTCACCGTCATGGCCACCCCCGGCACCTTCGTCGGCTTCAGCCGCCAGCGCGGGCTGTCGGCCGACGGCCGCTGCCGCGCCTTCTCCGCCGACGCCGACGGCACCGGCTGGGGCGAGGGCGTCGGCATGCTCCTCGTGGAGCGTCTCTCCGACGCCCGCGCCAAGGGCCACCCGGTCCTCGCGCTCGTCCGTGGCTCTGCGATCAACCAGGACGGCGCGTCCAACGGACTCACCGCCCCCAACGGCCCGTCCCAGCAGCGCGTCATCCGCGCCGCGCTCCGGAGCGCGGGCCTGGCCCCCGCCGACATCGACGCCGTCGAGGCGCACGGCACGGGGACCACCTTGGGTGACCCGATCGAGGCGCAGGCGCTGCTCGCCGCCTACGGTCAGGACCGTGAGGCCGATCAGCCGCTGTGGCTGGGCTCCATCAAGTCGAACATGGGCCACACCCAGGCCGCCGCCGGTGTCGCGGGCATCATCAAGATGGTCATGGCGATGCGGTACGGGGTGCTTCCCCGGACCCTGCACGCCGACCGGCCCTCGCCGCACGTGGACTGGTCGGCGGGTGCCGTCTCCCTGCTGACCGAGGCCGTGGAGTGGCCGGAGACCGGCCGCCCGCGCCGCGCGGGCGTCTCGTCCTTCGGCATCAGCGGCACCAACGCCCACACCATCATCGAGCAGGCCCCCGAGGAGTCCACCGCGCCCGCCGACGGTACGGCGACGGTGTCCCCGCATCCGGTGCCGGTACGGCTCACCTCCCGCAGCGCGGACGGGCTGGCGGCCCAGGCCGACACCCTGCGGGCGCACCTGGCCGCCCGCCCCGGCACCGCCCTCCCGGACCTGGCCTACTCCCTGGCCACCGGGCGCGCAGCCTTCGACCACCGCGCCGTCCTCCTCGCCGCCGACGAGGACACCTTCACCACCGCCCTCACCGCCCTCGCGGACCGGGGCACCGCCCCCGGCCTGGTTCGGGGAGCGGTCAGCAAGGCGGGGCGTACGGCGTTCCTGTTTTCGGGGCAGGGGAGTCAGCGGCTGGGGATGGGTCGTGAGTTGTACGGCGCGTATCCGGTGTTCGCGGACGCTCTGGATGAGGTGTGCGGGCGTCTTGATGTGCCGTTGAAGGAAGCGCTGTTCAGTGATGAGAGCGGTGCTCTCGATGAGACGGCGGTGACGCAGCCGGCGTTGTTCGCTGTTGAGGTGGCGCTGTTCCGGCTGCTGGAGAGCTGGGGCGTGCGGCCGGACTTCCTGTCCGGTCATTCGATTGGTGAGATCGCTGCGGCGCATGTGGCGGGGGTGTTCTCGCTGGCTGATGCGTGCACGCTGGTGGCGGCTCGTGGGCGTTTGATGCAGGCGCTGCCCACGGGTGGTGTGATGGTCGCCGTCCAGGCGTCGGAGGAGGAGATTCTCCCGCTGCTGACCGACCGGGTGAGCATCGCGGCGATCAATGGTCCGCAGTCGGTCGTGATAGCGGGTGACGAGAGCGCTGCTCTGGCCGTGGTCGAGCAGTTCGCCGATCGTAAGTCCAAGCGTCTTACGGTGAGTCATGCGTTCCACTCGCCGCACATGGACGGGATGCTGGAGGCGTTCCGTACAGTCGCCGAGACCCTTTCGTACGGCTCCCCGGCGATCCCGGTCGTCTCCAACCTGACCGGTGCTTTGGTCGGCGACGACATGTCGACCGCCGACTTCTGGGTACGCCATGTCCGTGAAGCCGTCCGCTTCCTGGACGGCGTCCGCGCCCTCGAAGCCGCCGGAGTCACCTCGTACCTCGAACTCGGCCCGGACGGCGTCCTCTCCGCCCTCGCCCAGGACTGCGTCACCGAGGACGGGGCGACCTTCGCGCCGCTGCTGCGTGCCGACAGGCCCGAGGCCGAGACCGTGGCCGCAGCGCTCGCCCAGGTTCATGTGCGGGGCGTGGCGGTGGACTGGGAGGCGTACTTCGCGGGCACCGGCGCGCGGCGCGTGGAACTGCCGACGTACGCGTTCCAGCGTGAGCGGTACTGGCCGCGCACCGGTACGACCACGCCGGGGGACACCGCTGCCCTCGGGCTGGCATCCGCAGGTCATCCGCTGCTGGGCGCGGCGGTCGCGCTGGCGGATGCCGACGGACGCGTCTTCACCGGCAGGCTCTCGCTGCGCACGCATCCCTGGCTGGCGGACCACGCGGTCATGGGCTCCGTGCTCCTGCCGGGCACGGCCCTGGTCGAGCTGGCCCTGCACGCGGGCGAGCAGGTGGGCAGCCGCGCCCTGGAGGAGCTGACCCTCCAGACCCCGCTGGTCCTGCCCGAGGAGGGTGCGATTCAGCTGCAACTCGTCATCGGCGCGCCCGATTCCTCGGGCCGGCGCACGGTGGCCGTCCACTCCCGCCCCGACGCCGGCGAGGGGCCCTGGCTGAGGCACGCCGACGGCCTGCTGTCGGACGAGACGCGGCCCGAGCCCGACGACCTCACCGTGTGGCCACCGGCCGGGGCGACCCCCGTACCGGTGGACAGCGCGTACGACACCCTCGCCGCCTCCGGGCTCGGCTACGGCACCCTGTTCCAGGGCCTGCGCGCCGCCTGGCGGCACGACGGTGAACTCTTCGCCGAACTCGCCCTGCCCGCCGACGCCCAGACGGACGCCGAAGGGTACGGTCTGCACCCCGCGCTCCTCGATTCGGCGCTGCACACCCTGGCACTGGGTGGCGTACTGACCGGTGCCGACGGCGACGGCGACGAGTCGGCCGGTACCGCCAGACTGCCGTTCGCCTGGGCCGGTGTCCGGCTGCACGCCGCCGGCGCGGTGGCCGCTCGCGTACGGCTGACGGCCGCCGGACCGGACGCGGTCTCGCTGGAACTCGCCGACACGGCGGGCCGGCCGATCGCCTCGGTCGACTCACTCGTTCTGCGGGCCGTCTCGCCCGAGCAGATCGGCGCGGCGAGCGGCGGACGCCACGAGTCGCTGTTCCAGCTCGCCTGGACCGCGCTGCCGACGGACCGTACGGCAGCGCCGACCGGTGTCGACCACGCGGTGGTGGGCACGGGGCTGCCGGGAATCGACGCACAGGTCCACGCCGACCTGACGTCCCTGGCCGCCGGGGACGGCGACGTACCCCCGCTGGTGTTCATCACGGCCGAATCCGGCACGGAGGAGGAAGCCCTCCCGAGCGCGGTGCACACCCGTGCGGCCGACGCTCTCGCCCTCGTCCACACCTGGCTCGCCGACGATCGGTTCGCATCCTCCCGCCTGGTGTTCGTCACCCGTGGCGCGATGTCGACCGAACCGGACGAGCCCGTACACGACCTCGCGGGCGCGGCTGTGTGGGGTCTGGTGCGGTCCGCGCAGTCGGAGAACCCCGGCCGCTTCGGTCTGGTCGACCTCGACGGTGCCGACGCGTCCTACCGCACGTTGTCCGCCGTGCTCGCCTCGGGCGAGCAGGAGGTCGCGGTACGCCGAGGCTCGGCCCGTGTGCCCAGGCTGGTGCGGGCGGCGGTTCCGGAGGCTGTGAGTACGGGATTCGACCCGGCCGGCACGGTGTTGGTGACGGGTGCGAGTGGCACGCTGGGTGGTTTGTTCGCCCGTCATCTGGTGACGGAGC
>NZ_BAAASB010000038.1:0-29374 GCF_039532665.1 Streptomyces amakusaensis | reverse complement strand
GCTCCGTCACCAGATGACGGGCGAACAAACCACCCAGCGTGCCACTCGCACCCGTCACCAACACCGTGCCGGCCGGGTCGAATCCCGTACTCACAGCCTCCGGAACCGCCGCCCGCACCAGCCTGGGGATCAGCAGTCCTCCGGCGCGTACCGCGAGCTCCGGCTCGCCCGAGGCGAGCGCCGCCGACAGCAGATCGGCCGGTATGCCGAGGTCTCCGTCGACGTCAGCGCCGGTGTTGTTCTCGGCGTCGAGATCGATCAGACCGAAGCGGCCGGGGTTCTCGGACTGCGCGGAGCGCACCAGACCCCAGATCGCGGCCTGGGCCAGTCCCGGCACCGTGTCGTCGGCGACCGCCGCGACCGCGCCCCGGGTGAGGAACACCAGACGCGCATCAGCGAACCGCTCGTCCGCCAACCACCGCTGCACCAGGGTCAGCGCACGGTCCGCCGCCGTGTGCACGGCGGCGGGCACATCGCCCGCGACCGGCTCGGACAGCGGACACGGCACCACCAGCGTCGTCGGGAAGACGTCGCTCCCGGCGGGCGGCGCGTCGAGTGCCGCCGGATCGGCGTACCCCTGCGGACCGGTGGCGAGGACGGCCCAGTCGTCGGCCGGGGCGACGGCACCGCCTGGGGGCAGGGCGGACCAGCCGAGCTGGAACAGCGCGTCACCGTGGCCGGTGGCCGGCCCGGCGAGCTGTTCGGGAGAGAAGGCGCGCAGGGCCAGGCCGCGTACGGAGGCGACCGGCGCGCCCTCGGCGTCGGCGATCTCCAGCGCCACGGTGTCCTGGCCGGCCCGGGAGAGCCGTACGCGCAGAGTGTCCGCGCCGACCGCGTGGACGGCGACACCGCTCCAGGCGAACGGCAGCCGGCCCTGGCCGGTGTCCTCCACGAGCGAGCCGAGGCCGATGGCGTGCAGGGCGGCGTCGAGCAGGGCCGGGTGGACGGTGAAGTGCGCCGCGCCGGGCTCGGTGCCGTCGGGGAGGCTGACCTCGGCGAAGACGTCCTCGCCCTGCCGCCAGGCGGCGCGCAGCCCCTGGAAGACCGGGCCGTAGCCGAAGCCGGAGTCGGCGAGTCCCTCGTACAGCCCGTCCAGCGGTACGGGTTCGGCCCCGGCGGGCGGCCAGGCCGTCAGGTCGAAGGCCGGGGTCCCGGCCCCGTCGGTGAGGACGGCGGTCGCGTGGCGTGCCCACGGCTCGTCGTCCGCCGCGTGGTCGGCGCGGGAGTGGAAGGCGACGGACCGGCGTCCCGACTCGTCGGGGGCCAGGACCGTGATCTGCAACTCGACCCCGGTGTCGGCGGGCAGCACCAGCGGTGCTGCGAGAGTGAGTTCCTCGACCAGGTCACAGCCGACCTGGTCGCCCGCGCGCAGCGCCAGTTCGACGAAGGCGGTGCCGGGAAGCAGCACACTGCCCGCGACCGCGTGGTCGGCGAGCCAGGGGTGGGTGTCGAGCGAGAGCCGGCCGGTGAGAAGCAGACCGTCGGCGTCCGCCAGGGCGATGGAAGCGCCCAGTAGCGGGTGGTCGGCGGACCGGAGGCCCGCCGTGGTGACGTCTCCGCCGAGGTGACCGGCGTCGAGCCAGTAGTGCTCGCGCTGGAAGGCGTACGTCGGCAGCTCGACGCGCCGCGCGCCGGTGCCGGAGTAGTACGCCTGCCAGTCGACGGCCACCCCCCGGACCTGGGCCCGCGCGAGAGCGGTGGTCACGGTCTCGGCCTCGTACCGGCCGGGGCTCAGCAGGGGCGCGAAGGCTGCGGCGTCACCGCTCACACAGGTCTGGGCGAGGGCGGACAGCACTCCTGCCGGGCCGAGTTCGAGGTAGGTGGTGACTCCGGCGGCTTCGAGGGCGCGTATGCCGTCGAGGAAGCGGACGGCTTCGCGGACGTGGCGTACCCAGAAGTCGGCAGTCGACATGTCGTCGCCGACCAAAGCACCGGTGAGGTTGGAGACGATCGGGATCGTCGGGTTGCCGTACGAAAGCCCCGCGATCGCCGTACGGAACGCGTCCAGCATGCCGTCCATGTGCGGCGAGTGGAAAGCGTGACTGACGGTGAGACGCTTCGACTTGCGGTCCGGAAGCTGCTCGACCACAGCGAGAGCAGCGCTCTCGTCACCCGCGATCACCACGGACGTAGGACCGTTGATCGCGGCAATGCTGACGCGATCGGTAAGCAGCGGAAGGATCTCCTCCTCCGAGGCCTGCACGGCGATCATCACGCCCCCCGAAGGCAGCGCCTGCATCAGGCGACCACGGGCCGCGACCAGCGTGCAGGCGTCCTCCAGTGAGAACACCCCCGCCACATGCGCCGCAGCGATCTCACCGATCGAATGACCGGACAGGAAGTCGGGACGCACGCCCCACGACTCAAGGAGCCGGAACAGCGCCACCTCGACCGCGAACAGCGCGGGCTGGGTGGCGGCCGTCTGATCGAGAGCACCGCTCTCGTCGCCGAACAGTGCTTCCTTCAGAGCCAGATCGGGAGCGAACCGAGCGCACACCTCATCCAACGCATCCGCGAACACCGGATACGCGCCGTACAGCTCACGACCCATCCCCAGCCGCTGACTCCCCTGCCCGGTGAACAGGAACGCCAGCTTCCCTCGGGTGCCGGGCTCGCCCCTGACGATGCGCGCGGTCGTCTCGCCCGCCGCCAGCGCGGCGAGGTCCTTCAGCGCGGTCTCCGGGTCCGTCGCGACGACGACGGCGCGGTGTTCCAGGGCGGCGCGGGTGGTGGCCAGGGAGAAGCCGATGTCGGCCGGGGCGTGCCCCGGGTGGGCGCGCAGCTCGGCGAGCAGCCGGCCGGCCTGGGCGCGCACGGCTTCCTCGGTGCGTCCCGAGAGCGGCCAGGGCAGTACGGGCGGCACGGAGACGGTCCGGGGGACCGCCGGGGCCTGCTGCTCGCCCTGGTCGGAGCCCTCCGCGTCGGCCGGCCGCTCCTCGGTCTCCGGCGGCGGGGCCTGCTCGATGATGGTGTGGGCGTTCGTACCGCTGATGCCGAAGGAGGACACGGCGGCGCGGCGCGGACGGCCGGTCTCCGGCCACTCCACGGCCTCGGTCAACAGGGAGACGGCGCCCGCCGACCAGTCGACGTTGGTCGACGGCTCGTCCACGTGCAGGGTCTTGGGGATCCTGCCGTGGCGGATCGCCATGACCATTTTGATGATGCCCGCGACACCGGCGGCGGCCTGCGTGTGCCCCATGTTGGACTTGATGGAGCCCAGCCACAGCGGGTTCTCCTCGGTGCGCTCCCGCCCGTAGGTCGCGAGCAGCGCCTGCGCCTCGATCGGGTCACCCAGGGTCGTCCCCGTGCCGTGTGCCTCGACCACGTCGACATCGGCGGCCGTGATCCGGGCGTCGGCCAGGGCCTGCCGGATCACGCGCTGCTGCGAGGGGCCGTTGGGGGCGGTGAGTCCGTTGGACGCGCCGTCCTGGTTGACGGCGGAGCCACGGACCACCGCGAGCACCGGGTGGCCGTTCTTCCGGGCGTCGGAGAGGCGCTCCACGAGGAGCATGCCCGCGCCCTCGGCCCAGCCGGTGCCGTCGGCGGAGTCCGCGAAGGACTTGCAGCGGCCGTCGAAGGAGAGTCCGCGCTGACGGCTGAACTCGGTGAAGGTGCCGGGCGTGGCCATGACGGTGACGCCACCCGCGAGGGCTAGCGTGCACTCGCCCTCGCGGAGCGCCTGGATGGCCAGGTGCAGGGTGACGAGGGAGGAGGAGCAGGCGGTGTCGACGGTGAGCGCCGGGCCCTCCAGGCCGAAGGTGTACGAGACCCGGCCGGAGGCGATGCTGCTGGAGCCGCCGGTGCCGAGATAGCCCTCGACCTCTTCGGGGACGGCGCGCAGCCTTGAGGCGTAGTCGTGGTACATGACACCGGCGAAGACGCCGGTACGGCTGCCGCGCAGCGAGGTCGGGTCGATGCCCGCCCGCTCGAAGGCCTCCCAGGAGGTTTCGAGGAGGAGGCGCTGCTGCGGGTCCATCGCCGTGGCCTCGCGCGGGGAGATCCCGAAGAAGGCCGGGTCGAACTGGTTGGCGTCGTGCAGGAAGCCGCCTTCCCGCACATAGCTCGTGCCCCGGCCGTCGGGGTCCGCGTCGAAGAGGCTCCCCATGTCCCAGCCGCGATCGGTGGGGAAGGGGGAAATGGCGTCGGTCTCCTGGGACACCAGCCGCCACAGATCCTCGGGCGATTCGACACCGCCCGGATAGCGGCAGCTCATCCCGACGATCGCGATCGGCTCCTGTTCCTCCGACTCGACCTCCTGAAGACGGCGGCGCGTCTCGTGGAGATCGGCCGTCACCCGCTTCAGGAAGTACCGGAGTTTTTCCTCATTCATACGTGCATCCCTCGTACAGAAGCCAGAACAGAAGCCAGACAGGAAGAGCCGTCGGCAGGACGGAGCCGAGCAGTCCCATTAGGAGATCCCGAACTCCTTGCCGATGAAGTCGAAGAGGTCGTCGTCGGTGGCGGTCTCCAGCGCCTCGGCGACATCGGCGTCCTCGGGGGCCGGTGTCTCTCCGGCCTGGCCCCAGGCCGCCAGCAGTGCCTGGAGGCGTTCGGTGATCCTGTCCCGGCCCGCGTCGTCGGGCAGGGCGGCGACGAGGGTCTTCTCCAGCCGGTCCAGTTCGGCGAGGAGCGGGGGCACCGCCGCCGCGCCGTCCTGCCACAGCTCGTCCCGGAGGAACTCCACCAGGGCGGTCGGCGTGGGGTAGTCGAAGACGAGTGTGGCGGGCAGCCGTACGCCGGTGGCCGCGCCGAGCTGATTGCGCAGCTCGACGGCTGTCAGCGAGTCGAAGCCGACCTCACTGAACGAGCGCGCCGGATCGACGGCCTCGGGCCCAGCGAAGCCGAGCACTCCGGCCACGTAGGCGCAGACCAGTTCGAGCAGCGCCTCCTCACGGCCGGCCGGGGAGAGCCCGGACAGACGCTCGCGGAGTGCGGCACCGCCTCCCTCCGCCCCGCTGTCCGCCGTGCCCGCCGCGCGGCGGGCGGGGGCCCGGACGAGTCCGCTCAGCAGCGGCGGAACCAGCCCGCCGGCACGCAGTGCGGCGAGGTCGAGCCTCACCGGTACGAACAACGCCTCGTCACTGGCGGACGCGGCGTCGAACAGCGCCACCCCCTCCTCCGCCGACAGCGCCACGACGCCACCCCGGCCGAGCCGCGACACATCACCCGCGCCCAGCTCACCCGCCATACCACCCGACTCGGCCCACAGACCCCAGGCCAACGACGTCGCCACCAGACCCTGAGCCCTGCGGTGCTGGGCCAGAGCGTCCAGGAACACATTCGCCGCCGCGTAGTTCGCCTGACCCGCACCACCGAACACACCAGCAGCGGACGAGAACAGAACAAACGCCGACAGATCATGGTCGCGGGTCAGCTCGTGCAGATTCCACGCCGCGTCCACCTTCGGACGCAACACACCCGACAACCTCTCGGCCGTCAGCGACCCGACCACACCGTCGTCCAGCACACCCGCCGTATGCACCACGGCCGACAGCGAACGCCCGGCGAGCACACCGGCCAGAGCCTCACGATCAGCGACATCACAAGCCGCCCACTCCACCTCCGCACCCAACCCGGACAACTCCGCCGCAAGCTCCGCCGCACCCTCAGCAGCAGCACCACGACGGCTCACCAGCAACAAACGACGAACCCCGCGCTCCACCACCAGATGACGCGCGAACAAACCACCCAGCGTGCCACTCGCACCCGTCACCAACACCGTGCCCTCGACATCGAGTTCACGGCCACCGGAACCCCCGGAAACCGAGGACGAAGCCCGCACCAGCCTGGGCACACGGGCCGAGCCTCCGCGTACCGCGACCTCCTGCTCACCCGAGGCGAGCACGGCGGACAACGTGCGGTAGGACGCGTCGGCACCGTCGAGGTCGACCAGACCGAAGCGGCCGGGGTTCTCCGACTGCGCGGACCGCACCAGACCCCACACCGGGGCATGGACAAGATCCGTGACATCCTCACCAGCCATCGCGGACACGGCACCCCGCGTCAAGAACACCAGACGCGCATCGGCGAACCGCTCGTCCGCCAGCCACTCCCGCACCAACTCCAGTACCCGCCCGGCCTCGGCGTGCACCGCACCCGGCACATCGCCCACGGCCGACTCGGACAGCGGTACGCAGACCAGCTCCGGCAGGGGGGCCGAGGCAGCAGCGTCGGCGAGGGCCGCGAGCCCGGGGTGGGTCTCGTAGCGGATGCCCACGGCGTCGAGCCCGGGGTGACGGCCGTCCGCCAGGAGAGCCCAGGGGCGCTGCTCGGCCGGGGAGACCGGGGTGAGCGGCAGAGCCGTCCAGTCGAGCTGGAACAGCGACTCGTGGCGTCCGCCGCTCGCCGCGCCGATCTGCTCGGGCGACACCGTGCGCAGCACCAGCGACTCGATCGAGGCGACCGGTTCGCCCGCCGTGTCGGCGAGTCGCAGCGAGACCGCGTCACGGCCGGCCGGGGCCAGCCGGACGCGTACCTCGGACGCCCCCGCCGCGTGCAGGGACACATTGCCCCAGGCGAACGGCAGCCTTCCCTGACCGGTGTTCTCGATGAGACCGCCGAGACCGGCCGCGTGCAGCGTCGCGTCGAGCAGCGCCGGGTGGAGCCCGAACCACCCGGCCGTTTCCGCGGCCTCGCCGTCCAGACTCACCTCGGCGTACACCTCGTCGCCGTGCAGCCAGGCGGCGCGCAGGCCCTGGAAGACCGGGCCGTAGTCGAACCCGGCCGCGGCGAGGCCCTCGTAGAGGCCTTCGACATCGACGGGCTCGGCACCGGCCGGGGGCCAGGCGGCGAGATCGAAGGCCGGGGCGGGGGCCCCGGAGGTGAGCGCTCCGCTCGCGTGCCGCGTCCACGGCTCGTCGGCGAGGGCGTCCTCGTCGCGGGAGTACAGCGACAGACTCCGCCTGCCGGATTCGTCGGCGCTCGCCACGGAGAGCCGCAGTTGTACGCCGCCGCGCTCGGGCAGCACCAGCGGCGCTTCGAGCGTCAGCTCCTCCAGTACGTCACAGCCGACCTGGTCTCCGGCGTGTACGGCGAGTTCCACGAAGGCCGTGCCCGGCAGCAGCACCGAGCCCATGACCGCGTGGTCCGCCAGCCAGGGCTGGGTGGCCGTCGACAGCCGGCCGGTGAAGAGATGACCGCCGGACTCGGGCAGTTCGACGGCCGCCACCAGCAGCGGGTGATCCGTCGCACCGAGTCCAAAGCCGGCCGCGTCACCGGGGCCGGTCTGAACGGCGGCCGAGTCGAGCCAGTACCAGTCGCGCTGGAAGGCGTACGTCGGCAGTTCCGCCTGGTGCGCGCCGGTCCCGGCGAAGTACGCCTCCCAGTCCACCTTCACACCGTGGGCGTACGCCTGGGCCAGCGCCGTGGCGACAGTCTCCGCCTCGGGGCGGGCACCGCGCAGGGCGGGCGCGAAGGTCGCCCCGTCCTCGGTGACGCAGTCCTGGGCGAGGGCGGAGAGGACCCCGTCCGTACCGAGTTCCACGTACGTGGTGACTCCGGCGGCTTCGAGGGCGCGTACGCCGTCGAGGAAACGGACGGCCTCGCGGACGTGGCGTACCCAGAAGTCGGCGGTCGACATGTCGTCCGTGACGAGGGTGCCGGTGAGGTTGGAGACGACCGGGATCTTCGGGTCGCCGTACGAGAGTCCCTCGGCGACCTTGCGGAAGTCGGCGAGCATGCCGTCCATGTGCGGCGAGTGGAACGCGTGACTGACGGTGAGACGCTTGGACTTGCGGTCGGCGAACTGCTCGACCACGGCGAGAGCAGCGCTCTCGTCACCCGCGATGACCACGGACGTCGGGCCGTTGATCGCGGCGATGCTCACGCGGTCCGTGAGGAGCGGAAGGATCTCCTCCTCCGACGCCTGGACCGCGATCATCACGCCCCCCGTGGGCAGCGCCTGCATCAAACGCCCACGAGCCGCCACCAGCGTGCACGCATCAGCCAGCGAGAACACCCCGGCCACATGCGCCGCCGCGATCTCACCGATCGAGTGACCGGACAGGAAGTCGGGACGCACACCCCACGACTCAAGGAGCCGGAAGAGGGCCACCTCAACCGCGAACAGCGCGGGCTGCGTCACCGCCGTCTCATCGAGAGCACCGCTCTCGTCTCCGAACAGTGCTTCCTTCAAAGACAGATCGGGAGCGAACCGAGCGCAGATCTCGTCCAGAGCCTCGGCGAAAGCCGGGTACGCCTCGTACAGCTCACGGCCCATCCCCGGCCGCTGACTCCCCTGCCCGGTGAACAAGAACGCCAGCTTCCCCGTACGGACAGAGCCTTGGGTCAGACCGGTCGTGGCCGATCCGCCGTCGGCCAGCGCCGTCAGGCGGCTCAGCAGCTCGTCCCGGTCGCCCGCCACGACCACCGCGCGGTGGTCGAAGGCGGCCCGCCGGGTCGCGAGCGAGTACGCCACATCATCGACACGCGCCTCAGGAGCATCCGCCAGATGGGACACCAGCCGGGCGGCCTGACCGCGCAACGCGTCCGCCGACTTCGCGGAGAGCACATACGGCAGCACAGCCGGAACCCGGACCGGACCCGAAACCGGACGCGAATCCGACCGCTCGGGGGCCTGCTCGATGATCGTGTGCGCGTTGGTCCCGGAGATACCGAACGAGGACACACCGGCGCGGCGGGGCCGGCCCGTCTCCGGCCACGGCATCGCTTCGGTCAGCAGGGAGACAGCGCCGTCCTCCCAGTCGACATGCGGTGTCGGCTCGTCGACGTGGAGCGTCTTCGGAAGCACTCCGTGCCGAATCGCCATGATCATCTTGATGATGCCCGCGACACCGGCGGCGGCCTGCGTGTGGCCCATGTTGGACTTGATGGAGCCCAGCCACAGCGGGTTCTCCTCGGTGCGCTCCCGCCCGTAGGTCGCGAGCAGCGCCTGCGCCTCGATCGGGTCGCCCAGGGTCGTACCGGTGCCGTGCGCCTCGACCACGTCGATCTGATCGCTGGTCAGTCCGGCCCCGGTGAGTGCCTGGCGGATGACCCGCTGCTGCGAGGGGCCGTTGGGAGCGGTCAGGCCGTTCGAAGCGCCGTCCTGGTTGATGGCGGAGCCACGGACGATCGCCAGCACCGGATGGCCCTTGGCGCGGGCGTCGGAGAGCCGCTCGACGAGGAGCATGCCCGCGCCCTCGGCCCAGCTGGTGCCGTCGGCGGCGGCGGCGAAGGACTTGATGCGGCCGTCGGCGGCGAGGCCGCGCTGACGGCTGAACTCGGTGAAGGTGCCGGGCGTCGACATGACGGTGACACCGCCCGCGAGCGCCATCGTGCACTCGCCGTTGCGCAGCGCCTGGATCGCCCAGTGCAGCGCGACCAGCGAGGAGGAGCAGGCCGTGTCGACGGTGACCGCCGGGCCCTCCAGACCGAAGGCGTAGGAGACCCGGCCGGAGGCGATGCTGCCGGAGTTGCCGGTGCCGAGGTAGCCCTCGACGCCGTCCGGGACGGCCGTGATCCGGGTGGCGTAGTCGTGGTACATGATGCCGGCGAAGACGCCGGTACGGCTGCCGCGCACGGTCGCCGGGTCGATGCCGGCCCGCTCGAAGGCCTCCCAGGAGATTTCGAGGAGGAGACGCTGCTGCGGGTCCATCGCCACGGCCTCACGCGGGGAGATCCCGAAGAAGGCCGGGTCGAACCGGCCCGCGTCGTGCAGGAAGCCGCCCGAGCGGGTGTAGCTGGTGCCCTTGCCGTCCGGGTCGGGGTCGTAGAGCGCGTCCAGGTCCCAGCCCCGGCCCTGCGGGAACTCGGAGATGGCGTCGCCGCCGCCCAGCACCAGCCGCCACAGGTCCTCGGGCGATTCGACACCGCCCGGGTAGCGGCAGCTCATGCCGACGATCGCGATCGGCTCGTCGTCGTACGCCGTTCCGGTCCTGACGGGCGCGGTCCGCGCCGCGTCCGGGGCCGTCCCGGCGGGCTCGTCCAGGGCCAGGGCCTCGGTCTTGAGGAAATCGGCGAGCGCGATCGGGGTGGGGTAGTCGAAGACGAGCGTGGCGGGCAGCCGTACGCCGGTCGCCGTGCCGAGCCGGTTGCGCAGCTCGACGGAGGTGAGCGAGTCGAAGCCCAGCTCCTTGAAGGCCCGGTCGGCGGGCACCTCGTCGGTCGACGGGTGACCGAGGACAGCCGCCACCTCGACGCGCACCACCTCCAGCAGGGCGGCGTCCCGCTCGGCGGCGGGCAGTGCGGCCAGCCGGTCGCGCAGTGCGGAGCCCCCGGCCGCGCCGGCCGCTCCCACGGCCCGGCGGACCGGGGCGCGGACCAGGCCGCGCAGCAGGTCGGGCAGCATTCCGGCGCGCGCCTGGGCGCGCAGGGCGGCCAGGTCGAGCGGGAGGGGGACGAGCAGCGCGTCATCGGCGCGGCGTGCCGCGTCGAAGAGGGCGAGACCGGTCTCGGGCGTGAGTGCGGCGATGCCGCCCCGGTTGATCCGCTCCCGGTCGGCCTCGGTGAGGTCACCGCCCATGCCGCCCACGCCGGTCCACAGTCCCCAGGCGAGGGAGGTCGCGGCGAGGCCCTGAGCCCTGCGGTGCTGGGCCAGAGCGTCCAGGAAGACGTTGGCCGCCGCGTAGTTCGCCTGACCCGCACCGCCGAACACACCAGCAGCGGACGAGAACAGGACGAACGCCGACAGGTCCAGGTCGCGGGTCAGCTCGTGCAGATTCCACGCCGCGTCCACCTTCGGCCGCAGCACACCCGACAACCGGGCGGAAGTCAGCGACCCGACCACACCGTCATCGAGCACACCGGCCGTGTGCACGACGGCGGTCAGCGGGTACTCGGCGGGGATCGCGGCCAGTACGGCGGCGAGCGCGTCGCGGTCGGCGACGTCGCAGGCCGCCCACTCCACCTCCGCGCCCAGCTCCGACAGCTCGGCCGACAGCTCCGCCGCGCCCTCGGCAGCGGCACCACGACGGCTCACCAACAGCAGTCGGCGCACCCCGCGCTCCGTCACCAGATGACGGGCGAACAGCCCGCCCAGCGTGCCGCTCGCACCCGTGACCAGCACGGTGCCGCTGGTGTCCGGGGCAGGGTCCCCGTTCTCCCCAAGCGTCACAGTCTCGCCGAGCGTCACGGTGGCGAGCCTGGGCAACCGTACGGCCTCGCCCCGGATCGCGAGCTGGGCCTCTCCGGTCGCCAGGGCCGCCGACAGAAGCTCCGCCGTCGGTACGCCGTCGGCGTCGATCAGCACGAAGCGGCCGGGGTTCTCGGACTGCGCGGAGCGCACCAGACCCCAGATCGCGGCCTGGGCCAGTCCCGGCACCGTGTCGTCGGCGACCGCCGCGACCGCACCCCGGGTGAGGAACACCAGACGCGCATCAGCGAACCGCTCGTCCGCCAGCCACTCCCGCACCAGGCTCAGCGCACGGTCCGTCGCCGTGTGCACGGCGGCGGGCAGCGGGTCGGCCGTCTCGGCGGTCGCGCACGGCACGATCAGCGCCGACGGTACGGCACCCCCCTCGGCGACCGCCGCGCCCAGTGCCGCGAGATCGGCGTAGGCCTGCGGGCCGTCGCCGAGCATCATCCAGTCGTCGGCCGAATCGGCCGAGCCGGCCGTGGCGGCCGTGGCGGCCGTGGCGTCGGAGGGCAGAGCGGTCCAGTCGACGCGGAACAGCGCGTCACGCGTGATGTCCTTGGCCGTGCTCAGCTGCTCACGGGTCACGGCACGCAGCGCCAGACCGGTCACCGAGGCCACCGGCTCACCGGTCGCGTCGGCGATGGTCAGGGCCGTCTCGCCGCCCCGGGCCGGGGTGAGGCGCACACGCAGCGCGGTCGCGCCGACGGCGTGCAGGGCCACTCCGGACCAGGAGAACGGCAGCCGTCCCTCGCCGTCCTGACCATCCGTACCGCTCAGGCCCAGCGCGTGCAGCGCCGCGTCCAGCAGGGCGGGGTGCAGGGCGAAGGCGGCGGCGTCCGCCTCTGCCGTCTCGGGCAGCCTCACCTCGGCGAAGAGTTCGCCGTCGCGCCGCCAGGCGGCGCGCAGCCCCTGGAACACCGGGCCGTAGCCGAAGCCGGAGTCGGCGAGGCCCTCGTACAGCCCCTCCACCGGGATCGGCTCGGCGTCGGCGGGCGGCCAGTCGGCCAGGCTCTGCGGAGTCCGCTCGGCTCCGGCCGCCAGCACACCGGCGGCGTGCCGGGTCCACGGAGTTTCGGCGTCCGCTTCCTCGGGCCGGGAGTGGAGCGCCAGTGTGCGCCGCCCCACCGGGTCGGCGGTGCCGACGGAGAGCCGCAGCTGTACGCCGCCGCGCTCGGGCAGCACCAGCGGCGCTTCGAGCGTCAGCTCCTCGACCAGATCGCAGCCGACCTGGTCGCCCGCGCGGATCGCCAGCTCGACGAAGGCCGTGCCGGGCAGCAGTACGGAACCCATGACCGCGTGGTCCGCGAGCCAGGGGTGAGTGGCCAGCGAGAGCCGGCCGGTGAAGAGGAACCCGTCGGAATCGGGCAGCTCCACGGCCGCTCCGAGCAGCGGGTGGTCCGTCGCGCCGAGGCCCGCCGACGCCACATCGCCCTGCGAGGCGCCCGCGTCGAGCCAGTAGACCGTCCGCTGGAAGGCGTACGTCGGCAGCTCGACCCGGCGCGCGCCGGTCGGGGCGTAGAACGCCTGCCAGTCGACGGGCACTCCGCGCACCTGAGCGGCGGCGAGGGCGGAGACCACCGTCTCGGTCTCGTCGCGTCCCGCGCGCAGGAGGGGCGCAAAAGCGGCGTCCTCGTGCTCGACACAGCCCTGAGCGAGGGCGGACAGGGTCCCGTCGGGGCCGAGTTCGAGGTAGGTGGTGACCCCGGCGGCTTCGAGGGCGCGTACGCCGTCGAGGAAGCGGACGGCCTCGCGGACATGGCGTACCCAGAAGTCCGCCGAGCCCATCTCATCCGTGACGAGGGTGCCGGTGAGGTTGGAGACGACCGGGATCGTCGGGCTGTCGTACGAGAGTCCCTCGGCGACCTCGCGGAAGTCGGCGAGCATGCCGTCCATGTGCGGCGAGTGGAACGCGTGGCTGACCGTAAGACGCTTGGACTTGCGATCGGCGAACTGCTCGACCACAGCGAGAGCGGCACTCTCGTCACCCGCGATCACCACCGACCGCGGACCATTGATCGCCGCGATGCTCACGCGATCGTTCAGCAGCGGGAGGATCTCCTCCTCCGACGCCTGGACCGCGATCATCACACCACCCGTGGGCAGCGCCTGCATCAGGCGACCACGCGCCGCGACCAGGGTGCAGGCGTTCTCCAGCGAGAACACACCCGCCACATGCGCCGCCGCGATCTCACCGATCGAATGACCGGACAGGAAGTCGGGGCGTACGCCCCAGCTCTCCAGCAGCCGGAACAACGCCACCTCAACAGCGAACAACGCCGGCTGCGTCACCGCCGTCTCATCGAGAGCACCGCTCTCGTCGCCGAACAGCGCTTCCTTCAACGGCACATCAAAACGCGCGCAGACCGCGTCCAACGCGTCCGCGAACACCGGATACGCGCCGTACAACTCACGGCCCATCCCCAGCCACTGACTCCCCTGCCCCGTAAACAGGAACGCCAGCTTCCCGGCGACCGCCGAACCCTCGACCAGACCGGTCGCCGAGCGGCCCTCGGCGAGTGCCGTGAGGGCGGCGCGGAAGCCGTCGCGGTCCGTGGCCACGGCGGTGGCGCGGTGGTCGAAGAGGGCGCGGGTGGAGACGAGGGAGTGGCCGATGTCGGCGAGTGCCGTGTCGGGGTGGGCGGTCAGATGGGACAGCAGCCGCTCGCCCTGGGCGCGCAGGGCGTCCGGGGTACGGGCGGAGAGGTTCCACGCGAGGGCGGGGGCAGCCGGGGCGGCGGCCGGCCGGTCCCCGGAAGCGGGGTCGGCGGCCGGTTCGACGGCCGGAGCCTGCTCGATGATCGCGTGGGCGTTCGTACCGCTCATGCCGAAGGACGACACACCCGCGCGGCGCGGACGGCCGGTCTCCGGCCACTCACGCTGCTCGGTGAGCAGGGCGACGTCACCGTCCGTCCAGTCGACATGAGGAGTCGGCTCGTCGACATGCAGCGTCTTCGGAAGCACCCCGTGGCGCATGGCCATGACCATCTTGATGATGCCCGCGACACCGGCGGCGGCCTGGGTGTGACCGAAGTTGGACTTGATGGAGCCCAGCCACAGCGGGGAGTCCTCGGTGTGCTCCTGCCCGTACGTCGCGAGCAGCGCCTGCGCCTCGATCGGGTCGCCGAGCGTCGTGCCCGTGCCGTGCGCCTCGACGGCGTCGACCTCGGCGGCCGACAGCCGGGCGTTCTCCAGTGCCTGGCGGATGACCCGCTGCTGCGCCGGACCGTTCGGAGCGGTCAGACCGTTGGACGCGCCGTCCTGGTTGACGGCCGTGCCGCGTACGACGGCGAGGACCTGGTGGCCGTTGCGGCGGGCGTCGGAGAGGCGTTCCACGAGGAGCATGCCGACGCCCTCGCCCCAGGCGGTGCCGTCGGCGGCGGCGGCGAAGGGCTTGCAGCGGCCGTCGGCGGCGAGGCCGCGCTGACGGCTGAACTCGGTGAAGACGTCGGGGGTGGTGATGATGGTGACGCCGCCCGCGAGGGCGAGTGTGCACTCGCCGCTGCGCAGGGCCTGGGTGGCGAGGTGCAGGGCGACCAGCGAGGAGGAGCAGGCGGTGTCGACGGTGACCGCAGGGCCCTCGAAGCCGAAGGTGTAGGAGATGCGGCCGGAGGCGATGCTGCTGGAGCCGCCGGTGCCGAGGTAGCCCTCGACGCCTTCGGGGACGGTGTTCAGCCGGGAGACGTAGTCGTTGTGCATCTGGCCGACGAAGACGCCGACCTGCTTGCCGCGCAGGCCCGTCGGGTCGATGCCGGCCCGCTCCAGCGCCTCCCACGAGGTTTCGAGGAGGAGCCGCTGCTGCGGGTCCATGGCGAGGGCCTCGCGCGGGTTGATCCCGAAGAACGCCGGGTCGAAGCGGTGGGCGTCGTAGAAGAAGCCGCCCTCCCTGGCGTAGGAGGTGCCGGGGCTGTCCGGGTCGGGGTCGTAGAGCGCCTCGGTGTCCCAGCCCCGGTCGTCGGGAAGCTGTGCGATGCCGTCCCGGCCTTCGGCGAGCAGCTCCCAGAGGTCTTCCGGGGTGCGGACGTCGCCGGGGAAGCGGCAGCTCATCGCGACGATGGCGATGGGGTCGTCGGCCTCGGCGGCGGCCGTGGCGAGCCGGGGCAGGGCGGCGGCGGCCTCGGAGCCGAGGAGTTCGTCCTTGAGGTGTCCGGCGAGGACGGCGGGCGTGGGGTAGTCGAAGACGAGCGTGGCGGGCAGCCGGATGCCGGCGGTCGCGCCGAGCCTGTTGCGGAACTCGACGGCGGTCAGCGAGTCGAAGCCGAGGTCCTTGAAGGCGCGGGCGGGTTCGACGGCGTCCGCCGTGGCGTGGCCGAGGACGGCCGCGACCTGGTTGCGCACGAGATCGAGGAGGAGCGCGTCGCGCTCGCTCTCGGGCAGCCGCACCAGCCGCTCCACGAGCGGGGTTCCGGCACCGGCCGCGACCGCTTCCACGGCCCGGCGGGCAGGGGCGCGGACCAGGCCGCGCAGCAGGGCGGGAACCATGCTCGCGTCGGCCTGGCGCAGCGGCGCGAGGTCGAGCCGCATGGGTACCAGATGGGCTTCGCCGGTGTGGTGGGCGGTGTCGAGGAGGGCGAGGCCCTCCTCGGAGGAGAGGCCGAGGACGCCGGACCGGGTCATCCGGTCCTTGTCGGCGGTGTCGAGTTCGCCGGTCATTCCGCTGGCGTCGGCCCACAGGCCCCAGGCCAGGGAGGTGGCGGCGAGCCCGTGGGCCTGCCGGTGGCGGGCGAGGGCGTCGAGGAAGACGTTGGCGGCGGCGTAGTTGGCCTGTCCCGCGCCGCCGAAGGTGCCGGCGGCGGACGAGAAGAGGACGAAGTCGGCCAGGTCCAGATGGCGGGTGAGTTCGTGGAGGTGGAGTGCCGCGTCCGCCTTGGGCCGCAGGACGGTGTCCAGGCGTTCGGGGGTGAGGGATCCGATGACGCCGTCGTCGAGGACTCCGGCGGTGTGGACGACGGCGGTCAGCGGGTGCTCGGCGGGGATCGCGGCCAGTACGGCGGCGAGCGCATCGCGGTCGGCAGCGTCGCACGCGGCGAGAGTGACGTCCGCGCCCAGTTCGCGCAGCTCGGCGGCGAGTTCGGCGGCTCCGGCGGCGGCCTCGCCCCGGCGGCTGGTGAGCAGCAGCCGGCGCGCGCCCCGGACGGTGACGGCGTGCCGGGCGACGAGCGCGCCGAGGGTGCCGGTGCCGCCCGTGATCAGGACGGTGCCGTCGGGGTTCCACTCGGCGGGCAGAGTGAGGACGATCTTGCCGACGTGGCGTGCCTGGCTGAGGTGGCGGAAGGCCTCGGGGGCCTGTCGGAGGTCCCAGGCGGAGACCGGTACGGGGTGCAGCGCGCCCGCGCGGAAGAGGCCGAGCAGCTCGGTGAGCATCTCCTGAATGCGGTCGAGTCCGGCTTCGGTGAGGTCGAACGCCTGGTAGGAGACGCCCGGGTGGGCGGCGGCGACGTCCTGCGGGGTGCGGACGTCGGTCTTGCCCATCTCGACGAAGCGTCCGCCGCGCGGCAGCAGCCGCAGGGAGGCGTCCACGAATTCCCTGGCCAGGGAGTCGAGGACGACGTCGACGCCGCGTCCCTGGGTGGCGGTGCGGAAGGTGTCCTCGAAGTCGAGGGTGCGGGAGGAGGCGATGCGGTCGTCGGTGAGGCCGAGTCCGCGCAGGGTGTCCCACTTGCCGGGGCTCGCCGTGGCGTAGACGTCCACGCCCCAGTGGCGGGCGAGCTGGACGGCCGCCATGCCGACGCCGCCCGCGGCGGCGTGGACGAGGAGGGATTCGCCGCCGCGCAGCCCGGCGAGGTCGTTGAGCGCGTAGTACGCGGTCATGAAGACGATCGGTACGGACGCGGCCTCGGCGAAGGTCCAGCCGTCGGGCATGGGGGCGATCATGCGGCGGTCGACGACGGTGAGCGGGCCGAACGCGCCGGGCAGCATGCCGAGGACGCGGTCGCCGGGGGCGAGGTCGTCGACGCCGGGGCCGGTCTCCAGGACGATGCCCGCGCCCTCGCTGCCCATGAGGCCCGGGTCGCCGGGGTACATGCCGAGGGCGTTGAGCACATCGCGGAAGTTGAGTCCGGCGGCGCGGACCGCGACGCGGACCTGGCCGGGCTCCAGGGGTGCCTGGGACTCGGGGCTGGGGACGAGGGTGAGATTGTCGAGGGTGCCCTTGTTCTCGATGTCCATGCGCCAGGCGGTCTCGCCCGGGGGCGGGGTCAGCGCGGTGGTGGCGGGGACTCGGGCGAGGCGGGGGGCGTGGACGGTGCCCCGGCGGACGGCGAACTGCGGCTCGCCGGTGGCCAGTGCCTGGGCGAGGGCCTCGGCGGACGCCGGGTCGGTGTCGAGGTCGGCGAGGACGAACCGGTCGGGGTTCTCCGACTGGGCGGTGCGCACCAGGCCCCAGACGGGTGCGTGGGTGAGGTCGGCGAGGTCCGGGTCGCTCTGGGTGGCGATCGCGCCCCGGGTGAGGAACACCAGCCGGGACGCGGCGAAGCGGTCGTCGGCCAGCCAGCCGTTGACCAGGGCGAGCGCCTGGTGGGAGGCGGTGTGGACGGCTTCGGCGAGGACTGTGGGGTCGGTGGGGGCGGTGGCCGTGCCGGGGGTGTGGTGGACGAGGACATGGCCGGGGACCGGTGCGCCCGCGTCGATGGCGGCGGCGAGGGCGTCGAGGTCCGTGTGGACGGCGGTGTCGACGCCGGGCAGCGCGGGGCCGCCGGTGCCGAGGACGGCGAGGGGCTCGCCCGCGCCCCGGGGGGTCGCGGGGACGGGCACGGTGGCCCAGTCGATCCGGAACAGGGACTCGTGGTGGGCGGCGCGCGCGCCGCCGAGCTGGTCGGCGGAGACGGGCCGCACCCTCAGGCTGTCGACGGCGGCGACGGGCGCGCCGGTGGTGTCGGCGAGCTGGAGCGCGAGGGTGTCCTCGCCGTCCTGGGTGAGGCGGACGCGGAGCGCGGACGCGCCGACGGCGTGGAGGGAGACTCCGCGCCAGGCGAAGGGCAGCCGGCCCTGCTGCTCGCCGTCGGGGGCGGGCCGGACGAAGGTCGCGTGCAGGGCGGCGTCGAGGAGCGCCGGGTGGATGCCGAACCTGGCGGCGTCGGCCTGCCGGTCCTCGGGGAGGGCGACCTCGGCGTAGACGTCGTCGCCGTGCAGCCAGGCGGCGCGCAGGCCCTGGAAGACCGGTCCGTACGCGAAACCGCCCCGGCCGAGGTGCTCGTACAGGCCGTCGACGGAGACGGGTTCGGCACCGGGCGGGGGCCAGGCGGTCAGGTCGGAGGAGGGGGCCGGGGCAGGCGCTCCGGTGGCGAGGATTCCGCTCGCGTGCCGGGTCCAGGGCTCGTCGGCGGGGGCGGCGGCGTCGGTGGAGTACAGGTCGAGGGTGCGGCGGCCGGACCCGTCGGGGGCTCCGACGACTGTCTGGAGGCGTACGGCCGCGTCGGGGGCGAGGATCAGCGGGGCTTCGAGGGTGAGTTCTTCCAGCAGGTCGCAGCCCGCCTGGTCGCCCGCGCGGACGGCGAGTTCGACGAAGGCGGTGCCGGGCAGCAGGACGGATCCCATGACGGCGTGGTCGGCGAGCCAGGGGTGGGTGTCGAGCGCGAGGCGGCCGGTGAGGAGGAATCCCTCGCCGTCGGCGAGGGAGACCGCCGCGCCGAGGAGGGGGTGGTGGGCCGCGCCCAGGCCCGCCGACTCGACGTCGCCGACGTGGCCGGCGGGGGCTTCGAGCCAGAAGCGCTCGCGCTGGAAGGCGTACGTCGGCAGCTCGACGCGGTGTGCGCCGGTGGCGGCGAAGTAGGCGGTCCAGTCGACGCGTACGCCACGGGTGTGGAGGGCGGCGATCGCGCCGGTCAGGGCCTCGGCCTCGCCCCGGTCGCGGCGGAGCCCCGGTACAAAGACAGCCGGGGCGGTCTGACCGGTCTGGTCGGCGCTGTCGGTGAGGCAGTCGCGGCCGAGGCCGGTCAGGACGCCCTGCGGGCCGAGTTCGAGGTAGGTGGTGACGTGTTCGGCTTCGAGGGCGCGGACGCCGTCGAGGAAGCGGACGGCCTCGCGGACATGGCGTACCCAGAAGTCCGCCGAGCCCATCTCGTCCGTGACGAGGGCACCGGTCAGATTGGAGACGACCGGGATCTTCGGGTTCTCGTACGAAAGGCTCTCGGCGACCTCGCGGAAGGCGTCGAGCATGCCGTCCATCAGCGGCGAGTGGAAGGCGTGGCTGACGGTGAGGCGCTTGGTGCGGCGGCCCCGCCGGTCGAAGTCGGCGGCGATCTCCAGGGCGAGGGTCTCGTCGCCGGAGATGACGACGGTGGCTGCGGAGTTGACGGCGGCGATGCCGATCCGGTCCTCGTGACCGGCGAGCAGCGGCAGCACCTCGTCCTCGGTGGCGGTCAGCGCGATCATCGCGCCGCCCTCGGGGAGTTCCGCCATGAGACGGCCCCGGGCGGCGACCAGCCTGGCCGCGTCGGGCAGCGGGAGGACGCCCGCGATGTGTGCGGCGGTGATCTCGCCGATGGAGTGGCCGGCGAGGAAGTCGGGGCGCACTCCCCAGGTCTCGACGAGCCGGTAGAGCGCGGTCTCCAGCGCGAACAGGGCGGGCTGGGTGTGTTCGGTCCGGTTCAGGAGGTCGGCGTCCTCGCTGAACAGCACGTCCTTGAGGGGCTGTCCGAGGTGCGGGTCCAGCTCGGCGCAGACCGCGTCCAGCGCCTCGGCGAAGGCGGGGTACGTCTCGTACAGCTCGCGTCCCATGCCGGGGCGCTGGCTGCCCTGGCCGGTGAACAGGACGGCCGTCCGCCCGTCGGCGGCGGTGTGCTGGATCAGCCGGGCGCTGTCGTGTCCTTCGGCGAGGGCGGTGAGGCCGGTGACGAGCGTCTCGCGGTCGCCCGCGACGACGGCGGCCCGGCGGTCCAGGGCGGTACGGGTGGTGGCGAGGGAGAGGGCCAGGTCGGCGGGGGCCGTGTCGGGCCGCTCGGTGAGATGGGCGAGGAGCCGGGCGGCCTGGGCGCGCAGCGCGGCGGGGGTCCGGCCGGAGAGCGCGAAGGGCAGCGGGGTGTTCGCGGGGAGCGCCGCGCCGGTGCCGGGGGCCTCGGGCTCGTCGGCGGGCGGCTGCTCGATGATGACGTGGGCGTTGGTGCCGCTGACGCCGAAGGAGGAGATGCCGGCGCGGCGGGCGCGGCCGGTGTCGGGCCAGTCGGCGGCCTCGGTGAGGAGGGACACCGCGCCGGCCGACCAGTCGATGTGCGGGGACGGCTCGCCGATGTGCAGCGACGGGGGCAGGGTGCCGTGGCGCATGGCCATGACCATTTTGATGATGCCGGCGGCTCCGGCGGCGGCCTGGGTGTGGCCGATGTTCGACTTGATGGAGCCGAGTCGCAGCGGCATGCCCTCGGGGCGGTCCTGGCCGTAGGTGGCGAGGAGCGCCTGTGCCTCGATCGGGTCGCCCAGCGTGGTGCCGGTGCCGTGCGCCTCGACGGCGTCGACGTCGGCGGTGGTCAGTCCGGCGTTGGCGAGCGCCTGGCGGATGACGCGCTGCTGGGAGGGGCCGTTGGGCGCGGTCAGTCCGTTGGACGCGCCGTCCTGGTTGACGGCGGTGCCGCGTACGACGGCGAGGATCCGGTGGCCGTTGCGCCGGGCGTCGGAGAGGCGCTCGACGAGGATCATGCCCGCGCCCTCGGCCCAGCCGGTGCCGTCGGCGTCGGCGGAGAAGGACTTGCAGCGGCCGTTGGTGGCGAGCCCGCGCTGACGGCTGAAGTCGATGAAGGTGTCGGGGGTGGACATCACGGTGACGCCGCCCGCGAGGGCCATGTCGCACTCGCCGTTGCGCAGGGCCTGCGCGGCGAGGTGCAGGGCGACCAGCGAGGAGGAGCAGGCGGTGTCGACGGTGACGGCGGGGCCTTCGAGACCGAAGGTGTAGGAGATGCGCCCTGAGGCGACGCTCCCGGCGGTGCCGGTGCCGAGGTAGCCCTCCAGGCCCTCGGGGACGGCGGGGAGCCGGGTGAGGTAGTCGTGGTACATGACGCCCGCGAAGACGCCGGTACGGCTGCCGCGTACACCCATCGGGTCGATGCCGGCCCGCTCGAAGGCCTCCCAGGAGGTCTCCAGCAGGAGCCGCTGGTGCGGGTCCATGGCGAGGGCCTCGCGCGGGTTGATCCCGAAGAGGTCCGGGTCGAAGTCGGCGGCGTCGTGGAGGAAGCCGCCCTCGCGGGTGTACGAGGTCCCGGCGCGGCCGGGGTCGGAGTCGTACAGCGCGTCGAGGTTCCAGCCCCGGTCGGTGGGGAAGGGCGAGATCGCGTCGACGGAGCCCGCGACGAGCTTCCACAGCTCTTCGGGGCTGTCGACGCCGCCGGGGTAGCGGCAGCTCATGCCGACGATGACGATGGGCTCGTCGTCGGCGGACGCGCCGGAGGCGGCGGTGACGGCCGGTGCGGAGTCGGCCTCGTCGCCGAGGAGTTCGGTCTTGAGGAACGCGGCGAGCGCGTTCGGGGTGGGGTAGTCGAAGACGAGGGTGGCGGGCAGCCGGGTGCCGGTGGCGGAGCCGAGGCGGTTGCGGAGTTCGACGGCGGTCAGCGAGTCGAAGCCGAGGACCTTGAACGCGCGGTCCGGGTCGACGGCCTCGGGGCCGGGGTAGCCGAGGACGGCCGCGACCTGCACCCGGACGGTGTCGAGGAGCAGCCGGGCGCGGTCGGCGGCGGGCAGCGGCAGCAGCCGTTCGGCGAGCGAGCCGGCCGGGACGGCGGAGGCGGCGGCGGTCTCGGCGGTCCTGCGGGCGGGGGCGCGGACCAGGCCGCGCAGCAGGGCGGGGACCATGCTCGCGTCGGCCTGGCGCAGGGACGCCAGATCGAGGTGCATGGGGACGGCGGTGGGCTCGCCGACGGCGCGCGCGGTGTCGAGGAGGGCGAGGCCCTCGGCGGAGGAGAGCGCGGCGACGCCCGCGCGGGAGATCCGCTCCAGGTCGGCGTCGGCGAGGTCGCCGGTCATGCCGCTGCGTTCGGCCCACAGGCCCCAGGCGAGCGCGGTCGCGGGCAGTCCTTCGGCGCGGCGGCGGTGGGCGAGCGCGTCGAGGAAGGTGTTGGCGGCGGCGTAGTTGGCCTGGCCGGGGCCGCCGAGGGTGCCCGCTGCGGCGGAGAAGAGCACGAAGGCGGCCGGGTTCAGCTCGCGGGTCAGCTCGTGCAGGTGGACGGCGGCGTCCACCTTGGCGGGCAGCACACGGTCGACGCGTTCGGGGGTGAGGGATTCGAGGATGCCGTCGTCGAGGACTCCGGCGGTGTGGACGACGGCGGTCAGCGGGTGCTCGGCGGGGATCGCGGCCAGTACGGCGGCGAGCGCATCCCGGTCGGCCGCGTCGCACGCGGCGAGGGTGACGTCCGCGCCCAGTTCGCGCAGCTCGGCGAGGAGTTCGGCGGCTCCGGCGGCGGCCTCGCCCCGGCGGCTGGTGAGCAGCAGCCGGCGGACGCCGTGCTCGGTCACCAGGTGGCGGGCGACCAGGCCGCCGAGGGTGCCGGTGGCACCGGTGACCAGGGCGGTGCCGTCCGGGTCGAGTGCGGGGGCGCTCCGGTCGGGGGCGGCGGCGACCCGGGCGAGCCGGGGTACGACGACCTTGCCCTCGCGCAGGGCGAGCTGCGGCTCGCCGGTGGCGAGCGCGCCGGGCAGGGCGCGCAGGGACTCCTCGGCGCCGTCCAGGTCGAGCAGGACGAAGCGGTCGGGGTGCTCGGACTGCGCGGTGCGCAGCAGGCCCCACAGCGGGGCGTTGGCCAGGTCGGCGATGTCGCCGTCCGGGGTGGTGGCGACGGCTTCGCGGGTGGCGAGGACGAGCCGGGAGGCGGCGAAGCGGTCGTCGGCGAGCCACTCCTGGGCGAGCCGGAGGGCCCGGTGCAGGGCGGTGCGCACGGTGCCGGGCAGCTCGGCGTCCACGGCGGCGGGGCCGGCGGCGGAGTCGGTGCCAGATTCGGCGAAGGTTCCGAAGGGGACGACGACGGCCTGTGGTACGGGTCCGCCCGCGTCCAGCGCCGCGCCGAGGGCGGCGAGGTCGGGGTGGGCGGCGGCGGTGGGCAGCGCGGCGGTGAACTCCGTACCCGCGTCTGCGAGCAGTACCCACTGGCCCGCGGCGACGGTGGTCGTGGCGGGCACGGGCACAGCGGTCCACTCGACCCGGAACAGGGAGTCGTGGAAGGCGGTGCGGGCGGCGTGGACCTGGTCCGGGGAGACGGGGCGCAGCAGCAGCGCGGCCACGTCGGCGACGGGCGCGCCCGTCTCGTCGGCGAGGGTCACGGAGACGGTGTCGTGGCCCGCGGGGGCGAGGCGGACGCGCAGGGCGCGCGCGCCGACGGCCTCCAGCCGGACGCCGCTCCAGGAGAACGGCAGCCTGCCGTGCTCGGTCTCGGTCAGCAGCGAGCCGATGCCGACGGCGTGCAGCGCCGCGTCCAGCAGTGCGGGGTGCAGGCCGAACAGGGCCGCTTCGGCGTGCGCCTGCTCGGGCAGCCTGACCTCGGCGAAGACCTCGTCGCCGCGCTGCCAGGCCGCTTTGAGGCCCTGGAAGACGGGTCCGTAGGCGAAACCGGACTCGGCCAGATAGTCGTACAGCCCGTCGACGGGGACCTCGGCGGCGTCCTTCGGGGGCCAGCTGGTGAGGTCGGCGAGCGGCTCGCGGACCGTGCCCGCCGCGGCCAGGGAACCGGTGGCGTGCCGGGTCCAGGCGCCCTCGCCCCAGGTGTCGTCGGCGGCGTCCTCGGGGCGGGAGTGCAGGGTCAGCGAGCGCCGGCCGTGGGCGTCGGGCGCGCCGACGGCGAGCTGGATCTGCACTCCGCCGTGCGGGGGCAGTGCCAGCGGTGCTTCGAGGGTGAGTTCGTCGAGCAGCTCGCAGCCGGTGTGCTCGCCCGCGCGCAGCGCCAGTTCGACGAAGGCCGTGCCGGGCAGCAGCACGGTGTCCATGACCGTGTGGTCGGCGAGCCAGGGGTGGGTGGCCAGGGAGAGCCGGCCGGTGAAGAGGTATCCGTCGCCGTCGGCGAGGGCGATGGCCGCGCCCAGCAGCGGGTGGTCCGCGGAGCCGATGCCCGCGGCGGTGACGTCGCCCGCCCAGGCGGTGGGCTGCTCGGGCCAGTACAGCTCGCGCTGGAAGGCGTAGGTGGGCAGTTCGACGCGGGTGGCGGCGCGCCCGGCGAAGACGGCGGTCCAGTCGACGCGTACGCCGTGGACATGGGCCTGTGCGACGGCCGTGGCGAAGGCGGCCGGCTCGGGCCGGTCGGCGCGCAGCAGGGGGACGAAGACGGAGCTGTGGCCGTGACCGTGGCCGTCGTCCTCCCGGTCGGGCCGGTCGGTGACGCACTCCTGCGCGAGGGCGGTGAGCACTCCCCCGGGGCCGACTTCGAGGAAGGCGGTGACGCCCTGGTCGGCGAGTTTGCGGACGCCGTCGAGGAAGCGGACGGCTTCGCGGACGTGGCGGACCCAGTAGTCGGCGGAGCAGATCTCCTCGGCGGTGACGGAGGCGCCGGTGAGGTTGGAGACGATCGGGATGACGGGCGGGGCGTACGCGATGCGCTCGGCGACCTCGCGGAAGGCGTCGAGCATGCCGTCCATCAGCGGCGAGTGGAAGGCGTGGCTGACGGTGAGCTTCTTGGTGCGGCGGCCCTGTGCGCGGAGCGTCCGGGCGAGGGCCTCGGCGGCCTCGGTGTCGCCGGAGACGACGACGGAGCGGGGGCCGTTGACGGCGGCGACGCTGACGCGGTCGGTGAGCAGCGGGAGGATCTCGTCCTCGGCGGCCTCGACGGCGATCATCGCGCCGCCGGTGGGCAGCGCCTGCATCAGCCGGCCCCGGGCGGCGACCAGTTCGGCCGCGTCGGCGAGGGTGAGGACGCCGGAGACATGGGCGGCGGCGAGTTCGCCGATGGAGTGGCCGATGAGGAAGTCGGGGGTGATTCCCCACTCCTCCAGCTGGCGGTGGAGTGCGACCTCGACGGCGAACAGCGCGGTCTGGGTGTAGGCGGTCTCGTGGAGGAGTTCGGCCTCGGGTGTGCCCTCTGCGGCGAACAGCACCTCGTACAGCGGGCGTTCCAGATGGCGGTCCAGCTCGTCGCGGACGGCGTCGAGGGCGCGGGCGAAGCCGGGGTGGGTGGCGTACAGCTCGCGGCCCATGCCGGGGCGCTGGCTGCCCTGGCCGGTGAAGAGGAAGGCGGTCTTGCCCTCGCCGACCGTGCCGAGGAGCGGCACGGTGGACGGCTCGGTGGACGGTTCGCCTGCGGCGAGCGCGTCGAGGCCGGTCAGAAGGGTGTCGCGGTCGGTGCTGAGGAGCGCGGCCCTGCGGTCGAGCGAGGCGCGGCCGGTGGCGAGGGAGAGAGCGAGGTCGGTGAGGCTCGCGGGGTCGGCGGCGAGCGCGGGCGCGGCCCGCAGATGGGCGGCGAGCCGCTCGGCCTGGGCGCGCAGCGCGGGTTCGGTCTGGCCGGACAGCAGCAGCGGCACAGGGCCTGTCGCGCCCCGGGGTGCGCCGGAAGCGGGGGTGTCGGAGCTGCCGGAGGTCTCGGGGGTGTCTTCGGCGGGCGGGGCCTGCTCGATGACGGTGTGGGCGTTGGTGCCGCTGACGCCGAAGGAGGAGATGCCGGCGCGGCGCGGCTGGCCGGTCCGCGGCCAGGGCACGGCCTCGGTGAGCAGCCTGACGTCTCCGGCGGCCCAGTCGACGTTGCCGGAGGGCTGGTCGATGTGGAGCGATTCGGGCAGTACGCCGTGCTGGATCGCCAGCACCATTTTGATGATGCCGGCGACTCCGGCGGCGGCCTGGGTGTGGCCGATGTTCGACTTCACCGAGCCGAGCCACAGCGGGCGGCCCTCGGGCCGGTTCTGGCCGTAGGTGGCGAGGATGGCCTGCGCCTCGATGGGGTCGCCGAGGGTGGTGCCGGTGCCGTGCGCCTCCACGACGTCGACCTGTGCCGGGGTGAGTCCGGCGTTGGTCAGTGCCTGGCGGATGACGCGCTGCTGGGAGGGGCCGTTGGGGGCGGTGAGTCCGTTGGACGCGCCGTCCTGGTTGATCGCCGAGCCGCGCACGATCGCGAGGACCGGGTGGCCGTTCTTACGGGCGTCGGAGAGCCGCTCCACGAGGAGCATGCCGACGCCCTCGCCCCAGCCGGTGCCGTCGGCCCCGTCGGCGAAGGGCTTGCAGCGGCCGTCGGGGGCGAGCCCTCGCTGTCGGCTGAACTGCACGAACGCGCGCGGGCTCGACATGACGGTGACACCGCCGGCGAGCGCGAGGGAGCACTCGCCGCCTCGCAGCGCCTGCACCGCGAGATGCAGGGCCACGAGCGAGGAGGAGCAGGCGGTGTCGACGGTGACGGCGGGGCCTTCGAGACCGAAGGTGTAGGAGATACGGCCGGAGACGACACTCGCCGCGTTTCCGGTGAGCAGATATCCCTCGACGCCCTTGGGGACTTCGCGGAGCAGTTCGGGATAGTCCTGGCCGTTGGTGCCGATGAAGACACCGGCTTTGCTGCCGCGCAGGGTCGCCGGGTCTATTCCGGCCCGTTCGAAGGTCTCCCACGAGGTTTCGAGCAGCAGGCGCTGCTGCGGGTCCATGCCGAGGGTTTCACGGGGGCTGATGCCGAAGAAGGCGGCGTCGAATTCTCCGGCGCCGTCGAGGAATCCGCCCTCGCGGGTGTACGAGGTGCCCTGCTGGTCGGGGTCGGCGTCGTACAGCGACTCGATGTCCCAGCCACGGTCGGTGGGGAAGTCGGTGATCGCGTCCTTGCCCTGGGCCACCAGGTCCCACAGGCCCTCCGGCGACTCGATGCCGCCGGGGAAGCGGCAGCTCATGCCCACGATCGCGATCGGCTCCGGCTCCTGGGCCTCGACCTCGCGCAGCCGCTGCCGCGTCTGATGCAGATCGGCCGTCACCCGCTTCAGATAGCCGAGGATCTTGTCCTGATCTGCCGCCATTGGAACCTCACCCATGCTTCTTGTCACAAACCCTTGCGCCTGCTGCTACTGCCTGCTGACCGCTGCCGCTTTGTTCGCTGTGCTAGATACCGAACTCTTTTTCGATGAAGTCGAAGAGTTCATCCGGTGTGGCCTCCTGGAGTTGCTCCGTGACGGTCTCACCGGTGGAATCGGTGTGCGGTTCACCCCACTTCGCCAGGAGAGCCTGCAGACGCAGCGCGATATCGGTACGTGTGTCGTTGTCCTCGTCCGGGTCGAGCACGGAGAGCGCGGACTCCAGCTTTTCGAGTTCCGCGATTCCGGGGGCGGCTCCGGCGCTGCCGTCCTGGGTGATCTCGCCCCGCAGGAAGTCGGCGAGCACCGCCGGCGTCGGGTGGTCGAAGACCAGGGTGGCCGGGAGCCGCAGTCCGGTGGCGACATTGAGCCGGTTGCGCAGTTCCAGCGCGATCAGGGAGTCGAAGCCGAGTTCCTTGAACGCGCGCCCCGCGCCGACCTCGTCGGCGTTGGGATGGCCGAGCGCGGTGGCGGCCTGGGAGCGGACCAGTTCGAGGACGGCCAGGGCCTGTTCGGCCTGCGGCATGGGCGCGAGCCGCCGCCGCAGCGACTCGGCCGGGGAGAGGTCCCCGTCCGCTCCGCCGGCGGCCGGGGCCGCCTGGGCGAGCCGCCGCACCTCGGGCAGGTCGCCCAGGAACGGGCTGGGCCGTACGGCGGTGTAGCCGGGCGCGAACCTCTCCCACTGGATGTCGGCGACGGCGACGGCCGCCTCGCCGTGGTCGAGAGCCAGCCGCAGGGCGCGGATCGCGGACCGGGGAGCCATCGCGGGCACCCCGCCCCGGTCGAGCCGCTCCCCGATCGCTCCGCCCGCGGCCAGTCCGCTGTCGCCCCAGCGGCCCCAGGCGATCGAGGTCGCGGCCAGTCCGTCGGCGTGGCGCTGTTCGGCGAGGGCGTCCAGATAGGCGTTGGCCGCCGCGTAGTTCGCCTGCCCCGCGTCGCCGAGGGTTCCGGCGACTCCGGAGAAGAGGACGAACGCGGACAGGTCCAGGCCCCGCGTCAGCTCGTGCAGGGTGTGCGCCGCGTCCGCCTTGGGGGCGAGCACGGTCGCGAACCGCTCGGGGGTGAGCGCGTCGATGACTCCGTCGTCGAGCACTCCGGCGGTGTGCACCACGGCCGTGAGGGGGTGCCGCGCCATGAGGGCGGCCACCGCGTCACGGTCGCTGACATCGCAGGCGGCGATGGTGACCTGCGTGCCCAGCTCGGTCAGCTCCTTCTCCAGCTCGGCCGCGCCCGGTGCGTCCGGGCCCCGGCGGCTGGTCAGCAGCACACGCTCCGCACCGTTCTCGGCGAGCCAGCGGGCCACATGCCCGCCCAGCGCTCCCGTACCGCCGGTGACCAGCGTGGTCCCCTCCGGACGCCACTCCCGTACCGCCACGCTCTCCCCCAGAGGAGCATGAGCGAGACGGCGACCGAAGAGACCCGAGGAACGGACCGCGACCTGATCCTCACCACCGTCACCCGCCAACACACCGGCCAGCCGGTCGCGCGTACGGTCGTCGAGAGCGACGGGAAGGTCGAGCAGTCCACCCCAGCGATCGGGGTGTTCGAGTGCGGCGCTCCGGCCGAAGCCCCAGATCAGGGCCTGTGCCGGGTTCTCCAGCCGCTCGGATTTGGCCACGGCGATCGCGCCCCGGGTGACGCACCACAGCGGCGCGGCCACCTCGGCGTCGCCGAGCGCCTGGACGAGCGCGGCGGTGACGCCGAGTCCGGCGGCGAAGGCGTTCTCGCCCGCGAGCGCGAGGAGGGAGACCACTCCGGCAGGAGCCGGGCCGGCCGTCCGGATGCCGTCGGCGATGGTCTCCCGGGTGTCGGCGGTCGTGGCGGTGACGGTACGTATCTCCGCGCCGTGTTCGGTGAGCGTACGCAGCACCCCGTCCGCCCAGTCGGCGGCGGCCCCCGAAAGCCCCTCGGGCACAACCGCCAGCCAGGTGCCCGAAAGGCGGGCGGTCGTGGGCTCGGCCAGCGGCTTCCAGGTGACGCGGTAGCGCCAGCCGTCGACCGTGGACTGCTCACGGCTCTGCCTGCGCCACGAGGACAGCGCGGGCAGCAGTTCGTTGAGGGGCCGGTCGCCGTCGATGTCGAGTTCGGCGGTGAGCGCTTCGAGGTCTTCGCGTTCGACGGCTTCCCAGAACCGGGCGTCGATCGCACTCTCGGGAGCGGCGGCCACGGCTTCCAGAGGGGCGGCCTCGGGCCAGAACCGCTGCGCCTGGAAGGCGTAGGTGGGCAGATCCACCCGCCGGGCACCCGTCCCCGCGAACACCGCGTCCCAATCCACACTCACACCACGGACATACGCCTCACCCAGCGACTGCCAGAAACGATCGAGACCACCCTCACCACGACGCAGCGAACCGAGAACAGCGG
>NZ_BAAASB010000037.1:0-30528 GCF_039532665.1 Streptomyces amakusaensis | reverse complement strand
CTCATCCCCAGAAGGGGACGGGGTATCAACGTATCTGGCGTTGACTTTTGGCACGCTGTTGAGTTCTCAAGGAACGGACGCTTCCTTCAGGCCCTTTTCACCAGGCCCTCCGGGCTTTCCCTTCGGTGTGTCTAAACCGTATCAGGCTTTCTCGGTCTTCCTGACCACCTCTCTGCGGACATGCAGAGATGTAGACCGGTTACGATCTGAGCTTGATGGGTTTCCGCTCGACTCCGGACTCGAAGTCCGGTTGGTGTCGGGCAGGAGTACGACAGTACCCGGCGCCAAGATGCGAGGCAAATCGCCCCCGGAGCGCCCTGGGGAAGCCGCCAACCAGCAGCATTCGGGCGGAACCGGGACTTCATATGACTTACGCTGCTCAACAGTGCGCCGTCCGGGACAGGCAGTGACGGCGCGTCAATCGACTCTCCGCCCCTGGGAGGCTCCATGACCACAGTGACGTCACCTATCGCCGGACGTGCCATCGGACTCGCGGCGGTGCCCGATCCGGTGTTCTCCGGCGCGATGGTCGGGCCCGGTACCGCCATCGATCCCGTCCGGGAACCCTCGGAGGCGCTGGCTCCCGTCGGCGGTGTCATCGTCTCTCTGCACCCGCACGCGTATGTCGTCGTGGATGACGAGGGGCACGGGGTGCTGACGCATCTCGGCATTGACACCGTGCAGCTCAACGGCGAGGGCTTCGAGCTGCTGGTCAACAAGGGCGACACCGTCGTCCGGGGCCAGGCCGTCGTGCGCTGGGACCCCGCGGCCGTGGAAGCCGCGGGCAAGTCCCCGATCTGTCCGGTGGTCGCGCTGGAGGCGACCGCCGACTCCCTCTCCGATGTCCGTGAGGACGGGGACGTGAAGCTCGGGGACCCTCTCTTCGGCTGGCAGTGACGCCGAACAGAGGGTGACGGGCCGGATGGACAGCCAGCGCGGCGGCACATGCCGCCGCTCGATCGGAGACGGGTGAGATGGAGACAACGCTGCGAGGCGTCGGTGTGAGTCACGGCGTGGCCATCGGCGAAGTACGGCACATGGGGACGGCCGTCCTCGAACCGCCGGCCAAGCAGAACACCGCGCAGGACGCCGAGCGCGAGCAGGGGCGCGCCCACCAGGCGGTGGAGGCCGTGGCCGCGGACCTGATCGCCCGGGGCAACCTGGCCGGCGGGGAGGCTCAGGCCGTGCTCGAAGCGCAGGCCCTGATGGCGCAGGACCCTGAGCTGATGGCGGACGTCGAGCGGCGGATCGCCGTCGGCAGCTCCGCCGAGCGCGCGGTCTACGACGCCTTCGCCGCCTATCGGGCGCTGCTGGCGGGTGCCGGTGAGTATCTGGCCGGCCGGGTGGCGGACCTCGACGATGTGCGGAACCGGATCGTGGCCCGGCTGCTGGGTGTGCCGATGCCGGGGGTGCCCGACAGCGACGAGCCCTATGTACTGATCGCCCGCGATCTGGCCCCCGCCGACACGGCGCTGCTGGACCCCGCGCTGGTGCTGGGGTTCGTCACCGAGGAGGGCGGGCCGACCAGTCACAGCGCGATTCTGGCGCGGGCGCTCGGGGTGCCCGCCGTGGTCGCGCTGCCGGGTGCGGGTGAGCTGGCCGAGGGCACGCTGA
This sequence comes from Streptomyces amakusaensis, assembly GCF_039532665.1. Classification (NCBI taxonomy): domain Bacteria; kingdom Bacillati; phylum Actinomycetota; class Actinomycetes; order Kitasatosporales; family Streptomycetaceae; genus Streptomyces; species Streptomyces amakusaensis. Next base: position 28,914 of record NZ_BAAASB010000037.1, on the reverse strand, counting down.
TCGCGGTCGACGGCAGCACCGGCGAGGTCTTCGTGGAGCCGAGCGCGGGGAAGCGGGCCGAGCTGGAGCGCGCCGCCGCCGCGCGGAAGGCCGCACTCTCCGCCTCCAGTGGCCCGGGTGCCACGTCGGACGGTCACAAGGTGCCGCTGCTGGCCAATGTCGGCGGGCCCGCCGATGTACCGGCCGCCGTGGCGGCGGGTGCCGAGGGCGTCGGCCTGTTCCGTACGGAGTTCCTCTTCCTGGACGACAGTGAGCGGGCTCCGTCGGAGGAGGCGCAGGTCGAGGCGTACCGCAAGGTGCTGGAGGCGTTCCCCGAGGGCCGGGTGGTCGTGCGGGTGCTGGACGCGGGCGCGGACAAGCCGCTGGACTTCCTGACGCCGGCCGACGAGCCCAACCCCGCGCTGGGTGTGCGGGGGCTGCGGAGCCTGCTGGATCATCCGGAGGTGCTGCGTACGCAGCTGGTGGCGCTGTCGAGGGCCGCCGAGGGCCTGCCGGTGTATCTGGAGGTCATGGCCCCGATGGTGGCGGACCGTACGGACGCCAAGGCGTTCGCGGACGCGTGCCGGGAGGCCGGGCTGCGGGCGAAGTTCGGCGCGATGGTGGAGATTCCGTCCGCCGCGCTGCGGGCGCGTTCGATTCTGCAGGAGGTCGAGTTCCTTTCGCTCGGCACCAACGATCTGGCGCAGTACGCCTTCGCCGCCGACCGTCAGGTGGGCGCTGTGTCCCGGCTTCAGGATCCGTGGCAGCCGGCGCTGCTCGATCTGGTGGCGCTGTCGGCGGAGGCGGCGAAGGCCGAGGGCAAGAGCTGTGGTGTCTGTGGTGAGGCGGCGTCCGATCCGCTGCTCGCCTGTGTGCTGACGGGGCTGGGTGTGACGTCGCTGTCCATGGGGGCGGCCTCGATCCCGTATGTACGGGCGACTCTGGCGAAGTACACGCTGGCCCAGTGTGAGCGGGCCGCCGCGGCGGCGCGTGCGGTGGACACGGCCGAGGAGGCCCGGGTCGCCGCCCGGGCGGTGCTCTCGGGCGAGTAGGCCGGGCGGCGCGCCCGGGGGCGTGGCGCGATGGTGTGTGGGAGGGGCTCCGCGGAGGCGGGGCCCCTCCCTTTCGTTCAGTGGTGGGAGTCGGGGGCGTCGGTTCCGAGGTCGAAGCCGGCCAGGTATTCGACGCCCGGTTCGGGTGAGATGGGCTCGCCCGTCGTGGCGTCCGTGCAGTAGGCGCTGAACACTTCCGCCTCGGTGAGCGGGACCAGGTCGGACTGGTGCAGTCGCCAGCCGTGGAGGCGGTCGGGGCGGCCGGGGGCGCTGGTGCGCAGCACCACTCCGCCGGGGTTCTCCAGGGCGATCGCGGTGGCCAGTACCGTCACGAACTCGGCGCTCTCCGCGGCGTCGAACCGGGCGGCGGCCGGGGGGTCGTCGCCTTCGCCGTCCTCAGCGGCATCGCCGTCGGCGGCGGCGTCCGTGTTCGTGATGTGGAGGACGGCGAGCAGGTGCTCATCGGGTGCGCGGACGCTGCACACCACGTGGTGGCGGCCCGGTCCGGCGGCCGTGAGCAGGCGGGTCAGCAGGTGGGAGGCGCGGTCGAGGGCGGCGCGGCCGATGTCCTGGCCGCAGTCGGCGCACTCTCCGATGTCGGCGAGGAGCGCGGTGGCGTACTCCCAGGTGGCCCGGCGGACCGCGGTGTCGACGAGCCTGGGCAGCAGTCGGTCGAGGGGCTCTCCGCCGTAGGGAAGGGCGCTGCCGCGCTCGGCGATGCCGGCGGTGTATTTACTGCGGCTGAGGGCGGTGTCGGGGTCGAGGTCGTGGGTCTCGCAGTACGCGGCGAAGTCCTGCGGGTCGAAGAGGGCGACGGTGGTGTGCAGCCGGTCGGTGGTGAGGGATTTGAGCAGGTCTTCGACCTCGCGGAGGTAGACGCGGTGGTCGTGGAAGGCGAAGGTGCGGTAGCGGCGCATCGCGGCGAAGTCGGTGGCGTCGGCGAGGACGCCCACCGTGCTGACGACTTCCCGGCGCAGTGCGGTGCGTGCCTCGCTCCTGGTGGCCGGGCGGTCGCCGGTGGGTCGTGGGCCGCCCCGGGCGCGCTGTTTGGGTCGCCGGGCGGGGCGGCCGACCGGTCCGCCGGGCGGGTTGCCGGACGGAGAACCGGGTGTCTTGTCGTGAGCCATGTCTTCCCCCTGCGGTCGGTCTCTCACTGATTACTGACCGTAGCGGGTGCCACTGACAACGCGGCCGGACCGTCAGCGCCCCCGGGTGCGGGCGAGGTCCGTGTAGAAGGTGAGGAGTCCGGCGTCGTCGACCGAGCCGGGGTTGACCGCCTTGGCCAGGGGGGTGCCCTGGAGCAGGCGTTTCACCGGAACTTCGAGGCGTTTTCCGGTGAGGGTGTGGGGGACGGCGGGGATCTCGATGATGTCGTCGGGGACATGGCGTGGTGAGAGTTGCTCCCGGATCGTGCGGACGATCCGGTCGCGGAGCGCCGTGTCGAGGGCCGCGCCGTCGGCGAGGTGGACGAAGAGCGGCATCCAGTAGCCGCCTTCCGGCTCCTCCAAGCCGATGACCAGGGACTCCTTGATCTCGGGGAGTCGCTCGACGACTTCGTACAGATCCGCGGAGCCCATGCGCACGCCCTGGCGGTTCAGGGTGGAGTCGGAGCGTCCGTGGATGACGACGGAGCCTCGGTCGGTGATGGTGATCCAGTCTCCGTGCCGCCAGACGCCGGGGAACATCTCGAAGTAGCTGTCGCGGTAGCGGCTGCCGTCGGGGTCGTTCCAGAAGCGGATCGGCATGGAGGGCATGGGGCGGGTGACGACGAGTTCGCCGACTTCGCCGACGAGGGGTTCGCCGTGCGGGTCCCAGGACTGGAGGTCGGTGCCGAGGCAGGCCGCCTGGAGTTCGCCGATGTGCACGGGCAGGGTGGGCACGGCTCCGGCGAAGCAGCTGCAGACGTCCGTGCCGCCGCTGACGGAGGCGATCCACAGGTCGCCGCCGTGGTCGGCGAACTCGTCGTGGAGCCAGCGGAAGCCGTCGGGGGGCAGGGGCGATCCGGTGGTGGCGACGCAGCGGACGCGGGAGAGGTCGTGGTCGCGGGCGGGGTGCACGCCGGCTTTGCGGCAGGCCATGACGTAGGCGGCGGAGGTGCCGAAGAAGGTGGCCCCGGTGCGTTCGGCGACGCGCCACTGGGCGTCGGTGCCGGGGTGGCCCGGGCTTCCGTCATACAGGACGACGGTGGTGCCGGTGAGCAGGCCGGAGACGAGGAAGTTCCACATCATCCAGCCGGTGGAGGTGTACCAGAAGAAGCGGTCGCCGGGGCCGAGGTCGCACTGGAGGGCGAGCTGTTTGAGGTGTTCCAGCAGGATGCCGCCCTGGGACTGGACGATGGCCTTGGGGAGGCCGGTGGTGCCGGAGGAGTAGAGGACCCACAGGGGGTGGTCGAAGGCGACCTGCTCGAAGACGGGTTCGGCGGTTCCCGAGGTGACTTCGGACCAGTCGAGGGCGTCTTCGGGGGCGGGCGCGCCGAGCAGCGGCACATGGATCAGGGCGCGGAGGGTGGGGAGTCCGCGGCGGAGTTCGGCGACGGTCTCGGTGCGGTCGTGCTCCTTGCCTCCGTAGCGGTAGCCGTCGACGGCGAAGAGGACGACGGGCTCCACCTGCTGGAAGCGGTCGAGGACGCTGCGCGCGCCGAAGTCTGGGGCGCAGGAGGTCCAGACCGCGCCGACGGCGGCGGTGGCAAGGAGGGCGGTGACGGCCTGCGGGATGTTGGGGAGGTAGCCGCTGACGCGGTCGCCGGGGCGTACGCCGAGGGCGCGGAGCCGGGAGGCGAGCGCTCCCACTTGGCGGCGGAGTTCGGACCAGCTGGTCTCGGCGGGGGCGTGGGACTCGTCCACCTGGAGGAGGGCCGGTTCGTCGGGGCGGTCGGCGGCGGCTCGGAGCGCGTGTTCGGCGTAGTTGAGGGTGGCTCCGGGGAACCAGCGCGCGCCGGGCATGGCGGGGTCGGCGAGGACCGACTCGTACGGGGTGGTGAAGCGGACGTCCGACCATTCGGCGACCGCGCGCCAGAAGTCCTCGAGCCGCTCCACCGACCAGCGGTGCAGGGCCGGGTAGCCGCCGTGGGCGGGGGCTCCGTGGTGTTCGGCGGCCCAGGTCTGGAAGTGGGTGACCCGGGCGGCGGCGATCCGTCGGCCGTCGGGCTGCCAGAGAGGCGCGGCGTTCGCTGCTGGGGTCATGGGGCGGCTCCCGGGTGGCTCTGCGGCTGCTGAGAGGGACGATGCCATGTGATCGTCTTTCGCACCAGGGCTCGTCGCGGGGCCGCTCCCGGCCGTCGGGATGCGGCCGGATGCGGCCTCGGCCGGGGTGAACAGAAGCTGAACGGAGCGCGTTCCCGGTCGCGCCGGTGGCAGGCTGAGCTGCATGGACTGTCGGGGACTGATGCGCTGGGCACGGGGTGTCGCGACCTGGCAAGGCGTGCGTGCGACACGTTTCGCCTGGCGACGGCGGCGGATCGACGCGCGATGGCTGCCCGATCGGGGTCCGGAGCTGGCCAGGGCGCCGGGGGCGGTGACCGGCGCAGAGCCGCTGCCGGGGGGTGGGATCGTCCGTTTCACCCGTTCTGAGCTGCGGATCTGTGTGGTGCTGGGCGGTGCGGTGTTCTGGGGCTGGGACGGCGCGGGTCCCGAGCCGTCGTACGCGCTGGCCGGCGGCGCGCCGGAGCCGGATCCCCGGGCGTCGCTGGAGCCCGACAAGGACGGCGGCTGGCGGGTGGTGTCGGAGCGGGTGACGGTGGAGATCTCGCGGATCGGCGCGGTGTCCATTCGTACGCCCGGTGGGATCGCGTTGCGGCGGGAGCTGCCGCCGCGCTGGTGGGAGCCGGTGGGCGGCGGTCCGGCGCGGTGGTCGCAGCGGTCGGAGGTGGCGGCGGACGCGCGGTTCTTCGGTCTGGGCGGGCGGGCTTCGGGGCCTCGGCTGCGGAATGGCGCGTACCGGCTGTGGAACACGGATCCGGGGGGTTCCTTCGGTCCCGGTGACGATCCTCTCTCCATCACCATGCCGGTGCAGCTGGTGGTGGCCGACGCGGGGACGCATCTCGCGTTTCAGGACAATTCCTGGGACGGGCTGGTGACCTTGCGCGAGGGCGAGGAGGGGGCGGGTTCGGGTCATGACCGGCCGGGCACCAGCGAGGTCCGGATGGCGGGCGGGCCGCTGCGCTGCTGGGTGATCGTGGGCAGGCCCGCGCGGGTGCTGACGCACTGGGCCCGGCTGACGGGCGCGCCCGCGGTACCGCCGTCCTGGGCGCTGGGTCCGCAGCACGCCCGCTGGGGTTTCGGCGGCGAGGAGGGGGTGCGGCGGATCGTCGCGGGCTACCGGGAGCGGGGGCTCGCGCTGTCGGCGGTCCATCTGGACATCGACCATCTCGCCGGGCACCGGGTGTTCACGGTCGACCGGGAGCGGTTTCCCGCGCTGTCCGAGCTGGCGGAGGAGCTGGGCGGGGCGGGGGTCCGGCTGGTCTCCATCGTGGATCCGGGGGTGCGAGCGGAGCCGGGGAATCCGGTGTACGAGGAGGGTGCGGCGGCCGGGGCGTTCGTCCGGGACGGGGACGGGCGGGAGGTGCGGGGGGTGGTCTGGCCCGGTGAGTGCGTCTATCCGGATTTCACCGATCCGCGGGTGCGGAGCTGGTGGGGCGGGCTGTACGAGGAGCGGCTCGCCCGGGGTTTCGCGGGGGTGTGGCACGACATAAACGAGCCGGTGTCCTTCGCTCCCTTCGGTGATCGGACACTGCCCCGGTCGGCCCGGCACGATCTGGACGGGCGGGGCGGGGATCACCGCGAGGGCCACAACGTCTACGGGCTGACGATGGCCCGGGCGGGGTACGAGGGGCTGGCGCGGCTGCGCCCCGGGGAGCGTCCGTTCCTCTTCTCGCGTTCGGGGTGGGCGGGGATGCAGCGGTACGGGGGGACCTGGTCGGGCGATGTGTCCAGCGACTGGCCGGGGCTGCGGGCCTCGCTCTCGCTGGTGCTGGGGCTCGGGCTGTGCGGGGTGCCCTACTCGGGGCCCGACATCGGGGGTTTCGCCGGTGATCCCTCGCCGGAGCTGTATCTGCGCTGGTTCCAGCTGGGCGCGTATCTGCCGCTGTTCCGGACGCACGCGGCGCTCGGCGCGGGGCGCAGGGAGCCGTGGGAGTTCGGCCCCTCGGTGCTGGCCCACGCGCGGGCGGCGCTCGGTGAGCGGGAGCGGCTGCGGCCGTACTTCGTGACGCTCGCCCATACGGCGCGGTCGACGGGCGCGCCGTACGCGCGTCCGCTGTGGTGGGGTTCCCCGGAGGACCGGGGGCTGCGGGAGTGCGAGGACGCGTTTCTGCTGGGGGACGCTCTGCTGGTGGCCCCGGTGCTGGAGCCGGGGGTGGAGCGGCGGGCGGTGCGGCTGCCGAAGGGCCGCTGGTACGACACGGTGACGGGCCGGGCGTACGACGGGCCGGGGCGGGTGGTGCTGGACGCGCCGCTGTCACGGGTTCCGGTGCTGGCGCGGGGCGGTGCGGTGATTCCGGTGCGCGGGGCGGACGGCGGGGTGGAACTGGAGGTGTGGGCTCCGGCCGCCGGGCGCAGGGGCGGCGGTGTGGTGGTGCCGGATCCGGGGGACGGCTGGGCGCGCGCCGAGGTGGAGCGCTATACGTCCCGGCTGGTGGACGGGCGGGTGAAGGTGCGGCGGGTCAGCACGGAAGGGGCGGTTCCGCCGAGTCGGCGGGTACGGCTGCGAGGGCTGCGGGAGCCGTGAGGGCCGTCGGGAGCGGGCGGCCGGGAATGGCCGGATCCCGACTCAGCCGTAGCGGTGCAGGAACCATCTCCGTACCGCCGTCGTATGCAGGGGGAAGGCGAGTTCGGCGGGGGTGTGCAGCAGATGGTGGCCGGAGGTCTCGCCGGTGGGGACGGAAGGGGGCAGTTCGGCGGCGGCTCGTGCGGGGAGCAGACCGAAGAGGAGCAGATGGCCGTCGGGGGCGCTGAGGGCGTCGGCGAGCCGGACGTCGGAGGGTGACGCCTCGATGCCCGTCTCCTCGTGGAGTTCGCGGGCGACCGCCTGCTGCCAGGTCTCCCCGTGGTCGATGAAGCCGCCGGGGAGGGCGACTCCCCCGCGCCTCGGTTCGATGGTGCGGGTGATGACGACGAGACCGGGTCCGTCTTCGCCGCCGTGGACGGGCTGGAGTGCCACGGCGACCGGCAGGGGGTTGCGGTAGGCGGTTTCGCCGCAGGCGGGGCAGGTGCGGGGCCATCGGCCGGCGGAACCGCCGTACGGGGTTCCGCAGTTGCCGCAGTACGAGTCCTTGGGCACGGGCGGACTGTATCCGATCACGCCCTCGGCACGGGCGCGGTACGGCCACCGGGGAGCCGGGGCGCGCCCCTCGCCGTGGGCCGTCGGGCGTGGCACACTTCTGACGTACCGTCAGACACTGGGCCGGGGAGGGCTTGTGGCGCGCGTACCCGTGGTGGCCGGCTGGTTCACCGGCGAAGGCGGCGACGGTGAGGCGGGCGAGGAGGGTTTCCGGCTGCTGGGCACCCGCTGCACGGCGTGCTCGGCGGTCTTCTTCCCGCCCGAGCGCGACTTCTGCCGCGATCCCTGCTGCCCGGGCGGGGAGCTGACCGGGGTGCCGCTCTCCCGGCGGGGGCGGATCTGGTCGTACACCGACGCGCGCTACCGCCCGCCCGCGCCGTACGCGTCCGACCCGGACACCCCGTGGCGGCCGTACACCCTGATCGCCGTCGAGCTGGCGGCCGAGCGCATCGTGGTGCTGGGGCAGGCGGCCCCGGGGGTGACCCCGGCGGATCTCTCGGTGGGCATGACGGCCGAGGCGGTGCCCGGGGTGCTCGGGGAGGACACCGGGGCGGTCCGGACCACCTGGTGGTGGCGGCCGGTCGCGGCGGGCCGATGACGTCCGGGGACGGGTCCGGGGGCGGGGGCGGGGGAGGATCTGCGTCCGGGTCCGGAGCCGGCGAGATCGCGGTCCTGGGGATCGGGACGCACCCCTGGGGCAAGTGGGGCCACAGCTTTGTGCGGTACGGGGTGGTCGCGGCGCGGGCGGCCCTCCGCGACGCGGGCGTCGACTGGCGGCGGATCCGGTCGGTGGTCGGCGCGAACACCGTGCGCGGCGGCTACCCCGGGCAAGTGGCGGGGGCGACCTTCGCCCGGGCGCTCGGCTGGCAGGGCGCGCGGGTCACCAGCGTCTACGCGGCCTGCGCCTCCGGGGCACAGGCCATCGACGCGGCACGGGCGCAGATCCTGGCCGGTCTCGCCGACGCGGTGCTGGTGGTGGGCGCGGACTCGGCCCCCAAGGGCTTCTTCGCGCCCTCGGGCGGCGACCGGCCGGACGATCCCGACTGGCTGCGGTTCCGGGTCCTCGGCGCGACCAACCCCGCGTACTTCGGGCTCCACGCCCGGCGGCGGATGGCCCTGCACGGGGACACTCCGGAGGACTTCGCCCTGGTCAAGGTGAAGAACGCGGCGGCGGGCGCGCTCAATCCGGACGCCCGCTACCGTACCCGGGTCTCCCTGCGCGAGGTGGCGGTCTCGGCGGTCGTCGCCGATCCGCTGCGGCTGCTCGACATCTGCGCCACCTCCGACGGGGCCGCGGCGCTGGTCCTCTCCAGCCTGGAGTTCGCGCGCCGGCACGGGGCCGCCGATCCCGTCCGGCTCCGTGCCGTGTCGACGCTGACCCCGGTGTACCCGAGGACGGTGCTCGACCTTCCGGACATCGCGACCGACCCCGCGCTCGGGATGCGGCCCCCGCCGCACTCCTTCCGCGCCTCGCTCGCGCGGGCCGCGTACGAGGAGGCGGGCATCGGTCCGGCGGAGCTCTCGCTCGCCGAGGTCTACGACCTCTCCACCGCCCTGGAGCTGGAGTGGTACGAGGACATCGGGCTCTGCGGTCCCGGCGAGGGGGCGAAGCTCGTACGGGAGGGCGTGACCGCGCTCGGCGGCCGGATCCCGGTGAACGCCGGCGGCGGGCTCGCCTCCTTCGGGGAGGCGGTGCCCGCGCAGGCCATCGCGCAGGTGTGCGAGCTGACCCGGCAGCTGCGGGGGACGGCGGGCGCGCGCCAGGTGGCCGGGGCGCGGGCCGGGATCGCCGTGACCCAGGGGCTGTTCGGGCACGGCTCGGCCGTCGTCGCCGTACGCTGAGAACGCTGTCGGGACGGCCGCCGGGGCGGGCGGATCAGGTCGCGGCCGCCCTGCGGAGGCCGTCGACGCGCTCCAGGGCGTGCTCGACCACCGCGACCAGGACCTCCTTGACCGATTCGCGCTCGCGGGCGTCGCACATCATCAGCGGCACACCGGGATCGAGGTCGAGGGCGGTCCGCACCGTCTCCACGGGGAAGCGGCCGGCTCCGTCGAAGCAGTTGACGGCGACGGTGAAGGGGATCCCCCGGCGCTCGAAGTAGTCGACGGCGGCGAACGAGTCCTCCAGACGGCGGGTGTCGGCGAGGACGACCGCGCCCAGCGCGCCCTGGGCGAGTTCGTCCCAGAGGAACCAGAAGCGGTCCTGGCCCGGGGTGCCGAAGACGTAGAGCACCAGATCCTCGCGGAGCGTGATGCGCCCGAAGTCCATGGCGACGGTGGTCGTCGTCTTCCCCTCGACGCCGGCCGTGTCGTCCACCGGGCGTCCCGCCTCGCTCAGCGTCTCCTCGGTGCGCAGCGGTCTGATCTCGCTGACCGCGCCCACCAGGGTGGTCTTTCCCACCCCGAATCCGCCCGCGACCAGGATCTTCAGGGTCACCGGCTCGACGGGCCGCCGGCTGTTAGAGCGCCCGAAGACCATTGATCACCTCGCGGAGAATATTCACGTCCGGCAGTTCTGCCGGGGGTACGGGACGGGTTACATGGACGAGCGCGTCCTCCACCAGATCGCCGACGAGGACGCGCACCACCCCCACGGGGAGGTCGAGACCGGCCGCGAGTTCGGCGATGGACTGCGGGGTGTCCTCGCAGCGTTCGACGATCTCGACGTGTTCCGGCGAGAGCGACTGGTCGTGGACGGGGTGGTCGGCGGCCGGTTCCGGCACGACCAGGGCGATCAGATCGAGCCGGTGGTGGGAGGTGCTGCTCGTACGGCCGCGGGTCATGGCGTACGGGCGGACCACCGGCCCCGCCTCGGCGTCGAAGTAGTGGTGCGGATGCTGGGCGTGATGAGCCGATTCACTCATGACGGAACCGTCACCCTCCGGCGCGACCGGTCCGCGGCGCGGTGGCGAGGTGGACTCCTACTCGTTTGACCATGAGCGTCATCTCGTACGCCACCTGGCCGACGTCCGAGTCGGCGTCCGCGAGCACGGCCAGACAGCTGCCGTCGCCCGCGGCGGTGACGAAGAGGAAGGCCTCGTCCAGTTCCACGACGGTCTGGCGGACCCTGCCCGCGTCGAAATGGCGGCCCACGCCCTTGGCGAGGCTGTGGAACCCGGAGGCCACGGCGGCGAGATGCTCGCTGTCCTCCCGGGTCAGCTCCCGCGAGGTGCCGGTCGCCAGACCGTCGCTGGAGAGCACGAGGGCCTTGTGGATGCTGCCGACCCGGTCGACCAGTTCATCCAGCAGCCAGTTCAGTTCACCCACTGCCGGGTTGGCCGGGCGTCCGCCGGCGGTGTGGTGTGCTGCGGCATGCGGTGCGGTCATCGACCGTCCCCCTCCGATGTCGTTCGTGGTGCTGTCCGGCCGGGGACGGTGCCGATGGTCCGGTCGGCCTCGTCGTCCCCGTGTGCGTTCTTGAGGCGGCCCCGCTGCCAGCCCCGCTGCATGGAGGCCATGCGGCTGCGTACTTCCTCGGCGTCGCGTTCGGTCTCCCGGCCCGGTTCCCGGTCCTCGGTACGGGGGTCGGGCGCGGCGGCCCGGAGCTGGGGGGCCAGGTTCGCCTGGCGGACCCGGCGGGGCAGGCCGTCGATCAGCGCGGGTGCCGCGTCGTCGCCGCCGCTTCCCGTACCGCTGCTCCGCGTACCGCCGCTTCCCGTGCCGCCGCTTCCCGTGCCGCCGCTCCGCGTACCGCTCTCCGTGCCGGGCGCGGTGGCGCGGCCCGACGGGACGGCCGCCGGGGCGGTCGGGGCGGGGGCAGGGGCGGGGGCAGGGGCGGTCGGGGCGGGGGCGGGGCGGGTGTGGCCCGGCTCGTCCACCCGGCGTCCGCGGTCGGCGACGAGGGTGGGGGTGCGGCGGGGCAGCGGCACGGGCTCCGCCCTCCGCTCCGCCGCCGGGTCGGCCTGCTGCGGATGCGGCTCGTCCGGGGCGGTGCGCCGGGCGTGGCGCGAGCGGGAGCGGAAGACTCCCGCGCGGTCCCGGTCCCGGTCCCGGTCGCCGTCGTCGAGATCGAGGAGCGCGCCGGGGCCGGTGAGGGTGTCGGGGTCCGTGAGGGTCTCCGCGCCGCTCAGTCCCAGCGGGTCGACGGGTCCTTCGAGTTCGACCGGGCCGGCGAAGAGCGCGGAGTCGTCCCGGTGGTCGGGGGTCCGGCCGGAGGGCCTGGCGCGCGCCGACAGTTTGCCGTCGCTGCCGCGCCGGCCGGCCGGGGAGTCGCTCTTGCGGTCGAGCCGGAAGCCGGTGCCCTGGGTCTCGGGAGCCTCGGTGAGCAGGGGCGCGGGGATGAAGACGACCGCCGTGGTGCCCCCGTACGGTGAGGGCTGGAGCGAGACCCTGACGCCCTGGCGCTGGGCGAGCCGGCTGACGACGAACAGTCCGAGGCGGTCGGTGTCGGAGAGTTCGAACTCCGGGGTCTCGGCGAGCCGGAGATTGGCGTCGAGGAGCAGTTCGGAGGCCATTCCGAGGCCCCGGTCGTGGATTTCCAGGGTGAAGCCGTTGGCCACCCGCTCGCCGAGCACCTGGACACCGGTGTGCGGGGGCGAGAAGACGGTGGCGTTCTCCAGGAGTTCGGCTATGAGGTGGGTGAGGTCGGCGACCGCGGGGCCGCCGACGCCGATGCGGGGCAGCCGGCGGACCTCGATGCGCTCGTAGTCCTCGACCTCGGCGACGGCCGCGCGCACGACGTCCATCAGCTGGATCGGCTTGCGCCACTGACGGGAGGGGGCCGCGCCGGAGAGGATCACCAGGCCTTCGGCGTGGCGTCGCATACGGGTGGTGAGGTGGTCGAGGCGGAAGAGATCGGCCAGTTCGTCGGTGTCCTCGGTGCGTCGTTCCATGGCGTCGAGGAGGGTGAGCTGGCGGTGCAGGAGGACCTGGTTGCGGCGGGCGAGGTTGACGAAGACCTCGGAGACGCCGCGCCGCATGTCGGCCTGGCGGACGGCGGCCTCGACGGCGGCGCGCTGGAGGGTGTTGAGGGCCTGGCCCGCCTGGCCGATCTCGTCCTTGTCGTACTCCAGGCGCGGCGCTTCGGTCTCGACGTCGACCTTCTCGCCGGCGGCGAGGCGGCGCATCACGCTGGGCAGGCGGACGCCGGAGACCTCGTGGGCCTCCTTGCGCAGCCGGGAGAGGTCGCGGATCAGGTCGCGGCCGACGCGTACGGAGACGATGACGGAGACGAGCAGGGCGAGGAACCCGAGGATGCCGGCGACGCCCGCCTGGAGGAAGACTCCGTTCGCGGCGGGGCCGACGCGGTCCTGGTGGCGCTCGCCGGAGGCCCTGGCCTCACGGCTGAGTTCCTCGAGGACGGGGGTCGCGGCGGCGTGCCACTCCTCGGCCTGGGCGGCGGAGGCCCGGGTGACGGGCCCGCCGTCGATGAGGCGCTCCTCGGCGGCCCGCAGGGGTTCGGTCTTGGGGCCGCGCCAGAACTGGAGATAGATCTCGCGTTCCCGGGCGGGCAGGGATTCGAGGTTGATCTCGTAGTACAGCTCGCGGTGGGCGACGAAGTCGGAGAGCTGACGGATCTCGCCGGCGGTGACCTTGCCCGTGGTGAGGGCGGAGACGATCAGCGCGTCCTCGCGGGAGAGCATCTCGGCCGCGCGGGCCAGTCCGGCGACGGCGCGGCCCTGGCGCTCGATGTCCACGTCGTGGACGGAGTGCAGTGTGGCCATGAAGCTGAAGCCGGGGTTGATGATCCGGTTGTAGTAGTCGAGGGCCTGGGCGCGGGAGACGGTGCCGGAGTCCACGGAGCGGCGGAGGGCGACGAGTCCGTCGAAGCCCTTGACGAGCGAGGCGAGCTTGCGCTCGGAGTCGGAGCGCAGATCGTCTCGTACGTCCTGTCCGGCGATGCTCTCCTTGAGTTCGGCGACCACCTTGTCGGTGGCGCGGCGCTTGTCGCGGAGGGCCGGCAGGGCGTCGGAGGCGCGGCGGTCGGCCAGATAGACCAGCGTCTGGCGGCGCTCTCCCTGGACGACGTCGAGCGCGTCGACCATGGGCTCGCCGATCCGGTCGACCACCGCGCCCACGTCGAGGAGGTTGTCGGCCTCGCGTCCGGTGATGGCTGTGGCGAAGCCCCAGAGGGCGGTCAGGGAGAGCAGCGGCACCAGCAACAACGCCACGATCTTCCGGCGGATGGACTTCCCGCGAAAGCGCATGGCCTCCCCCTGCTCAACACCGTCCGGTACGGGCGGTGTTCCCTCGGTCAACAAACGGCGCGAGCCTACTACTGTCACTCAGACAACTCGAAGACACGTCCGGTCGATTTTCGGCCTGTCGCTGCTGTGTTGATCACGGGATGTCCCGGTATTCAAGGAGTTGGCATTCCCGGCGTGTCGTATGAGACCCGGCGCGCCTCGGATACCGAACGAGGGGCATTGGCTGGAATTCTTCGCCCTGTGCCCGGGATACGGGAATCATCCGAGCTGATCGGGCGTCTTCGTAGTGAGAGGACGCGCGGGACGGTGGGTCCGGCTCACCGGCCGGTGGCCCGAGTGGGGGTCTCAATCCCGTTGGGGCGGGGGAATGTTCGGTCCGGCCGGTTCGGCGGCGCTCCGCGAGGGGCGGTGGCGGACCGGAGTGAAGCGGTGGATTCCGGGCAGCCGAACCGAGGGTGGAAGACATGTGTGCAGGGGGTGGGAAGTGAGAAGGACGATGGAAGCGGACGAGCGTCGCGACGGGAGCGGAGCGGCGGACCAGGTGCCGGTGACGCCGGTTCGGCGGCAGCTCTGGGTGGAGGAGCCCGCCGCGCGGCGGAGGATGGCCGATCCGGTCCGGACGTCGGCGGTCCGGGCGGTGCTCATCGTTTCGCTGACGCTGATTCAGGCGATGGTCGCCTTTCTGTGCACGCTGGCGGGTTCCTGGCTGGCGTTTCCGATGGTGCTCGGCGGTGTCGCCGGGACGGTGGTCGCGACCTGGGGCGTGCTGGACGTCTGGGTGACCCGTCAGGTCTGGAATCAGCGCCACGGGGTGGTGTCGGAGCCGAGCAGCAGCGCCCGGCGGCTGCGGCGTGATCGCAGGCGGGAGCGGCGTGCGGCCAGGGCGGCGGAGCGGCGCGGCGCGGCTATACGGCGGCGGGGTCCCGGGCGCGGGGAGCGGGTGCCACAGCGGGGGGCCGGCCGCCTTTCGGAGCTGTCGGAGGTCTGATCGGGCATACCGGGCTTGACCGGGCTCAACCGGTCTGCCCGGCTTGAGCCGGCTCGGCCGAAGCCCGGGCCGGGGAGAGATCCGCCGGCCCGGGCGGTGCGCTGCTCGCTCGGTGGTGGGTCGCTACTCGGTGGCGGGTGCCGCCGGGGCGGCGGCCGGGGCGGGGCGGCGGCCCGTCCGGTCGGGTCCGGCGGCCGGCTGGGAGCGCTTGAACATCCGGGTGGCCGTGATCTCGCCGTGCACGGTCTCGCCCGACGGGTCCTGCTGGGGCAGACCGGGGCGCAGATGCTCCTCGACGCTGATGTACTTCAGGCCCGCCCGCAGGTCCGCGTCGTTGCGGAGCCGGATGACCAGCGGGAATTCGGCGAGCGCGGTGGTGTCGAAGAGTCCGGTCGTGTAGAGCAGCTGTACGCCCAGGGCGTCGGAGACGGCCCGCTGGAGCTCCAGCAGATAGGTGGCGTTGGCCCGGCCGATCGGATTGTCGAGGAAGAGCGTCCCGGCGTGACGGTGGCGGTCCCGGCCCCGGTCGTTGCTGCGGAGGGCGGCCATGGTGCAGTACAGCGCGATGGCCGCGGTGAGCAGCTGTCCGCCGGAGAACACGTCTCCCATCTGGCCGACGGGGACGCGCTCGGCGCGCAGCACGGCGTCCGGCTTGAGGATCTCCACGGCGATGCCCCTGGGCTGGAGCGCCGCCTGGACCCCGCGCAGCAGCAGTGACATGCCGTCCCTGCGTCCCTCGCCGTAGACGGCGGACGCGTTCTTGCGGACGGCGGCGCGGGTGGCCTCGTCGACGACCTCGCCGAGGCGCTCGGCCAGGGTCGCCTGGTCGGGCTCCTCGAAGCGGATGCGGAGGAACTCCTGCCCGGACCACTCCCCCAGTCCTTCGGGGAGCCGGGAGAGCCGCTGGGCGGAGCGGAGGGTGGCGAGGGCCGACTCCACGAGGCCGCGCAGCCGGTCGACGATGGTGTCGCGGTTGCGCTCCAGCTGTTCCAGTTCGTCGGTGAGCACGCGCAGCCGGGGCAGGAAGGCCTCCGCCCACTTGGCGGCGTGCTCCGGCAGGGCGGCGGCGGGGAGTTCGCGGATCTGCTGGCGGGCGGGGGTGCGCACCTGCTCGTAGCGGGTGGAGTTGGCGTGGCGTACGAGGATGTCGCTCGCCTCACGGACGGCGGCTTCGGCGGCCGACAGGTCGGCGGCGCAGCCGCGCAGGGAGCGCCGGGCCTCGGCGGCGGATTCGCGGGCCTCGGCGGGGCCGCCGGGGTAGGGGTCCGGTTCCCGCTCGGCCGCTTCGTCGTCGTCCCGCTGTTCCCTCAGCAGGTCGCGGAGGAGGGCCGCGGTCTCCTCGAAGCCGCCTGCGGCGTCCTCGGCGGCCCGGTGGGCCTGGAGGAGGGCGGTGTGCGCGTCGCGGGCGGTCTCCAGCGCGTCGGTGCGGGAGGCGAGTTCGGCGGTGGCGACGCGCAGCAGGGTCTGGGCCTGCTCGGCGTCGGAGGGCACGGCTTCGGCGGGGAGTTCGGTGTGGGCTCCGCCGTCGGCGGGGGCCAGGCGCTCGGCCTCGCCGCGGAGCCTGCCGAGTTTCTCGCTGGCCTCGGAGGCGCGGGTCTCCAGCATCTGCACCAGGGATTCGGCGCGGGCGGCGGCGGCCTGGCGGGAGGGGCCGTCCGCGCCGTCCGTGCTCTCCAGGAGGAGGGCGGCGCGGGTGCGGACCTTGTTGGTGAGGCGGTCGAGCTCGGCGAGGGCGGCGCTCTCGTCGCTCTCGGCGCGGGCCTGTTCGGCCCGGAGGTCGGCGCCGACGCCGACCTTCTCGTAGAGCTGGGAGGCGGCGCGGTAGGCCTCGCGCAGGGCGGGCAGGGAGACACGCGGTGCGGCGGGGTCGGCCTCGGGCAGGGTCTCCGGCGCGCCGGCGATCTCGGCGCGCTCGGCGCGCAGGGCGCGGGCGGTCCGGCGGGCGTCGTCGCCGGCGCGCTGGGCGGCCCTGCGGTCCTCGTCGGCGGCTTTCGCGCGCTCCAGGCAGACGGTGGCGCGGGCTTCGGACTCGGCTGCCTCGTCGGCGAGTTCGCGCCGTTTCACCTGCCATCCGGCGCGTTCGCGGAGCCGGAAGGCGAGGCCGGCGAGGGCGTCGGCGGCGCGGCGGGCGCGCTGGGCGGTCTCCTGGCGGTCGTCGCGGACGCGGGCGGCGTCGGCGGCGGTCTCATCCGCCTCGGCGCGGGCGGTGCGGGCCTCGGCGAGCCGGGCCTGTGCCTCTTCCTCGGTCTCGCGGGCCGCCGCCGCGCCCTGGGCCAGTTCGGCGAGCATTCCGGGCGGGCAGTCCGCGCGCCAGGAGCCGATCCGGGCGGCGAGCGCGCGGTCGGCGGCGAGGCGGGCGGCCAGGTCGCGGATCTCCTCGTCGCGTGCGGTGGCCCGGGCGCGGAGGGTCTGCCTCTCCTCGTCGGCGGCGTGCTCGTCGTGCATGGCGGGGTTCGGCGGTACGAGGAAGACCTCGGGGTCGGCCTGGCCGCCGCCGGCCGGGGGCACCGGCGCGAGCAGGGCGGCCGCGGTGCCGACGGCGACGGTGGAGCGGGGCAGCAGGGCGGCTCCGGCGAGGACTTCGCGGGCGCGCGGGTGCGAGGCGGGGTCGGTGATGACGACTCCGTCGACCAGCTCGGGGCGGGCGGCGAGCACGGCCGCGTGGTCGGCGGGGTCGACGGCCTGGGCGAGATAGCGCCAGCCGGGGAGTGCGGGGATGCCGTGCTCGCCCAGGTATTCGACGGTGGCGAGGACGTCGGGGCCGGGCGGGAGGAGTCCTCCGTCGCCGAGCGCGCCGAGGATGCGGGAGTCGTCGGCGGCGGCGGTGCGCAGGTCGAAGAGCTGGCGTTCGGCGGAGGCCACGTACTGGTCGAGGAGTTCTCGCAGGTCGTCGGCGTAGCGGTCCAGCTCTTCGGCGGTGAGGGGGGTGCCGTCGGGGCGGGGCGGGGCGGCCGGGGTGTCGTGGGGCTGGGGGGCGGTGTCCGGGGTGCCGTCGGCCGGTCGCGGGGCCGGGCCGCCGCGCCGGGGTGCGGGCACGGGTGCGGCGGTGGCCGGGGCGGGCAGGCTGAGCAGTTCGGCCAGGCGCTGGTGTTCGGCGATGGAGGCGGCGGCTCGGCGTTCCGCTTCGTAGGCGTGGTCGGCGGTGCGGGCGGCGTCCGAGGCGCGGGCGGCGGCCAGTTCCGCGCGGGTCTCCTCGGCGGCGGCCTCCTTGGCGCGGTCCGCGGTGGCACGGCCGCTCTCGCGGGCGGTGTCCCAGGCCGCGACGGCGGTCTTCTCGGCGTCGCTGGCGGCGAGCGCGGCGCGCGCGGGGTCGGCGTCGGGGGCGGTGTCGTCGAGCCAGCCGGCGCGGACGGCTTCGGCGGTCTCCTGTTCGACCTCGGTGAGCCGCTGGCGGAGGTGGCCGATCTCGCTGCGGGCGCGCTGTGCCTCGGTGGCGGCGGCGGTCGCGTCGCGGTGGGCGGTCTCGGCGGCCTCCTGGAGGGTGGCGGAGCGCTCCTCCTCCTCATTGGCGAGCCGTTCGCCGTCCTCGGCCGCCGAGTGCAGGGCCCGGACGAGGTCGGCGGCGGCCGTGGCGCGGGCCGCGAGGGCGGGGGCGGCGTCCCGCTCCGCCTCGCGGATCGCCACGGCGACCCTGGCCGAGCGGTCGGCGGCGGCGCGGTGCCGGAGCACGGCTTCGGCCGCCTGCCACGCGGAGTGCAGGGTGCGGGCGTCGGTCAGCTCGCGGCGCTGGGCCGCGGCTCCCTTCTCGGCGGCGGCGAGGGCGAGCGAGGCGTGCCGGTAGGCCAGTTCGGCGGCGATCAGCGAGCTGTCGCCCCGGGCCTGTTCGGCCTCGGTGACCGTGTGGGCGGCGCCGGTGACGCGCTGGGCGAGATCGGCGGTTCGGGAGCGCTCCACGGCGGCACGGTCGGCGAGCCTGCGGGAGAGGGTGCGGGTGCGCCGCTCGGCGCCGGTGTGGATCTCGCGGGCGCGTGCCCTGGCGTCGGCGGCTTCGACGATCCGGCCGAGGAGGTCGGCCGAGCCCGCCGTGAAGTCGCGCTCGGCGGTGAGTTCGGCGCGGCGGCCGAGTTTGTCGCCGAAGCCGCTGACGAGGTCGGCGAGGCCGTCGGTGTCGCGGGTGTCGGTGACCGCGCGCAGCAGGAGGTCGGTGAAGTCGGAGTCCTTCTTCACCGCGAAGAGGCCGGCGGCCTCGCCCTCGTCGGCGTTCATCTCGCGCTGGTAACGGAAGAGTTCGGGGTCGAGGCCCAGATCGCCGAGGTGTTCGTTCCAGCGGTCGTGGATCTCCTCCCAGGAGACCTCGAGGTGGGGGTAGGCCTTGCCGGCCTCGGTGATCGCGTCACGGAAGCCCTTCATGGTGCGGCGGCGGCCCTGCGCGCCGGAGGCCCCCTCGACCGGGGGGCGTACGACGGTGGACTCGGCCACCGGCAGCGAGTCCAGGCTCAGTCCGGGGCCGGGGCGGAAGGAGTACCACGCCTCGGCGAACTTCCTGGGGTCGTTGGAGACCTGGCGGCCGCGCCATTCGCTGACCTTGCCGACGACGACCAGTTCGCCGGTGAGGGTGTGCTGCCACTCCAGGGCGACGTGGCCGCAGTCGTCGGCGAGGAGGAATTTGCGCAGCACGCCGGAGCTGGCGCCGCCCAGGGTGTTGCGGTGGCCGGGCAGCATCACGGAGAAGATCAGCTTGAGCAGTACGGACTTGCCGCCTCCGTTCTCCAGGAAGAGGACGCCGGCGGGGGCCGGCCGGCGGGGCGGGCCGACCGGCTCCTCCTCGAAGAACTCCGCCTGGGCGGGGGCGGGGTGGGGCACCGGTTCGCCGACTCCGCGCAGGTCCAGCACGGTGTCGGCGTAGCGCGCACCGGCGGGCCCGATGGAGTAGAGGCGAACGCGGGACAGCTCGTACATGGCGGCGGACTCTCGTGGTTGGCGGCGCGGGTGGGGATGCGGGGTGCGGGTGCGGGTCAGGCGTGGAAGGGCAGTCCGGCGTCGGCCGCCAGTTCCAGGTCGTCGCCGTCGGGCGGGGGCAGCAGGGTGGCGGTGCCGTCGCTGACGGGTACGACGCCGAGGTCGAGGAGTTCGGCCATGGCGGCGTTGCCCGCCATGTCGCGGACCTGGAGCTGGTAGCGGGCGGTGGTGCGGTAGGCGCCTCCCGCGTCGTCTCCGGTCCGCTGGAGGAAGCCGGAGTCGGTGAGGAAGGCGACGGCCTTGGCGACGATGCCGGTGGTGGATCCGGCGAGCCGGCGGGCGTCCTTGGTCGCGCCGGTGGAGCTGCGCCGGGCGTAGATCCGCCAGGCGGCCTCCAGGCCGGGGGCGTCGGTGGCGGGGTCGGTGTTCTCGCCCTGTGCCTCGGCCCGCTCTTCGAGTCGGTGGCAGGCCTGGCGGACGAAGGCGTCGACCCCGTTGACGGTGATGCGGCCGATGTAGCCGTCGTCGGCGAGGTCCTCGGGGCGGGGGAAGGACATGGCGGCGACGGCGAGATGGGCCAGGCCGTGGAGGAAGCGGTCCGCCGAGTCGGTGGCCGCCCGGCGGGCGTAGTCGCCCATGCGGACGGCGAAGACGGAGTCCTCGCCCGCCGCGAGGGCCATGCCCGCGCGGGGTGACACTTCGAGGACGATGAGGCCGAGCCCGGTGGCGACGGCGTCGGCGAGGCGGGCGAAGGCGGGGTCCTCGCGGTAGCGGCGCAGCAGGTCGGCGTATTCGGCGTCGCGGGCGGGGAGGAGTTTGGGCTGGAGTCCGAAAGAGACGAGGCGGGCCGCGTCGGCCGCGTCGGGGGGTGTGAGGCGGGCGGCGGTGCCGGGGTCGGCGTCCGCGGGCGTCTCGGTGGTGGCCGGGTCACGCCAGGGGTCGCGCTCGGCGTGGTGGTCGGTCACTGGGGTGGCTCCTCGTCGTGGAGTGGCGGGCGGGGGTGGTTCGCGGGATTCACGGGATTCACGGGGTTCATGGCGTGTCCCGGCGGGGCGGCCGGGGCGGCGGGGCGCGTCATGCGGCCTCCGTGCGGTCCGCCGCCATGCCGGCCGCGTCGAGCAGGGCCGTGCCGACGATGAGGTCCGCGCCGCCGAACTCCCAGTCGTCCAGCTCCGTGCCGTCGTCGACCGCGAAGAGGAGGCGCTCCTCGCCCTGGCGGTAGGCGGTGCCGACCGGTGGGCTCGCGGCGTGGACGGCGAGCAGCGCCACCAGGTAGGGAAGCTCGGGGTCCTGTCGGCGGGCATCGGCCAGCAGACCGGAGAGGCGGCGGGGCGCGTCGTGTTCCAGGTCGAGCAGGCGCAGGGCGGCCGCGAGCTGTTCCTCGCTGAACCGGCTGTCGTCGGGGGTGGCGATCAGATCGGGTTCGGGCATCTCGGCGCCGAGGTGCTCCCGCTCCACCGGCGGGGTCAGCAGCATGTCCACCAGGTCCCCCATCCGTACGGACGAGGGGGTGCGCGGCCCGGTGCCCCGGGCGAAGAAGGCGTCCGTGACCCGGATCGCCGCGTCCAGGGGGAGGGGCAGTACGGGGGCCACCAGCTGCCCGTACAGATCGAGGCCGGAGCGGGTGGCCGGGCGGGCGAAGGCCTGGCGGTCCTGCTCGGCGCGGAAGAGGGGGCCGGCCTCCAGCAGGCGGGACTGGAGCTGGGTGTGGCGGCGGATGCAGTCCTTGACGATGTCGACCAGCTCGGCGGCGCGGCGCTTGTGCTCCGGCTCCTCCGCCTCGTCGCGCGCCCGGCGGATGTTGGTGAGGATCGCGTTCTCGTGGCGGTAGCGGTCGGCGACATGGTCGAGCGCCTCGGCGATCATGTCGGGTACGGCGTTGAGCCAGTCGACGGCGCGGACATTGCGCCGGGTGGCCTCCAGGGTCCTGCGGAGAGTCTCGGCGTACTGCACCGTGCGGTAGCGGGCCTGCTCGGCGGCGAGCTGGGCGTCCGCGAGGCGGCCTCGGCTGATGAGGACCTCGAGCTTGACCTCGGCCGCGATCTGCGAGCTGGTGACATCGGTGTCGAGCGCGCCCACCAGAACGTTGACCGCTTCGTCGGTGGTGCGCAGGCAGACGCTGCCGCCGTAACCCGGGACCTCTTCGATGAGTTTGAAGTCGTAGTCGCGGCGGGTGTAGACGCCGTCGGGGCCGAAGGTGCCGTAGACCGCGCGAAAGCCCCGGTCCACGCTGCCGACGTTGATCAGATTCTCCAGCACCCAGCGGGCCACCCGCTCGTGCTCGGCGGCGGGGCGGCGAGGGGCCTGGGCGGCGATTCTGGGGAGCAGCCTGGCGACGATCTGATCGTGGTCGGCACCGGTGTCGAAGTCCATGTTGAGCGTCACGAGGTCGATGGCGGCGAGGGCCACCTCCGCCATCGCGTAGACCGTGTACTCGCCCGCCAGGTTGACCTTGCGGGCGTCCAGATCGTGCAGCGGCGCGGTGCAGGCGAGCGCGCGCAGCCGCCGCGCGAGCCCTTCGTCGGCGGCCGGGCCCTGGGCGGGCCGGGGCCCCGCGCTGAGCTGGGGCGGAACGAGTTCCGTCGAGGCAGGCGAAGTCACGCTGCACAGATTAGGTCCTCGCACTGACAACGGTCGAAACGGCGCAGAAGCTCTCCGGCCGCGCCGTGCCCCGGACCTCTCGCCCGGGGCGGCCCCGGTGCTACTCCGGATCCGCCGCGAGGCGCGCGCAGGCCTCGACCACTCTCGCCCGGGAGTCGTCCAGATAGCGGGCGAGCAGTTCCTCGGCCCCGGTGCGGTCGCCCGCGCGCAGCGCTTCCAGGATGGTCCGGTTGCGGACCAGGAAAGGCTGGTGCAGCCCGCGCGGGTCGGCCACCGCGTGGAAGGCGAGGCGGAGTTCCGCGAGCACCCCGCGCATCAGCTCGTCGGTGCGCGCGCTGCCGGCGAGGGCGACCAGTTCGCGGTGGAAGCGGATGTCGGCGGTGGAGACGCCCCTCCAGTCCTCCTCCCGGGCCGAGCGCTCGCCGTGGTCGACGGCCGCGTCGAGCCGGTCGAGGGGGTACGGGGGGTCCCCGAGGTCGTGGACGACGGCGCGCTCGACGAGCTGGCGGGTGCGGTAGATGTCGATGACGTCCTGGACCGCGAGCCTGCGGACGAACACTCCCCGGTTGAGCCGGTGGACGAGGAGCCGTTCGTGGGTCAGCAGCCGGAACGACTCGCGCAGGGTGTTGCGCGAGACTCCGAGCGCCCTGCCGATGGCGTCCTCGGAGAGCCGCTCCCCCGGCGCGAAGTACCCCTCCGCGATCCGGGTGCGCAGGATGTCCGCGACGCGTTCCGCCGTGCTGGTGCGGCCGAGCAGGACACGGTCCTCCTCCAGGCCGCCGGGCGCCCCGGGTCCTTCGGGTCCGTCGAGTCCTTCGGCGTGGCCGGTATCCGGCTGGGTCGTCCCCACGACACCCCTCTCTCCTTCGCCGCCGGGTTCAAACCGGCGCACGGGTGTCCATCGTAGAAGGAGGTACGAGCCCACACGCCCCTTGTCGGATCGTTCAACAATCCCCTACGTTTGCCTCATCGCATGAATCCGCGGCACGGGTGGCACGGCACGGAGCACGGAGGAGGAGTACATGACCTGGGCGTCCATCGATCTCAACGCCGATCTCGGCGAGGGCTTCGGCCGCTGGCGGCTCACCGACGACGAGGAGTTGCTGTCGGTCGTCACCAGCGCCAATGTCGCCTGCGGATTCCACGCGGGGGACGCGGCCACCATGCGGCGGGTCTGCGACCTGGCGGCCGAGCGGTCGGTGCGCATAGGCGCGCAGGTCTCGTACCGCGATCTCGCGGGTTTCGGGCGTCGTTCCATGGATGTTCCGGCGGCCGAGCTGACGGCCGAGATCGCCTATCAGATCGGGGCGCTGGAGGTGTTCGCCCGCGCGGCGGGCGCCCGGGTCTCGTACGTGAAACCGCACGGCGCGCTCTACAACCGGGTCGTCCACGACGAGGAGCAGGCGGCCGCCGTGGTCGACGGGGTGCTGTTGGCCGGGGGGCGGCTGCCGCTGCTGGGGCTGCCGGGCTCCGTTCTGCACACCGTGGCGGGGAGGGCGGGAGTGCCCGTCGTGACCGAGGCGTTCGCCGACCGGGCGTACACCGCCGACGGCGGGCTGGCCCCGCGCGGCGAGGCCGGCGCGGTGCTGACCGATCCCGCCGTCGTGGTCGAACGGTCGGTCGGCATGGCCCGGTTCGGGACGGTCACCGCGCGCTGCGGCGAGACCGTGGCGGTGCGCGCCCGCTCGCTCTGTCTGCACGGCGACACCCCGGGGGCCGTCTCGCTCGCCCGCCGGGTGCGCGGCGAACTGGAGACCGCCGGAGTCAGGGTGGAGGCGTTCGCATGAGCCGGCCCGGCGGCCCTTCGGGCATCAGGGTGCTGCCGGTCGGGGACCGGGCGCTGCTGATCGAGCTGGCGGACGGGGAGGCGGCCGAGGCGCTCCATGCCGAGCTGCTGCGCCGGCGCGCGGCGGGCACCCTGCCCGCCGTACGGGAGATCGTGCCCGCCGCGCGGACCGTCCTCCTCGACGGGATCGACCGGCCGGCCGGGTTCGCGGCGGAGCTGGCGGGGTGGGAGGCCCCTCCCCCGCCGGCCCGCGCGGCGGAGGCGGTGGAGATCCCGGTCCGCTACGACGGGCCGGATCTGGCCGAGATGGCGGCGGTGTGGAAGGTGACGGAGGAGGAGGTCGTGGCGATCCATTCGGCGACCGAGTTCCGGGTGGCGTTCTGCGGGTTCGCGCCGGGCTTCGGCTATCTCACCGGGCTGCCGCAGCGGTACGCGGTGCCCCGCCGGGCCACTCCGCGCACCTCGGTCCCCGCCGGATCGCTCGGACTGGCCGGCCCCTACTCGGGCGTGTATCCGCGATCGTCCCCCGGCGGCTGGCAGTTGATCGGCAGCACGGATCTGGAGCTGTGGGACCCGTCCCGTGAGCCGGCCGCGCTGCTGAGTCCGGGGGCGCGGGTGCGGTTCGTCGCGGAGACGGGGCGGCGATGACGGACCGGGCGGTCGTGGTGGTGAGGGCGGGCGCGCTGACCACCGTGCAGGATCTGGGGCGGCCGGGGCACGCGCATCTCGGTGTGCCCCGTTCGGGGGCACTCGATCCGCGTGCCGCCGGGCTCGTCAACCGGCTGGTGGGCAATCCGGAGGGGGCCGCGGTGCTGGAGACGACGCTCACGGGCTGTGCGGTACGGCCCCGGTGCGCGGTGACCGTGGCGGTGGGCGGGGCTCCGTCCCCGGTGTCCGTCGACGGGCGGCCGGCGGCCTGGGGGACGCCGGTGCGCGTGCCGGGCGGGGCGCTGCTGGAGGTGGGGAGGGCGGTCGCCGGGGTGCGCGGCTACATCGCCCTCGCGGGCGGGATCGCCGTCGATCCGGTGCTCGGGAGCCGCTCCACCGATCTGCTCTCCGGCCTGGGTCCGCCGCCGCCGGCCGACGGAGCGGTGCTGCCGCTGGGTGCTCCGACGGGCCCGCCGGCCCGGCTGGACGGCGGTGTGCCCTGGCCCGCGCCCCCCGCGGAGCTGGTGCTGGGCATACGGTTCGGGCCGCGCGCCGACTGGTTCACGGACGGGGCGCTGCGGACGCTCACCGCCGCCCGGTACCGGGTGTCGGCCGCGAGCAATCGCATCGGTCTGCGCACCGAGGGCCCGGTGCTGACCCGGGCGCGCGGTGCGGAGCTGCCGAGCGAGGGCGTGGTGCTGGGGGCGGTGCAGGTGCCGCCGGACGGCCGCCCGGTGGTCTTTCTCGCCGATCATCCGACGACGGGCGGCTATCCGGTGGTGGCGGTGGTGGACGAAGGGGACCTGGGGGCGGCGGCCCAGGCGATACCCGGGACGCCGGTGCGGTTCGTTCCACTGGGCTGACCGTCCAGGGGCGGGGTTCCGAAGCCGCCGCCGCCCGGGGTCGCCATCACCAGGACGTCGCCGGGGCCGACGTCGGCCGAGTCGACTCCGGCCAGGGGGGTGAGTGTGCCGTCGGCGCGCTCGACGGAGTTCTCCCCCAGCGCGCCGGGGCCGCCGCCCGCCATGCCGTAGGGCGGGACGCGGCGGTGGCCGGTCAGCAGGGCGACGGTCATGGGCTCCAGGAAGCGGATGCGCCGTACCGCTCCACGGCCGCCGCGCCAGCGGCCGGTGCCACCGCTGCCGCGGCGGATCGAGAAGGCGTCGACCCGTACCGGGTAGCGCCATTCCAGGATTTCCGGATCGGTCAGACGAGAGTTGGTCATATGGGTCTGTACAGCGTCCGCGCCGGGGAAGCCCTCCCCCGCGCCGGAGCCGGAGGCGACCGTCTCGTAGTACTGCACCAGATCGTTGCCGAAGGTCAGATTGTTCATGGTGCCCGATCCCTCCGCCTGTACGCCGAGGGCCGCGTAGAGCGCCCCGGTGACGGCCTGGGAGGTCTCGACATTGCCCGCGACGGTGGCGGCGGGGAAGACCGGGGCGAGCATGGAGCCCTCCGGCACTCTCACCTCCAGGGGTTCCAGACAGCCGCTGTTGAGCGGGATGTCCTCGCCGACCAGGGTGCGGAAGACATAGAGCACCGCCGCCATCACCACGGAGGTGGGCGCGTTGGCGTTGCCGGGCCGCTGGGGCGAGGTGCCGGTGAAGTCGATGACGGCGGCGCGCCGGGCGCGGTCGATCCGCAGGGCGACCTGGATGACCGAGCCGTCGTCCGTCTCGTAACGGCACTCGCCGTCGTCGAGCCGGGCGACGATCCGCCGGACGGACTCCTCGGCGTTCTCCCGGACGTGGCGCATATAAGCGTGGACGACGTCGAGGCCGAACTGGTCCGTCATACGGTGCAGCTCGGCGATGCCCTTCTCGTTGGCGGCGATCTGCGCGCGCAGGTCGGCGATGTTGACGTCCGGGGCGCGGGACGGGTGGCGCGCCCCGGTCAGCAGCTCCCGGGTCTCCTGTTCGCGCAGTCGGCCGTCCCGCACGAGCAGCCAGTCGTCGAAGAGGACGCCCTCCTCCTCGATGGTCCGGCTGAAGGCGGGCATGGAGCCGGGGGTGATCCCGCCGATCTCGGCGTGGTGGCCGCGCGAGGCCACCAGAAAGCGCAGCTCGCTCCCGTCGGGGCCGAAGACCGGGGTCACCACGGTGACATCGGGCAGATGGGTGCCGCCGTGGTAGGGGTCGTTGATCGCGTAGACGTCCCCCGGCCGCATCCCGGCCCTGCCGCGGCGTCGCAGGACCTCTTTGATCGACTCGCCCATGGAGCCGAGGTGGACGGGGATGTGGGGCGCGTTGGCGATGAGGTTGCCGTCGGGGTCGAAGAGGGCGCAGGAGAAGTCGAGCCGCTCCTTGATGTTGACGGAGTGCGCGGTGTTCTCCAGCCGTACGCCCATCTGCTCGGCGATGGCCATGAAGAGGTTGTTGAACACCTCCAGGAGGACCGGGTCGGCCTCGGTGCCGGGCGCGGCCCGGCCGGGGCGGGGGCGGACCCGGGTGAGCAGCAGATGGCCGTGTTCATGGACGCGGGCGCGCCAGCCGGGGTCGACGACGGTGGTGGCGTCGGGCTCCGCGATGATCGCGGGCCCGTCGACCGGGGTGTCGGGGCCGAGCTCCGCCCGCCGGTGCAGGGGGACTTCTTTCGGCGCGCCGTCCACGAACACGGTGACCCGGGCGGGCCGGGGCGGCGGGGAACCGGGGCCGGCCGGCCCGGCCTCGGCGGGGATCGGCGCTCCGTGGGCGCCGGCCGTGCCCACGGCCTCGACCGAGACGGCCTCGACCACGAGCGGCTTCTCCGTCGTGAACGCGTAGCGCGCGCGGTGGGCCGAGGTGAAGGCCTCCGTCATCGCGGCGACGGTGTCCAGTGGCACCGGCAGGCTCGCGTCGGTGCCCGCGTAGCGGAGGAGGACTTCGGCGCGGGTGGTGATCGCGTCGTCGGGTACGGCGTCGGAGCGCAGTTCGGCGCGGGTGCGGGCGGCGAGTTCGGCGCAGAGGTCCCGCACCCGGGTGAGGGTGTCCTCGTGGAGTTCGGCTTCCACGGACCGCTCGCGCATGGCGGTGACGTCGGCGAGGCCGATGCCGTAGGCGGAGAGCACTCCGGCGAGCGGGGGCACCAGGACGGTGGTGACGCCGAGGGCGTCGGCGACGGCGCAGGCGTGCTGTCCGCCCGCGCCGCCGAAGGAGTTGAGGGCGTAGCGGGTGATGTCGTGGCCGCGCTGCACGGAGATCTTCTTGACCGCGTTGGCCATGTTGAGCACGGCGATCTCCAGAAAGCCGGCGGCGGCTTCCTCGGGGGTGGGCTCGGAGCCGGTCTCCTGGCCGACCCGCCGGGCGAGGGCGGCGAAGCGTTCGCGTACGACGTCGGCGTCGAGCGGCTGGTCGCCGTCGGGGCCGAAGACGGCCGGGAAGTGGCCGGGCTGGACCCGGCCGAGCATCACATTGGCGTCGGTGACGGTGAGGGGGCCACCGCGCCGGTAGCAGGCGGGGCCGGGGTCGGCTCCCGCCGAATCGGGGCCGACGCGGTAGCGGCGGCCGTCGAAGTGGAGGACGGAGCCGCCGCCCGCGGCGACGGTGTGGATGCTCATCATGGGGGCGCGCATCCGTACGCCCGCGACCTGGGTGCCCAGTTCCCGTTCGAACGCGCCGGCGTAGTGCGAGACATCGGTGGAGGTGCCACCCATGTCGAAGCCGATGACCCGGTCGAGTCCGGCCTGTGCCGCGGTGCGCGCCATGCCGACGACACCGCCGGCGGGGCCGGAGAGCACGGCGTCCTTGCCCCGGAAGTGGGCGGCCTCGCGCAGTCCGCCGTTGGACTGCATGAACATCAGGCGGATGCCGTCGAGTTCGGCGGCGACTTCGCTCACATAGCGGCGCAGGATCGGGGAGAGGTAGGCGTCCACGACGGTGGTGTCGCCGCGCGGGATCAGTTTGATCAGTGGGCTGACCTCGTGGGAGCAGCTGATCTGGGGGAATCCGAGATCGCGGGCGGCCTTGGCGACCGCCTGTTCGTGGGCGGGGTGGCGGTAGCCGTGCATCAGGACGACGGCGGCGGCGCGGAAGCCGTCGGCGTGGGCCCGGGAGAGCTGTTCGGTGACGGCCGGCAGGTCGAGCGGGCGGATGACGGCGCCCCGCGCGTCGAGGCGTTCGGGAACCTCGACGACGCGTTCGTACACGGCTTCGGGGAGGACGATATGGCGGTCGAAGATCCGGGGGCGGTTCTGGTAGGCGATGCGGAGGGCGTCTCCGAAGCCCTCGGTGATGACGAGCACGGTCGGTTCGCCGCGCCGTTCCAGCAGGGCGTTGGTGGCGACGGTGGTGCCCATGCGCACCTCGGCGACCCGGTCGGCGGGGACGGGCTCGTCGGGGCCGAGGCCGAGCAGCAGCCGGATTCCGGCGACGGCGGCGTCGCGGTGGCGCTCGGGGTCGTGGGAGAGGAGTTTGCGGGTGACGAGCCGGCCGTCGGGACGCCTTCCCACGATGTCGGTGAAGGTGCCGCCTCGGTCGATCCAGAAATCCCAGCGCCCGGCCATGTCCCCATTCTGGCGACCGGGCGGCCGTCCGCCACCGCGGCGGGCAGCCCGGCGGCGGA
>NZ_BAAASB010000036.1:0-39388 GCF_039532665.1 Streptomyces amakusaensis | reverse complement strand
TGCTGCGCCGGACCGTTCGGCGCCGTCAGACCATTCGACGCACCGTCCTGATTGATCGCCGAACCACGCACCACCGCCAACACCCGATGACCCAGACGCCGCGCATCCGACAACCGCTCCAGCAACAGCACCCCGACACCCTCGGCCCAGCCGGTGCCGTCGGCGGCGGCGGAGAAGGCCTTGCACCGGCCGTCGGCCGCGAGGCCGCCCTGCCGGGAGAACTCCAGGAACATGCCGGGTGTCGGCATCAGCGTCACACCGCCGGCGAGCGCCATGGTGCTCTCGCCCTGCCGCAGTGAGCGGATGGCGAGGTGGAGCGCGACCAGTGAGGAGGAGCAGGCGGTGTCGACGGTGAGGGCGGGGCCTTCAAAGCCGAGGGTGTAGGAGATCCGGCCGGACATGATGCTGGGGGATCCACCGGTCAGCCGGTGCCCTTCGAGGCCGTCGGCGGGCTCGTCGAGGCGGCGGCCGTAGTCCATGGCCCCGGCTCCGACGAAGACGCCGGTGGCGCTGCCGCGCAGCGTGGCGGGGTCGATCCCGGCACGTTCGAACGCCTCCCAGGAGGTCTCCAGCAGCAGCCGCTGCTGGGGGTCCATCGCCAGCGCCTCGACGGGGCTGATGCGGAAGAACCCGGCGTCGAATCCGGCCGCGTCGGCGAGGAATCCGCCGGTCGAGGTGGTGGACGCGCCCGGGTGGCCGGGGCGTTCGAGCGCCTCCAGGTCCCAGCCCCGGTCGGTCGGGAAGGGGGTGAGCGCGTCCTTCTCGTCGGTCAGCAGCCGCCACAGTTCCTCGGGGGAGTCCGCGCCGGGGTAGCGGCAGGCGAGCGCGACGATGGCGATCGGC
This sequence comes from Streptomyces amakusaensis, assembly GCF_039532665.1. NCBI lineage: Bacteria > Bacillati > Actinomycetota > Actinomycetes > Kitasatosporales > Streptomycetaceae > Streptomyces > Streptomyces amakusaensis. The sequence continues at coordinate 38,545 of NZ_BAAASB010000036.1, read as the reverse complement.
TCGTCCGGGTCGCCGGCCGCCGCGGCCTCTTCGGCGGTGGAGCCCTCGGGCGTCTCACCGGCGGTCAGCCCGAGGAGGAACTCCGCCAGCGCGGCGGGGGTCGGGTGGTCGAAGACGGCGGTGTCGGACAGGGGCGCGCCGACCGTGGCGAGGAGCCGGTTGCGCAGTTCGACGGCGGCGAGGGAGTCGAATCCGAGTTCCTTGAACGTGGTGTCGACGCCGACGGCCCCGGGTCCGGCGTGGCCGAGGACGGTGGCGGCCTCGGCGCGGACCGTACGGAGCAGTGCGCGGCGCCGGTCGGCCTCGGACAGTTCGCGGGCACGGTCCGCGGGCGGGACGGCCTCGCGGCGGCCGGCGGGCTTCTCCCCCGGCGTCCCGGCCCCGGCCCCGGTGCTGGTGCCGGTGCCGGTGCTGGACGCGGTGCCGGTTCCGGGGGCGTACGCGGCGGCGGGTTCGAGCCAGTGGCGGTCCCTGGCGAAGGCGTACGTGGGGAGCGGGACACGGCTCGCGCCGGTGTCGGCGAGGAGCGGGGTCCAGTCGACGGGAACGCCCCGGTCGTACAGCCGGGCGAGGCCGTCGAGGAGCGCCCGTGGCTCGTTCCTGCCCCGGCGCGCGAGCGCGACCGCCTCCGCCTCCGTGTCGTTGCCTGTGCCGGTGTCCGTGCCGGCAGCGGTGAGGACGCCTCGGGTCAGCGCGGTCAGCGTGGCGTCGGGGCCCACCTCGACGAAGGTGTCGATGCCCCGGGCGCGCAGGGTCTCGACGCCCCGGGCGAACCGCACGGCCTCGCGGATGTGACGGGTCCAGTAGCCGGGGGTGGTCACCAGCTCCGGATCGGCGATCTCGCCGGTGACGTTGGAGATCAGGGTCAGCCGCGGCGGCCGGTGGTCGACGGTGGCGGCGACCTGCCGGAACTCCTCCAGGACCGCGTCCACATGGGGCGAGTGGAAGGCGTGGCTGACATCGAGGCTCTTCGTCTTGCGGCCCCGGGCGCGGAAGATCCGGGCGATCTCCTCGACGGCGTCCGCGTCGCCGGAGACGACGGTGGCCGCGGGGCCGTTGACCGCGGCGATGCTCACCGCCCGCTCACGGCCGCCCAGTTCGGCGGCCACCTCCTCCTCGGCGGCGGCCAGCGCCACCATGCCGCCGCCCTCGGGCAGCGCCTGCATCAGCCGGCCCCTGGCGGCGACCAGCCGGGCCGCGTCGGCGAGGGAGAAGACGCCGGCGACATGCGCGGCGGCCAGTTCGCCGATGGAGTGGCCGGCCACCGCGTCGGGGCGGACGCCCCAGTGTTCGAGCAGCCGGAACAGCGCCACCTCGAAGGCGAAGAGCGCGGGCTGGGTGAAAGCGGTCTGGTCGATCGGGCCGGACTCCTCGAACATCACCTCGCGCAGCGGGCGTTCGAGGTGCTGGTCGAACTCCGCGCAGAGGGCGTCCAGGGCCTCGGCGAAGACGGGATGCCGCTCATACAGCTCCCGGCCCATCCCGGCGCGCTGCGCGCCCTGGCCGGTGAAGAGGAAGGCGACGCCGGTCTTCTCGCGGGACACCGCCGGCGGCCCGCCGTCGGCGACCGCGGCCAGCCGCTCCGCCAGCTCGGCACGGTCGGCGGCGACCAGGGTGGCGCGGTACGGGAAGGCGGTACGAGTGGTGGCGAGCGAGTGGGCGAGGTCGGCCGGGGCGGGAGCGGCCGGGTCCTCGGCCAGCGCCAGCAGCCGCCCGGCCTGGCCCGGGAGGGCCTCGGCGGTCTTCGCCGACAGCAGGAAGGGCAGCGGACCGCCGTCCGCCGGCTCCTGGGCGGCGGCCGGGGCGGGCCCGGTCACGGCGGTGGGCGGCTCGGAGAGCAGGACGTGGCAGTTGGTGCCGCCCATGCCGAAGGAGGAGACACCGGCGCGCAGCGGGCGCGGCGACTCCCAGGGCTCGGCGTCGGTCTGCACCCGGAGGTTGAGCCGGGGCAGGTCGATACGGGGGTTCGGCGAGGAGAAGTTGAGGCTGGCGGGGAGTTCACGGTGCCGGATCGCCAGGATCGTCTTGATGAGACCGGCGATGCCGGCAGCGGCCTCCAGATGGCCGATGTTGGTCTTGACCGAGCCGACGCGCAGCGGGCGGTCCGCGGGCCGCCGGACGCCGAGCACCGCGCCCAGCGCGGCCGCCTCGACGGGGTCTCCGACCCGGGTTCCGGTGCCGTGCAGCTCGACGTAGTCGGTCTCGGCGGGGTCGAGGCCGGCGCGTCGGTGGGCGGCGGCGAGGACGGCCTCCTGGGCGCTCCGGTCGGGGGTGGTGAGGGTGTGGCTGGGGCCGTCGTTGTTCATCGCGCTGCCGTCGATGACGCAGTGGACGGTGTCGCCGTCGGCGAGCGCCGCCGCCAGCGGCTTCAGGACGACCAGACCGCCGCCCTCGCCGCGTACATAGCCGTCGGCGCGGGCGTCGAAGGTGAAGCAGCGGCCCTGCGGGGAGAGCGCGCCGAACTGGGCCGCGCCCACGGTGCTCTCCTCGGCCAGGGTGAGGTTCACCCCGCCCGCGAGGGCGATCTCCGACTCGCCGCGGCGGAGGCTCTCGCAGGCCAGATGGACGGCGACCAGCGAGGACGACTGGCCGGAGTCCACGGAGAGGCTGGGGCCGCGCAGTCCGAGGGTGTAGGAGAGCCGGTTGGCTATGACGGCGCGGCTCGCTCCGGTCAGGGTGTGCCGGTCGATGGCCCGTCCGCCGCGGCGCTGGAGCACCGCGTAGTCGTCGGATGCGACGCCGACGAAGACGCCGACCGCGCCGCCGCGCAGGGTGGCGGGCACCACGCCCGCGTTCTCCAGGGCCTCCCAGCCGAGTTCCAGCGTCAGCCGCTGCTGGGGGTCCATCGACGCGGCCTCGCGCGGGGAGAGGCCGAAGAACGCCGGGTCGAAGTCGGCGACGCCGTCGACGAAACCGCCCCAGCGGGTGTTCGCGGTGCCGGGGACGGTGGGGTCGGGGTGGTGGAGGGCGTCCGCGTCCCAGCGGTCGGCCGGGACCTCGGTGACGGCGCTCCGCCCTTCGCGGAGCAGCTCCCAGAAGACCGCCGGGTCGGCGGCCCCGGGAAATCTGCAGGACAGGCCGACAACGGCGATGGCCTCCGGCTCGGCCTGCGGATTACGGGCGGGACCTGAAAATGACTCACTCAATTTCTGCACCCCAGACGACGTCTCCGGCCGCGTACGAGCCGCCGGGCCCATGCCCCTGCGAGTGCGGCCTTGCCTTTTCTCCTCATCGGATTTAGCGCGAACCTATCCGACCGATTCCAGGATCCGTCATAGATCCGGTAACAGGAATTCAGTGATTACCGAACGGTGAACGGATACCGGATAATTACCCGATCCATACCGCGCGCCAGTAGGGTCCTCCCTCCATACGGAGAGCGGTCGCGTCCCTCTTCTTCCGCCGCCGCGACCCGCTCGGGCAAAGACGCAATTCAGTACCGGAAGGACACCATGGACTCGCAGGGCAAGGAACTCGCGGAGCCCCATCTCGGCTCACTGTTCGCCGGCTTCGGACTCGACGTCGAGTACACGCGCGCGAGCGGGAATTCGCTGTACCGGCTGGACGAGCGGGGCGCCGAGGTGGAGGTGCTGGACGCCACCGGCGGCTACGGGTCGCTGATCCTGGGCCACCACCGGCCGGAGCTGGTCGCGGAGGCGAAACGGCTGCTGGACGCCGGGACGCCGATCCACGCGCAGTTCTCCCGGCGTGCCGAGGCCAATGAGGTGGCGGCGCTGCTCAACACCATCGTCCGGCGCGAGACCGGGGCGGCGGAGGACTTCACCTCGATCTTCGCGAACAGCGGCGCCGAGGCGATCGAGGTGGCGCTCAAGCACGCGGAGCTGGAGCGGGTGGTCAAGCTGACGGCGCTCCGGGACGAGATCGCCGCCGATCTCGACCGGGCGCGTGCGGCGGTCCTCGACGGTGCCGCGGTGGTGCCGGAGGAGACCTGGGCGCTGCTCGGCCTGGCCGGCGACGACTGGGACCCGGCGGGCGGCTTCGACCGGCTCGCGGCGAAGGTGACGTCGGTCAACGAGGCGGCGTTCGCCGCGCCGCCGGTGTTCCTCACCGTGGAGGGCTCCTTCCACGGCAAGCTCGCGGGCAGCGTCCAGCTCACCCACAACGAGAACTTCCGGCTGCCGTTCCGGGCGCTCGCCGCGCAGGCCAGGTTCATCCCGTTCAACGACCCGGGCGCGATCGGCAAGGCCGTGGACGAGGAGCGGGTGACCGCGCTCCATCTCACCGTGCGGGACGGGGCCGTGACCGTCGGGGAACGCGTCGTCCCGACCCTGGCGGCCTTCGTGGTGGAACCGATCCTCGGCGAGGGCGGCATCCGCGAGATCAGCCCCGAGTTCGCGCGGGAGGCGCAGCGGGTCTTCGCGGAGGCCGGCTGCCCGATCGTGCTGGACGAGATCCAGAGCGGCATGGGGCGGACCGGCTCGTTCTTCGCGAGCTCCGGCATCGGTCTGCGCGGCGACTACTACGCGCTGGCCAAGAGCCTGGGGGGCGGGATCGCGAAGGTCTCGGTCGTGCTGCTGCGCGTCTCCCGCTACCAGAAGGCGTTCGAGTACGTGCACAGCTCGACCTTCGCGAAGGACAGCTTCTCCAGCTCACTGGCGCTGAAGACACTGCGGCTGCTGGAGGCGGAGGACGGCGCGGCCTACCGGCGGGCGGCCGAACGCGGGGCGGCGCTGGCCGCGATGCTCGAACGTGTCCGCGAGGACTTCCCCGAGGTGGTACGGGAGGTCCGCGGCCGGGGGCTGATGCTCGGTGTGGAGTTCCGGAGCCAGTCGGACGCGGTCTCGGGCTTCATCCGGGCGAAGTACCGCGAGGGGGTGTTCGGCTGGGTGGCCTCCGGCTATCTGCTGTGGGAGCACGGCATCCGGATCGCCCCCACGGCCAGCGCGTCCAGCACGCTGCGGCTGGAGCCTTCGCTGTACCTCACCGACGCGGAGATCGGGCGGCTGGACGCGGCGCTGCGGGCGCTCTGCTCGGTCCTGCGCAACCAGGACGCCCTGCATCTGCTGCACCCGGTGTCCGACCGGCGGACGCCGAAACCGCGTACCGAGATCAGGGACTTCCGCTCCGTGCGCGGCGATTCCGCTGTCCAAAACCCGACGACACCCGAGGAGTTCCGGGCATTCGACCCGTCTCTCGCCGATCTGAGTGACGAGACGCTCCTCTCTCATATAGAACGGGTCGTGTCCCTCGGTGAATGAATCACCGCGATCACCTGCCCGCTCCGATCAACGCAAAGGACCCGCCCCGTCATGACGATCAGCCTCGACCGGAACACCCGTGAAATCCTGGACGGGAAGTGCTTCCCGAGCCTGGCCACCGTCGGTCCGGACGGAAGCGCGCGCACCTCGGTGATCTGGGCGCACCGGGACGGCGACACCGTGCTCTTCGTCGTGGCGAAGGACGGGCGCAAGCACCGGGACATCCTCCACAACAACCGGATCAGCATGTCGGTGTTCGCCCTGTCGGACCCCTACACCTCGGTGGAGATCCGGGGCACCGCCGAGGTCACGGTCGAGGGGGCGGAGAAGGCCGCGGAGGAGCTGATGATGAAGTACTGGGGCAAGGTCACCCCGGCCGGTGACACCTCGATCCTGGTCCGGCTCACCCCCACCAGGATGGTTCACCACCCCGAGAGGGCCTGACCCTCGCCGCGGGTGAGGAGCGGGGAGTACGCGGGGCTCCCCGCCGGCACCAGCTCGCCCCTCTCGGGGGCGGGCGGCAGACCGGGACCGAGGGTCTTCCGCAGCAGCTCCCGCCAGTCGTGGATCAGCAGGTCCAGACGGGCCGGGAACCAGTTGGTGTGGCTCTCCACGGCGGCGAGGTAGTGACGGGCCGTCTTGCTGAGCGTGTCCACCGTGTCCGCGGTGCGGCTGGCCCCGATGAGGTAGTCGCGCGCCTGGTCCATCACCGTCCCGGCGGAGTCGCCGGCCAGGCCGGCGGAGCGGCCGCGGTGCTGGGCGATCGCCTCGATCCGGTCGCCGCGGTGCTCCTCCAGCCAGGCGGCGGCCCTGCGGTGCTTGACCGCGAGCGCCGCCTCGGGGATCTCCGTGTACACGGTGTGCCGGACCAGCCGGTGGCGGAAGGCGTACCGGCGGCAGCCCTCGGCGGGCCGGTCGAAGCGGTTCACCAGGATGCCGAGGCGTTCCAGCTGCTCCAGGTCGCGGGCGACCCGGCCGGTGTCACGCCGCCCCAGGGCGGCCACCGCCGCCGGCTCCGAGGCGTCCCCGAGGACCGCCGCGTCCCGCAGGGTGATCCGCGCCTCGCCGGTGATCCAGCGCAGCTGGCCCGCGATGACCTCGAACACCTTGGGCAGCAGCGGGGCGGAGACGATGTCGCCGGGACCGCCGGGAAGGGGGGTGGGCCGGTGTGCCGGGTCACCGGGCCCGAGCGGCACCGAGTCCATCAGCATCCGGGCGTACTCGACGGCGAACATCGGGTTGCCGCCGATGTGTCCGAGCAGCTGCTCGCAGAAGTTGACGGCGAGTCGCTGCTGTTCGCTGTTCATGGTCAGCAGGTTGAAGAAGATGCCGTGCCGGCCGAAGAGGACTTCGAGGAAGCGGTTGACGGCGCTGTCGGAGAGGGGCTCCAGGGTGAGGGTGACGGCGTGTCTGCTGTCCGTGCCCCAGCCCGGCCGCTGCCGGAGCAGCTCGGGCCGGGCGGAGGTGACCAGCAGCAGCGGGAGCGGCCCGGGGGTCCGCGACAGCGTGTTCACGAACTCCAGTGCCTCCCCGTCGGCGCGATCGAGGTCCTCGACGATCAGCACCAGGGGGCGTCCGGCCGCGGAGCGGGTCAGAAAACGCCGCCAGAACGGCAGCGCGTCGCGCCAGGACCGGGTGCCTGAGCGGCCGGGCGGGTCGAGGAGCACACGGAGACCGGCGAACATCCACCGCGCCTCGTCGTCGGTCTCGGCGGCCGGGCGGACTCCCGCCCAGAGCCGCTCGTCCGGGATGCCATCGTTGTCAGCGGTGTGACCGGCCGGCTGCTCGATGCCGCAGTACCGCAGTACGGTCTCGCGCAGCGCGGCGCGGACACCGTCGCCGGAGGCGGCGACCCTGACCACCGGGAGATGGGCCGTGTTCGGGTCGGTGCGGGTCCGCCGCTCGAACTCGGAGACCAGGCTGCTCTTCCCGATGCCCGGCTCGCCCAGGATCGTCACCAGGTCCGGGCGGGTCCGGTGGCACACCAGCTTCAGCATGTCGGTGAGAACGTCGAGTTCGCAGCCCCGGTCGAAGATGTGCCGCGCGGAGCCGCGCCCGGCGGGGTCGGCGGCGGCGGGGGCGGGGGCGGGGGCGGGGGCCTGTACCTTCCAGCCGACCGGTGAGGGGTCTTCGCGGAAGTAGGGAACGTCGTGTTCGGTCGCGCGGCGGATGTTGTCGCAGACCCGCACCTCGCCCGGCGGGATGCCGGCCAGCAGCGCCCAGTACCGGTCGAGCGCCGGGTCCCCGGGCAGCCGGTACCGTGCCTCGTGCCCGGGGCCGACCACCGCCGCCCGCAGGGACGAGGAACGCGCCGCGCGCCGCAGGATCGCCACCGCGGTCCGCACGGCCCGCAGGGCGTCGCCGCCGAAGAGTTCCTGACCGCCGCCGAGAACGGCGAGCCACGAGTGGCCCGGGGCGGGCGTCAGCCTCACTCCGTGGCGCGACGCCTCCTGCTCCAGGACGGCGGCCACCCCGGGCTCCGCACCGGGGGACGCCGTGCCGCCGGGCGCTCCGGGACCGGGCGCGGGCGCGGCGTGCCGGAGGAGGAGAAGGACGCCGCCGGTCCGGATCACGGAGGGCGAGGGCTCGCGCCCGCCGGGCGGCGGGGCGGCCGGCGGGACCGGCCGATCGGCCGCCGGCCGGTCCGGAGCGGCGGTGGCAGCGGAAGCGGGAGCGATGGTGGCCGTCTCCCTGAGGGCCGGCGAGGGTGCGTCGGCGGGGACCAGTGCCTCGTTGTGCACCAGCACGAGATGCTCGAACTCCCTCAGCCGGCGGCTCGGTTCCAGACCGAGGTCGGCCCTCAGCCGGCGGCCGAAGGCCCGGTAGACGCTGAGCGCGTCGGCCTGTCTGCCGCAGCGGTAGAGCGCCAGCATGAGCTGCTCGCAGAGCCGCTCGCGGTGGGGGTGCGACTCGACCGCGATCTGCATCTCCGTCAGGATCGACCCCGCCCTGCCGCACTCCAGCTCCGCCTCGAAGAAGTCCTCCATGACATCCAGCCGCATGTCCTGGAGCGCGGTGATCTCCGGCCAGCGGATGTCCTTCTCCACCAGGTCGGCCAGGGCCGCTCCCCGCCACAGTCCGAGCGCCGTGCGCAGCGAACGCGAGGCCGTCTCCGGGGCGCCCGATTCCAGTTCGCCCCGGCCGCGCCCGGCCAATTCCTGGAACTCCGCCAAATCCAGCTGATCCTGATCCACACGGAGCAGATATCCCGGCTCGCGGGTGAGGAGGGAGCAGTTGCCATGATTGTTCCGGCCGACGCCGAGGGCACGGCGAAGATGCGATATCGCATTCTGGACGATCTTCCTGGCGGATGCCGGCGGATCTTCCTCCCACAGCGCCGAGACAATCTTGCTCGTGGCGACGACGCGATTCCGATGGAGGAGGAGAAGCCCCAGAATGGCGCGCTGATTGGGTCCGCCGCAGGCGACGGGGATCCCGTCGAAGGAGACTTCGAGCGGGCCGAGAACCCGAAAACGCACGGAATTCAATTTCCCCCCTTTGGGATCCACGAGCAGCGCGCTTCATGCGAATCAGGGAAGAGCACGACAGGGCAGCGTGACACACCAAAATCCCTGTCGTCAGCATGACACACCCAACTCCCGCTTGGGAAGTGATCACTTCGCAATTCAGCAGGTCGACCATGGGGGCGCCCGCCCTCAACACCAATGATAAGCACATGCTTTCCCCGGCTCCGCCCCTCCGATCTTTCCGGTTTTCCCGGAAGAAGTTGGACATGACACGAAGAACAGGTCTTCCGGGGCTCGATCGGCGCCGTACGCCATGCTTCCCGCCGTCCGGTGAACCATCCTCCCACCCCCGGTCAAATGACGAGACATAACTAAGTCAATCAACCAGTTGTTTGTCCTGGTGGATTTCGGGTAGCCCCGGCGATTTATTCGCCGGACGTCCCGGCCCGGCCCCCTCGACGCGGGCGCAGGGCTCGGCACGCCGCCCCGGGGCGCGCCGCGCGGCGTTCAGCGGCGCAGGTCAAGGGGCCGACGGAGCAAAGGAGTTCGAGAGTAGGGTGAAGCGCTCGGCCGACGGGGGGACACGCCGGCGGCTGCGGCTGAGACCGACTTTCGCGGACCGTGCGCGGGCCGCGACACCCAGAGGGGGAGACGCATGCCGAACGACCCGGCCGGACAGCGGGACAGAGGAAATCCGGAGGCCCCGGACGCTTCGGAGACCGGGGGGAAGCGGCCGGCGGCCCGCCGGGGCTCCCTTCTGCAACGCGTGCTGGCGGTGCCCGCGCTGCCCGCCGCGCCGGTCTACGGCGCGCTGCTCTCGTATCTCGTCTACCACCCGCCCCGGCGGCCCCATCACAAGCATCCCGCGAAGGATTTCGGGCTGCCGGTGGAGGAGTTGTGGGTACGGCTGCCCGGCGGGCGGCGGAAGCTGCACATCTGGCTCTGCCGGGGCGGCACCGACCGGGTGGTGGTCGTCGGCCACGGCATAGGCCTGAGCAAGTCGGCCAGCCTGGCCCAGGCGGCCTTCCTCCACGAGGCGGGTTACACGGTCGCCCTGTTCGACCACCGCAACCACGGTCTGAGCGACTCGGACAAGGCGTTCTGGGGGCTGAGCGAGCGCCACACCGACGATGTGGTGGCGGTCGTGGACACCCTGCGGGCGATGCCCGAGTACGCCGAAGCGCGGTACGCGGTCTACGGGTTCTCCTTCTCCACCTTCCCCTCGCTCTATCTGCTGAAGCGGGCCGGCTGCCCGGTGGAGGCGATCGTCTGCGACAGCGGCCCCGCCCTCGAACTGCTCCCGCTGTTCCAGAACTTCCTGCGCGCCAAGGGGCTCCCGGTGCCGCCGCCGCTGCGCCACCGGCCCTCCTGGCCGGTGCTGACCGCCGTCTTCTCCCGGCTGGGCACCGCGATGCTCCAGGCCGAATGGCCGCCGCCGGCCACGGACGCCTATCTGCGCACACCGGTGCTGATCCTGGCGGGCGAGGAGGACTCGATCATCCCGGTGGAGAGCGCCCGGGCGCTGGCCGCCCGCTATCCCGGGGCCGAGTTCGAGGTGCTGCCCGGCACCGAGCACCTCCAGGGCATGAAGACGGACCCGGAGCACTACCGGGGCACGGTCCTCGCCTTCCTGAAGCGGGCGCTGGGCGGATGAGGGACTCGGGATCGCCCCGTGTGTGGGGCGCGCGGCCGGCGGAGCTGGCCGACTCCTACCCCTGCGACGATCTGCTGGGACCGGACGCCGAGCCCTGGATCCGGGCGGTGACCGTACGCGCGGACGCCGCGACCGTCTTCCGCTGGCTCTGCCAGCTCAAGGTCGCGCCGTACAGCTACGACAGTCTGGACAACTTCGGCCGCCGCAGCCCCAGAAGACTCACCCCCGGGGCCGAGGTGCTGGCGGAGGGCCAGCGGGTGATGACCATCTTCGAGCTGGTCTCCTTCGAGAAGGACCGGCATCTGACGCTGCTGCTGACGAGGGCCTGGGCGATACGGGCCTTCGGGCGGTTCGCCCTCACCTACGCCGTGGTCCCCGAGGGCCCGGACAGCTGCCGGCTGCTGGTGAAGATGGTCGTCGGCCGACGGCCCGGGGCGCTGGGCGGCCCCCGGCTGAAGATGATGGCCTGGGGAGATCTGCTGATGATGCGCCGTCAGCTGCTGACGCTGCGCGACCTCGCGGAGGGCCGGGGGCGGCCGAAGGAGGTACGTCCACCCGTCGGCGGTGGCAACTAACTGCCAGTTTCCCGAGGGAAGTTGACCACGCTTCGGCACTCCGTGAACGATCGGTCGACAGCGTGCGACATCCACAGCGAGAGGCCTTCCCGTGGTTCAGCCGATTGCAGGAGAGAACCCGGGCCGGGTCGAGGCCGAGCCCCCGGCCCGGACCCCGAGCGGTCGCCGCTGGCTCGCCCTCGCCGTCCTGGTCCTCGCCCAGCTGACGGTCTGGCTCGACAACACGATCCTCAATGTCGCGCTGAACACCCTCGCCGATCCCGTCGAGGGGCTCGGGGCCACCACCAATGAGCTTCAGTGGAGCATCAGTTCCTACACGCTGATCTTCGCCGTGATGCTCTTCAGCGGCGGGGTGCTCGGCGACCGCTACGGCCATCGCAGACTGCTGCTGGCGGGCACGCTGATCTTCGCCGCCGCCTCCTTCTGGGCGGGGGCGAGCGACAGCCCGGCCGAACTGATCGTGGCCCGGGGCGCGATGGGCGTCGGCAGCGCCCTGATCATGCCGGCGACGCTCTCCCTGATCGCCGCCGTGTTCGACGCCCGCGAGCGGGCCATGGCCATCGCGATCTGGTCCGGCTCCAGCGGGCTGGCCATCGCGGCGGGACCGCTCGTCGGCGGCGCTCTGCTGGAGCGCTTCTGGTGGGGCTCGGTCTTCATGGTCAACGTCCCGCTGGCCGCGATCACCGTGATCGGCGCGCTTCTGCTGCTGCCCGCCGCCCGGGGCACGGTCCGCACCTCGCTGGACCCGCTCGGGGTGCTGCTCTCCACCACGGGCCTGGGCGCGGTGGTCTACGGGCTGATCGAGGGCGGCCACCTCGGCGAGTGGACCAGTCCGGGCGTGCTGTGGCCGATCGTCGGCGGACTGGCGGTGCTCGCCGTCTTCGTGCTGGTGGAGCTGAAGGTGGCCACCCCCAGCCTGGATGTGCGCCTCTTCGGCAACGCCCGGTTCACCGGCGCCACGCTCTCGGTGATGCTGACCTTCTTCAGCCTCTCGGGGTCGATGTTCTACACCTCCTTCTATCTCCAGGGCGTCCGGGGACAGAGTCCCTTCGAGGCCGGGCTCAATCTGCTGCCGGTGGCGATCGGAGTGCTGGTGGGCGCTCCCGCCTCGGCGGCGCTGGTCCGCAGATTCGGGCTGGGCCCGGTGGTGAGCGTGGCCATGACCGTCGCGGCGGGGACCTTCCTCGCCTATGTCTGGCTCGGCGCATCCACCCCGATGACGTACTTCTGGCTGCTCCTGCTGGTGCAGGGGGCCTCGATGGGCGCGGCGATGGCCCCCACCACCGAGGCGGTGATGTCGGTCCTGCCCGAGGAGCGGACGGGCGCGGGCTCGGCGGTGAACAACTCGATGCGGCAGATCGGCGGTGTGCTGGGGGTGGCCGTCCTCGGCTCGCTGCTCACCAGTGTGTACGGCTCGGACGTCGAACCCCGGCTGGCGGGGCTGCCGGAGCCGGCCGCCGAGGCCGCGAAGGAGTCGGCCGAGGCGGCGCGGCAGATCAGTCTGGAGCTGAAGCTGCCGGAGCTGGTCGCGGCGGCCGACGAGAGCTTCCTGTACGCGATGCATGTGACGGCGGTCGTCGGCGGGATCGTGGCCGCGCTGGGCGCGGTCGTCGTACTGGTGGCATTCCGTAAAAAATCGCACTGACCAGCGAGCTTCGCACATCCGACCGCATGGATGTATCGCGCTTCCCGGCCAGCCGGGAGCGCGGCCCCGAACAGCCGACTTAGGCGGATAGTCATACCTGTCTGCTTTTATCGGCCATTGACGGTCTGTTCGATATTCGGCGAATGGTCCGCCGTGCTCAACTGTCTCTCGTTTTCCCGTCCCCCGACGCGTTCCCGTACGGCCGTGGGCCGCCGTGCCCATCGCTTCGCCGTGCCCGGACGCCGTGTGAACAGGAGTGACGACGACGATGACCACCGACCGGAGTCTGTCGAAGATCTACAGCGACCGGACCTACACCCACACCACGATGGTCCGCCACCAGGGGACCGCCCTCGCCTTCGCCCTGGACAACCAGCGGCGCGTCCTCTACACCGTGCTCGACCTCTCCGTGTACGACGAGAAGCGCGGCGAGCTGGACGCCGCGTACTGGTCCGAGAACCCCGTCGAGCTGCCGTTCCCCGACGAGATCGTCAAAGTCGGCTACGCCCTGGTGGGCGCGGTGGCGATGCCCGTGGTCAAGAAGGGCGGCCGGGCCGAGGCGGCGGCGGACCAGGAACTCTCCCCGGAGGAGACCGACGCCTTTCTGTCGAGCACCGCGCGGCTGACCGCCCCGGCCCCCTTCCAGGTGACCTCGGACGGCACCCATGTGGTGGTGCTGCGCCAGGCGATCGGCGCGGCCCACGCCGACGCGGTGTTCACGCTGTCCGGCGGCGGCTCCTCCGGCGACACCACCCGTACCGACTTCGTCACCGCCACCGGCGGGGCGAAGGTGCCGGTGGTCGCCGACACCCTGCTGGTCGACCGGTTCCTGCTGGTCGACGGCAGGCTGAAGCCGGTGTCGGAGGTGCGCTTCCGGCGCAGCAGGCACAAGAGCGAGCCGCAGTCCTCGAAGGACAGCCTCGGCGCGAGCGACATGGACGGCAAGCCGTTCCACGAGCCGACGCAGGAGCTGGCGTTCATCAGGAATCTCACCGAGGGCCGGTTCGCCGCGCTGCTGACCCCGACCACGGTGCAGGGGCATCAGCGCTGGCAGTTCTTCGCCCACAACGGGGTGACCCGGCGCGTCGACTCCTTCAATGTCGAACAGGGCGAGGACGGGCTCTTCAACACCCAGGGCAGCCGCTACTGGACCAGCCCCAGCGCCGACTACAGAAGCTCGGTGTTCGAACGCGCCCCGGGCACCTGCCCGTTCACCGGCCTTCCGCTGGTCCCGGTCAGCCCGGAGAACAGACTCGCCGAGACGGCGCTCCAGCTGAACGGCACGAACGCGTACGTGGATCTCGGGGCCGCCGCCGCGCTGAAGTTCCAGGGCAAGCCGTACGCGGTGGAGGCCTGGGTCAGGCCGCAGACGGCGGGCGGTCCGGTCATCGCCCGCTGGGCGGGCTCGGGCCAGGGCGGATTCCAGCTGCGGATCACCAACACCGGCCAGGTGGTGCTGGATCACAGCACCGGCTCCGTGACCTCCAGCCAGACCGTTCCGGCGGGCACCTACGCGCACATCGCGGCCTCCTTCGACGGCACGACCGCCACCCTGTACGTCAACGGCGCGTTCAGCGCGAGCGCGGCGCTCGCCTACCCCACCGACGGCAACGCCTCGCTGCGGATCGGCTCGGCACAGTCCGGCGGCTTCTTCGCCGGAGCCGTCGACGAGGTGCGGATCTGGAACCGGGCCCGCTCGCGGAGCGAGCTGACGGAGGAGCGCTCGTACCGGCTGATCGGCAATGAGCCGGGGCTGATCGCCTACTACCGGCTCGACGAGGGCGCGGGGACGGCGGTGTACGACCAGACCGACACGGCCGCCCTCGGCACGGTCACCGGCACCGCCACCTGGGTCACCTCCGAGGCCCAGGTGAGCGACCACCCGGGGGTGCGCAGGGACAGCTTCACCGTCGCCGGTCGCGATGTGGTCTCCGGACTCGCGGCCTCCCTCTACTACCAGCAGGAACAGCTGGCCTCCGGCTACGAGGACTCGGCCAAGCCCGCCAAGCGGCAGGCCCGGGTGCTGCTGGCCTTCGCCACCCGCCCCACCGGCAACGCCACCGCCGACGCGCACATCGCCGCCCTCGACCTCGGGGTCGGCGCGGACGGACGGCTCGCCGCCGTCCCGGATGTGCTGACCCTGGCGGACATCGACCGGCAGACGACGGCGACCAGCGAGCAGACCACGGCGAAATCGAACGCGGTCACCCAGCTGGAGGCCCAGGCCTCGACCATCCAGACCGAGATCCGGAATCTGGAGAACGAGAAGGCGGGCCTGGAGTCGGAGATCTCCTGGGCGACCCTGGCTGCGGCCAACGATCCCACCAAGTGGTCGGTGGAACTCCGGGCCGCCACCGGCGCGGTCTACGACCCCGAGACCTCCACCAGCCTGTCGAGCCAGAGCGCGGCCGACGGTCAGGCGCTGGCGCTGCTGCGGACCCCGGCCGCGCAGTGGCAGCTGCGGCCCATCCCCGGCAGCCAGGTCGGATACGGGAACCCCATCTGCGCCCTGGTCAGGATCGGCGCGGACAATCTGGTCGCCGAGCCCGCGACCACCGCCTCCGGCGCGGTGGTCAAGCTGGTGAGCCGTACGCTCACCGGGACCCTGCCCGCCTCCTCCCGGTGGCTCATCAGAGGAAACATCGGCGCCGACATCGAGCTCCAGAACGACGGCAGCGGTCTCTGGCTCGGCGCGGGCGTCCAGGGGAATGAGCAGCAGGCGAAGCGCTTCCGCGTCGTGAAAATCGCGCTGCTGCCCGACGCGGCCCTTCAGACCAAGATCTCCCGGGTCGCCACGATCAATACGACCCTGGAGCAGCGCGGCCGGGACCACGCCGCCAAGTGGGCGGAGATCAGGGCGGGCCGCGAGGAGCTGGCGCGGCTCACCAACGGGCTGATGGGAGCGGGCGACCTGGTGCTGCCCGTACCGCACATCGGCATCGACGCCAGCGGACTGAGCAGCGCGGGCGGGCTGCTGAGGTTCGCCCGGGGCTCGTCCACCCCCTTCCTGATGGACAGCGCCACGGGCCGGGTGGTGCTCTACTTCCAGGGCTCCAACAGCCAGTTCTTCGCCGCCTATCTGGACACCACCGCCGTGCGCGGGGTGCAGCAGCTCGTCGGCGGGGGTCTCACCACCCTCTTCACGGCCCGCGACCCCGGGGTCGACCTCAGCACCACCCAGATCCGGGTCACCGACGCCACGGTGAACAATGCGGCCGTGCCCGGACTCTGCGATCTGACCCTCACCCGGGGGACGGAGACGGAGACCTTCCTCCGGCTGCCGCGCCGCGCCCGGGACCTCGCCGCCGCCGTCAACGGCGACTCCGAGGAACCGGTGCAGGTCGGCACGGTCGCCAGCGTCTCCGGCGAGGTGGTGACCCTGACCCAGGCGAGCCGGCTCGCCGTGCCCGCCCCCTCCTACGTACGCATCGGGACCAGCAACTATCTGGTGAACACGGCCGCCGCCGTCGGATCGACCACCTTACGGGTGGTGCCCGCGCCGCCCGGCGGGGTCACGGCCGGCACCCCCGTCTCGCTCATCCGCTACGACGCCGACCGCGCCGCCTCCTCCCGGCCGGGGGCCTCGCTGGCCGAGGGCTCGCGCTGGATCACGGTCAGCGCCGACAAGGGCGACCTCCCCGTGCCCAACGGCACCGCGACCCCGCAGGCCGCCGGGTACGGAAGCCGCTGGCGCGGCGACTCCCCCGGCCGCGCGTTCGCCCTCGACGGCTACTCCCACCGGCTGTCGCTGCCGGCCGACCGCCTCGACCGGGTCACCGTCACCGGGGATCTCACCGTCGAGGCCTGGGTCAACTCCACGACCGAGTCGGTCGGCAACGCCAGGGTCCTCCATCTGAATCGCGGGAGCACCAGGGCCGGGCTCGCCCTGAGCACCGACACGGTCCCCGGCGGCATCGCCCTCAACGGCACCGACATCGCCATGGCGATCCCGAACGCGGACCCCACCGGCACCGACTTCACCATCGAGTGCTGGCTCAGGCGCACCACCGGCCGCACGGTGGCCGACACCATCGTCGCCATCGGGACCAACGGGCTGAGCGTCGGCTTCACCAGTACCGGCGCGTTCCGCTTCGCCTTCACCGGGCAGGACCTCACCACCACCGCGACATACACGGACGGGGACTGGCACCACTGGGCGGTCACCTTCGACCGGACCAGCCGCGTCCAGACCATCGTGCGCGACGGGGTCGAGGTGGCCCGCCGCACGGCGACCGCCGTGCCGAGCGGCACCGGACAGCTCATCGTGGGCCGCACCGACAGCGGGACCTTTACGCACTTCTCGGGCCGGCTCGCCGAGCTGCGCACCTGGAGCACGGCCCGGTCCGCCGCCGACATCCTCGCCGACAAGAACCGCCGCGTCTCCCCCAGGGAGCCGGGGCTGACCGGGGCCTGGATCTACGACGGCACCCGTCCCCAGCTGAGCCAGTTCCCCGACCTCGGCCCCCTGGGACGGCACGGCGGGGTCTGGGGCACGACCACGTCGGCGACGGTCGACTCCGCGCTCAAGGGCCACCGGGTGGTCGTGGGCGTGGGCGAAAAGTTCCGCAAGAGCAAGGAGATCTATCTGAACGGCGAGTGGGCCCATCTCGCGGCGGTCCACGAGCAGTCCTGGGCGCTGGCGTTCAACGGCTCCTCCTGGGCCGAGACCCCGGACGCCGACGCCCTCGACGTACCGGGGGATCTGACGATCGAGGTGTTCGCCACCGTCGACGCCATCGGCGGCCGTCAGGGCCTCGTCTCCAAGGGGCGGCTCGGCGACGGCTCCGGCGGCAGCGTCCCGTACCAGCTCGCGGTACGCCCGGACGGAAAGCTGGAGTTCGCGTTCGAGGAGCCCGGACCCACGGTGAAGCGCTTCACCTCCACCTCGGCGATCGCCGCCGGTTTCCGCCGGATCGCGGTCGTCCGCAAGGCCGGCCGGTCCACCGAGGAGATCAAGGGCACCCGCGCGATCACCTACACCGACACCAACGGCCAGACCCAGAGCAAGAACATCGACGTCGTGGAGCGCGTCGACGCCAAGGCCTGGGACGACATCCGCTTCGTCGTGGACGGCGCCGAACTCGGCACCAGCCGCTACACGGGCCCCGGGCCACGCGGCAACGACGGCGCGCTGGAGATCGGCCGGGCCAGGGAGGGCACCGCCGTCCACGGGCTGAAGGGCACGATCGGCGAGGTGCGGATCTGGGGCAAGGCCCGGGAGATCAACCAGCTGGGCACCGCGATCCAGCCCCGGGACGAAGGACTGCTCGCCCGCTGGATCTTCGAGGAGAACGAGGGCAGCACCACCGCCGACACCGCCGGCGGATACGACCTCAAGCTGCACGGGGCGACCTGGGCCGCCGACCCCAACCCGGCCGCCAGTTCCCTGCTGGTCTACCGCAACGGCCAGGCCGTCCCCTGCGACTCGACCACCCTCAACCTGCTGAACGAGTGGGGCGACGAACAGCTCACCCTCGGGGGGTACTCCAGGAACTCGAGCGGGATCTTCAACGATCTGCTGGGCGGCACCCTGGAGGAGGTGCGGCTGTGGCGCACCGCCCGCACCCCCGAGCAGCTGCTCGACAATCTCTTCACCCGGGTCAAGGGCGACAAACAGGATCTGGTGGCCTACTGGCCCTTCGACGCGGACTCCATCACCACGGCCAACGACATCGTCCGCGACCACTCCCTGCGCGGGAACGACCTCGCGATCGGCACCGCCAACACCCGCCCGCAGATCGTCCTGTCCACCGCCCCGGTCTCCGCCGACACCGCCGCCGTGCGCTCCGCGCTGACCGGGGTGCGCACCGCCTTCCACGAGCAGATCTCCGCGCCGCCGGCCGCCGCCGAGTACGCCGATCTCCAGTACACCCGCGCCGGCGAGGCGTACGGGGTGCTCAAGCGCTCCTACTCCCAGCTGGTGAACGGGGTCTGGCGGCTCACCACCGGCTACAAGGTGGGCGATCTGATCAGCGAGTGGGTGAGCCAGGTCCAGTTCGACCCCCAGCTCATCGGCTACGTCGAGGGCGCGCCACCGGTTCCGTCGGAGAATCTCACCGGCGGCACCGACCCCACCGGCTGCGCGAGTGTCACCTTCCAGCAGGCCGACGAGGTCACCTCCACCCTCTCCTCCGCCCGTGAGCGCAGCGCCGACACCGCGTTCAGCGTCTCGGCGGGGAACGAGGTGGACGAGAGCCTGCTGCTGATCATGGCCCCGCTCGGCATCGGCACCGCCGCGCCGGCGGTGTCGGCCTCGTTCAAGGGCCGGATCGGTGGCAGTTTCGAGTTCTCCAACGGCTGGACGGACGAGACCTCCGTCTCCCAGGGCACCAGCACCGCCCGGGACACCTCGGCCACCCTCACCGGCAGCTGGGAGGATCCCAGCAAGCCCCTCAACAGCGACATCGGCCGGCGCTTCGTACCGGCGAACAACGGCTACGCGCTGGTGCAGTCGGAGACTGCGGACGTGTACGCGCTGCGGCTGGCGCACTCGGGGGCGCTGGTGGCGTATCGGATGCTGCCCAATCCGGACATCCCCAAGGACTGGAACATCATCTCGTTCCCGATCAACCCCCAGTACACCAAGCAGGGCACGCTGGACGGGGCGGTGGGCTTCAACGCCCAGGGCAAGGTGCTGGATCCCGCCTACGCCAACGCCTCCCAGCGCGGTGAGCACAGCTACTTCAAGCCGCGCGAGGCGTACGCGCTGAAGCGGCGGATCCTGCGGGAGCGGCAGCAGCTGGAGAACTACTACGACAGCGTCTCCACCGAGACCCATGACGCGGACCCGACCTCGGAGCGGGCCGCGAAGGTGCTGGAGTCGGTCGTGGGCTCGGCGCCCGGGGCTCCGGAGAAGAGCGCGCCGACGGAGTCCTCGGGGTCGTTCGCCAACCGGAACATCGTCAACACCTATGTGTGGACGGCCGACGGCGGCTTCTTCGCCGAGACCACCGGGACCGTGGACGTCGTCAGCGAGACCACCGGGGGCTCCTACAGCTTCTCCGGCGCGGTGACCGGGTCCCTGGAGGGTTCCTTCGAGGTGGCGGGCGTCGGCATCGGCTTCCAGCTGGACGGCTCGGTGGGCGGCGGGCTCACCGTCACCCGTCAGCGCGCCAAGGAGGCGACCCGCTCGCACAGCCTGGCGGTGGAGTGCAACCCGACCCGGGACCTCCAGAAGTACGAGAACGGCCAGCCCAAGTACGACACGGCGGGCAGGCCGGTCCGGGTCCCCGGCAAGGTGGACGCCTACCGCTTCATGACGCTCTACCTCGGCCAGGACACCGCCCACTTCGACGACTTCTACAACAAGGTCGCCGATCCCGTCTGGCTCGCCAACAGCACCGACTCCAACGCGGCGGCCCTGCGCCAGGCGCGGCACAGCGACCGCAGGCCGCCCTGCTGGCGGGTGCTGCACCGGGTCACCTATGTCTCCCGCATCCTGCCCGCGGTGCCGCCGCCGGGAGCGCCCCCGGTGGAGGGGACGCTGCGCGGCGTGGACATCCAGAGCAACTACGAGCTGATCCGCCGGCTCGACCCCTACATCCGGACCGCGACCGACTCCTCCGCCGATCTGGCCGATGCCACCCGTACCGCGCTCGCCGCGCATCTGCCGCAGCTCCTGCCGTACGCGACGGAGATCATCGGCTTCTTCGCGGACTACTACGGGGTGATCGACTGACCTTCCGGGGCGCGCTCACTTCAGATGGAGGAGGTTTCCGGTGACGAGGCGGCCCTGCTCGGAGGCGAGGAAGGCGATCACCTCGGCGACCTCCTCGGGGCCTGCCACCCGTCCCACCTGGTCGCGCACCTCGTCCGAGACCCAGCCGGTGTCGGTGACGGGCGGGTGCACGGCGTTGGCGGTGATGCCGTACGGGGCCAGCTCGGTCGCGGCGGCGAGGGTGTAGTCGACCAGCGCGGCCTTGGCGGCTCCGTAGGAGACCTCCTCCGGGAATCCGCCGCCCGCGCCGGAGGTCAGGGAGACGATCCGGCCCCAGCCGGCCTTCCGTGCCACCGAGCGGTCGGCGAACTCGGCGATCATGAGCGCGCCGCCCCGGGCGTCGACCGCGAACTGGCGGTCGAAGGACTCGGCGGTGACCGGGAGCAGCCGTCGGCCGAAGCGGTCGGTCGCGCCGGGCTTGAAGGTGTCGGCGAGCCAGCCGCTGGCGTTGTTGACCAGGATGTCCACCCCGCCGAGGCGTTCCTCGGCGGTGTCGAACAGCCGGGCCGGCGTCAGCGGATCGGCGAGGTCGGCCTCCACGGCCTCGGCCGTGCCGCCCGCGCCCCGGATCGCCTCGACGACATCGGCGGCGGCCCGGGCCCGGTTGTGCCGATAGGCGTCCGGGGTGGCGGGGTCGGGTGCGTCGTCCAGCCGCAGATAGGTGAGGAGCACCCTGGCTCCCCGGGCGGCCAGCGCGATCGCGGTGGCCGCCCCGATCCCGTGGTTGGCTCCCGACACCAGCGCGACCCGCCCGTGCAGAGTGGCGGAGGCGTCGATCGGTGTGACGTTCTCCGGAACGAACTCGGACATGTGTGGTCGGCACCCTTGAGGTCGGTGGGGCGGAACGGCGTCGGCCGGCCCGATGGCTGCTCATCATCGGACCGGCCGTCGTGGGGCGTCAAAGCGTTTTACGGGTCGGTCAGGCGTGTACGAGACGCCCGCCGTCCTGGTCGCGGATGAGCCGGCACACGGCGCGCAGCGCCTGGCGTATCCGCTCGATCTCCTCGTCGTCGAGATGGATCGACGGCTCCATGCGGAGGGTGTTGACGGAGCTGCCGGTGGGGAAGACCCGGATCCGGTGCTCGTTGAGGAGATGGCCGGAGATCACATAGCCGAGGAAGCCGGCCTCGGCGACGGCGCGGATCTCGGGTGATGTCGTCTCCGCCTGGTCGTGGAATTCGATGCCGAGCATGAGTCCCCGGCCCCGTACGTCCTTGACGACCTCCGGGAAGTCGGCCCGGATCAGCTCCAGGACGCTCAGCAGCTTCTCGCCCCTCTCGCGGGCGAGCCGGTAGGCGCGGCCGTCGTCGGCCTCCAGCAGCTGAAGGGTCTTGAGGGCGATCTGGCTGGAGAAGCCGTCCTTGGCGAAGGTCGAGCTGTGCACCAGCTCGAACTCCTTGCGGTACCGGCCCTGCCGGATCAGCGCCACCGAGGTCTTGGCGACTCCGCCGCCCAGGCTCTTGGCGAGGGTGTAGTAGTCGGCGCGCAGTCCGATGAGGGAACTGGCGAGGAACGCGCCGGAGCGGCCCATGCCGCTCTGGATCTCGTCGACCACGACGGGGCAGTCGATCTCCCGGCAGACCCGCTGGACCTCGCGGGCGAACTCCTCGCCGATGACCTTGATGCCGCCCTCGCCCTGGATGGGTTCGAGGACGAAGGCGCAGAAGAGCGGGAAGGGGCGCTCGGTCAGCGAGACCGTGCCGTCCTCGGCGACCAGGTCGAGAATGACGGCCCGCTCCTCGCGGACGGTCTTCGCGAGCGCGTCGGGCTGGTCGACGGGGATGAAGCGGGTCTGGGCGGCGAGCGCGGAGAAGGGGAGGCGGAAGGCCTCGTTGTGGGTGAGCTGGACGCTGCCCATGAGCTTGCCGTGGAAGGCTCCCTCGGGGGCGAGGAAGAGCGGCGGCCGGGCGAGCCGGCGGTCGTTGCTCCGCTCCACCGCCTCGATGAGGCCCTCGATGCCGTCCTCGGGCGCGGTGCCTGCGGTCTCGAAGGCGTCGGCCCGGACGGTCGCGCCGGCGGCGACGGCCTCGCGGGCGCTCTCGCGGTGCGCGGCGAGTTCTTCGGCGAGTGCGGCCAGCCGGAGGCCCCGGTCGAGTTCGGCGTGTTTGACGGCGGCCTCGACGGCCTCCGCGCCGCTGTTGGCGAAGACGGCGAAGTAGGGCTCGGAGTCGCCGGTCTCCCGGTGGATGACGCGGTTCAGTTCGGCGGCGACCCGGTTCGCGTGGGGGTGCGGGGAGAACTGCGCGTGGATCGGCGTCCCGGCCGCGAGGAGTTCCCTGGCGTGGGCCACGATCTCGGGGTCGTTGTGGCCGAGGATCAGCGAGCCGAAGCCGCCGACCAGGTCGAGGACGGGGACCTCCTGGCCGTCCTGGTCCCGGTAGTAGAGCGTGTTGCGCTCCGCGCGGGTGTACTCGACGTTGATCCCGGCCGAGGACAGCACGTCTTCGAGGTGGGGTTCGGCGAGCTTGATCCCGGTGCTGCCGGTGTTCGCGGTGCTGGTGGTGCTGGTGGTGCTGGCGGAATTCATTCCGTTCCTCTCACGGCTTGGGGCGGCGCGGCGGTCTTCTCCCCGGCCGGTCTCCTCGGGGAGCTCCATCGCCTCATGGCGGGGTTCTCGACATAGGTGTGCAGCACCCAGGCGCAGAGCAGGGTGACCGCGTAGGTGATCACGATGAACAGGGCGGCTCCGGCGACTCCCCAGGACTGCTCGGTCCCGACCAGCTTTCTGGCTCCCACCAGCACGGACAGATGCACCAGATAGAAGGCGAAGGAGAGGTCGCCCAGCCAGACCAGGAAGCGGCTCCGCAGCGGGGAGCGGATTCCCTCGACGTCGTCCCTGATCGCCGCGCCGACGATCAGTACGACGGGTACGAAGGTCGCCGCGGCGAAGGCGTAGACCTCGGGCAGGGCGCGCGCGACGACGCAGGACGCCAGGAGGATGAGCGCGGCGGGGCCCATGCCCAGTGTGATCCAGCGACCGCTGATGATCAGCCGGGCGAGGATGATTCCGGCGATGAACTCCAGGATGCGGACCGGCGGGAACACATAGCTGAACCAGATCTGATGGGCGACGGAGAGCGTCAGATGGCTGAAGACGGTGACCGCGAGGAGGGCGACCCCGGTGCCGATGAGCCAGAGGACGAGACGGTTCTCCCTGATCTTCGTGATCCATGCGAGCAGCAGCGGGAACAGGGCGTAGAAGAAGAGTTCCGCCGAGATCGACCAGCTCGGCCCGTTGGCGCTGAAGATGACCCGCAGGTCGGGTGTCCAGTTCTGCACCAGGAAGACGGCGGGGATGTCGGCGGCCGAGCTCATGGACCCGGTCAGGACGACCAGGCCGATGGCGTACGTCACCAGGTGCAACGGGAAGATCTTGAAGAAGCGCCGCCGCCAGAAGCGGGCGCGGGTGTCCTTGGCCCGCTGGGCCCAGGTGAGGATGAAACCGCTGGTGACGAAGAAGAAGGACACACAGGTGTAGCCGATGAACCCGACGGCGTAGCGGTAGTTCTCACGGAGTTCGGCGTCCTCGAATATGTGGAGGAGGTCGATGTCGTAGGGCAGATCGTCGGCCAGGATCATGATGTGGCAGAGGAATACGATCACGGAGGCGACGCCGCGCATTCCCGTGAGCGACAGCAGCGGCGGCCGTCTGCCCTCCGTCCCCACCAGCGGCTGCTGCTGCTGCTGCTCGGAGCGTGTCTCGGTCATCAGTTGGTCTCTCCATGGGTCCATGGGCCGATCGGTCGGAACTCCTGGGACGGCACGGGTCCCGGGGCGAGCGGTGCCCGCCCCGGGACCCGTGCCGCTCGTTTCTAGGCGGTGGTCTCCAGCGCCACCGGGCGGTCGATGACCATGCGCCACTTGCCGTCGTCCCCGCGGCGCAGCACATCGGTGCAGATGCCGTGCATACGGTTGTGGCCGCCGTCGGGATCCGGCAGATCGAGGTCGTACTCGACGAAGATCAGCAGTACGTCTCCGGCGATGTACGCGCTCTTGAAGTCGGCCGCGAGACGGGGGCCGCCGGCGAGCAGCTCGGTGATGACCCGCGTGCGTTCCTCTCCGGTCAGCGGCCGGCCCGAGAGGTTGGAGATCGCGTCCTCCCGGTAGAGGGAGTCGAAGATCTTCCCGTCGTTGGTGTTGAAGGCCGCGAGGAAGACCTCGTTCTGCTGCTCAGGATCGTCCGTGAGTTCCAGGTCCAGGGTTCCCGGCTGGATGTCCGTGGCCATGGTGGGGGTGCCTCCGTAGTCTCACCTGGGAGTGGCGTCGTGGCCGGATTCGGGGCGGCCTCGACGTGGTTCAGATAAGAGCCGCCGCCTGGCTCGCGGCGCGTGCCCCGTCCTGGATGGCGCCCTCGAAGGAGCCGACCCAGCCGCTGGTGATGTCGGCGCCGGCGAAGGTGATCCGCCCGTGCGGCTGGTGGATCGCGGGCAGCTGGCGCAGCAGCTGTCCGGGCTTGCGCATGCCCCAGCCGCCGCCGGAGAAGGGGTCGTTGGCCCAGTCCTGGACCTTCTTGCCGACGACGGTGGCGGTGGGGATGATCTGCTGCACGGCGGCGTTGACGGCGGCCAGGCTGCCGACGTTGAGTCCGGGGCCGTTGATGGCGATCATCAGGTTGTCGCCGTTGCTCAGATGCTGGTGGGTGACCAGGCTGGCGATGGGGTCGCCGGGCGCGCCCTGTGCGAAGACGCGGCCGGGGACGCCCGAGACCCGCAGCCACATCTTGGCGGCGATCGGGCGGACGCCGACGCCTTCGTTGGTGGCGTCCGCGTGCACGGTGGGCAGCCCGGGAGAGAAGGTGATCGTCTTCCACTTGTTGACCGGGGTCGCCACGACCGCGACGGGGGCGGTGAAGGTCGCGCCGTTCTGGGTGGTGACGGTGATCTGGTTGTTCGCCTGGGCGATCTGGACGACGGGATGGCTCAGGCGCACATCGGCCTGCGCGCCGTTCAGGATGGCCTGGACGAGCGAGGTGACGCCGCCGTTCACCCGGGCGGAGGTCATCTGGTTCCACCCCTGGGCGTTCCAGCCGCACAGGGCCCACCACTGGGCCAGGGCGGTGAGTCCGCCGTTGGCGGCGTCGCCGCCGGAGTAGGTGGCCATCAGGCCCTGGATCAGATTGCGGTCCTGGGTGCTGAGGTTGAGCTGGTTCATCCGGTCGGCGAGCGAGAGCGGGTCGACCGAGGCGAGCAGATCGGACCGGAACAGCGGCTGGTTGGGCTGTGCGAAGTAGTTCTGGGAGCCGTCGAATATCTGGGTGAGCAGCTGCTCCATCCGGTTGGCGGTGATGACGGGGTCGACCGACTGGTAGCCGCTGTTGCCGGTGCGGACGTAGACCGAGGTGGGCGGCGCGTCCACCACGGTGGTGAGGTTGTAGCGGGTCATCTCGGCGTAGGTGCGGTGGTAGTTCGGGTGGAACCAGGCGCCGCCGAGTTCGATCTGGGTGCCGAAGTGGGTGCTGGTCCAGACCCGGCCGCCGATCCTGTTGTTGGCCTCCAGCACCAGCGGGCGCAGTCCCAGGTCGCGCAGGTCCCGCGCGGCGGTCGCGCCGGCGAAGCCCGCGCCGATGACGATGGCGTCGTACGGGCCGGTCTTGGCGGTCCGGGTCCGGGCGGCGGCCGGGCCGGCGACGGCCGCGACGCCGGCTCCCAGGGCGGCGGTGCCGCCCACCCTGATCAGATTCCGGCGGGTAATCGGCCGAAAGGTACTCACATTTCCCCCTGAAGAGAATTTCTCTGTCCGTGTGATGTTCTGATCCGCTGTGGTTCTGTGTGCCGCCGCCGCTCTCACAGCAGCGGCGACTCCGGGTCCAGCCCGAGGAGTGCCCGTCCGTAGGTCTCCAGGTTGGTGCTCAGCAGCAGCAGGGCGTGGAGCGAGAGGGCCTGGCTGTCGCGGTGGAGGCGCTGGATGGGGACGCTCCGCTGGATCACGGAGGCCCCGCTCGCGTTGTGGAGGACCTCGACGGCCTCCTTGGCGAGCTGGATCGCGTACGCGGCCTGGCCGCGCACCGCCGTCTTCTCCTCGATCGTGGGCTGTTCGCCGGCGTCCGCGCGCTCCTGGAGCACCTTCAGCCAGCCGTTGGCGAGCCCCTCCGCCGCGGCGATCTTGTTCGCGGCGGTGGCGACCTGGATCTGGGTCAGCGGGTGCTGACGCTGGTCGCTCCAGGAGGTGTAGGTGATCGACCGGCCGGGCAGCCGGCCGAGGAAGAGTTCGTACGCGCCCCGGGCGATGCCCGTGAAGACGGCGGCGCACTCGGCCATGACAAAGCTGAACAGCCCGTAGTCACGGCCGTCCGCGCTGACGTCGGCCCGGCCCGGGGTGGAGTTGAGAACGGCGTGCTCGAAGCTCACGACCCGGTGCTCGGGGACGAAGACGTTCTCGGCGGTGGAGGTGGAGCTGCCGGTCGCGACGGCCCCGGAGGTGTGCCAGTCGTCCGCGATCGTGAACTCGGACATCGGGAGGATGGCGACGAGGTCCTCGTGGCTGCCGTCCGGCAGCTCCAGCAGCGCGGCCGCGACGTTCCAGTCGGCTCCCCGGCAGCCGGTGTTGAAGCGCCAGCTGCCGTTGAGCAGATAGCCGCCCTCGGTGGGGGTGAGGGTGCCGCTGGGGGTGAAGCCGCCGGAGATGCGGACGGAGGGGTTGCTGAAGATCTCCTCCTGCGCCCGGTCCGGGTAGAGGGTGGCCACCCACGCGTTGGAGATCCACACCATCGAGACCCAGCCGGTCGAGCCGCAGCCCCGGCTGATCTCGGCGAGGACCCGGCACTGCTCGGCGAGGCTCAGCCCGAGTCCGCCGAACCGGCTCGGCGTGGCGACGCGGAAGACGTCCGCCGCCGCCAGGAGTTCGATGTTCTCGTCCAGGATCCAGCGGCGCTCCTCGGAGGCCTCACCGTTCTCACGGAGTCTGGGGACGATCTTCTCGATCTTCTCCAGTACGGATTCGACCGCTGTGCCGGTGCTGGTCATATCGCCTTCCCTGCTGGTGGGCCCGGTGGTGCGGGCCCGTTCGGAAACGCCCCGGGCGGGTTCTCGCGGCGGGGCGTGGAGGGGGTGCCGTCAGGCGGACGGGTCAGTTGATGAAGCCGAAGATCCGGTGGATGCGACCGTCCTTGAACAGCACGGTGTCGGTGCCCGTGGCACGGGACATCGCGCCGCCCGGAGTGCCCCAGCGCCAGGTGAACAGCGCCATGTCGTTGTGCGCGCCGAGCACCGAGACGACCGTGAACCAGTCGTCGGGAGCGTGTTCCTGCATGTCGACCATCGACTGGTCGATCGCGTCGCGGCCGGTGTACGGCTCGGTGAGGTTCTGGTCGATGTAGGACCCGTCCTCGGTGAACAGCTCTTCGAGGAGGGCGCGCCGCTTCGCGCCGTCGCGCTCGTTGATCGCGTCGATGTAGCCGTGGATGAGCCTGACGGACGTCTCGTTCATGGCGTGGGAGCACCTCTCTTGACCGCGCCGGGCCGGCCGGCGGCGGGGCGGGCGGACGATCCGCCCAGGACATGGCGGAGCACGCGCAGCATCAGCGCGGGGCGCATCAGCGACTCGGACGGCTCCACCAGGGCGATGACCCGGAGGAACGCGTCGGCCACGACGGGGTCCCGGGTTCCGGCGCGCTGCACCAGGCCGACGTAGGTGTGTCCGAAGCGGATCGCCGGTGTGCGCTCGCCCTCGACGCCGGGGTAGGCGAGGTCGCTGCCGATCATCAGCTCCCAGACCCGGTCGATGGCGTCGGCGGCCAGGTCGCGCAGGTACGGCAGCGGCTCGGGCTCGCGGCCCCGGGAGAGATGGCGGCGGAGGGTGACCGCTTCGAGGGCGGAGACCGTCATCCCCTGCGCGTAGGAGGGGTTGAGGCTGGACACGGCGTCGCCCATGAGCAGCAGTCCCCGGGGGAATCGCGGCATCCGCTCGTAGCGCCGCCGCAGGCTGACCGGGAAGCGGTAGGCCACGGGGTCGTCGAGGGGTTCGGCGTCCTGGAGCGCGTCGTGGATGTCGGGCGCTGCCACGGAGGCGATGAAGTCGTGGAAGCCCTCCGGGTCCGCCGGCGGATGGTCGCCGAGGATCCCGTAGGCGGTCACGACGGTCCGGTCGCCGTCCACCTTGGCCGCGATCGCGCCCCTCGGGAGGGCGGCCGAGGCCATGATGTTGATCGCGATGTCGCCCCGGTAGGGGTCGGTCCGCATCCGGTAGTGGCGGGTGGTGTAGCCGAGGCCGATCTTGCGGCGCTCCTCCTCGACCTGCGGATACCCCAGCTCGACGAGACGGGCTGAGGTCCGTGAGCCGCGTCCGGAGGCGTCGAGGACCAGATCGGCCTCGATCAGCTCCTCGGCCCCGTCCCGGTCCGCCACCACGACTCCGTCGATCCGGCTCCGGTCCTCGGTGGCGCTGAGCCGGATGATGTCGCGGCGCTCCAGGAACTCCACATTGGGCAGGGCCTGCACCCGGGCCCGGACATGGCTCTCCAGGAAGGGGCGGCTGGAGGTGAGCGTGTTCAGTCCGGAGCGGCTCCGCCGCAGCCGCACCCCGTTGATGTACCAGCGCAGATCACCCGCCACATCGCCGAGGTTCGCGCCGTCCGACACCATCTCCTCGGTGAGGCCGGGGAAGAGTTCCTCGATGATCTGCTGGCCGCGGGCGAGGAGTCCGTGCACCTGCCGTCCCTGGGGGACGCCCCGGCGCGGGTCGGTCACGCCGGTCAGTGTGTCGCGGTCCACCACGGTGACGGCGGTGTACGCGTCGGAGAGCACCCGTGCCGCCAGGAGGCCGGCCATCCCCGCGCCGAGGACGACGGCGTGCCGGCCGCATCGCCGGGTCATGGAGCCGCTCACTCGGTCTTGTTGCGGGGGTCGCCGTAGGGGGCGTCGACGGCATAGCGCCATCCGCCCTCCGCGTCCGCGCTCAGCACGTCGGTGGCGACGCCCGCCAGCCGTTCCGTGGTTCCGTCCGAGTCGATGTCTATGCTCCACTCGACGGTCAGCAGAGCGGTGTCACGGGTGACGTGCGACTCGCGGATCCGCGCGGTCAACCGCGGGCCGAGCGCCAGGAAGTCGGCGAGGCTCTCCTCGCGCTCCGCTCCGGTCAGCGGTTTTCCGGGGTCCCAGGCGGATACCGCCTCCTCGGTGTAGAACCGGCGGACCACGTCGAACTCACCGGAGTTGAAGGCGTGGACATACTGCTCAAGATGTTCTTCTACGCCGCCCGTATGAGTACTGGTCACAGTGAAATCGCCCCAAACGATTCTCGTGATGTCACAGTCCTGGAATCGGGCACAGGAATTTTCCCGGACCCGATATTCACGATAGAGAGGGGCGCTCCACCGCAAGTACATCAACGAGTAATGCACGACCCATCGGCAAGATGTTTCAAGCCGCAGGCGGAAAACGTGAGGGTATTACGCGATAATTCGACGGCGCGGCGGTTCCCAGTCCGGCGGGACTGGGAACGCCGCGGTTGCCGGGTGACCGAGTGAGGGTCAGGAGGCCTGGAGGGCCTTCTTGAAGACCTCGAAGACGGCGAAGTAGTTCTTGTCGCCGTAGCCGCGGGCGATCGCCTCCTTGGCGATGTTCAGCATCAGCTCCGGCTGCTGGGCGTGGACGCCCTGCTCCTGGCAGGTCCTGGTGATGTGCTCCAGGGCGTTGAGGTTCATCTCCATGGTCCCGTACTCACCGGGGTAGTCGGCCTTGTCCATGGCGGGCGACTGGGCGACGAGGGTGGAGGTGACCACCGTGGGCAGGAACCAGTTGACGGACAGGTCGGCGAAGGCCTCGGCGGACACGCCGGCCGAGGCGACGAGCGCGGTGGCGTGCAGGAAGCCGTTCATCGTCGCGTACATCTGGCCGAGCAGGGCGGTGTTGTAGAGCACCGCGAGGCTCGCGTCGGCACCGAGGAAACGCGGGTCGCCCATGGCGGACAGCGTCGCCCGGTGCTCCGTGAAGATCTCCTCCGAACCGCTGAAGAGGAAGACCGACTCGGGGTTGCCGATGAGGTAGGGCGGCACCATGATCGCGCCGTCGAGGTAGCCGATGCCGTGCTCGCCGGCCCAGGCGACCGCCGCGTGGGCCTCCTTCGGCGTACCGGAGTTGAGGTTCACCAGGGCGCGGCCGCGCAGCTCCTCGGTGGCCGGGCCGAAGACGTCGTACATCGTTTCATAGTCTTTGAGACACATGATCGCGACCGGGCTGGCCGAAACGGCCTCGGCGACGGTCTCGGCGCGCGTGGCGCCCTTGGCGACGAGTTCGTCGGCCCTCGACGCCGTGCGGTTCCAGACCGTGATCGGGTGCCCCTTCTTCTGGAGCGCTTCGGCGAGGGCGATGCCCATCGGGCCGAGGCCGACGACGGTAACGGGGCTTTCCTGGGGGCTTGTTGCCTGCTGTGTTGTCATGCGGAACACGTTAGAGTCTCACATTGATGTGAGAGTCAAATCGAATGGGTGTGGTGGTGATCACGTGCGCATCGGAGCGATGTCCCAGCGGACCGGTGTCAGCGAACGTCTGCTGCGGTACTACGAGGAGCAGGGCCTGCTGAACCCCTTACGGCGCGCCAGCGGGTACCGCGAGTACGACGAGGAGGACGTGAACAGGGTGCGCGGCATCCGCACTCTGCTCGGCGCCGGCCTCAGCACCCAGACGATCTCCGTGCTGATGCCGTGCATGGTCGAGGACGACGGCAGCCTGATGCCCGGGTGCGCGGACATGCTGCCGGATCTGTACCGGGAGCGGGAGCGGATCGACGCCGCCGTCGAGCAGCTCCTCGGCGCGCGCACGGTGCTCGACACCCTCATCTCCGCCACGCCGTCCATCGTCGTCGAGGAGCCGGAGACCTGCCTCGTCGGGGACGACCGCGCCCCGCTGCACGCGCCGGGCGCGCGCCTCTGACCCTCCCCCCTTCTTTCCGTACCGACCGGACCGGCCGGGCCCGCCATGACGGCGGGTCCGGCTTTTCTCTGTCTCCCCGGTCCGCCCTCGCGCCCCGTGTGCCCCCGGTTGCCAGGTCGTTACTGAGCATTGAACGCCCTTCGGCAGGCCCTGCTAGCGTCGTTGAACAGACCGCGATCAAAGAATTCTGGGCAGGCGCACCGCGCGACGTCACATGACATGGCTTCCGCTATGCGTGGCGTATGAAATCAATGCTCGTCAAGCAAGCGAAGACCTCACCCGGCGGATTCTCTTCGATATCTGGCCGAACTGACCGGTCGGCCATGAGGCATGACGTCGCGCGCACACGGGCACATCACCTTGGGGAGCTGACAGCACGTGGCGGACGAAAAGGAACTCCGCGAGTATCTGAAGCGGGCGATCGCCGACGCCAGGGACGCGCGCAAGCGGCTCCGCGAGGTCGAGGAGAGGCTTGAGGAGCCCGTCGCCATCGTGGGGATGGCCTGTCGCTATCCCGGCGGGGTCGCCTCGCCCGAGGATCTCTGGCGGCTCGTCGACGACGGGGTGGACGCGGTCTCCGGATTCCCGGACAACCGGGGCTGGGACCTGGAGGCGCTGTACGACCCGGACCCCGAGCGGGTGGGCACCTCCTACACCCGTGAGGGCGGGTTCCTGCACGACGCCGACCTCTTCGACCCGGAGTTCTTCGGTCTCTCGCCGCGCGAGGCGCTCGCCGCCGACCCCCAGCAGCGGCTGCTGCTCCAGACCACCTGGGAGGTGCTGGAGCGGGCGGGCATCGACCCGGCGACCCTGCGGGGCTCGCGCACCGGTGTCTTCACCGGGCTGATGTACTCGGACTACGGCTCGCGCCCCCAGCTCCCGGCGGAGGGGTTCGAGGGCTACCTCTACAGCGGCAGCGCGGGCAGCATCGCCGCCGGCCGGCTCGCGTACACCTTCGGCCTGGAGGGTCCGGCGGTCTCGCTGGACACCGCCTGCTCCTCCTCGCTGGTGGCGCTGCATCTGGCGGTGCAGTCGGTGCGCTCGGGCGAGTCCGGGCTGGCGGTGGCCGGCGGCGCGGCGGTGATGGCCACGCCCACCGGGTTCATCGAGTTCTCCCGGCTGCGCGGGCTCGCGCCCGACGGCCGGTGCAAGCCGTTCTCGGCGGCGGCGGACGGCACCGCCTGGGCCGAGGGTGTGGGCCTGCTGCTGGTGGAGCGGCTCTCCGACGCGCGCAGAAACGGTCATCCCGTGCTCGCCGTCATCCGGGGCACCGCCGTCAACCAGGACGGCGCTTCCAACGGACTGACCGCCCCCAACGGCCCCTCGCAGGACCGGGTGATCCGGCAGGCGCTCGCCAACGCCGGGCTGCACACCTCCGACGTGGACGCGGTGGAGGCCCACGGCACCGGCACCCCGCTCGGCGACCCCATCGAGGCGCAGGCGCTGATCGCCACGTACGGCCAGAACCGCCCCGCCGACCGGCCGCTCTACCTCGGCTCGCTCAAGTCCAACATCGGCCACGCCCAGGCGGCGGCCGGAGTCGGCGGCGTCATCAAGATGGTGCAGGCCATGCGGCACGAGACACTGCCCAGGACGCTGCACGCCGAAGAGCCCACCTCCCATGTGGACTGGAGCGCGGGGGCGGTCGAACTCCTCACCGAGGCCGTCGAGTGGCCCGCCGGGGAGCGGACGCGCCGCGCCGCCGTCTCCTCCTTCGGCATGGGCGGCACCAACGCCCATGTGGTGCTGGAGGAGGCACCGGCCCCCGAGCCCGTGCCCGCACCCGCCGCCGACGCCCCGTCCCCCGTACCGGCACCCGCACCGGCGCTGACGCCGGGCCTGGTGCCCTGGGTGCTCTCGGCCAAGTCCCCCGAGGCGCTCGCCGCGCAGGCCCAGCGGCTGCTGGAGCACCTCGCGGAGCGCCCCGGCCTCTCCCCCGCCGACATCGGGTTCTCCCTCGCCACCGGCCGCGCCGCGCTGCCCCGGCGGGCCGTGGCCGTCGCCGGGAGCGCCGAGGAGGCCGCGGAGCAGCTGCGCGCGCTGGCCGCCGGGGAGTCCGCCCCCGGCCTGGTGACCGGGGTCGCGGCGGACCCCTCCCGTACCGCCTTCCTCTTCCCCGGCCAGGGCTCCCAGTGGGCCGGCATGGCCGTGGAACTCCTCGACGGATCACCGGTGTTCGCCGCCCGGATCGCCGAGTGCGAGAGGGCTTTCGCGCCCTTCGTGGACTGGTCCCTCACCGACGTCCTGCGCGGAGTGGAGGGCTCCGCCCCGCTGGAGCGGGTCGACGTCATCCAGCCGGTGCTGTTCGCGGTCATGGTGTCGCTCGCGGAGCTGTGGCGCTCCCAGGGCATCGTTCCGTCGGCCGTGGTGGGCCACTCCCAGGGCGAGATAGCGGCGGCGTGCGTGGCCGGGATCCTCGGCCTGGAGGACGCGGCCCTCGTCGTGACGCTGCGCAGCCAGGCCATCGGCAGGAAGCTGGCCGGACTGGGCGGCATGATCTCCGTGCCGCTCTCCGCCGGCCAGGTGCGGGAGCGGATCGAGCCGTGGGGCGACCGCATCCAGATCGCCGCCGTCAACGGCCCCTCGTCCGTGGTCGTGTCCGGCGAGTCCGAGGCCCTGGCCGAGCTGCTCGCCGGGTGCGCGGCGGACGAGGTGCGGGCCCGCAGCATCCCGGTGGACTACGCGTCCCACTCGGCGTACGTGGAACTCCTGCGGGACGAACTCGCCGGGCTGCTGGCCCCGATCGCCCCCCGGAAGGGGGAGATCCCGTTCTTCTCGACGGTGACCGGCGAGTGGGTCGAGGGCCCGGAGCTGGACGCCGGCTACTGGTACCGCAATCTGCGGCAGACCGTCCAGCTGGAGGGCGCGGTCCGCGCCCTGGTCGGCCAGGGCTTCGGGAACTTCGTGGAGATCAGCTCCCACCCGGTGCTCGCGGTCGGCGTCCGGGAGACCCTGGAGGGCACCGAGGCCGCCGTCCTCGGCACGCTCCGCCGCGACCAGGGGGGACCGCGCCGGTTCTGGCGCGCGCTCGCCGAGGCGCACTGCCGGGGCGTCGCCCTGGACTGGGACGCCGTCTTCGCGGG
The DNA here is from genome assembly GCF_039532665.1 of Streptomyces amakusaensis. Lineage (NCBI taxonomy): Bacteria > Bacillati > Actinomycetota > Actinomycetes > Kitasatosporales > Streptomycetaceae > Streptomyces > Streptomyces amakusaensis. The sequence goes on along the minus strand of NZ_BAAASB010000036.1, from coordinate 4,317 downwards.
GACCGACCCGCGCCGGGTCGCCCTGCCGACGTACGCCTTCCAGGGCCGCAGGCACTGGCTGGAGACCACGGCCGCGCCCAGTGACGCCTCCGGCCTCGGGCTGATCACCGCGCACCACCCGGTGATCGGCGCGGCGGTCGGCATGGCCGACCGCGACGCGTTCCTCTTCGTGGGCCGGCTCTCCGCCCAGACCCACCCCTGGCTCGCCGACCACGCGGTGGACGGGACCGTACTGCTGCCGAGCACCGGCTTCGTGGAACTCGCGCTGCGCGCCGGGGAGCACGTCGGCTGCGAACTCGTCGAGGAGATCACCCTCGCCGCCCCGCTGCTGCTCCCCGGCGGCGGCGCGGTGCGCGTGCAGGTCGTCGTCGGCGAGTCGGACGAGTCCGGCCGCCGGAAGCTGGAGATCTTCTCCCAGCCCGACGACAACGACGAGCACACCGCCCGGCCCTGGACCCCGCACGCGACCGGTCTGCTCGCGCCGGCCCGCCGGGAGAGCCCCGCCGATCTGGCCCTGTGGCCCCCGGCCGGCGCGACCGAGGTCGCGCTCGAATCCTTCTACGAGCGGGCCGAGCGGAGCGGGTACGAGTACGGCCCGGCCTTCCGGGGACTGCGCCGGGTGTGGCGGAGCGGGGGCGAGACCTTCGCCGAGGTCGCGCTCGCCGAGGAACAGCGCTCCGAGGCCGAGCTGTTCGGACTGCACCCGGCCCTGCTGGACGCCGCGCTCCACCCGCTGCTGCTGCCCGTGCTCGACGAGGACCGGCCCGCCGTGCTGCCCTTCTCCTGGTCGGGGGTGACCCTGCACGCCACGGGCGCCTCCGTACTGCGGGTCAGGCTCACGCCGACCGGGGACTCCTCGGCCGCGCTGGTCATCGCGGACGGCACCGGCGCGCCCGTCGCCACCGCGGACTCGCTGACCCTGCGACCGCTGCCCGCCGGGGCGCTGAGCGCCGCCGCGCCGGAAGGCGCCCGGGACGGTCTGCTGAGGGTCGGCTGGACGGCGCTGTCCGTCCCGGCATCGGACCCCGGCACGGACGGCTGGGCACTGCTCGGAAACAGAAACGGAAACGGGGACGCCGACGGTGGCGGGGAGGCGGACGAGTCGCTCGCCGCCGCCCTCGGGGTGCCCGCCGACCGCCGCCACCGGGACCTGGGCGCGCTGCTGACCGCGCTCGACGGCTCGGCCCCCGTACCCGATGTGGTGGTACTGGCCCCGCCCCGGTCCGCCGGCCCGGACGCGGAACTGCCCGAGCGGGCACGCGCGTCGGCGGAGAGCCTGCTGACGACGGTACGGGAGTGGCTCGCGGACGACCGGCTCGCCGCCGCCAAGCTCGTCGTGCTCACCCGGGGCGCGGTGGCCGCAGGGGACGAGGACGTCACCGACCTGGCCCGGTCCCCCCTCTGGGGTCTGCTGCGCTCCGCGCAGACGGAGAACCCCGGCCGCTTCCTCCTCGTGGACCTCGACGGGGACCCCGACGGGGACTCCGGCCGGGCGCTGCCCGCGCTCGTGGCCCTCGCCGCGGCCTCGGACGAGCCCCAGATCGCGCTGCGCGACGGCGCGGCCCTCGTCCCCCGGCTGAGCCGGGCGGACGCGCCGCGACCGGACGCCGCCCCGCGCTGGGACGAGGGAACCGTACTGATCACCGGTGCCACCGGCACCCTCGGCGGACTGCTGGCCCGGCATCTGGTGACCGAGCACGGGGCCCGGAGCCTGCTGCTGCTGAGCCGCCGGGGCGAGCGCGCGGAAGGCGCGGCGGCCCTGGGCGAGGAGCTGCGCGCGCTGGGCGCGGAGGTCGTCTTCGCCGCCTGCGACGCGGCCGACCGCGAAGCGCTGGCCGGAGCACTGGCCGCGGTCCCCGCCGACCGGCCGCTGAAGGCCGTGGTGCACACGGCCGGCGTGGTGGACGACGGGCTGCTCACCGGACTGACCCCCGAGCGGCTGGCCGGGGTGCTGCGGCCCAAGGTGGACGCCGCGTGGAATCTGCACGCGCTCACCCGGGACCTGGAGCTGAACGCCTTCGTCCTCTACTCCTCGCTCGCGGGTCTGCTGGGCACCGCCGGCCAGGCCAACTACGCGGCGGGCAACACCTTCCTGGACGCGCTGGCCCAGCACCGCCGGGCGCACGGTCTGCCCGCGGCCTCGCTCGCCTGGGGCCTGTGGTCCGACACCAGCGAGAGCACCAGCCATGTCACCGAGGTCGACGTCCGGCGGATGGCCCAGTCCGGGCTGCTGCCGCTCTCCTCGGACGACGGGACCGCCCTGTTCGACGCCTCGTTCGCCCAGGACTGGGCCGTTCTCGCCGCCACCGGGCTCGATCTGCCCCGGCTGCGCCGCTCGGCCGGGGGCGCTCCGCCGCTGCTGCGCGGGCTGGTCCCGGCCGCCCGCCGCCGGGCGAGCGACGGCGTCTCCGGCGGTTCCTCACTGGCGGACCGGCTGGCCGCGCTCCCCGCCGAGGAGCGGGAACGGACTCTCGTCGCCCTGGTGCGCGGCCATGTCGCCGATGTCCTGGGCCATCCCGACCCGGCGACGCTGGACGCCGGACGGGCCTTCAAGCAGCTGGGCTTCGACTCGCTGACGGCGGTCGAGCTGCGCAACCGGCTCAACACCGCCACCGGGCTGCGGCTCCCCACCACCCTGGTCTTCGACCATCCGACGACCACCGCGCTCGCCGCGCATCTGTCGGGGCTGCTGGGCACCGGCGGGGCGGCCGTGAGCGCCCCCGTCGCCGCCGCCGCGCGGGCCGGGGCCGCGGACGACGACCCGATCGTGATCGTGGGCATGGGCTGCCGCTTCCCCGGCGGGGTCGACTCGCCCGACGGTCTGTGGCGGCTGCTCGCCGAGGGCGGCGACGCCATCTCGACCTGGCCCGAGGACCGGGGCTGGGACCTGGAGGCGCTCTACGACCCGGATCCGGAGCGCTCCGGCACCTCCTACACCCGCAACGGCGGATTCCTGGCGGAGGCCGACCACTTCGACGCCGGCTTCTTCGGGATGTCCCCCCGGGAGGCCCTGGCCACCGACCCGCAGCAGCGGCTGCTGCTGGAGACGGCGTGGGAGACCTTCGAGAACGCCGGGCTCGACGCGGCCGAGCTGCGCGGCTCCCGTACCGGCGTCTTCACCGGGGTGATGTACCACGACTACGGCTCACGGGTGCACCGGGTGCCCGAGGATCTGGAGGGCTTCCTGCTCAGCGGCAACGCGGGAAGCGTGGCCTCGGGGCGGATCGCCTACACCTTCGGTCTGGAGGGTCCCGCGATCAGCGTGGACACGGCCTGCTCGTCCTCGCTGGTCGCCGTCCACCAGGCGGCGAACGCCCTGCGCGGCGGTGAGTGCGATCTCGCGCTCGCGGGCGGTGTCACGGTGATGTCGACGCCGGACGGTTTCGTGGAGTTCTCCCGTCAGCGCGGGCTCGCCCGTGACGGCCGCTGCCGCTCCTTCTCCGCCGACGCGGGCGGCACCGGCTGGTCCGAGGGGGTCGGGCTGGTCCTGGTGGAGCGTCTCTCGGACGCGCGGCGCAAGGGCCACCACGTCCTCGCGGTGGTACGCGGTTCGGCGGTCAACCAGGACGGCGCGTCCAACGGACTGACCGCGCCCAACGGGCCCGCCCAGGAGCGCGTCATCCGGCAGGCGCTCGCCAACGCCGGGCTGGAGAGCGCGGATGTGGACGCGGTCGAGGCGCACGGCACCGGCACCACGCTCGGCGACCCCATCGAGGCGCAGGCGCTGATCGCCACGTACGGCCAGAACCGCCCCGCCGACCGGCCGCTGTATCTGGGTTCGCTGAAGTCCAACATCGGCCACACGCAGGCCGCGGCGGGCATCGGCGGCGTCATCAAGATGGTGCAGGCGATGCGGCACGGCACCCTGCCCCGGACACTGCACGTCAGCGAACCGACCCCGCATGTGGACTGGAGCGCGGGCGCGGTCGAACTCCTCACCGAGGCCGTCGACTGGCCGGAGACGGACCGGCCGCGCCGCGCGGCGATCTCCTCGTTCGGGATCAGCGGCACCAACGCGCACATGATCATCGAGCAGCCGGAGGGGAGTTCCCCGGACCCGGCGGACGCACCGGATGCGCCGGAGCGGGGCTCAACGGGTGGGGTGGTTCGGGCGGGTTCGGGATCGGCGGGATGGCCGGTGTCCTGGACCCTGTCCGCCCGTACCCCCGCCGCTCTCGCCGGACAGGCCACCCGCCTCCTGGACCACGTCACCGAACACCCCCACCTCGACCCCGCCCACATCGGCACCGCGCTCGCCCTCACCCGCACCCCCATGGAACACCGCGCGACCGTCACCGCCACCACCACCGAACAGCT
>NZ_BAAASB010000035.1:0-41747 GCF_039532665.1 Streptomyces amakusaensis | reverse complement strand
CTCCCGCCCCGACCCCCCCCTCCACACCCCCCCCACCCCCCGCACCCCCCAACTGCCCCCACCGGGCCAACGCGTCCCCTGGCCCGGCGCCCACGAGCCCCGCCCCTCGGTCCCGAAGCCGCCCGCACCCCAGCCGGGCACGACCTACGGCATGAAGGACATCTGCGACAGCTCCGCCGGAATCACCGACCCCTCCGTCACCGTCCTCTGCCGCGACGCCTACCGCTGAACCGGCATCCCCTCCCGGCCCGTTGGCACACGCGTCCCCCGTACGAACTCGGGTGCGGCGGCGACCGCCGTTCCCGCACAATGCGCGGATGGCCGCTCACACCCACGCTTCATCGCCGAGTCAGAAGGCCCTGCGGCATGTCGCGCTTCTCTCCACCGGCGGACCCCTCCCTCCCGACATGCGGGTGACGATGCACTTCCACCCCGATCGCCCGGCGGGAGGCCGCCGCTCACCGGCTTCCGTGCCCGGTGGAATGGCATCCCGGCTTCCGGCTCGGCGTGGACGAGCTGCGACGCCGTCCGGGCTACCGGGGGCAGCGATATGTCGACCTGGGGGTCGAGATCGCGGTGGGCGGCCGGCTCACTCCCGAGGTCGTCGGGGATGCCGCCCGTTCGGGCCGGTACGCGCTTCAGGACCTCAAGAAGGTCTGGCACTGCCTGGCGCGATTCGGCCACCCGTCGTACCGCGCCGGAGCCGGGGTGCGGGAGTGCGGCCGGCACCCCGGCGGGGGGCCGGGCCCTAGGGGGCGGTGATGTGGAAGACGCCGCACTGCACGGACGGCGAGAGCACCACCCAGTGCGGGCTACACCCCACCACCACGTTCGGGTTCTGCTCCGAGGAGATGACGATGTCGCCGAAGTCGAGGGCCGACGCGGCGGTCGTGGTGCCGAGGATTCCGGCGGCGGTGAGGGCGAGGGTGGTCAGGACGGCGCGGACGCGCATGATGGTTCTCCTTGGTGGTCGACGGACCGGAGTACGGGAACTTCCGCTGAAACGTTCCCGCGCTGTTGGCCGGGACATCGCGACACGCCGGTACGCACCTGATTGGCGGTCGGGTTTCACACGGCCGCAGCAAGGGGATCCGCCGTACGGCGGCCTGTTCGGCGCGGACGCTACTCCGTTCGGTCCGGCGCGGACCAGAGGTGGTCGAGGGCTCCGAGGACGAGCCGGCAGACGGCGTCCGGGTCCGCGCTCGCCAGGGGCTCGCGGGCGACGACCGTGCGCATGAGGCCGATGCCGAGCAGCCAGGCCATGGCGAGGTCGGCGCGGAGGGCCCCGTCCTCGGCGCCGGAGAGGGTGGCCAGGGCGCTCTGGTACTCCTGGCCCAGCTCCCGCAGGGTTCCGGCTTCCTCCTCGCCGCGTCCGACGGACCGCAGATAGACCTCCAGCGAGCGGTCGGCCGCGCCGGTGGCGCTGCCGGTCAGCATCGATCGCAGGGAGGCCTCGAACAGCTCTCCGGGGGGTGTCGCGCGCAGCCGCTCCAGACCGCCCTGGGCGACGACCTCGGTGAGCAGGCCCTGCTTCGACCCGAAGTACCGGAACAGCAGTGCCTGATTGGCCCCGGCCCGCTCGGCTATCTCACGGACCGTCGTCCCCTCGTACCCCCGCTCGGCGAACAGGTCCCGGGCCGCTTCGAGGAGCCGCAGCCGGGTGGCAGCGGCGTCGCGGCGGCGTTCTCCGGCGGGTGGACAGGGAGCTTCTTCCACGAGGTGATCCTTTCCGGCGATTGGTCAAAACAACGGCTGTATACGGTCGTTGACCGCCCCGAAGGCCGGGCCTACCGTTGTAAGCAGATGCTTACATCTGGGAGGTCGCAGTGACAGCCGACACCACACCCCTTGCCTACCCCTTCAACACCGCCGACGGGCTCCGGCTCGCCGACGCCTATGAGCACGCCCGCGATCAGGAGGGCCTGCTCTCCGTCCGTATGCCCTACGGCGAACCGGCCCTGCTGGTCACCCGTTACGCGGACGCCCGGTTCGTCCTGGGGGACCAGCGCTTCAGCCGCGCCCTGGCCGCCGAACACGACGCGCCCCGGCAGTCGGAGGGCCGTACCGACAGCGGGATCCTCGGCATGGACCCGCCCGACCACACCCGGCTCCGCTCCCTGGTCGCCAAGGCGTTCACGGTCCGCGCGGCGGAGCGGCTCCGGCCCCAGGTCAAGGAGTTCACCACGGGCCTCCTCGACGCCCTGGAGGAGACCGGGGCCCCCGCCGACCTGGTGGACGGCTTCGCGCTGCCGCTCCCGGTCGCGGTGATCTGCCGGCTGCTCGGGGTGCCCCTGGAGGACCGTCCCCGCTTCCGGATCTGGAGCGACGCCGCGCTGTCGACCAGCTCCCTCACCGCCGCCGAGGCCGAGGCCAACAACGAAGAGCTGCGCGTCTACATGGCCGGGCTGATCGAACTCCACCGCGAGAAGCCGCAGGACGATCTGATGACCGAGCTCATCGAGGCCAGGGACGGCGGCGACCGGCTCTCCGAGGAGGAACTCGTCGATCTGTGCGTGGCCGTGCTGGTCGCCGGGCACGAGACCACCGCGACCCAGATCCCCAACTTCGTCCTCACCCTGCTGGACCACCCCGATCAGCTCGCCCTGCTGAGGGCCCGCCCGGAGCTGATCCCGGGCGCGGTCGAGGAACTCCTGCGGTTCGTGCCGCTGGGCAGCGGCGCGGCCCACCCCCGGTACGCCACCGAGGACGTCGTGGTCGGCACCACCCTCGTCAGGGCGGGCACCCCGGTCCTGGTCGCGGCCGGCGCGGCCAACCGCGACGCGATGAGGTTCACCGCCCCCGGCGTCCTCGACATCTCCCGCGAGGGCAACCAGCACCTCGGATTCGGTCACGGGGTGCACCACTGTCTCGGCGCGCCGCTGGCCCGGCTGGAGCTCCAGGAGGCCCTGGGCGGGCTGATCTCCCGATTCCCCGGGCTGCGGCTGGCCGGCGATGTGGTCTGGAAGTCCGAGATGCTGGTGCGCGGCCCCCGGGCCATGCCCGTCGCCTGGTGACCGGCGTGAGCTGGAGCGTACGGGTCGACTCCCGGCTCTGTCTGGGCTCGGGCATGTGCGCCGCGATCGCCCCCGAGGTGTTCGCGCTGGACGGCGATCACGCGCGGGCCCGTGAGGACGGCGCGGAACCGGACGAACGCGCCCTGGAGGCCGCCGAGATCTGCCCGGCCCTGGCGATCACCGTCCACGACGGGACCGCCGTGATCGGCCCCCGCCGCGAATGAACCGCCGAGGAGCGCGCAGGCCTTCCCCCGGCTCCCGCTCCGGCTCCGGCTCACGCTTCCTGTGCGGCGGTGGCCCGGAGCCGGGGGAGAGCGACCGAGGTGAGCGCGGCGGCGGCCAGCGCGAGCGCGGCGGTGACGAGGAAGGCACGGCCGTACCCCGCCGCCAGCGCCTCCCGGGCTCCGGCCCCCGTGCCCTCGGCGGCCCTGGTCGCGGCGGCCGCGACGGTGGCGAGCACCGCGAGGCCGATGCTCCCGCCGCACTGGCGGCCCGCGTTGAGGAGTCCGCTGGCGAGACCGGCCTCGTGGTGGGCCACCCCGGAGGTGCCCATATAGGTGTTGGTGACCATGCTCAGCCCCATGCCGACGCTCGCCACCAGGGAGGGCCCGAAGAACCCGCCGATCAGGGTCGAGGAGGCGTCCGCCAGACTGAACCAGGCCATTCCGGCGGCGAGGAGCAGCAGACCGCCGACGATGAGCAGCCGCCGGTCCACCGTCTTGACGAGGCGCATGCCGGCCACGCTGCCGCCGATGGCCCCGAAGCAGAAGGGCAGGAAGGCGAAGCCCGCCTCCAGGGGGCTGTAACGCAGCACGTCCTGGAGGTACAGCGAGGCCAGATAGAAGCCGCTCACCATCGCCGCGCCCACCAGCAGCGAGTTGACGTTGGAGAGCCACACGGTGCGGCTCCGGAGTATCCCCAGCCGTACCAGCGGGGCGCTGCTCCGCCGCTCCCACAGGGTGAACGCGAGGCCGAGGAGCACGGCCAGGCCCAGTACGGACAGGGTCCGGGCCGAGCCCCAGGGGTGCCGGTCGGTACTCAGGACGCCGTAGACCAGGGCGGTCATCGACGCGGTGCCGAGGACCGCGCCGAGGATGTCGAGCCGGGGCCGCTCGTGGGACGGCCGGTCCCGCACGGCCGCCATCGCTATCGGCAGGGCCACGGCGATCAGCGGCACATTGATCAGCATCACCCAGCGCCAGCCGAGCAGATCGGTGAGCAGTCCGCCCGCGAGTACGCCCAGGGCACTGCCGGAACCGGCGACGGTGGCCCAGGTGCCGACCGCCTTGGTACGGGCCGGTCCCTCCGCGAAGGTGACCATGATCACGGTGAGGCCGATCGGCGCGAGCACCGCGCCCGCCAGCCCCTGCCCGGCCCGGGCGGCGATCAGCTGGCCCGGGGTCTGCGCGAAGCCGCCCAGCAGCGAGGCGATCCCGAACAGCAGCAGTCCGGCGATCATGGTGCGGCGGTGTCCGAACAGATCGGCCAGCCGCCCCCCGAGGAGCAGCAGTCCGCCGAAGACCAGGGTGTAGGCGTTCACCACCCAGGCCAGCGAGCCCGCCGAGAAGCCGAGATCGCGGCTGATGGCGGGCAGGGCGACATTGACCACGCTGATGTCCAGCGCCACGATGAGCTGGGACAGACAGACCGCGGCCAGCACCAGCCCGGTGCGCGCGGACGGCCCCCGGCCTCCGGCCCCCGTGGTGCCGGGGAGCGGTCCGGGCGCGGTGTCCCTGGTCGGGGAGAGGCCGCCGGAATCACCCATGGTTACCTCCTGTGTACCCGAGTCCCAACTGCTTAGGTAAGGTATGCCTAAGTCCACTTGTGTGCAAGTTGGAAGGGTTTCCTGCGGCCCCAACTGCCGTGCGGAGCAAGTTGATTCGTTCGCTGAGAGATGGTTAGGCTTTCCTTATCAACTTATGGACTGCTGGGTGCGAACGGGGGAGGCCTGGTGGTGAAGACGTTGTGCCGTTTTCCCGGAGCGACGGTGACCGAGTGGTGAGGCGGTACAGGCCGGCGGCGACGACCCCGGCCGAGTCGCCGGATCCGCCGGGCGGTTCGTCCCCGGCGGTCCTGACGAAGACCGCGGAGGAACCGGTCCCGACGGCCCCCGGGCCGACCGTGAGGGCCGCCTCCCCCTCGCTGCGCCGCCGGGCCGCCACGATGCGCTGGGGCGGCCTGCTGGCCGGTGCCGTGCTGCTCGCCGGGGTCTGTGTGCTCAGCCTCTCGGTCGGCGCGCGGAGCATCCCGTTCGCGGCCGTCTGGGAGGTGCTCTTCGACGGCAGGGGCGGCGAAGAGGGCTTCATCGTGCGGGAGCTGAGGATCCCGCGCACCGTGCTCGGCCTGCTGGCCGGCGCGGCACTGGGGCTCGCGGGCGCGCTGATGCAGGGGCTGACCCGCAATCCGCTGGCCGATCCCGGACTCCTCGGTGTGAACAACGGGGCCTCGGCCGCCGTGGTGGTGGCGATCTCCTTCCTGGGCGTCGGTTCCCCGATCGGCTATGTCTGGTTCGCCTTCCTGGGCGCCGCGGCCACCTACACCCTCGTCTATCTGCTCGGCTCCACCGGCCGGGCGGCCACCCCCGACCGGATGGTGCTCGCCGGGGCGGCGATCAACGCCGCGATGATCGCCTTCGTGTCCGCCGTCCTCCTCCACGACGTGGAGACCTTCGACAAGTTCCGCTTCTGGGACGTGGGATCGCTCGCCGGCCGCGATCTGGCCGTGGCCCTCCAGGTCGGCCCGCTGATCCTGCTGGGCGTGGTCGTGGCGCTCGCCCTGGCCCGCCCGCTGAACGCGCTGGCCCTGGGCGACGAGACTGGCCGGGCGCTGGGCGCGCACACCGAGCGGACCCGGCTGATCGGCGCGCTGGCGGTCGCCCTGCTCTGTGGCGGGGCCACCGCCGCGGCCGGGCCCATCGCCTTCGTCGGCCTGGCGGTTCCCCATGTCGTCCGGCTGGTCACCGGCCCCGACCAGCGCTGGGTGATGGCCTATTCGCTGGTGCTCGCACCGGCCCTGCTGCTGGGCGCGGACGTCGTCGGGCGGCTGCTCGCCGCGCCGGGGGAGCTGGAGGCGGGCATCGTCACCGCGTTCCTGGGCGCGCCGGTCTTCATCGCGCTCAGCCGCCGACGCAGGGTGACCGGGCTGTGAGCGCGGTACGCGGGGGTCCCCCCGTCAACAGGCCCGCCGGGCCCCACGAGTCCGCCGGGCCCGACAGGCCCGGCAAGCAGGGCAGGCCGGCCAGGCCGGTCACCGGGCGGGTGCTCCGCACCCCGGCCGGGGCGGTCTCCCTCCGCTTCCACTTCCGCTCGCTGGCCGCCGGGACACTGCTGGCCGCGGTGACCTTGGCCGTGGGTGTCGTGAGTCTGACCACCGGCAGCTATCAGGCCTCGGTCCCCGACGTGATCGCCACGCTGTTCGGCGGCGGTCCCGACGGGCTGGACTTCATCGTCAACGAACTGCGGCTGCCCCGGCTGCTGGTCGCCGTCATGGTCGGGGTGGCGCTGGGGATGAGCGGGGCGATGTTCCAGAGCATCTCCCGCAATCCGCTGGGCAGCCCGGACGTCATCGGCTTCACCACCGGCTCGGCCACCGGCGCGCTCATCGTGATCCTGCTGCTCGGCGGCGGCCTCCAGAGCGTCGCCGCAGGCGCGGTCGTCGGCGGTCTGGCGACCGCCGCCGTGGTCTACGGGCTGGCCTTCCGGCGCGGGGTGCAGGGCTTCCGCCTCATTCTGATCGGCATCGGCACCACCGCGATGCTCGCCTCGTTCAACGCCTATCTGCTGACGCGCGCGGCGCTCGCCGACGCGCACACCGCGCAGCTCTGGCTCACCGGCAGTCTGAACGGCCGCCGCTGGGAACACGCGCTGCCGCTGGCGCTCGCGCTGCTGGTCCTGGTGCCCGCCGCGCTCGCGCTCGGACGGCGGATGTCGCTGTTGGAGATGGGCGACGAGACGGCCCGCGCCCGGGGCGTGCCCGCCGAGCCGACCAGGCTCGCCCTCCTGGTGACCAGCGTCGGGCTGACCGCGGTGGCGACCGCCGCCGCGGGCCCCATCGCCTTCGTGGCGCTCGCCGCCCCCCAGCTCGCCCGCCGGCTGACCCGCTCGGCCGGGTCGGGACTGCTGCCCGCCGCGCTGATGGGAGCCCTGCTGCTGGTCGTGGGCGACCTGGCCGCGCAGCGGGTGCTGGCCCCGACGCAGCTGCCGGTGGGCGTCGCCACCGCCGCGCTCGGCGGGGTCTATCTGGCCTGGCTGCTGAGCCGGGAATGGCGGAACCGCTGATGGCGCGCCCCCGCCGGGACATCGCCGCAATCCACCACGCACCACACCACTTCGGAAGCGGGCAGGGAACGACATGAGCGACTCCGCGCACGGTGTCCGGCTCCAGGGCGAGGGCCTCACCCTGGCCTATGACGAGCGGGTGGTGGCCAGCGCCCTGGACGTCCGCATCCCGGACGGCTCCTTCACGGTGATCGTCGGGCCGAACGCCTGCGGCAAGTCCACCCTGCTCAAAGCCCTGTCCCGGATGATCAAACCGAGGGCGGGGACGGTCCGGCTGGACTCCGCGCCGATCTCCTCCTACTCCGCGAAGGAGGTGGCGCGGCGGCTCGGACTGCTGCCGCAGACCTCCACCGCCCCCGGCGGCATCACCGTGGGCGACCTGGTGGCGCGCGGGCGCTATCCGCATCAGCGGATGCTCCGTCAGTGGTCCGCCGAGGACGAGCGCGCGGTCGTCGAGGCCATGGAGATGACCGGCGTCCTGGAGCTGGCCGACCGGTTCGTCGAGGAACTCTCCGGCGGACAGCGCCAGCGGGTCTGGCTCGCCATGGTCCTCGCCCAGCGGACCGGGGTGCTGCTGCTGGACGAGCCCACCACCTTCCTCGACCTCGCGCACCAGGTCGAGGTGCTCGACCTCTGCTGGGACCTGCACCGGGGGCAGGGGCACACCCTGGTCCTGGTCCTCCACGACCTCAATCAGGCATGCCGCTACGCCACCCATCTGATCGTGATGAAGGACGGCAGGATCGCGGCCCAGGGGGACCCCTCGAAGATCATCACCGCCGAGCTGGTGGAGGAGGTCTTCGGGCTCGCCTGCCGGATCATCCCCGACCCGGAGGTGGGCACTCCGCTGGTGGTCCCCCTCGCCAGGCCCGACGACCCCCGGCGGCTGGGCGCGTCCTCCTCCTCCGGGCTGCTCGCCGCCGACGGCGCGCGGCGGAGCTGAGCCGGGCCGGGCCGTGCCGTGCCCGTCGTACGGAGGGACGGACTCCCGTCCGTCCCCCCATTCCCCCGCCAACTGCGGTAATTGTGCCGGGTTCCTTATGCGGAAGATCATTAATTACCCTTCCAACAGGGGCATTTGGGATGGGTGGCAGTGGTGCGCGCGGAAGGGATTAGGTTAGACTTACCTAAGTATCCGTGTGAGCGGATCATGGCACGGGAACCCCAGGCCGACGACGTAAGGATCAACTCGTCCATGACGACGAATCCCTTTGACGACGACAGCGGAACCTTCTACGCCCCGGTCAACCATGAAGGCACTCGCTCCTCGTGCCCGGAGCACATCGAACGGCAGCGGACCGACCTGCGTCCGCAGAGCCTCACGCGCCGGATGGAGCGGGACGCCCGGGCCCCCGCGCCCCGCTGACCCGTCGCACCCGTTCGCGCACAACCCCCCTCATCAGCAGGTGCGAACCTGCCTCTGAGCCGTCCAGGACCTGAATCTGTCACGGCGCACTCTGTGCTGCCAGAAGAGGACTTCCCATGCGGACCACGGAGCACCTTCAGCATGCAGTGAGCGTGCGGTGACCACACTTTCCGATCGCTCTGGCTATCGATCCACCACCGCGGGCGCACTCGGCGACCCCCTCGCGGTCGCCGCCTCCCTGGCCGGGGCCTCCACCGCGCCCCATGTGCTCTACGAGCGCGCGGGCCAGTGGTCCTTCGGGGCCGGCGCCGCCTACGAACTGCTGCTGTACCCGGACCGGATCGAGGTGCGGGACGACTTCGGCGCCCGCACCCTGCCGACCGGCCCCGCCCCCCTCCAGCAGATAGCCGACCTCCTCGCCGCCTGCCCGCTGCCCGGGTGGCGCGCCTACGGCTGGGCCGGGTTCGAGCTGGCGTACTTCCTGCACGGCCTGCCCCAGCTGGCCGGCCCGGAACCGCTGCTGCATCTCATCGTCCCCGAGACCGAGGTCCGCTGGCAGGACGGCGAGGCCACACTGCGCGCCCTGGACCCCGGGGCCCTGCCCGCGCTGGCCGAGCGGCTCGCCGGGGAACCCGCCCCGGCCGCCGGCGCGCCGCTCGACCTCGACGAGGGCGAACTCGGCGAGGAGTACCGCAAGGCCGTCGCCGCCGCCGTCGAGGACATCCGGGCGCGACAGCTCCAGAAGGTCATCCTCTCCCGGGTCGTCCCGGTGCCCCAGGAGATCGACCTCGCCGCCACCTATCTGCTGGGCCGCCGGGGCAACACCCCCGCCCGCTCCTTCCTGCTGGACCTCGGAGTCCACCGGGCGGCCGGATTCAGCCCGGAGACCGTCGTCGAGGTCGACGCCCACGGCCTGATCTCCACCCAGCCACTGGCCGGCACCCGGGCCCTGACCGGCGACCCGGCGGCCGACCACGACCGCCACGAAGAACTCCTCGCCGACCCCAAGGAGATCTTCGAGCACGCGATATCGGTCAAGGCCGCCTGCGAAGAGCTGTACACGATGTCCGAGCGCGGCTCCGTCACCGTGGACGAGTTCATGAACGTACGCAGACGGGGCAGCGTCCAGCACCTCGCCTCCCGGGTCGGCGCACGCCTCGCCCCCGGCCGCAACGCCTGGCACGCGCTGGCCGCGCTCTTCCCCGCGGTCACGGCCTCCGGCCTCCCCAAGACCGCCGCCTGCACCGCGATCCACCGGTACGAGAGCGCCCCCCGGGGCCTGTACAGCGGCGCGGTCCTCACCGCCGACGCGGACGGCTCCCTCGACGCCGCCCTCGTCCTGCGGACCGTCTTCCAGCGCGACGGCCGCACCTGGCTGCGCGCCGGGGCCGGCATCGTCGAACACTCCACTCCCGAGCGCGAGTTCGAGGAGACCTGCGAGAAGCTCCGGAGCACCAGCAGATTCCTCGTACCCCGCACGCGGTCCGACGCCGGCAGCCCCGAAGGGCCCCGCGACCCGCGCAACCGCGACTTCGGAGCGACAGAGCGATGACCTCACACGAACCGACCCCCGAGGCGCTGCGCCGGACGATCGCCGAACTCGTCGACGAGGAACCCGGGGCGATCGACGAGAACGCCAACCTCTTCGCGCTGGGACTCGGCTCCATCGCGGTGATGCGCCTGATCGGCGGATGGCGGCGCGGCGGCCTCATGGTGAACTTCGCCGAACTCGCCGAGAACCCCACGCTCGCGGCCTGGACCGGGCTGCTCACCACCCGTACCCCCGAAACGCCCGCCGCCCCCGAGCACGGCGACAGCGACAGCGACGGCGACAGGCCCGGCGATGACGAAGACGGCGAGTTCCCCCTCGCCGTGATGCAGCACGCCTACTGGATCGGCCGCACCGACGGACAGCGGCTCGGCGGCGTCGCCGCGCACCTCTACACCGAGTTCGACACCGCCCCGGGCGGCGGCGTCGACCCGGCGGCCTTACGCACCGCGCTGGAACGGCTGGTGGAGCGCCACGCGATGCTCCGCGCCCGCTTCACCGACGACGGACGCCAGCGGGTCGAGGCCCGCTCCGGCTGGCGCGGGCTGACCGTGCACGACCTGCGCGGGCTCGACGGACCCGCCCTCGAACGGCGGCTCGAAGACATCCGGCAGACCCTCTCCCACCAACTGCTCGGCATCGACCGGGGCGAGGTCTTCTCCACCGCGCTCAGCCTGCTCCCCGGCGACCGCACCCGTCTCCACCTCGATGTGGACATGGTCGCGGCCGACGCGGTCAGCTACCGGCTCCTCCTCGCCGACCTCGCGCGTCTGCACACCGAGCCGGACACCGAACTGCCCGCCATCGACTACAGCTACCGGCAGTACCGCGCCGCCCGCCCCGACAGCCGCGCCGAAGCCGCGCGGACGGCCGCCGACTACTGGCGGGAGCGGCTGCCCCACCTCCCCGGCGCGCCCGAACTCCCCCTGGCCCCCGAGCCGGACCGGACGGCCGCCGCCCGTGTCACCCGCCGGCACTTCGTCCTCGGCCCCGAGGCGCGCGGCCGGCTCACCGAAGCCGCCAGGCGGCGCGGACTGACCCCGGCGATGACCGTGGCGACCGCCTTCGCCGAGGTCATAGGGGCCTGGTCGGCCACCCCCCGGTTCCTGCTCAATGTGCCGCTGTTCGACCGCGAGCCGCTCCACCCGCACATCGACCGGATCATCGGCGACTTCACCGGCTCCGTCCTCCTCGACGTGGACCTCACCGAGCCGCTGCCCTTCGCCGACCGCGCCCGCGCGATCCAGACCCGGATGCACGCCGACATGGCCCACGCCGACCACTCCGGCGTCGAGGTGCTGCGCGACCTCACCCGGCGGGCCGGTGAACAGGTGCTGGCCCCCGTGGTGTTCACCAGCGCCCTCAACCTCGGCGAACTCTTCCACCCCACCGTGCGCGCCGCCTTCGGCGACCCGGTGTGGATCGTCTCCCAGGGCCCCCAGGTGCTGCTCGACGCCCAGATCACCGAACTCGGCGGCGGTCTGCTGGTCAACTGGGACATCCGCGAGGACGAACTGGCCCCCGGTACGGCCGAGGCCATGTTCGGCGCCTTCGAACGGCTGGTGCACCGGCTCGCCGAGGACGGCCCCGCCTGGGACCTGCCCGTCGACGGGCTGCCGCCCGCGGCGCAGCCGGCGGCCCGCGCCCGCGCCAACGACACCGGGCGGCCCCGCCGCGACCGCCCGCTCCACCAGGACTTCTTCACCCTGGCCCGGCGGAATCCGCACGCCCCCGCGCTGCTCTGGGGCGACGACGGCACGATGACCTACGGCGACCTCGCCGACCGCGCCCTGCGGGTCGCGGCGGCGCTCGTCGCCCGGGGAGTGCGCCCCGGCGACCCCGTCGGAGTGACCCTCCCCAAGGGACCGGGCCAGGCCGTCGCCGTCCTCGGAGTGCTGGCCGCCGGCGGCTCCTACACACCGATCGGGGTGGACCAGCCGCCCGCCCGCGCCGCCCGCATCACCGGGACCGCGGGGCTCTCCGTCACCGTCACCGCGGGCCACCCGGACCCGGACGCGGCCGAGGACTCCGGGCGCGCCCTGCCGCTGCCCGCCGCGCTCCAGGTACCGCCGCTGCCCGCCCCGGTCTCCGGCGGCGCGGGGGAGTCCGGGGACGGGACGGACGGCGATCCGGAGCGCCCCGCGTATCTGCTGTTCACCTCAGGGTCCACCGGCGAGCCCAAGGGCGTCGACGTGCCGCACCGGGCCGTCGTGAACACCCTCGACGACCTCGCCGAGCGCTACTCGCTGGGCCCGGACGACCGCACCCTCGCCCTCTCCGCCCTCGACTTCGACATGTCGGTCTTCGATCTCTTCGCCCCGCTCTCCACCGGCGGCGCGGTCGTCCTCCCCGACCAGGACGACCGCCGCGACGCCGCGCGCTGGGCCGAACTGGCCCGCCGCCACCGCGTCACGGTCCTCAACTGCGTACCCGCGCTGCTGGACATGCTGCTCACCGGAACGAACCACCCCGGCGACAGCCTGCGGCTGGTCCTGCTCGGGGGCGACCGGGTCGCCCCCGAGCTGCCCGGACGGCTCGCCGCGAAGGTCCCCGGCTGCCGGTTCGTCGCCCTGGGCGGCACCACCGAGACCGCCATCCACTCCACCGTCCGCGAGGTGGACGGGGTGCCGCCGCACTGGCACTGCGTCCCCTACGGGACGCCCCTGCGCAATGTCGTCTGCCGGGTGGTGGACCACCTCGGCCGGGACTGCCCCGACTGGGTGCCCGGCGAGCTGTGGATCGGCGGCGACGGCGTCGCCCTCGGCTACCGGGGCGACCCCGTGCGTACCGCCGACCGCTTCGTCGAGCACCTGGGCCGGCGCTGGTACCGCACCGGTGACCAGGCCCGCTGGACGCCCGTCGACGGCATCGAATTCCTGGGCCGCCGCGACCACCAGGTGAAGATCCGGGGCTTCCGGGTCGAACTGGGCGAGGTGGAGGCAGCGCTCACCGCCGACCCCCGGGTCCGCTCCGCCGTCGCCCTCGCCGCGGGCACCCCGGCCGCCCTCACGGCGGCCGTCGTCCCGGCCGGACCGCACGGCGCGTCCGACACCACCTCCGAAGCCCTCCGCGAAGCCCTCCGCGACCGGCTCCCGCCGCACATGGTGCCCGACCGGATCACCGTCCTGGACGCCCTCCCGCTCACCGCCAACGGCAAGACCGACCGCGCCGCGCTCGCCGCGCTGACGGCCCGGCAGAGCCCGGGCCCCACCCGTACCCCGCCGGGCACCCCGCTGGAGCGGGCCGTCGCCCACATCTGGCAGCAGACCCTCGGCGTCAAGGACGTCGCGGCCGACGAGGAACTCTTCGCCCTCGGCGGCGACTCGGTGCGCGCCACGGGGATCATCGCCCGGCTGAGGGAGGCCCTGGACGCCCCCCAGGCCTCCGTGCGGATGCTCTTCGCCGCCCCCACCGTCGCCGGACTGGCCCGCGCGCTGGCCGCCGCCCACCCCGACCCGGGCCGGCTGGAGCGGGTCGCCCAGCTCTTCCTCGACATCGAGGCGCTGAGCGACGACGAGGTCGTCACCCGGCTCGACGCCGCCCGCCTCCCCGGTCAGGAGGACGGCCGGTGACCTCCGTACCCTCAGCACCCGAGGGAACTCCAGGGCCCGCGAGCCTCCCCGACGGACCCGCCTTCACCCCCTGGCCCGCCGAGGACGCCCGCCGCTACCGCGACCTCGGCCACTGGCGCGGCACCGCCCTCGGCGAGCTGCCGCGCGCCTGGGCCGCCCGCTCCGGCGACCGCACGGCCCTGGTCTCCGGGGACCGGCGTCTCAGCTACACCGAACTGGACCGCCGCGCCGACACCCTCGCCGCCGGACTCCTCGCCCTCGGCATCGCCCCCGGTGACCGGGTCCTGGTCCAGCTCCCCAACAGCGCCGACTTCGCCGTGCTGCTGTTCGCGCTGGCCCGCTGCGCGGCGATCCCCGTCCTCACCCTCCCGGCGCACCGGCGCTCCGAGATCGCCCATCTGGCCGCGCTCTCCGAGGCCGTCGCCTACGTCGTACCCGACCGGCACGCGGGCTTCGACCACCGCGCGCTCGCCGCCGAGGTCGCCGAACGCGTCCCCACCCTGCGGCACATCCTGGTCGCCGGGGACCCCGGACCCTTCACCGCGCTCGACGGGGTGAGCGCCGAACCGGGCCCGCTGCCCACCGCGGACCCCTCGGCCCCCGCCGTCCTGCTGGTCTCCGGCGGCACCACCGGCAAACCCAAACTCATCCCCCGTACCCACGACGACTACGCCTACAACGCCCGCGCCAGCGCCGAGGTCTGCCGGCTGGGCCCGGCCGACGTCTATCTGGCCGCCCTCCCCGCCGCCCACAACTTCCCGCTGGCCTGCCCGGGACTCCTCGGCATCTGGAGCGCGGGCGGCACCGCCGTGATGGCCCCCGCCCCCAGCCCCGACGTCGCCTTCCCCCTCATCGAACGCGAGGGCGTCACGGTCACCGCCCTGGTGCCGCCGATGGCCCGGCTGTGGACGGAGTACGCCGAGTGGTCCCCGGAGGACCTCTCCTCGCTGCGGCTCCTCCAGGTGGGCGGCGCACGGCTCGACCCCGATCTCGCCCGCCGGATCCCGCCCGCCCTCGGCTGCTCCCTGCAACAGGTCTTCGGCATGGCCGAGGGACTCCTCAGCTACACCCGGCCCGAGGACGGCCCGGAGACCGTCGCCACCACCCAGGGCCGCCCCCTCTCCCCGCAGGACGAGGTGCGCGTACTCGACCGGGACGGAGCCCCGGTGGCGGACGGGACCGTGGGGGAGCTGTGGGCCAGGGGCCCGTACACCCTGCGTGGCTACTACCGGGCGGCCCGGCACAACGCCGGAGCGTTCTCCCCGGACGGCTTCTTCCGCACCGGGGACCTGGTCCGCCGGCTGCCGACCGGACACCTCGTGGTCGAGGGCCGGGCCAAGGACGTCGTCAACCGGGGCGGCGAGAACGTCTCCGCCTCGGAGCTGGAGGAACATCTCCTCGCCCATCCGGGCATCGCCCAGGCCGCGGTGGTCCCCCTGCCCGACGAGACCCTCGGCGAGCTGGTCTGCGCCGTGGTCACCGCGGCCCCCGGCGCCGAACGGCCCCGGATCAAGGAGGTCAAGGCCCATCTCGCCGACCGGGGCCTGGCCGATTTCATGCACCCCGACCGGCTCGTGGTGCTCGACACCCTCCCGCTCACCGCCGTCGGCAAGATCAGTAAGCGCGACCTGGTCGCCCGGCTCACCGACGAAGCCGGCTGACGCGCGACAGCGCCGACCCGCACACGCATACGCACACACAGACACAGACACAGACACGTACGCCGACTCACCACGCCGGACCCGCTGACAGCCAGACCCGTGCCCATGGAAGGCGAACCCCCGTGACAACTGACGGTGCCCGGACGGAACCAGGCGCGGCCGAGCGCCGGCGCGAACTGCTGCGCCTGGCCAAGGCCCGCGAGAACCTCACCGCGGACCCCACCCCGCCGCCCGCCCCCGCGACGCCCCACGGGGACCTGCCCCTCTCATCCGGCCAGCGCCGCATGTGGTCGATCCAGCAGCTGCACCCCGAGAGCACCGCCTACAACGTGCTGATCGCCCTGGACCTCCAGGGACCGCTGGAAGGACCCGTCCTCGGCGAGGCCCTCGTCCGGCTCACCCGGCGGCACGACATCCTGCGCACCACCTACCACACGGGCCCCGATGGCACCCCCGTCCAGCGGGTCAACGCCGAACTCCCCGTCCCCTTCGACATCGTGGACCTCCGCGACCTCGCCGAACCCGAGGCCGCCGAGCGCACCCGGCACGCGGCCCGCGCCGCCGCCGAACACGTCTTCGACCTGAGCGGCCGGCCCCCGCTGCTGCTGCGGCTCATCCGCACCGGCGAACACACCAGCGTCCTGGTCCTGGTGGCCCACCACATCGCCTGGGACGACAGCACCTCCGCCGTCTTCTTCGGCGAACTGATGGAGAACTACACCGGCCTCCTCACCGGCGCGGAGCCGGCGCGCGGCCCCGCCCTCCAATTCGCCGAGGCCGCCGCCCCCGACCGGCCCGCCGAACCCCGGCCCGAGGGCCTGGCCCACTGGCGCGAGACCCTCGCCGCCCCGCCGGCCCCCATCGACCTGCCCCGCCTCAGCGGCGGCAGCGGCGGCACCGGACGCCCCGGCGACGACCAGGCCCACCGGCTCCGGCCGGGCACCGGCCGCAGGCTGCGCGAGTTCGCCCGCGCCGAGGGCGCGTCCCCCTTCATGGTGCTGCTCGCCGCGGTCAACGCCGTGGTCCACCGCTACACCGGGGCGCAGGACTTCCTCATCGGCGCGCCCGTCGTCAACCGCGACTTCCCCCGCGCCGAGGAAGTCGTCGGCTACCTCGGCAACACCCTCGCCCTGCGCGCCGACGTCCGGCCCGGCGACACCTTCACCCAGCTCGTCGCCAAGGCCCGCGCCCGCTGCGTCGCCGCGTACGAGAACCAGGACATCGAACTCGAACACGTCACCAGGGAAGTCGACCCCCAGCGCCGCCGGGGCGAACAGGGCCTGTTCAACCTGGTCCTCTCCCTCCGCAGCACCGTGCTCGACCCGTTCACCGCCGCCGGGCTCACGGCTTCCCGCCACCACCTCTACAACGGCAGCGCCCGCTTCGATCTGACCCTCGCCGCCGAACTCCTCGGCGACGAGGTGGGCGTCGAGGCCAACCACTGGGCCGACGACGGGGCCGCCGCCATGGCGCGCGGACTCCTCCACCACCTCGACACCCTGCTCAACGCCGCGCTGGAGAGCCCCGACACCCCCATCAGCGCCCTGGAACTGCTCACCCCCCGGGAACACGCCAGGATCGCCGCGGCGGCGGCCGGCCCCACCCCCGAACTGCCCGGCGCGCTGCTGCCGGAACTCTTCCAGGCCCAGGTGCGGCGCACCCCGGACGCCACCGCCCTGCTCTCCCCGGCCGGCGCGATCGGCTACGCCGAGCTGAACGCCCGCGCCAACCGCCTCGCCCGGCACCTCACCGGCCTGGGCATCGGCCCGGAGGACCTGGTGGCGCTCGCCGTCCCCCGCTCGCACGACACCGTCGTCGCCGCGCTGGCCGTCCTCAAGGCGGGCGCGGCCTATGTGCCCGTCGACCCCGGCTATCCGCCGGACCGGGTCCGCTTCATGCTCACCGACTCCGCGCCCGCGCTGCTGATCACCACGGTCCCCGCCGACTCCCGGCTGCCCCGCGACACGGGCCCGGACCGGCTGCCGCTGGACGCCCCGGAGACCGTCGCCCTCCTCGCCGCCCACCGCGACGACGACCTCACCGACGCCGAGCGGACCACCCCCCTCGACCCGGACCACCCGGCGTACGTCATCTACACCTCAGGATCCACCGGCACCCCCAAGGGCGTCGTCGTCGCCCACCGCGCGCTCGCCGCCCATCTCGACTGGGCCGGCCGCATGTTCACCGGACTGGCCGGACACACCCTGATGCACTCCTCCGTCTCCTTCGACTTCTCGGTGACCCCGATGTACGGGCCACTGCTCCGGGGCGGCGTGCTCGAACTCTGCGAGGACACCCTCGACGGCCTGACCGCCGCCGCCGGCCGGGCCAGCTTCATCAAGATCACCCCCAGCCATCTCCCGCTGCTGCCCGCCGTCCGGTTCTCCGAGACGGGGGAGCGCACCCTCGTCATCGCGGGCGAGGCGCTGCGCGGCGAGGCCCTCGCCGGCTGGCGGCCCCCGGCCGGCGGAACCGTCGAGGTCATCAACGAGTACGGACCGACCGAGACCACGGTCGGCTGCCTCATCCACAGCCTCGGCACCGCCCACGACACCCCGCCGGGCCCGGTCCCCGTCGGCCGCCCGGTGCCCCACACCTCCGCCCATGTCCTGGACACCGCCCTGCGCCCGGTCCCCGACGGCGTCATCGGCGAGCTGTACGTCGGCGGACGCCAGCTCGCCCGCGGCTATCTGGGCCGCCCCGCCCTCACCGCGGCCCGCTTCGTCGCCGACCCCTTCGGCGAACCCGCCGCCCGGCTCTACCGCACCGGCGACCTCGTACGCCGCCGCCCCGACGGCACCCTGGACTTCGTCGGCCGCACCGACGACCAGGTCAAGATCCGGGGCTTCCGCGTCGAACTCGGCGAGGTCGAGGCCGCCGTCGCCGCCTTCCCCGGCGTCGCCAGGGCCGCCGTCGCCGCCCACCACGACGGCCCCGGCGGGGCCTATCTCGCCGCCTACGCCGTCCCCGCCGCCCCCGGCTCCGTCGACGTCGCCGCACTCCGCGACCACCTCGCCGCCCGGCTCCCCGAACACTCCGTCCCCGCCGCCACCGTGCTGCTCGACGCGCTCCCGCTCTCCCCCTCGGGCAAGACCGACCGCCGCGCCCTGCCCGCACCCGACTTCACCAGCGCCGCACCCGTCCGCGAACCGGGCACCGAGGCCGAACGCACCCTGTGCGCCCTCTTCGCCGAACTCCTCGGCGTCGAGAACGTCGGTGTCGACGACTCGTTCTTCGAACTCGGCGGCGACAGCATCGTCAGCATCTCCCTGGTCAGCCGCGCCCGCGCGGCAGGCCTCGCCCTCTCGCCCGGCGACGTCTTCGCCCACCGCACCCCCGCCGCCCTGGCCGCCGCGGTCGCCGACGCCGACGGGCTCGGCGGTACGGAAGAGCCCGCCGCCGCACCGGCGGACGACGGCTCGGGCACCGCAGGCCCCACCCCCGTCATGCGCGCCTTCGCCGCCCGCCCCGGCGGACTGCTGCCCCGCCACCACATGTCCGCACTGCTCGACGTGCCCGGCGACCTCACGGCGGACGAGCTGACCGCCGTGCTCCAAGCCCTGCTCGACCACCACGGAGCCCTGCGCTCCCGCCTCGAACCCGGCCCGCTCCTCACCGCCCCGGCCCCCGGCTCCGTACCCGCGAAACCCCTGCTGCGCCGCGTCGCCACCGAAGGCCTCACCGACGCCGAACGCACCGCGCTCACCGACCGGGAGCACACCGCCGCACTCGGCCGCCTCGACCCGGGCGCGGGAACCATGGTCCAGGCCCTCTGGCTCGACGGCGGCCCGGCCGGCGGACAGCTCCGCCTCCTCGTCCACCACCTCGCCGTCGACGGCGTCTCCTGGCGGATCATCACCGAAGACCTCGCCACCGCCTGGCGCGCCGTCCGCGCGGGCGAGCGGCCCCGGCTGCCGGAGGTACGCACCACCCTGCGCCAGTGGACCGGCGGACTTGCCGAAGCGGCGCACCACCCCGACCGCACCGCCCAGCTGGAGACCTGGCGGGCCGTCCTGGACGGCCCCGACCCGGTGCTCGGCACCCGCAGGCCCGACCCGGCCCGCGACCTGTGGTCCACCGTGGACACCGTCACCGTCACCGTGCCCCCCGAGACCACCGGCGCGCTGCTGACCACCGTGCCCGCCGCCTACTTCGCCGGCGTCGAGGACATCCTCCTCACCGCGCTCGGCCTCGCCGTCGCCGCCTGGCGGCGCGAGAGGGGCGTCCACGAGCCCACCGCCGTCGTCACCCTGGAGGGACACGGCCGCGAGCAGAACGTCGTCCCCGGGGCCGACCTCACCCGTACCGTCGGCTGGTTCACCAGCCAGTACCCGGTCCGCCTGGACACCGCCGGACTCGACCTCGACGAAGCGCTCGACGGCGGACCCGCCGCCGGAACCGCCGTCAAACGCATCAAGGAACACCTGCGCTCACTGCCCGACCGGGGTCTCGGGTACGGACTGCTGCGCCATCTCAACGACACCGCGGCCGGCACGCTCGCCGCCCACCCCGAACCCCAGATCGGCTTCAACTACCTCGGCCGCTTCGACACCACGGCCCGCGAGAAGGGCCAGGACTGGACCCTGGGCGCGGGCGGCCTCACCGCCGCCTCCGACCCCGGCATGCCCGCCCCCGTCGCCGTCGTCGTCAACGCCCTCACCGAGGACGGCCCCGAGGGCCCCCGGCTCACCGCCCACTGGACCTTCCCCACCGGTGTGCTCACCGCCGAGGAGACCACCGCCCTCGCCGACTGGTGGCGGCGCGCCCTCACCGCCCTCACCACCCACGCCCGGCGGCCCGACGCGGGCGGGCGCACCCCCTCCGACCTCTCCCTGGTCTCCCTGGACCAGAGCCAGCTCGACGCCCTGGAATCGAGGTGGCGCACCGCATGAGCACCCGATCCCCGATCGAGGACGTCCTGCCCCTGAGCCCGCTCCAGGAGGGGCTGCTCTTCCACTCCGTCTACGACGAGACCGGCATCGACGTCTACACCGCCCAGCTCCTCGTGGACCTGACCGGACCGCTCGACCCCGGCCGGCTGCGCCGCGCCGCCGAGGCGCTGGTCCGCCGGCACCCCACGCTCCGCTCCGGCTTCGTCCGCGACACCGGCTCCTCCCCGGTGCAAGTGGTGCTCCGCGAGGTCACCGTCCCCTGGCGGCACACCGATCTGACGCACCTGGACGAGCCCGCCCGCGCCGCCGAGCTGACCCGGCTGGTCGAGGCCGACCGGATCCGCCGCTTCGACCTGGAACAGCCGCCGCTGATCCGCTTCCTGGTCATCACCACCGGACCGGAACACCACCGGCTGGTGATGACCAACCACCACATCGCGCTCGACGGCTGGTCCACCCCGCTGCTGATGCGCGACCTGTTCGCCCTCTACGCGGCCGACGGCGACCCCTCCGGCCTGCCCGCCGCCCGGCCCCACCGCGACTTCCTGGCCTGGCTCGCCCGACAGGACCGCGAAGCGGCCCTCGCCGCCTGGCGCACCGCCCTCGACGGCGTCGAGGAACCCACCCTGGTCGCCCCCGGCGACCCCGCCGGGAGCCCCCGGCTGCCCGGACAGGTCACCGCACGGCTGTCCGGCGAACTCACCGACCGGCTCACCGCGCTCGCCCGCGGCCACGGCATCACCCTCAACACCGTGGTCCAGACCGGCTGGGGCATCCTCCTCAACCGGCTGACCGGCCGCCGCGACGTGCTCTTCGGAGCCACCGTCTCCGGCCGCTCCCCGCTGCTCCCCGGCGTCGAGACCATCGTCGGACTGCTCATCAACACCCTGCCGGTACGGATACGCCTCGACCCCGCCGAGACCGTCTCCCGGCTGCTCACCCGCGTCCAGGCGGAGCAGGCCGCCCTCGTCGACCACCAGCACATCGGACTCGCCGAACTCCAGCGCACGGTCGGCGCGGGCGAACTCTTCGACACCCTGACCGTCTTCGAGTCCTTCCCCTTCGACGCCGACGCCATCACCACCGCCCAGCGCGGCGCGGGACTCACCGCCGCCTCCACCACCCGGCCCATCGCCACCCACTACCCGCTCACCCTCATGGTCGAGCCCGGCCCCACCGGACTGGGGCTCACCCTCAAACACCGGCCCGACGTCTACGACGGGCCGCGGGCGCGCACCCTCCTGGACCGCTTCCGGCGCATCCTCGCGGCGATCGCCGACGACCCAGGGGCCCGCACCGCACGGGTCGACGTCCTCACCCCCGGCGAACGCCGCGCCCTGCTGGCACCCGCACCCGCACCCGCCGCTTCGGCACCGGCCTCCGGCGCGACCCTGCCCGCGCTCTTCGAGGAGCAGGCCGCCCGCACCCCCGACCGGGTCGCCGTCGTCCACGGCGAGGACCGCCTCACGTACCGCGAACTCAACACCCGGGCCAACCGGCTGGCCCACCGGCTGATCGCCCTCGGCGCGGGCCCCGAACAGCTGGTCGCCCTCGCCCTGCCCCGCTCCCCGGAGCTGGTCGTCGCCGTGCTCGCGGTCCTCAAGACCGGAGCCGGCTATCTCCCCGTCGACCCCGAGTACCCCGGCGACCGCATCCGGCTGCTCCTCACCGACGCCCGCCCCGCCGCCCTGCTCACCGTCCGCGACACCCCCGCCGCCACGACCCTCGGCACCCTCGCCGGGACCGCCCCGCCCACGCTCCGGCTGGACGACCCGGCGACCCTCGCCGACCTCGCCCGGCAGCCGGACACGGACCCGGCCGACGCCGACCGCCGCACCCCCCTCGACCCCGACCACCCGGCCTACGCCATCTACACCTCCGGGTCCACCGGCACCCCCAAGGGCGTCCTGATCCCGCACCGCAACGTCGTCCGGCTCTTCGCCGCCACCGCCGCCCTGATCGAGCCCGGCCCCGACGACGTCTGGACCCTCTTCCACTCCTACGCCTTCGACTTCTCCGTGTGGGAGATCTGGGGCCCGCTGCTGCACGGCGGGCGGCTCGTGGTCGTCCCCACCGCGACCAGCCGCTCTCCCGAGGAGTTCCTCGCCCTCCTCGACGAGCAGCGGGTCACCGTCCTCAACCAGACGCCGTCCGCCTTCCACCAGCTCGCCGCCGCCGTGCGCGAACGCGGCACCCCCACCGCCACCCTGCGCGCCGTCGTCTTCGGCGGCGAGGCCCTGCAACCGCCCCGCCTCGCCGACTGGTACGCCGACCACCCGGCCGGCGGCCCCCGTCTGATCAACATGTACGGCATCACCGAGACCACCGTGCACGCCACCCAGCAGCCGCTGACCCCCGCCATGACCGCCACCGCCACCAGCCCCATCGGACACGCGCTGCCGGGGCTGACGATCCATCTCCTCACCCCCGAACTGGACCTCGCCCCGCCCGGCGTCATCGGCGAGCTGTACATCGGCGGCCCCCAGCTCGCCCGCGGCTATCTGGGACTGCCCGCGCTGACCGCCGCCCGCTTCGTCGCCAGCCCCTTCACCCCCGGCGAACGCCTCTACCGCACCGGCGACCTCGCCCGGCGCGCCGCCGACGGCACCCTGGAATTCGCGGGCCGCGCCGACGACCAGGTGAAGATCCGGGGCTTCAGGATCGAACCCGGCGAGGTCGAGGCCGCCGTGGCGACCCACCCCGGGGTCTCCCGCTGTGTGGTGCTCGCCCGCTCCGACGGCCCCGGCGGCACCCGTCTCCTCGCCTACGCGGCCACCGCCACAACCACGCCGCCCACCGCCGCCGAACTGCGCGCCCACACCGCCGACCGGCTGCCCCCGCACATGGTGCCCGCCTCCTTCACCGTCCTCGACACCCTCCCGCTCACCCCCCACGGCAAGGTCGACCACCGCGCGCTGCCCGCCCCCGACACCGCGGGCACCACCGGGGCCCGCCCGCCCGCCGGACCCGCCGAGACCACCCTGTGCGCACTCTTCGCCGAACTCCTGCGCCTGGACCGGACCGGCCCCGACGACTCCTTCTTCGCACTCGGCGGCGACAGCATCCTCGCCATCGGACTGGTCTCCCGGGCCCGCGCCGCCGGCCTCCCCCTCACCCCCCGCGACGTCTTCACCCACCGCACCCCGGCCGCCCTGGCCCGCGCCGCCGAACAGGCCGCCCGGTCGGCCGGGGCCCCCGCCGAGGACGAGGGCACCGGAGAGATCGGCCCCACCCCCATCACCGCCTGGCTCCGGAGCATCGACGGCCCCACCGACGGACTCTCCCAGTCCGCCACCCTCCCCGTACCGCCCGGCACCACCGGGGAGCAGATCACCACCGCCCTCCAGACCCTCATCGACCACCACGACGCGCTGCGGCTGATCGCGGAGCACACCGAAGGCGCCGAAGGCCCCTGGACCCTGCGGGTCCGGCCCGCCGCCACCGTCCCCGCCGCACCCCTGACCCACCGGGCGGACCTCGCCGGACAGAGCCCACGACAGCTGTACGAGAGCGCCCGCGACCGCGCCGGGGCGGCCCGCGCCCGCCTCGCACCCGGCACCGGGCACATCCTCGCCGTCGACTGGCTCGACGCGGGCCCGGACCGCCCCGGACTCCTCCTGCTCGTCCTGCACCACCTCGCCGTCGACGGCGTCTCCTGGCGGATCCTGCTCCCCGACCTCACCGCCGCCCTCGAAGCCGCCGCCCGGGGCACCGCGCCGGAACTGCCCGCCGTGACCACCTCGCCGCGCCGCTGGGCCCGGCTCCTCGGCGAAGAGGCCCGCCACCCCCGGCGCACCGCCGAACTCCCGCTGTGGACCGAGATCCTCACCGACCCCGGCCCACTGCTCCGGGGCCGCCGCCCCGACCCCGCGCACGACACCCAGGGGAGCGCCGGACGCCTCGAACTCCAGCTGCCCGCCCACCGCACCGAACCCCTGCTCGGCCGCGTCCCCGCGCTCTTCCACGCGGGCGTCCAGGACATCCTCCTCGCCGCGCTCGCCCTCGCCCTCGCCCAATGGCCCCAGGGCGGCCGGCCCGCCGTCGTCGACGTCGAGAGCCACGGCCGGCACGAACACCTCTTCCCCGGCACGGACCTCTCCCGCACCGTCGGCTGGTTCACCGCCGTGCACCCCGTACGGCTCACCACCGAACCCCTCACCCCCCAGCAGATCCTCGACGACCCCGCCGCCCTGGGACGCGCGGTCAAGGACGTCAAGGAGCAGCTGCGCGCCATCCCCGGCGACGGACTCGGCCACGGCCTGCTCCGCCGGCTCAACCCCGAGACCGCGCCGGTCCTCGCCGCGCTCCCCGAACCGCTGCTGGGCTTCAACTACCTCGGCCGGTTCGCCGCGCCCGAGGAGGGCGACACCGCGGGCGGACCGGTGGGCGGCGGCGCGGACCCGGCCATGCCGCTCGGCCACGCCGTCGAGGTCAACGCCGCCACCTGGGACACCCCGGCGGGACCGCGCCTCACCGCCCGCTGGACCTGGGCCCCCAGCCTGCTCACCGAGGAGCAGGCCCGCGCCCTCGCCACCGCCTGGTTCACCGTCCTCGAAGCCCTCGCCGACACCGCCGACCTGCCGGGCGCGGGCGGGCGCACCCCCTCGGACCTGTCCCTGATCGACCTCTCCCAGGACGACATCGACGCGCTGGAAGCAGAGTTCGAGGACCCCGACACCGACAGGATGCCGTCATGAGCCAGCAGTCCCGCATCGAGGACGTCCTGCCCCTCACCCCGCTCCAGGAGGGCATGCTCTTCCACACCCAGCTCGACGACGGACAGGGCCCCGACGTCTACACCGTCCGCCTCGGCGTCGAACTGGCCGGCCCCGTGGACCCCGCGGCCCTGCGCCGCGCCGGACAGGCACTGCTGGAGCGCCACCCCAACCTCAGATCCGCCTTCCGCACCAACGCCCAGGGCCGCCCGATGGCCGTCGTGCTCCGCCGCGTCGAACTCCCCTGGACCGAGCACGACCTCTCCGCCCTCGACGAACGGGAGAAGCCCACCGCCCTCGCCCGGCTGGCCGACGAGGAGCGCTCCCGCCGCTTCGACGTCCGCAAGCCGCCCCTGCTCCGCATGGCGCTGATCCGGCTGGGCGCCGACCGCTTCCGGCTCGCCCTCACCTTCCACCACGTCCTGCTCGACGGCTGGTCCTCCCCCCTGGTCCTGCGCGAACTGCTCACCCTCTACGCCACCGGCCAGGACCCCCGGACCCTGCCCGCCGTCACCCCCTACCGCGACTACCTCGCCTGGCTCGCCGCCCAGGACCGGCGGGCCACCGCCGCCGCCTGGGACGAGGCGCTCGCCGGACTGGAGGAGCCCACCCTGCTCGCCGGGCCCGCGCCCGCCCGCACCCCGGTCCTCCCGCACCGCGTCGACCTCACCACCCCGCCCCGCCTCGCGGCCGCCCTGCACACCCTCGCCCGCGGCAGGGGAGTGACCACCAGCACGCTCGTCCAGGCCGCCTGGGGCCTGCTGCTGGCCCGCCGCACCGGCCGCACCGACGTCGTCTTCGGCACCGCGGTATCCGGCCGCCCGCCCGAGCTCCCCGGCGTCGAGAACATGGTCGGACTCTTCATCAACACCGTCCCCGTACGCGTCCGGCTCGACCCCGCCGAAACCCTCGGCGACCTGCTCGAACGCCTCCAGGACGAACAGTCACGGCTGCTCGGCCACCAGTACCCGGGCCTGGCCGAGATCCAGCGCTCCGCCGAAACCCCCGACACCGGCGACCTCTTCGACACCCTCGCCATCGTCGAGAACTACCCGCCGCCCGCCACCGGCGAGACCCTCGGCGGCCTGCGCGTCACCGGACTCGACGGCGAGGACGCCACCCACTACCCGCTCACCCTCACCGCCCTACCCGACCGCGACACCCCCGGCGGCCTCACCCTCACCCTCGACCACCGGCCCGACACCTTCGACCACGACCACGTGGCACTCCTCGGCGAACAGCTGCTGCGCGTACTCGAACAGCTCGCCACCGACCCCGAACTCCCCACCGCCCGCTGCGAGGCCCTCGCCCCCGCCGAACTCACCCACCTGCTGGACGGCTGGCGCGGCGAGCGGGCCCCACTGCCCGAACAGACCCTGCCCCAGCTGTTCCAGGCCCAGGCCGCCGCCACCCCGCACGCCCAGGCCCTCGTCCACGAGGGCGGCACCCTCAGCTACGCCGAGCTCAACGAGCGCGCCAACCGGCTCGCCCGGGTCCTCACCGGGCTCGGCATCGGCCCCGAACGCGTCGTCGCCCTGGCCCTGCCCCGCTCGGCCGAACTCGTCACCGCGATCCTCGCCGTGCACAAGGCCGGAGCCGCCTATCTGCCCATCGACCCCGACTACCCGCCCGAGCGCGTCGCCCTCATGCTCGACGACGCCCGGCCCGCCCTTCTGCTCACCCCGCCCGGCCCGGCCCCCGCCCACCCGGAACACCCCGCCACCCCCCGCCTCGCCGTCGGCCCCGACACCGGCCACGACCAGCCGGGCCACGACCTCCTCCCCGCGGAGCTGGGCGCCCCCCTCGACCCGCGCCACCCGGCGTACGTCATCTACACCTCGGGCTCCACCGGCCGCCCCAAGGGCGTCACCGTCCCCCACCGGGGCATCGTCAACCGGCTCCGCTGGACCCAGCACGCGTACGGACTCCGCCCGGACGACCGCGTCCTCCAGAAAACCCCCTCCAGCTTCGACGTCTCCGTCTGGGAATTCCTCTGGCCCCTCGTCACCGGCGCGACCCTGGTCCTCGCCCGCCCCCAGGGCCACAAGGACCCCGCCTACCTCGCCGCACTCATCCGCGACGAAGCCGTCACCACCGTCCACTTCGTCCCCTCCATGCTCGACGCCTTCCTCCGGGAACCGGCGGCGGCCCACTGCGGCACCCTGCGCCGCCTGCTCTGCAGCGGCGAGGCCCTCCGCCGCGAGACCGCCGACCGCTGCCACCGGGTACTGGGCCTCAGCCCGCACAACCTCTACGGACCCACCGAGGCATCCGTCGACGTCACCGCCTGGCCCCACGACCCCGACGCCCCGCCCGCCGCGACCGTGCCCATCGGACGCCCCGTGCACAACACCCGCGTCTACGTCCTCGACCCCGCGCTGCGCCCGGTGCCGCCCGGCGTCCCCGGCGAACTCCACCTCGCCGGGGACCAGCTGGCCCGCGGCTACCTCGGCCGCGCGACGGCCACCGCCGAACGCTTCGTCGCCGACCCCTTCGGCGAGCCCGGCACCCGGATGTACCGCACCGGCGACCTGGTCCGCTCCGACGCCGACGGAGTCCTGGAGTTCATCGGACGCACCGACGACCAGATCAAGATCCGGGGCTTCCGGATCGAACCCGGCGAGGCCGAGGCCGCCCTGACCGGAGCCCCGGGCACCGCCCGCGTCTGCGTCGTCGCCCGCGAGGACCGCCCCGGCGACCCCCGCCTCGTCGCCTACGCCGTACCCGCGCCCGGCGCCGAAGCCGGCGCCCTGGACCTCGAAGCCCTGCGCGCCCACGCCGCCCGGACCCTGCCCGAACACCTGGTCCCCGCCGACTTCGTGGAACTGCCCGCCCTGCCGCTCACCCCCAGCGGCAAACTCGACCGCCGCGCCCTGCCCGCCCCCGGCCACCGCCCCGACCCGGCGGGCCGCACCCCCCGCACCCCTCGCGAAGAACAGCTCTGCACCCTCTTCGCCGACGTCCTCGGCCTGCCCGCCACCGGCCCCGACGACCACTTCTTCCGGCTCGGCGGCCACTCCCTGCTCGCCACCCGGCTGGTCAGCCGCATCCGCACCGAACTCGCCACCGAACTGCCCCTGCGCGCCGTGTTCGACGCCCCCACCCCCGCCCGGCTCGCCCTCCTCCTGGACGGCGGCCCCACCGCCCGGCCCGCCCTGCGCCCCGCCGTCCGCCCGGCGGCCGTGCCGCTCTCCTTCGCCCAGCGGAGGATGTGGTTCCTGGACAGCCTCGACCCCGAAGGCACCACCTACAACATCCCCTGGGCCTGGCGGCTGGCCGGACCCGTCGACCCCGCGGCGCTGACCGCCGCCCTCGGCGACCTCACCGACCGCCACGAGGCCCTGCGCACCGTACTCCCCGCCGAGGACGGCGTCCCCCGCCAGCGGGTCCTGCCCCCGGGCGAGGCCCGCCCCGAACTGCGCACCGAGAACACCACCCCCGCACAGCTGCCCGCCCGGCTCGCCGCCGCAGCCGCCCACCGCTTCGCCCTCGACCGCGACACCCCCCTGCGCGCCCATCTGCTGACCCTCGCCCCCGACGACCACGTCCTGGTCCTCCTCGTGCACCACACCGCCGCCGACGGCTGGTCCCGGGGACCGCTGCTGCGCGACCTCGACACCGCCTACACCGCCCGCCGCGCCGGAGCGCCCCCCGCCTGGCGGCCACTGCCCGTCCAGTACGCCGACCACACCCTGTGGCAGCGCGAACTCCTCGGCGACGAGGACGACCCGCGGAGCCTGGGCCGCCGCCAGGAGACCTACTGGACCACCGCGCTGGCCGGCCTGCCCGAGGAACTCCCCCTCCCCGCCGACCGGCCCCGCCCGGCCACCGCGAGCCACCGGGCCGACTCCGTCCCCTTCACCGTCACACCCTCGCTCCACCGCGCCCTGCGCACCCTCGCCGAACGCTGCGACGCCAGCGTGTTCATGGTCTTCCAGGCCGCGCTCGCCACCCTGCTCACCCGCCTCGGCGGCGGCACCGACATCCCCCTGGGCACCCCCGTCGCGGGCCGCGACGACGAAGCCCTCACCGACCTGGTCGGCTCCTTCACCAACACCCTCGTCCTGCGCACCGACACCTCCGGCGACCCCGGCTTCCTCGAACTCCTGCGCAGGGTCAGAGACACCGACCTCGCCGCCTACGCCCACCAGGAACTCCCCTTCGAGCGTCTGGTCGACCTCCTCAACCCGGCCCGCTCACTCTCCCGCCACCCGCTCTTCCAGGTCATGCTGGCGCACCAGGTCGCCCCGCCCGCCCGCCCCACCCTGCTCTCCGTGCCCGCCGCCCAGCACGACACCGGACTGCGCACCGCCAAATTCGACCTCGCCCTCGACCTCACCGAACACCCCGGGGCCGACGGCGTCACCGGCCGCGTCGACTACCGGCTCGACCTCTTCGACCCGCCCACCGTCCAGACCCTGGCCGAACGGCTCATCAGGGTCCTCGAAACAGCCGCCGCCGCCCCCGAACGGCCGCTCAGCCGGATCGACGTCCTCTCCCCGGACGAACGGACACGCATCCTCGGCCCCTGGAGCGGCTCCCCCTCCACCCACCCGCCCGTCACCCTCGTCGACGCCTTCGAGGAACAGGCCCGGCTGCGCCCCGACGCGGTGGCGGTGGTCCTGGAGACCGACGAGGTCACCTACGCCGAACTCGACGCCCGCGCCAACCGGCTCGCCCGGCTGCTGCTCGCGCGGGGCGCCGGCCCGGAACGGATCGTCGCCCTCGCCCTGCCCCGCTCGATCGACACCGTCGTCGCCCAGCTCGCCGTGGTCAAGGCGGGCAGCGCCTACCTCCCCCTGGACATCGACTACCCCGCCGAGCGGATCGCCCTGATGCTGGCGGACTCCGCACCCGCCGTCATCGTCACCGCCGGCGACCCGGTACCCGGCCTCCCCGACTCCCACCCGGCCGCCCAGCCGCTCCGCCTCGACGACCCGTCCACCGCCGCCGCTGCCGCCGGACTGAGCGACACCCCGCTCACCGACGCCGAACGCGGCGGCCCCCTCACCCCCGACAGCGCCGCCTACCTCGTCTACACCTCGGGCTCGACCGGCCGCCCCAAGGGTGTCCTGCTCACTCACGCCGGAGTCGCCGGACTCATCTCCACCCAGCGGGAACGCTTCGGCGTCGGCCCCGACACCAGAGTCCTCCAATTCGCCTCGCCCGCCTTCGACGTGGCCTTCTGGGACCAGTGCCTCGCCCTGTGCTCCGGCGGCCGGCTGATCGTGGTCCCCGCCGAGCGGCGGGTCGCGGGCCCCGAGCTGACGGAGTACGCCGTCGAGCACGGAGCCACCTTCATGATCCTGCCCCCGGCCCTGCTGGAGGCGCTGCCCCCCGAGTGCGCACTCCCCGAGGACTCCGTCCTGCTGGCCGGCACCGAACGCGTATCGCCCCAGCTGGTCACCCGCTGGGGAACCGGCCGGCGGCTCTTCAACGCCTACGGGCCCACCGAGGCCACCGTCAACTCCACCCTGGGCGAGTGCGACCCGCTGGAGTACGCGGCCACCGCACCCGGATCGGTGCCCATCGGCATTCCCGACCCCGGCACCCGCGCCCACATCCTCGACGCCGCGCTGCGCCCGGTGCCGCCCTCGGTCCCCGGCGAGCTGTACCTCGGCGGCGCGGGGCTGGCCCGCGGCTATCTGGGCCGTGCCGCGCTGACCTCCCAGCGGTTCGTGGCCGACCCCTTCGGCCCTCCCGGGGCCCGGCTCTACCGCACCGGCGACGTGGTGCGCTGGCGGCCGGACGGCCGGATCGACTTCGTCGGCCGCAGCGACGACCAGGTCAAGATCCGGGGCTTCCGGATCGAACTCGGCGAGGTCGAGGCCTCCCTGACCGCCCACCCGGACGTGGTGTCGGCCGCCGCGACGGTCCGCGACGATCTGCCCGGCGGCGGACGGCTGGTGGCGTACGCGGTGCCCGTACGGGGGCGCGCACCGGACCCGGAGGAGCTGCGGGACGCGCTCGCGGCCGTGCTGCCCGCGCCCATGGTGCCCTCGGTCGTGGTGATCCTCGACGCGCTCCCGGTCACCGGGAGCGGGAAGCTGGACCGCGCGGCACTGCCCCGGCCCGACCGGCGGAGCCCGGCGGTCGAGGCCCGGCCGTCCGATCCCCTCCAGAAGGCCCTGGCGGAACTCTTCGCCGAACTCCTGGGCCTGGAAGGGGTGGGCGCGCACGAGGACTTCTTCGCGCTCGGCGGCCACTCCCTGCTGGTACCGCGCTTCCTCGCCCGGGTCCGTACCGAGCTGGGGGCGGAGCTGGCCACCAGGGCCTTCTTCGACGGCCCCACGGTCGCCGCCCTCGCGTCGGTGATCACCACCAGCGCCGCCGGGACGTCCGGCCGCGACGACGACGAGAAGGAGAGTGACGCCGTGGCGACGGCCGACCCGCAGGCGGAGATGGCGCTGGACGCCCGACTCGACCCGTCCCTGAGGCTGCCCGCCGCAGCCGCCCCGCCGGCCGACCGGCCGGCCGAGATCCTGCTCACGGGGGCGACCGGATTCGTCGGGGCGTTCCTCCTCGAAACCCTCCTGGAGCGCACCGACGCCCGGGTGCACTGCCTGATCCGGGCCGAGGACGACGAGCGGGCCGGGGAGCGGCTGCGCGAGACACTGGAACGCTTCGGGGTGAAGGCCCCCTCGCCGGACCGGGTGACACCGATCGCCGGCGATCTGGCCAGTCCCGGCCTCGGACTGGGCGAAGCCGCCCATCGCGCGCTCGCCGCGCGGATCGACACCGTCTTCCACAACGCCGCCTCGATCAGCCTGCTCCGGGGCTACTCGGGGCTGCGCGGGGGCAATGTCCTGGGCACCGCCGAGATGGTGCGCTTCTCGGTGACCGGCCGGCTCAAGCGGCTGCACCACACCTCGACGCTGTCGGTGATCCCCCGGCTGGAGACCGGGCTGCCCCGCTGGCCCGAGGAGGAGGAGCTGCCGGACCTCGAAGGCCCCGGCAACGGCTATGTTCTCAGCAAGCGCGCCGCCGAGGCGCTGGTGGCTGCCGCCGGGCGGCTCGGCGTCCCGACGACCGTGCACCGGCTCGCCCGGGTGACCGGGCACAGCAGGACCGGCGTGTGGACCGCCGACGACTTCCTCGGCCGTCTCCTCGTCGGCTCGCTGCGGGTGGGCCTGCTGCCCAGCCACGGCCCGGCCGAACTGTGGACCCCGGTGGACCAGGTGGCGCAGGGGATGGTCCATCTCGCGCTGCGGCCCGAGTCGCGGGGCGGGGTCTTCCACCACGCCGACACCCCGCCGATCACCATGGCCGAGCTGGGGGAGTGGATGGCCGCCTGCGGCCGGCCCGTCGGGCTGGCGGAACCCGCCCGGTGGGCGGAGGCCCTGGCGGCGGACCCCGGCAATCCGGTCGGCCCGTTCCTGCCCCAGCTGCGCGGCCAGGCACCGAGGCCGGCCGCCGTCTGGTCGCCCGAGCCCTTCCGCACCGACCGGCTGCGCGCCGGGCTGGCCGGCTCCGGCCTGGAGCGGCCCGAGCCCGGCCCCGGGCTGCTCGCCGGCTATCTCCGCTTCTTCGAGTCCCAGGGGCTGCTGCCGCCGAAGTGAGCCCGCGTGATTACCCGGCGCGCCCCGCCCGGCCGGCTTCCGGGCGGGGCGCACCGGCTAGGGCTACTTCTTCAGGGCCTTCGCGAGGAGCGGTTCGAGCCCCTTCACCGCGTAGGGGATGCTCAGCACGGAGGCGCTGGACAGGGCCAGGCCCACCGACGGGTGGGAGGGGAAGACCAACCGGTTCTCACGGGCGGCCTTCATCGCGCCGATCTGCGGATACTGGGCGAGGGTCTGCTTCAGCGGCATCTGCTGCTGGCTCAGCAGGATGACGACGTCGGCGTCCGCGTCGCCGGCCTTCTCCGCCGACAGCTCGACGAAGTACTTCTCGTCGCCCAGGCTCTCGACATAGGCCGAGGGCTTGAGGCCCAGCGCGGTGACGAGCTGCATCCGGGTGTCCCCGGCGGTGTAGACGCCGATCTTCCCGCCGAAGGCGAGCAGGATCGAGACGGTCTTCCCGGCGAACGCGGGGTTGGCCTCGGCGGTGTTCCGAAGCAGCGCCTCGGTGTCCGCGATGAGCTTGTCGCCCTGCGCGGTACGTCCCACGGCGGCGGCTATGGTCTTGGTGGACTCCCGCCACGGCACGGCGTTGGGCGTGGCTCCGGCGGGCAGCCCCACCGTGCGGGTGATGTCGGTGAGGGTCTTGTACTCGGTCGCGTCGCCGCCGGACTGGACGTTGACGATGAGATCGGGGGTGAGCGAGGCCACGCGCTCGTAGTCGTACGGGGGCTTGAGGAAGGCCGGCGTCTCGGACCCCAGCGCCTTCTCCGCCCAGACGCCCACGCCGCGCTTCATCGTCGGGATGAACTGCCAGACGCCGACCGGGACGATGCCCAGCGCCAGCAGTACGTCATGGTCGGTGCGGCCCAGCGAGAGCACCCGCTTCGGCTCCTCGGGGATCTCCACGGTGCCGAACTTGTCCTCCACCGTGACCGGGAACGTCGTGGCGTCCGCACCGCCGGACGGCTTCGTGGACGCCTTGGTCTCGTCCTTCCCGCAGGCGGCGAGCAGCGCGGTCGAGCCGAGCACCGCGCCCAGGGAGAGCAGTCCCCGGCGGCTCAGCGAGCGTTCGCGGTCGGTCGTTCCGGTCATGGCGTGGCCCTGTCTGTGAGTGATGGAGCGGCGGAGTGGGGCGACGGCGCCGACGGTCCGTACGGCCGTGCCCCTTCCGGGCGCGGACCCGCCTGTCGCGGGTGCTGTCGGCGGCCCTGATTCCCGTCCGGCCCGACGAACAGTGAAGACCGCACCATAGTCAGGTAAGCCTCACCTTGGCAAAGCGGGCGGGTGTGTTCCTGTTCGAATCTGACGAAGGGTCAACACTTGTGTGATGTCAGGGCCTTGACGGGCGGCGACGCGAAAGTGACGCCTTCCTCGGAGGAGTCAACTTAGGTTAGGCTAACTTCGCTTGACGGGGCCCGGGCCGAGACCGGACTCCGCGCACTCCGGAGGCGTCGGCACCGCCGTACCCGCGGCTGGTTCCGTTCCTCCCGCACACGAGTCTGAAGAAGGCGCGCCGAGGCTTCGGCGGCCGGACCGAGGCGACAGGAGAACACGTTGATGGCTGGCCCGACGCTCCCCCTGACCATCGAAGGCGACGGGGGGCCCGCCTCCGAAGCCGTCCGCCGCGACCGCGCGAACCTCAGGGAGCGGCTGTACCGGCACGGCGCCCTGCTGCTGCGCGGATTCGACGTCGGCGGAGTGGACGGCTTCGAGGCCGTGGTGCGCGAACTGTCGGGCGCCCCGCTGACGTACACCGAGCAGTCGTCCCCGCGCAGCGTCATCAAGGGCAAGGTCTACACCTCGACCGAGTACCCGGCGAAGGCCGAGATACCGCTCCACAACGAGATGTCCTACCAGGCGAGCTGGCCCCTGGTGCTCTACTTCCACTGCGTCGAGCCGCCGCTGACCCAGGGGGCCACCCCGCTGGCCTCCACCCGGGCCGTCTACGACCTCGTCGACCCCGCCGTACGCGAGGAGTTCGTCCGGCGCAAGTGGATGGCGGTGCGCAACTACCGCGACGACATCGGCCTCCGCTGGTGGCAGGCGTTCAACACCGAGAGCCGCGAGGAGGTCGAGCGGCTCTGCGAGGCCGGCGGCATCGAGGCGCAGTGGATCGGGAAGTCGGGCCTGCGCACCCGCGCGGTGCGCGAACCCGTCCACCGCCACCCCGTCACGGGCGACACCGTCTGGTTCAACCACGTCGTGATCTTCCACGTCAGCAGCCTCCCCGCACCCACCCGCAACGGGCTGCTGGAGATCTGCGGCGAGGAGGGCCTGCCGAACAACACCTACTACGGCGACGGCGAACCGATCCCCGACGAGGTCACCGACCATCTGCGCGACTGCTACCGCCAGGCCTCGGTCCGTTTCGACTACCGCCGCGACGATCTGCTCGTGGTGGACAACATGCTGGCCTCGCACGGCCGCGAGCCCTTCACCGGACCGCGCAAGATCGCCGTGGCGATGGGCGAGGCCTCCGACGCCTGAGCCGCCGTCCCCGTCCCCGCCCCCGCCCTCGTGCACTCGTCCGAGCCCCCGCCCGCCGGGGGCTCGGCTCACCCGGCGGGCCGGTCCGACAGCGGGCGGGGATCGTCGTCGGCCAGCTGGGCCAGACACCCCCGGACGAGTCCGCGCATCGTCCACCGGAACACCGCGTCGTCGCCCAGCTCGCGCGCGTGCACATGCTTGATGGGGAAGACGGAGAACTCCTCCGCCGCCGTGGCCAGAACCTCGTCCCGCTGCACGCGCGACTCCTCCGAGCCGAAGACCGCCGTCACCCCGATCGCCTGCTGAGCGACCGTGGACGCCATCCACGACGCCTCCCACGGCTCCAGCCCCAGATCGACCAGACGTACATGCGTCTGCTCGAAGCGGGCCATGCTCACCCGCGAACCCAGCTGGAGACGGGAGAGATACCCGGCGATCCCCGGGTGCTCGGAGACCAGCTTCCGCAAGGACACCGCCAGCGCCAGCAGGAAACCCTCGACCGACTCCTCGGCCGTCTCGGGCGGACTCCAGCGCTCCAGGATCCCCTCCGCCACCAGCAGGCGCAGCGCGTCCTGGGACGGCACATGCCGGTACACGGCCACCCGGCTGACACCCAGTATCTCGGCGACGCCCTGAATGGTGACCTCGTCCAGAGTCAGGGCGATGCCCGCCTCAATGATCACCTTCCGCGTCACCAGCCGCGGCCGTCCCCTCGCCCGCCCCGCGCCAACCGCCTTGGTCGTCATCCGCCAAGCCTAGGGCCTCTCTCCTGCGGCCCGCCGCACCGCGCGAACCGTAAATAGTCTATTCGGACTGTTAGAGTTCGACCATGCCACGCCGCGCTCTCGACAACCCGCTGGTGCTCGCGGTGCTCGGGCTCCTCCTGGAAGGCCCCGCACACCCCTACCAGATGCTCGCCGAACTGCGGACCCGCAGCGACAACCACGCGGCGGCGATCAACCGGGGATCGCTCTACAACACCGTCGCCGCCCTCACCGAAGCCGACTGGGTGGCCGCGCGGGGCCGGCAGCGCGAGGGCAACCGCCCCGAGCGGACCGTGTACGAGCTCACCCCGGCCGGCCACGACGAACTCGTACACCGGCTGGACAGCCGGATCCGCAACCCCGAGTGGGAGTTCTCCCGCTTCCTCGGCGCGATCTCCTACCTCGGCGCCCTCGGACCGGACGCCGCCGTCGAGGCCCTGACGGAACGCGCCCGGCGGCTGCGCCTGCGCACCGCCGCCGACGAGAACCGCCGCACCGAGGCGCTCGCCGCGAACGTGCCCCGGCTGCACATCGTCGAGGCCGAGTACGCACTGCACCTCGCCCGCGCCGAGACGGCCTGGGTCGAAGCCGTCATCGACGACATCCGCACCGGCGAACTGACCTGGCCCACCACCGCCCCGGACCCGGACCGGCCGCCCGCCCGCGCCTAGAAACCCACCGGGAGAGACCGGGAGACCGAAGACCGAAGACCGGAGACCGGGAGAGAGGGAAACCGCCATGCCGAGAACCCCAGAAGGACTGCTCTTCGGCGTCTACCCGGGAAGCGTCGCCGGCGACGACACCGGCCGCCTGGCCGAAGGACCGCCCGACGACCCCGCCCGGGTGACCGCCGCACTCGACCGGTTACAGGGCCGCCCCGGCCGCCCCTTCCTGGTACGCGCCTACACCCGCTACGACGACACCACCCCGCCCGGCGGACCGCACCCCACCGCGACCCCCGCCGCCGCGGAACGGTACGCCGTCCGGGGCCGCCGCCTGGACCTGGTCGCCCAGTACCAGTCCACGACCGGCGACATCGACGGCTACCGCCGCTTCCTGTGCGAACTCGTCGAGCTGTACGGCCCGGTCACCGACACCCTGCAAGTCACCGAAGAACCCAATGTGACCTCCGTGCCCACCCTGGACGGCCACTACCCGGCGGTCAGGGAAGCGATCGTCCACGGAGTGTCCGCAGCCAAGGAACGAGCGCGCGAACTCGGCCACACCCATCTGCGCGTCGGCTTCAACACCACCCCCCTCTTCGGCCCGGCCGCCTCCTTCGTCACCGAACTGACCGAACACGGAGGCCCCGGCTTCACCGACGACCTCGACTACATCGGCCTGGACTTCTTCCCCGACGTCTTCCAGCCCCTGGCACCACCCGACCTCGCCCCCGCCGTCGAGGCACTGCTGCGCCACCACCGGGACACGGTCCTCACCCCCGCCGGACTGGGCCGGCTGCCGCTCCACATCACCGAACACGGCTGGCCCACCGGCCCCGGCCGGCCGCCGAGCCGCCAGGCCGAAGTGGTCGAGACCGTCGTACGGGTCGTCGCGGCCCAGGCCCGCCCGCTGCGGCTGAGCGGATACACCCACTTCGCGCTGCGCGACGCCGACAGCTCCCGGCCCGGAGTGTTCCACCGCTTCGGACTCACCACCGACGACTACACCCCCAAACCCGCCTTCGCGACCCTGGCCCGGCTCGTCGGGGAGTTCAGCCGCTGACCCGGCGACGTACCTGGCCGGAACTCTCCTCCAACCACAGAAGGACCCGCCACGCTCGCCGTGCGACCGGAGATCGACAAAGCCCGACCGGACGGATGATTCGCCGGGCGGCACCGCACGACAAGGTCGACATGTCCTCAACCCGGAATGGAAAGGCCCTCCTTCGTGCACGCACGACATGTGGCACCCCTGCTCGCGGTGAGCGTCATCGCGACACTCGCCCCGGCACTCGCCACCGCCCCGGCGACCGCCGCCCCCGGCGTGAACGCCCAGCACTCCCCGTACCTCCAGCACCCCCAGGTCCACCCGAAGGTGACATGGCAGCGGTGCGCCGCCGACAAGCCCGCGTCCCTCCAGTGCGCCACCATCAAGGTGCCGCTCAACCACGCGAAACCCGAGGGCGGGAAAATCGGCATCGCCGTCTCCCGGATCAGAGCGACCGACCCCGCCCAGCGCCGGGGCGTCCTGCTCTTCAACCCCGGCGGCCCCGGCGGCTCGGGCCTCTACTTCCCGTCGGCGCTGACCTCGCTGCCCGCCTCCGTCAAGGCCCGGTACGACCTCATCGGCTTCGACCCCCGGGGCATCGGCGAGAGCGCGCCCGTCGCCTGCGGACTGACCCCCGACGAGAGGGAGGTGGAGCGCCCCTACAAGGAGGAGACCTTCGCCCAGGACGTCGCCAGGTCCCGCGCCTTCGCCGACAAGTGCCGCGCCAAGCACAAAGACTCCCTCCGGCACATCACCACCCGCAACACCGCCCGCGACATGGACGTGATCCGGAAGGCGCTGGGCGAGAAGAAGATCAACTACCTGGGTTACTCGTACGGCACCTATCTGGGGGCCGTCTACACCCAGCTCTTCCCCCGGAACACCGACCGGGTCGTCCTCGACAGCGCGGTCGACCCCAAGCGCGTCTGGCGCGACGACTTCCAGCTCTGGGCCCCGGAGGCGGAGAAGGCCTTCAAGCGCTGGACGAAGTGGACCGCCGAGCGCTCGGCCGAGTACCGGCTCGGCGACACCCCGGCGAAGGTCGGCAAGACCTTCTGGGACATCGTCGCCCAGGCCGAGCGCGAGCCCGTCGTCGTCGGCAGGACCCCGCTCGACGGCGATCGGATCCGCAGCCTGATGCGCGCCCCCTTCTTCAGGGCCGCCACCGCGGCTGAGCTGGTCGTCACCCTCAAGAAGGCCGCGGCCGGAAAGCCCACCCCGGACCTCCCCGACTCCGGCGGCTGGGACGACCGGTCGGCCTCCGCCCTGTGGACCGTCACCTGCGGCGACGCCAACTGGCCGAGGAACCCGGAGACGTACCGCAAGGACGCGATCCGCGACAAGGCGCGCTATCCGCTCTTCGGTGACTTCGCTTCCAACATCTCGCCCTGCGCCTTCTGGGACAGGACCGCCGAGCCCACCACCAAGGTCGACAACAAGGTGCGCGCGCTGATCGTGCAGAACGAGTGGGACTCCCAGACACCGCTGCCCGACGCGATCGGCCTGCGCGAGGACATGAAGGGCTCGCGCATGATCCTGGTCGACGAGGGCGAGGGCCACGGCGTCTACACCACCGGCCTCAGCGAGTGCGCGGACACCGCCACCACCGCCTATCTGACCCATGGCTCCTTCCCCGCGAAGGACATGACCTGCCTGCCGACCCCGGCCAAGGAGCGCTCGGGAACCGCGGAACTGCCGATCCCCCTGCCCCTTCCCACCCGCTGACCGGACGCCCCGCTCAGGGACCGCCCTCTTCCTGAAACTCGGCCCGCCCGGACGGAGCAAATCCGTCCGGGCGGTCTTCCGCTGGGTTTCAATTGGTCTCAGCGGTTTCAGTGGCAGAGGAATACCGGGACCTACGGGAGAGGCGGCCGGAGAATGAGCGCGGTGCTGCGGAGAGCGGACGAGGGCGACCGGGACACGGTGATCCGGCTCCTCGACACGGCCTTCCGGAACGATCCGGTGACCCTGTGGCTGTTCCCCGAGGAAGAGCACCGCCGCTCGGCCCATCCCCGGCTGATGGCGGCCTTCCTCGACATCGTCCTCCGGGCGGGCCGGGTCGACCTCCTGGCGGACGGCTCCGGCACCGCCCTGTGGCTGCCCGCGCGCGACGGCGACGAG
The DNA here is from genome assembly GCF_039532665.1 of Streptomyces amakusaensis. Taxonomy (NCBI): domain Bacteria; kingdom Bacillati; phylum Actinomycetota; class Actinomycetes; order Kitasatosporales; family Streptomycetaceae; genus Streptomyces; species Streptomyces amakusaensis. Next base: position 2,060 of record NZ_BAAASB010000035.1, on the reverse strand, counting down.
GCGGAGGAGGAACAGGAACCGGAGGACGACACCCTGTCGAGGACGTTCGCCGAGATCGCCCCCGGCAATGAACGCGTGCGGACCATCAACAGACTCACGGCCGAGATCCACCCGGACCGGGCCCACGAATACCTCTGGCTGATCGCCGTGGACCCGGCCCAACAGGGCAGGGGCCGCGGTACGGCACTGCTCGCGCCGGCCCTCGAACGCTGTGACGACGAAGGCACACCGGCCTATCTGGAAGCGACCAGCCCGAGCAGCCGCGCCCTCTACCAGCGCCACGGCTTCGTCCCCACAGAGCCCGCTCTCACCCTCCCCGACGGCCCGACCCTGTGGCCGATGTGGCGCGAGCCGTGCCCCCGTTGAGCACCTGTGTCTGAACCTCGGGCCATTCTTTGAAAACCATTGGTGCCCGGCTTGCCCCGCTGATGGACTGACGTCCTGCCGTGAGTCTGCCGTGTGACGGAGGTAGTGGTTGTGACGGGCTATGACGTGCTTGCCGAGGTGTACGAATGGCTCATCTCGGATGCGAAGTTGCCTCCAGCCGAGTTCGCCGCGTCGTACGACGACGTCCTCAATCTCCTGCCGTCGAACGCCCACGTCCTCGACTGTTCCTGCGGAACCGGACAGCTGGCGGTTGGCCTCGCCGGTCGCGGCATACAGGTTGTCGCAACTGACGCCAGCGAGACGATGGTTCGTCGGACCACGGAGCTGTCCGAGGAGTTCGGGACATCCGTCCGGGCCGTACGGGCGAGCTGGGAAGAGCTGCCCGACCATTTCCAGGACAACACGTTCGACATGGTGTTCTGCGTTGGCAACTCGCTTCACCATGCCGCGGGCGCGACAGGCAGGCGTGCTGCTCTGGAGTCGATGTCACGGCTTCTGCGCCCCGGCGGGCGCTTGGTGCTCACATCCCGCACTTGGGAACTCGTGAGGGCCAGAGGTTCCCGGCTGGAGATCGGTGACCGACTCGTCCGCCGGAACGGTCGCGATGCCGTCGTGGTCTACCGCTGGGAGATTGCCCCGCACTGGGAGGAGGAGCACCACATCGAGATTGCGATCGCGCAAGTTGATGCGACCGGGTTGGTTCTTGTCCGCTCGGAACTGCTCTCCTGCTGGCCCTACCGGTACGAGGAACTCGAAGCCGAGCTGCACCGGGTCGGACTCCAGACGGAACTGAGCACCTTCGATCTTGAGGCCGAGAACTACATGGTGGTCGCGAGCAAGGCATAAACACCGGACTCTCAGCCCCCGGCCGGACCGCACGGCTGCTCGCGGGCCGGCCGGCCCCGCTCTACCTGGGCGTGGTTGACCTGGTGGCGGGCGGTGTCGTCGGACACCGCCCGGAAGGCGACGTCCGGCCACCGCGGCCCTGTACCCGCTTCTGATACTTCTGGCGGAGAGCGAAGCCTGCCCGGATCTCCCACCATCGGGGGAGAGCGCGGGCGTGTGCGCCAATATCCTTCCGGCCCATGGCCTGGGAAATGCCGGACATCAGGGATTGGTCGGCGGTGCGTTTCTCCCTCGACCGGATGAGTACTCGTGAATCTGAGCCGGTAGGACTGTTTACAGCCTTGTGGCGCAACGCCTAGCGTTACCACAGGTGAATCATCGGCAGCGTAAATGCTCAGTAAATTTCAGTCTGAAATCCCCTCGGACAGATTCATTGCCCGATCATTCAAGATCCCGCACTAAATGATGTCCCTCCTTATATGAGCCAGCTCCTCGGGCCACGCACGGAAGGCTTCCCCCAATGAAGAATGACCACGAATCTCGGACCTCGCGAGAGCAGATCCTCTGTGCGTTGTTCGCCGAAGTTCTGGGGCTGCCCGAGGTGGGTGTCGAGGACGGTTTCTTCGACCTCGGGGGCGACAGCATTCTTGCGATCCAGCTGGTGAGCCGCGCCCGGGAAGAGGGCCTTGAATTTACCCGGCGTGAGGTTTTTCAGCGTCAGTCGGTGGGTGGGTTGGCGGTGGTGGCGCGGGATGTGGGTGTGGTGGGGGTGGTGGGTGATGGTGAGGGTGTGGGGGTGTTGCCGTTGACGCCGGTGATGTTTGGGT
>NZ_BAAASB010000034.1:0-45429 GCF_039532665.1 Streptomyces amakusaensis | reverse complement strand
ACGACAACTTCTTCACCCACGGCGGCCACTCCCTCCTCGCCATGCGCCTCACCAACCGCATCAACACCACCCTCAACACCCACACCACCATCCACACCCTCTTCCAACACCCCACCCCCGCCGAACTTCACGACGCCCTGTTCAAGGAGTCCGACGGCGAAGTGGACGACGTGATCGCGTACCGCGCCGACGGCGAGCTGCCGCCGATCTTCCTGCTGCCCGCGGCGAACGGGCTGAGCTGGGCCTGGTCCGGATTGATACGCCATCTCCCGGCCGGGCACCCGGTGTACGGCCTCCAGGACCCGAGGCTGTCGGACCGCGAGGTCGGGGCCCTGGCGGTGAAGGAACTCGCGGCCGTCCATCTCGCGCGGATCCGGGAGATCAGGGAGAGCCGGGGCAATGGCCGCCCCTGTGTGCTGGTGGGCTGGTCGTTCGGAGGGACCGTCGCCCAGGAGGTCGCGGTCGAGCTGGAGGCGGCGGGCGAGGATCCCTCGCTGCTCGTGCTGCTCGACTCGTACCACGGCAGTGACCCGGCGGGCGAGCCGACGGCGGCGGAGCTGATCCGTACCGCGCTGGACGGCCTGACCCTGCTGCCGCCGGCAAGCCCGGACCCGGTTCCCGAGGGCCATGAGCTGCGGCGGGCTCTGGCGGAGGCCGAGAGTCCGCTCTCGACGCTGCCGGAGCGCACCATCCAGAACCTGGTGCTGATCACCAGGGCGAACCATCGCTCGATGGCCGAGCACACGCCGAGGCCGTCCCGGGTCCCGGTGCTGTTCGTCGATGCCGAGAACCACGGCTCCGTACCCGCGTCGCACCTGTGGCGTGACCGCTTCATGACGGACATCGAGAGCCATCGGACGCGCTTCAACCACCACCAGCTCATGCAGCCGGAGGCGAGCCCGGAGATCGGGTCCCTCATTTCCAGGAAGGTCAACGATGTCGCCCCATAGCCGCTTCATCAGACGGACCAGAAGCAAGCTCCGCACCTGGGGGTGGATGTACCGATGACTCCGCTCGCCCAGCTGCCCCACCCCGGGGCCCTGCGCCCCGCACCGGACGCCACGCTTCCCGAGCGGTCGCGCGCACGGCTGGCGGGCATCGGCACCGCCGTCCCGCCGACCTCGTACTCCCAGCGTGAACTGCTGGACATCTTCGGGATCGACGACCCCCGGGTCCGGTCGGTCTTCCTGAACAGCGCCATCGAGCGCCGGTTCCTCACCCTGCCGCCCGAGGACCCGGCCGGCGGACGGCTCCCCGAGGAGCAGGGGGCCCTGCTGGCCAAGCACAGGAGGCAGGGAATCGAGGTGGGGGCGCGCGCCGTCGAGGACTGCCTCAAGGACATGAACGCCGATCTCTCCGACATCGGCTATCTGTGCTGTGTGACCTCCACCGGGTTCCTCACCCCGGGGTTCAGCGCGCTGCTCATCCGCGAGCTGGGCATCGACCCGAGCTGCGGGCGGCTCGATGTGGTGGGCATGGGGTGCAACGCCGGGCTCAACGGGCTCAACGCCGTGACCGGCTGGGCGCAGGCGCACCCGGGGAGGCTCGCGCTGATGGTGTGCGTGGAATCCTGCTCCGCCGCCTATGTGTTCGACGGGACGATGCGCAGCTCGGTGGTGAACAGCCTGTTCGGGGACGGCGCGGGCGCGGTCGCGGTCATCGCCGACGACCCGAAGGAGCGGCCGGGACCGGAGGTCTTGAAGTTCACCAGTCACATCATCACCGAGGCGCTCGACGCGATGCGCTACGACTGGGACGACGACCAGGGGCGTTTCAGCTTCTTCCTCGATCCGGACGTCCCCTATGTGGTGGGCGCGCACGCCGAACTCGCCATCGGCCGGCTGCTGTCCGGCACCGGTCTGAGGCGCGACGACATCGCGCACTGGACGGTGCACTCCGGGGGCAAGAAGGTCATCGACTCCGTGCGGATCAACCTCGGGCTGACCCAGCACGATGTGCGGCACACCACCGGGGTGCTGCGCGACTACGGGAATCTGTCGAGCGGTTCCTTCCTGTTCTCCTACGACCGGTTGCGCGACGAGGGGCTGGCACGTCGCGGTGAGTACGGAGTCCTCATGACGATGGGCCCCGGCTCCACCATCGAGACGGCCCTCATCCGCTGGTAGTTCCGCCGATCAGAAGGAGCGCACCACCATGACCACCACTGATGACTTCACCGCCGTCCGGCCGCAGCTGAGGATCGACGGGGCTGAGCCCTTGTCGCGTGAGCTGATCGCCCGGGTGCAGGCCTTCGCGGACCAGGCCGAGGAGGCCGGTCCCGACAGCGTCGCCGTACTGCGTCTGACCGGTGACGCACCGGCCGACGCACCGGTCGGTGTGCCCGCCGACGGGGTGAGCATCGCCCTCGTCAACAAATGGGAACGCGCGCTGCGGCGGATCGAGCGGCTGTCCGCGACGACCGTCGCCGTCGTGGACGGGGAGTGCGGCGGCACGGCGCTGGAGACTCTGCTGACCACGGATCTCAGGCTGGGCACGCCCGATGTATGGCTGCGGCTGCCGTCGGGGGCGGGCCCGGGCTCGGCGTGGCCGGGGATGGCCCTCTATCGGCTGGCGAACCAGGTCGGGGTGGCCCGGGTGAGACGGGCGGCCCTCTTCGACACTCCGGTGGGGGCCGTCGACGCGCTGGAGCTGGGGCTGCTCGACGAGATCGCCGACGATCTGGACACCGCCGTCGCCGTCGCGCTCGCGGTGACACCGGGCCGGGGCGCGGATGTGGCCGTCCGGCGGCAGCTGCTCCTGGAGGCGACCACGACGACGTTCGAAGAGGCACTCGGCCGGCATCTCGCCGCCTGTGACCGTGTACTGCGCCGGGGTGCCCATGCCTCCGAGAGCTGACCGGGGCGGCTTGGCCGGCCGGGCCGGACCGGGCGGCCTGGACGCGGCGGTCGACGCGCTCGCCTCGGTCGCGGCGCGCGGCGACGAGCGGCTCGCGTCGCTCCCGGAGCCCGTGGAGCGGGACCCCGGGCAGCGGGAGACGGCCGCGCGCGCCAAGCTCGCCGTACGGCAGGCCCGGCACGCCTTCCTCCGTGAGCATGTCGACGCCGTGTACGACGATCTCACCGAGGGCGGCGCGGTACGGCTGCGGCTGCGTGAGCTGGTGGACGCGGCCGGGGCGAGGTTTCCCGGGCTGCTGCCGGGGGCGGAGCCGATGGCGGCGGAGTCGAAGCGTATCCAGGCCCACAAGGAGGGGCTGGAGATCGATCAGGGTCTCTTTCTGCGGGAGGTGCTGGGGTCGGTGTCCGCCGGCACCCATCTGATGGAGTCGATGCTCCGGCCGACCGAGCGCGCGCTGCGGCTGCTGCCGGAGTTCCGGCGCACCGGGTCGATCGTGCTGCCTTCCGTGCGGCTGGAGCGGACGGGTGCGGCGGCTGAACTGACCCTGTGCCGCGACGACTGTCTCAACGCCGAGGACGATCAGCAGGTCGACGATGTGGAGACCGCGGTCGATCTGGCGCTTCTGGATCCGGCGGTGCGGGTGGGCGCGTTCCGGGGCGGGCCGATGTCGCACCCCCGGTACGCGGGTCGCCGGGTGTTCAGCGCGGGCATCAATCTGAAGCGGCTGCACGCGGGGGAGATCTCGTTCGTCGACTTCTTGATGCGGCGGGAGATGGGCTACATCAACAAGCTGGTGCGCGGGATCGCGGTTCCCCACGACGCGTCGTGGCGCAGTCCGACCATCGAGAAGCCGTGGCTGGCCGGGGTCGACACCTTCGCGATCGGGGGCGGGGCCCAGCTGCTGCTGGTGTTCGACCGGGTGATCGCGGGCGCGGACGCGTTCTTCAGTCTGCCGGCTGCCCAGGAGGGGATCGTGCCCGGTGCCTCGAACTTCCGGCTGGGCAGGGCGATCGGGAGCCGGCGGTCCCGTCAGATCGTGCTGTGGGGGCGGAAGGTGTGGGCCAGTGAGCCGGACGGCGGGCTGCTGTTCGACGAGGTGGTCGATCCCGCGGAGTTGGATGCGGCGATGCTGAAGGGGATGGACCGGCTGGACAATACGGCGGTCGTGACCAATCGCCGAATGCTGAATCTGGCGGAGGAGCCGCCGGACTCCTTCCGGGCCTATATGGCGGAATTCGCGCTTCAGCAGGCGCTGCGCATTTACAGCGAGGATGTACTCGGAAAGGTGGGCAGGTTCGCGGCCGGTGCCGCGTCGAAGTGACCCTCGTACGATCCCGCATGGGGCGGTGCGCGTCGGAGTGACGCGCACCGCCCGGTGGTCAGCGGGCCTTCCAGCGGGGCTCGCGCTTCTCGGCGAAGGCGAGTGGGCCCTCGCGCGCGTCCTCGCTGTGCATGCGCCGCTCCTCCCAGGGGTAGCGGGTCGCGAACGCCGACTCCAGCGGCATGGTCGAGGACCTGGTGGCCGCTTCCTTGATCGCGCGGACGGAGAGCGGCGCGCAGCGCAGGATGTCGGCCACCCAGCCGTCGACGCATTCGTCGAGGTCCTCGGCGGGGACCACCTCGTTGACGAGGCCGAGTTCGAAGGCGCGCCGGGCGTCCATGGAGCGGCCGGTCAGCAGGTGTCCCATGGCCGTCTTCCAGGGCAGCTGCCGGGTCAGCCGGAAGACTCCGCCGGCCCCGGCCATGAGCCCGAGCCTGGCCTCGGGCAGTGCGAAGGTCGCGTCCTCGGAGGCGATGACGATGTCGCACGCGAGAGCGAGTTCGAAGCCGCCGCCCATGGCGTATCCCCGGACTTTGGCGACGACCGGTTTGGCGAGGTCGAATCGCTCGGTCAGCCGTGGCCAGCCCGGCTTTCCCCGGCTGCCGAAGGTGGCCGGGGGCGCGGTTCCCTCGCGGATGCGGCCGGCCGCTTCCTTCAGGTCCTGGCCGACGGAGAACGCGCGGGTTCCCGAGCCGGAGAGCACCGCAGCCCACATTTCGTCGTCGGATTCGAAGTCGTCCCATATCTCGGCGAGTTCCTCGTGCATACGCAAGTCCATCGCGTTGAGAACCTCGGGCCTGTCGAGTGTGATGCGGGCAAGATGGCCGTTCTTCTCGTAAAGCACTCTCGATCTCGGCTTCATGGGGATGATCGTACGACTCCTCTCTCAGTCGAAGTCCGGTTCCGCGCACCTCATGAGTACGGGCTCCAGGCGCAGTTGCGAATCCTCGCGCTCGAACACCTGGAGGGCGTCGAGGCAGGCGAAGACCCAGCGGGCCTCCTCCTCGTCCCCGGTCCGGTAGGCGATGGCGGTCACGACCGCCTCCGTGTCGACGAGGTCTCCGCCGAACTCGGCGGCGATGGCGCGGTATCCCGCCGCGAGTTCCGGGTCCGCGTGGACACCGGTCGCGTCGAGGAAGGCGCGGGCCGCCGAGCGGTCCGTGAGCAGCTCCGCGAGGTGTCGCAGGACCTCGTCGGGGTCGCCGAGTTCGCCGTGGAGCCGGTGGGCGCGGTCCACGAGGAGGGGCCAGCCGCCGGTCAGCGCGTAGAGCCGGTCCAGGCGTTCGTCCGTGTTGAACATCTCTGCGCGCTGTGCCCAGCCCCGCAGTCCCCGGCGGTCGTGGCGGCGCAGTACCACGGGAACGGCCGAGGTCAGTGCCTCGCCCGTGAGCAGGGCGCGCCACAGGTCGAGCTGGCCGGTGTCGGTCACGAGGACGACCGCGCGGGTGACGCCCGAGGTGGTGGGGAGCAGTGTGTCGGCGAGGTCGACGGCTTCGCGGCAGGTCTCGGACTTCGCCGGGTAGCGGGCGAAGTCGCTGATGACGACGCGTCGTTCGCGGGGTCGTCCGCCCGTCAGCTCCTGTTTGTAGACGCTGGGCTTGCCGATGGGCGGCAGTTTCCAGTCGGCGATGCGTCCGGCGACCGCGCGCAGGGTGTCGCCGACGTCGGTGACTCCGGTGGCCGGTGTGCCGAGGACGACCCTCGTCTGGTTGGCGCGCTCGCCGAGGAGGTCGTCCAGCTGGGTGATGGTGAGCGGCGCGGGCCGGCCGTCGGGCAGCTCGGGCCGGCCCTCCAGCACGATGCTCTCCTCCAGTTTGCAGTCCTGTTCGGCGCGGAGCAGCCGGGCCTCGACCTCGTGGGACGTGCCGATCATGCGCAGCGCGTTCGGGCCGCGCAGATGCCAGCCCTGGCCGTCGTGGTTGGGCGCGAGGACGCCGAGGCCCACCATCTCGGAGAGGTAGGCCCGGAATCCCTCGGTGTCGAGCCGCTCGAACCCCTCCCGCCACCAGGTCTCGCACTCCTCGCGCAGCTCGGCGTCGCTCAGCCGTGCCTCCAGTCCGTGGTGGCGGGCCTGGTAGGCGAGTACGTTGGCGATCACGTCGTAGCGGTGGTCGAGGCTGAGGGTGTCCTTGAAGGCCGCCGAGATGCCCGTCCTGAGGGCGGTGTCGGACTCCACGGCCTCGATGTCGGCGACCCTTACCGTGTACGGGGGTCCCTCGACGCCGCGCCGGTTCCGTTTGCGGTGCATCAGCTCGACCAGCCGGTGTCCGAACATCTGCAACAGGAACGGCTGGTAGGAGCAGTAGCCGAGCACCCTGTTCACGAGATCGACGTCGTCGAACTCGAAGCCGAGCGCCCGCATCGGCTCGACCAGCAGATCGGCGGCGAACTGCGGGGCGAGCGGGCCGATCACCTTCGGGGTCTGCGCGAGATGTCCGAACGGTCCGTTGCTGGCGAGTTTGGCGAAGCGCTGTACGGAGTGGAGTCCGGCGAAGACGACCTTGGCGCGGTCCTTGGTGTCGGAGCCGAGCCCCTTCAGCTTCTTGGTCTGGTCGAACCGGGGGGCGTCCGCCTCGAAGAACTGGTCGCACTCGTCGAGCAGGATCAGCAGACGACGCCGCGAGTCCCCGTCGAGCCAGCTCCGGATCCCTTCGCGGACCCGTTCGGAGCGGTCCTTCTGCGACTTGCGGCCCTGGGGCCGGCCCAGCACCTGGGCCTCGGTCAGCTCCCGGTCCAGGACGCTCCACAGCGACTCGGGGCCGAGGGAGCTTCCCTTGCCGATGTTCTCCTGGTCGAGGTTCACGTACACCGACTGGTGGAAACCGGGGCGCTGGTCCATGAAGCGCTCCCCGGCGTCGCTGAGCAGCGCCGACTTGCCGAGGCCGCGTCCGCCGAAGATGACCTGGGTGCCCCGGGGGTCGAGGATGCTCTTGCGTTCCGCGTCCCGGCCGTAGAACATCTCCCCGCCGATCCGGCCGCGCTTCTCCCTGATGTACGGGTTGACGCCGGAGAACGGCAGCAGGGTCTGGGTGGCCGTGCTGACCTGCCGGTTGCCCCGGGCGGCGAGATAGGCGAGGGCCGCGTCGTCGACCACCAGCAGCGGCTGGAGCCGGTCGGACCCGCCGGCCAGCTCCGCGCGGGCCTCCCGGCCGAGCGTGCCGAAGTAGACGACGAGCAGACTGGTCTCGCTGGGGTCGCGGGTCGCCAGGCTCATGACGACCTCGGCGGGCGGGCGTCCCCAGACCATCAGCACGCGGAGGCTGCCGCCCTGCTCCTTGATCTGCGAGCCGAACGCGGGCACCTTGGCCCGGCCGCTGACCTCCACGCCGATCGCTTCGAAGAAGCGGTACTCGCGGCGGTGCGGCGACAGCTCGTCCAGCGAGCGGACGCTCTTCGCGTCGTAGCCGAGGAGTTTCAGGGCCGGGAGCAGCTTGCGCCGGGCGGGGATGTTGGGCCGGTCCTTGGAGTCGGTGGCGCCCAGCTCGCGCCAGTCGTTGAGGGCGTCGGCCGCGAGTGCGGCCTCGTCGCTGGAGAGGTTTCCGTAGTCGAGGACGGAGACGGCCGGGTGCTTTCCGCCGGAGCGGACCGTTTCGACGAGTCGGTGGTCGATGCCCTTGGGCAGCCCGTCGGGGACGACGGGGAAGAACTCCGTCAGATGGGACTCCCCCGCCTCGATCTCCGGGACGGGTTCGCCGATCTCCAGGAAGTAGACGAGGTTGGCCGAGGTCGCCAGGCCGCCGCCGGTGTCCAGGTGCCGCAGCACCTGCGTCCGCTCGTCCTCGGTGAGGTCCAGGGCGTCGAGCCGGGCCCGGATGCGGTCGGTCGCCTGCTGCCGGTAGGCGGGCAGATGCTCCCGTACGGCGGCCAGTCCCCGCCGTACGGGTGCCAGATCGCGCTGGTCCGTGTCGTCGAGGCGGGTACGGGCGTCGGCCAGCAGCTCCTGGAGCCGCAGGTCCTGGTCGTCCGTGACCGCGCCGTCGACCTGGGCCCGGTGCAGCTCGGCGACGAGGTCGTCGTGTTCCGTGCGCAGAGCGGCGCGCCGCGCGCTCTCCAGTTCCTCGATCCGGGCTGCCGTGCCCGGTGCGAACGCCACGCCGTCCGGGCACGGCAGCGCTCCCCGCGCGGCCAGCTCCACGATGGTGCGGGCGGCCGTGAACGCGCCGCTGTCGAGGCGTTCGCGCAGGGCCTCCTCCCAGCCCCGGTCGACCGCCGTCAGAAGCAGTTCGAGCGGGGGCCGTTCGGTGACCGTGTCGCAGACCTTCAGCAGCTCCGCGTCCAGGACGTGTTCCGGGTCGGTGCCGCCGCCAGGTCCGCCGCCGGGGCGCGCGGTCCCGGCGGCGCCGGACAGCAGGGCGAAGATCTCCTCCATGGAGCTGCGCGCGGCCCACGCGGACGCGGCGGCGACGCTGCCGTCACGCCTGGCCAGTTGTTCGAGTTCGGTGAGCACGGCCTCGCGGCGCGCCAGCATCGACTGGCGCAGGGCCGAGACCTCCTTGGCGGACCTGTTGCCGTCCGAGCGGTCGCCCTTGCCGGCCCCGTCGACCGCGAGACGCCACTCCTTGGCCAGTCCCACGGCTCGTTCGACGACATGCACCAGGTCCTGCCGTCCGGAGCCCTGGAGCGGTTTGCCGCTGGAGGAGCGGTGGGCGCGGTCCATGCGGTCGATCTCGGCGTTGATCTCGGACAGCTTCGACAGGCGTTCCGCCCTCTCCTGGACGGCCGTCAGGGCGTCCCGGTCGTCGTCGATCACGGCCGTGAGCATGGACCCGAGGAGTCCGCCGTCGGGGGCGAGCCACCGTTTGGCGATGCCCGTCGCCCTGGCGAACCGGAGCCGCTGGGGAGCGGCGAGGGCGGCGCACTGCTCGCGCAGCTCGCGCAGCCGGGCCTCGGTCTCGGAGACGTCGGCGATGACGACCAGCGGGGAGGCGATCATCAGGGCCCCGCTGAGCGCACGGTCGGCGACCGTGGTCGCCACCTCCCCGAGCGCGTCCGGCAGCCGGGGGGCCATCGCCTTGAGCTGTGCCCCCGCCACATGGTCGCCGGTGACCAGGGCGGCGCGCAGCAGGGCGGGGAACAGGATGAGTTCGCCGCCCTCGGCGTCGCGGCCGAACGGGCCGCTCTGCCGCTGGAGCAGATCCGCGACCAGCCGGGCGCCGTGGCTGGTGCCGGAGGTGAGCAGCGCTGCCGCTGCGGCCAGCCGGAGCGCCGTCACCTGGGGCTCGGGGCTGCCGGAGGCTCGCGCCACATGGTGGGCGAGTCCGAAGCGCCGCTCCGTGATCAGCCGTGCCAGGACGCGTTCGGCCGAGGCCTCGCCGTCGTCGCCGTCGTCCCGGTCCGGGTGCTCCGCGGTGGGCGCGATCGGGGGCGCGGGCGTGGCCTCGCCGCCGGTTGCGGAGGGCTGGGCGGGCGTCGGCGCGGGTTCCGGGGCGGGGGCCGGGACAGGCCGGGGCTCGGGGGTGGGCTCGGGCTCGGGGGTGGCCGCCGGGGAGTCGGTGGGCTCCTCGGGCTCGGGGAGGGTCAGTTCATGGGCCAGCACCGCGGCCATGGCGCAGGCGGGGAGCACCCGTACGACCTGTTCCTGAAGGGTCAGGATCTCGGCCGCCTCCTTCGTCCGCCGGCGCAGCCGGACGAGGTCGGCGAGCGCGGTGAGCGCGGCGGCCTCCCGCCGCTCCTCCCCGGTCCACTCCGACGCGTCCAGGAGTCGCCGGGCGACGGCGCGTACGGCCTCGGCGGCGGGGGCGACGGGGCTGTCCGCCCGGCAGCCGATGGACGGCAGCTCCCGCAGGGTCTCCCGGGCGGCGCGGTCGCGGTCGCGGGCCTCCCGGTACGACCGCGCGGCCCGCGCCATGTCCTCCAGGCGAAGCGGCTCCGTATCGATGCCCGCCTCGGCGAACACGGTCCGGGCGCTGTCGAAGGCCGCTCTCAGCCCGGTCAGCGGCGTCAGATCGTCCTCGGCGGGAGGCCGTCCGTCCTCGACCGCCTCGGTGACCCGGCGGGCGGCGCGCACCGCGTCGGCCAGGGCGGGCTCCAGCCTCCGGCAGACCTCCTCCGGCTCGGACGCGTACGGCTCCGCAGCGCGCGGAGCGGGCTCGTCCGGTACGGGGGCGACGGTGGCGGGCGGCGGCTCCTTGCCCTCGTCGCCGACGGCGAAGTCCGGATGGGCCTCCGTCACGGAGCGCGCGGCCGCGTGCACGGCGTCGAGCCGCAGAGCCTCCGTCTCGTCCGCCGCCGCGGCGGCCCCGAACCAGTCCCGCTCCGCCGCCCAGACGAGGACGTACGCGTCGGCGACCGACGCGTTGCACCACGCGAACACGACGGCCCTGACCAGCGGCGCACCCCAGCGGGAGACGGGGTCGGGGACCGCGTCGTCGCCCTCGGCGAAGGCGGCCTCGGCGACATCGTTCATCACGGTCTGGGTGAGGGCCTTGAGGCCGCAGGTGCATAAGTCGCGCCGTGCTTCGCGGCGCAGCCTGGCCAGGATGTCCTGGCACAGCGCGCCGCCCGCCCGCCGGGGGGCGGTCATGTGTATCGCGAGGAGTCCGAGGAGTCCCTGCCGGTCCTTGGGAGGGAGGGAGTTGAAGGCCAGTTCCACCATGCCGGCCTTCAGGTCGTCCAGGGCGGCGACGGCCGGCTGTTCCAGTGCGTTGAGTGCCGAGGCCAGGGCCTTGAGGCCGTCGGCCGACACGTCCTGCGGAGACATCGGCGGCCCCGCGATGACGTGGTAGCGGTCCTGCATACGTGCGTGCTCCGTTCGGTGGTCCGGATTCGGTGGTCCGGGGTCCGGGGTTCGGCGATCCGGGCGGGCGGTTCTCCGCTCGCCGGAACGCGCCGGGAGGGCTCAGTGGCCCCGGGAGTGCTGGGTGACGAAGGTGTAGCCGTCGGGCAGTTCCCAGCCGTCCGCCTTGCCGAGTCTTCGGCAGTGCTCGCGGAAGGCGGTCCGCTGGGTGTCGCTCGGCGAGCACCCCGGCAGCAGCCGGCGCAGATGACCGGGTACGTACCGCACATCGCGCAGGGGTTCGGCGGCCGGTCCCGCGCCGCCCCAGGGCCGGGGCAGCCGGATCCGGGCGGGGCGGTAGCCGATGAGCGGTATCGTCCGCTCCCCGGGGCGCGCCGGGAAGTGCGGGCGGCCGGTGAGGTCACGGCTGCCGACGGCCGGTTCGAGGAGGCGCTCGGCGAGGAGTTCCGTCACGGCGGCCTCCAGGGCGGTGGACCGGGTGCGGGCGGGCTGTCTCCCGTACACGGCGAGGGGCAGGCCGGTCCGGTCGAGCAGGGCGTGGCCGTCGACGGTGAGCAGCCCGCAGCGGCGGACCGTGCGCAGCACCAGCGCTCTGGGTCCGAGGCCGGCCGCCGTGTCACCGTGCCTGCCGCTGCCCGGGGCGTCCTCCCGGGTGAGGACGCACGGGTCGTAGCGGTGCCCGATCTCCCGGTCGCCGACCCGTACCGGCCGGTCGAGCCGGATCGTGGCCGCGCGGATCACCCGGCCGCCACGGGGCCAGTGGAGCTGGAGCAGCAGACCGGGGAAGAAGCCCGCGGGCCAGGCCACGCCGGTGAGGCGGCCGGTTCCGGCTCCGAGTTCGGCGACGGTTCTCTGGACGGCTTCGCCCGCGCCGAGGGTGCCGCTCGGGTGGCCGAGTTCGAGCCGGACCGCGGGCCGCCGGCCGCAGGTGGTGCGCAGGTCGTCGGCCATGGGCGGGTGGAGCGGAAGGAAGCCGTCGGCGAGGTGGGTGAGGCGCAGCGGCAGCCGCCAGACGATCTCGTTCGCGTCGGCGCGCAGCAGCCGGGGCGGGCCGAGTTCGGCATCGTCCGGGAGGGGCGCGTCAAGCGGTTCGGGCGCGGGCTCGGGTGCCGTAGTCGTAGTCGTCGCTGTAGCCGTCGCTGTCGTGGAGATCCATCCCCGTCCGGCCGGGGTCAGGGGGTCCTCGCCGGGGTGCTCCGCGTCGCCGGGGTGGTGGGAGCGCCAGACTCCCCCGCCTTCGAAGGCGTCGTCGAGGGTGACTCTCGCGCCGCTCGCGAACAGACCCCGGTCGCTGTCCCGCCCGACCGCGTCGGCCAGCGTCACATTCGCCCGGCAGACCGCCGCCGCGTACCCCACGCCCTTCAGCAGCTCCCCGGCTCCGGGGAACGCCCGCAGCCGGGGCCCGACCGCCGTGTAGGCGGTGACCGGGGACGTCAGTCCGTATCGGCGCCGTGCCGGGGTCGCCGCGCGTTCCAGGGCCGCCGCGAGAGTGCGCAGATCGCCGCCGCCGAGCGGCCCGGTCTCGCGCCGGCAGGCCGCGAGCGAGTCGCGGGTGATGGCGTACAGGCCCCAGGTTCGCAGCAGTTCGCTGGAGAGCAGGACGCGCCGCACCGTGTCGAGGAGGCGGAGCAGACCGGTGCGGAGCGCGTCCTCCTGGGTGCTGCCGACGAGTTCGGCGAGGGAGACGGGGACGAAGGGGCTGAGGAGCTGTGCCCGTGCGGTGGTCAGCAGATGCTCCGCGTAGGCGGTGAGGTCGGTGCGGAGGGCGGCCTGCCGCGACGGGTAGCGGGCGTCGACGAGGACATGGCCGTCCTCGTTGATCCAGCGCCGCTGGGTGCGCAGACGGTGCAGTCGGGCCGGTGACAGGCTCAGTCCGGGGCCGAAGGCGTGCGGATCCGGGACCAGGAGTTCGCGGCGTCGTGGTGAGAGGTCCGTCCCCGGTCTGCCCGCCGCTTCCGCGCCGATGGGCGCTCCGGACACCCAGGCGGGCACATCGCCGAAGGGGGTCACGTCCGGGTGAGCGCCCTCCTTGTAGACGATCTCGGCGTAGAACGGGTCCGATCCGGTGGCGACGCGCATCATGGCCCCGACGGGGAGGGCGGGTACGTCCGCGCCGAGAGCGACCACGGGGAAGTCGTCGAGCCGGAGGGGGCTGCGGCCGTAGCCCTCGCCGTCGAGGTCGTATCCGAAGTACACGGCGTTGAAGGCGACCGCCGCGTGCACCGGCGTCCGGCGGGCCGCGACGACCGCCTCCAGATAGGTCAGCAGCCGCTCCCGCTCACCGGGCGGCACGGTTTCGTGGCCCTCGGCCATGGCGGGAGTGAGCAAGGCCTGTTCGCCATAGGGATCCGGTGTCTCCGGCCCGGCGGCGGGGCCCGTCCCGCACGCCGCCGGGCGAACGGCGCGTTCCCCGCCTGCCGGACGCCCGGTGGAATTCCTCGGCCGTCCTCCGGCCCGTCCCCTGATTTCCCTGACAGCCGCTGGTCCGCGCGGTTCTCCGCCCATGACACCTCCGCCGCACCGTAGGTCGTCCCGACCCGAACGAAATGCTGCACGCAGGCTATGCCTGTCTTCGGCTCACCGAGCGGGTTTTCGTCACCTTCCCCGATCGCCGCCGCGCGCGGGGCCCGGAGGCGGGCTTTTGGACACCATGGCGAACTCCAGTGCGATTTGGCGAGTTCGCGGCGGTGCCCGCAGTCCGGCGTGGTGTACGGTGCGCGGCGCGCGCGGGATCGCGCGGGATTCGGTTCAGGCGAACTCGTCCGGGCCGTGGTCCCGGGAGAGCAGCCATTCGCCATCCACTTTCCGGAAGGAGAAGGAGTGCGAGGAGACCGTGGGAGGAATCTCCTCCGAATTCTCCGCGGCCCTGCCCTCCCGTGCGAAGTCGGTCTCTTGAGAGAAATCGATCCTCGCGAAATCGTCCGCGAAGAAGTCCACGTCGACGGCGAAGAGCCGGGTCTCCGCGGAACTCGGGCCTCTGCCCCCGGCCGCCGCCTTCCGCCCCTCCCGGGCGCGCTCCGCGTAGGAGACCCGCTCCTGGACGACGGCGCGGGCGGCGCTCTCCACCGCGCGACGGTCGGCGCGCTCCTGGTACTCGTCCACCCCGATGTACACGGCGAGCGGCGCGGCCGTCCCGGCCACCAGCATGCCGATACCCACGCGCTTCGTGATCCCGGGCCTTCTGTTCCGCATCAGCCTTTTCCCCCTTGAGTCGTCACCGAAAGCCTACGTCCGCGGGGCGTTCGCTGATCACTGCGGTACCCCGGTGATATCCGGGTGACGTCCGGACGACGGTCCCGTCATGCCCGCGCTGTCACGCTGCCCCGGGGGGCGTGTTCTCACGGGACACGGCTGTTCTCTCGGCCCGACTCTGGCACAGGAAGGCGTGGGGAGGCCCGCTATGCCGTCGCCCAAGGCTCTCGGTACCCGGCCGAAGTCGCCGGACCCCGCCGTACGCGCTCCCCAGAGCCGGGCGGACACCCGGAATCCGGGCCGGAATCCGGGGAAGTCCTCCCGTACGGCGGTGTCCAACTCGGCCGTGGCGGCCGCCCTGACCCGTACACCGGAGGCGGTGGGCGGACCAGCGGGTGTCCCGGCGGCGGCGCGGGGTGGAGGCTCGTCGGCCGCCGCGCAGTCACGGGTGGGCAATGGCGCGGTCGCGGCGGCGGCCCGCCGTACCGCGCCGGTCCCGTCCGAAGGGGCTGTCGCTCCCCCCGCCGCCGCTGCCGCCGGAGGGGGCACCGCCAAACGTCCCGGTCCGCACGCCGATTCACGGTTCATGGCGCTGAAGAGGGATGTTCAGCGCAAGAAGCGGTCGGTCGCCGCCTCGCACCCGCCGGCACGGGCGGAGGCGGAGGCGGCGCAGGACGCGGCCGTACCGCCCAAGGACGATCTCCAGGCGCAGGGGAAGACGGCGAACGCGGACCGGATGGACGAGGCGCGCCCTGGCGAGTTCGACCGGGACGCGTTCATCCGGGCGGTGGAGAAGGCCGTCGCGGACAAAGCGCCCAAGAATCTTGACCAGGCGGACAAGTTCGCGGACTCCGGGAAGGCCGAGGAGATCCGTGCCGAGGCGCAGGGCAAGGTCGGGGAGGGCAAGTCGGACTCGGCCGAGCAGATCGCGACCACGACCGCCGCGCCGCCCGACACCTCGGCGGCGGTGCCCAAGGAGGTCGTCGCGCTGTCGGCGGACCGTCCCCCGGCGGCCCCGGCGGGTCCCGATCCGCGGAGCGCGGTCCCCGGCAGGCTGCCGCCTTCGGCCATGGATCTGTCCGCCGGACCGGCCCGCCTCGACCAGGACCTGGCGGGCGCCCGGCTCACCGAGCCCCAGCTGCGCCGCGCGAACGAACCGTCCTTCACCCGGGCGCTGAACCAGAAGAGGACCGCCGAGCGGCACTCCGCCACCGCACCGGGCCGGATGCGCGCGGGCGAGGCCGCCGAGCTGGGGGAGGCCACCGAGCGGGCGCGGGAGCTGGGGACGGCCGCGATGGGGGCGATGGGCACGCGGCGCGCGCTGACCGGGCAGCGGGTGGGCGCGGGCAAGACGGGGGCCAAGAGCCGGGACGAGGCCGACCGCGCCGAGGTCACGGCCCGTCTGCACACCGTCTTCGACGTGATGAAGACGGATGTGGAGACCATCCTCAGCGGCCTCGACGCGAAAGTCGGCACAGAGTTCGACACGGGCGAGAAAGCGGCCCGCGAGGCCTTCACCGACGAGCACCGGCGGAAGATGGAGGAGTACAAGGACCGCCGGTACTCGGGTCCGGCCGGTGCTCTGCGCTGGATCGACGACAAGCTCACGGGGCTGCCCGCCGAGGCCGACAAGATCTTCGATGTGGCCCGGGACGGCTACATCCGCCGGATGCGCCGGGTGATCGGGGACGTCGCCACCCTGATCGGCGCGGAGCTGAACCGGGCCAAGCGGCGCATCGCGCGGGGCCGGGGCGAGATCCGGGCGGAGGTGAAGCGGCTGCCCGCCCGTCTCCGGGCGATCGGGCGGGAGGCCGCCGCCGAATTCACGGACCGGTTCGACGAACTCACCCGGACCGTGGACGACAAGGGCACCGGCCTCGTCGACACCCTCGCGACCAAGTACACCGACGCGCTGCGGTCGGTGGACGAGGAGGTCGCGGCGGAGAAGGAGAAGAACAAGGGCCTGGTCGACAAGGCCGCCGAGGCGGTCAAGGGCGTCATCGACACCGTCATGGAACTCAAGCGACTGCTGCTCGGGGTGCTGGCCAGGGCCGCCACGGCGGTGATGCTGATCCTGAAGGACCCCGTCGGCTTCCTCCGTAACCTCGTCTCCGCCGTGGGCGCGGGACTGCGGCTGTTCCTGCGGAACATCGGCCGGCATCTCCAGCAGGGCATCATGTCCTGGCTGCTGGGTCGCGCCTCCGAGGCGGGGCTTCAGATCCCCGCGAAGTTCGACATCCGCGGCATCCTCGCCATGCTCGCCGGTCTGCTCGGTCTGACCTGGCCCCATATCCGCGCCAGACTCACCCGCCGCGTCCCCGAGGAGGCGGTCGCCGCCGCCGAGACGGCCGTGCCGATCGTCGCCGAGGTCCGCAGGCGGGGCGTCGACGGCATGTGGGACGACCTCAAGAACCGGGTGGGGGATCTCCGCAAGGACCTCCTGGGCAAGGTCATCGCCTATGTGACCCCGACCATCGTCATGGCCGGGATCACCTGGATCCTCTCCCTGCTCAACCCCGCTTCGGCCTTCGTCCGCGCGGTGAAACTCATCATCGACGTCGTCACCTTCGTCGTCACCCGCGCCCGGCAGATCATCGACTTCGTCAACGCCGTGCTCGACTCCGTCATCGCGATCGCCAAGGGCGCGTCAGGAGCCGTCCCCGGGCTGGTGGAACGCGCTCTCGCCCGCTCCGTTCCCGTCCTGCTCGGCTTCCTCGCCGCCCTCGTCGGCGTCGGCGGCATGGCCAACCGGGTCAAATCGATCGTCCAGGCCATGTCCCGGCCCGTGAACCGTGCCGTCGACCGGGTCATCGACAGAATCGTCGATCTGGTACGGCGGCTCTGGGCCCGGATCCGGCCCCCGGCCGGCCGCAAGGGACACGGACGCGGACGCGGACGCGGCCAAGGCACCGGCCCCCGCCGGCCCGAACGGTCCCGCCCGCGCCCCGGAGCACGCCGGGACAGGCGGACCGGCCGACGCGAGGACGCCAAGGGCCGCGAGCAGGACAGCTCCCCGTGGTGGCGGCTGAAGAAGGGCGTCAAGCCACGCGCCGCCCCGGCCCACACCCTGGCCTTCCGCGGCAGGGGCAAGTCGGCCGTCCTGGTCATCCGAAGCCAGGAGACCGAGTACCGGACCTACTTGGATCAGCTGCCCGCACAGACCGACCCGGAGAAGAAGACAGCCCTCAGCCGGGCCAGGGGTCTGCTCACCCAGATCGAAGGGGTGAAGAGCGGGGGCCTGACCAACTGGAGTAAGCAGAGGGCACTGGAACCGCTGCTGGCAGAGCTGGCCCAGGCGACCCTCGTCCTGCTGGGGGCGATCCCTCTCCCGGAGTCGGTCCCGCCGGTCCACGGACCGCTCAGCAACGGCGGATTCGGCACCTCCGTGACGGCGAACCTGCTCACGAAGAAGGGCCTGCCCAGAGGAACGCCGACGGATTCGGACGGGCAGCAGGGCACACAGTGGGACCGTTTGAAGCCTCGGCACGAAAGGCCGGACAGCGAAAAGCGCTTCTACGCCCTGGGCCACATCCTGAACAAGGATCTCGGTGGCTCCGGAACCGACTGGATCAATCTCTCTCCACAGTCGTACAGCGGAAACGGGCTGTTCGCCACGCCCGAGAACACTGTCAAAAATCTTGTCGAGAGCGGCAAGGGTGTCCGCTACAAGGTGCGAGTGATCTACGGACGTACATTCGCCAAGCAGCCTTTCCACAAAAAATGGAAGGAGAGGGACCCGAGCACCATCGACAAGGAGAAGCTGAGAACGATGAAGAGAATTCTCACTGCGGAGAACCACGTGTCCGTCAGCTTCGACTGGGAGTACGCCGTCATCTTCGAGAATGGCACGTTCACCAAGTCCGGGAAGAACGACAGCGGCTCCGCGGCCAACGACATCCGCCAGGACCCGGACAAGTACCACATCCTCGAATGAGACCCGCGCGCCGGACCGCGATCCGACGCGCCGTCGGGCTCCGTCTGAGGTCACACTCCGGCCAGCAGCGCCTCCAGCGCCTCCCCCGCCGCCGGATGGCGAGCCACCAGCGCGGCACCCGGCGCGGCGGGGGCGGCCGCTGCCCAGGTCCCTTCGCAGCCGAGCAGGTTCGCGAGCGCGTCGCATGTCGCGGGATGGGCCGCGAGCAGCGAGTGGCCCGGGCCGTCGGCGGGGATCAGGGTCCGCGCCGGAAGGCCGGGGTGGGGCTGGGCCAGCCAGGGCGGTGTCCAGGTGTCCAGTTCGGCGAGGGTGCCGGGGAAGGTTCGCGCGGCTTCGCGGATCAGAAGAGGGGCCAGCTCCGCGCCGCCCGAGCGCAGCGTGGTGATCAGGGTGGGGAGCCAGGGCAGGAGCACCGCGTCCGGGAGGCGGGCGAAGGCGTTGGACACGGCTTCCACGACGAAGTCGGAGAGGCCGGGGACCGGTTCCAGGGCGTGGAGGAAGCCGCTGAGGTAGCGGGGGTAGGCGGCCACCGTCAGAGGATTGTCGAGCAGTTCGTCGCACCTGGCCCGGAGGTCCTCGCGGCTCAGCCCGCCGAGGTGGGTCCGGGCCGCCCACAGCAGCGCCGTCTTGGTGTGGCTCCGGGGGTGGGACTGGGCGAGGGCCAGTTCCAGCTGGGTCCGGTCGCAGCCCAGGGAGAGCGCGAGGCTCTCCATGCTGAAGAGGAAGCCGAGCATCGCGGCCACTTGGCGGACGGTGGCGTCGTCGTCGGCGAACGCGGTCGGCAGAAGGGTGCAGTAGTGGGCGTAGCCGGCCTTGACGAAGGATTCGATCCACGGCGGCAGGACCGGTTCACTGGTGCGGTAGTACGCGAGCAGCCGCCGTATCCGGTGCAGTACCTCCGGTGCGCCGTCGACGCCGCGTTCGGTGGAGAGGACCTCCAGGGCGCGGTTGCCCAGTTCGTCGGCGAGACGTCGGCCGCCCAGGTGGAGCACCGCGTCCTCGACGGTCTGAAGAACGGTCGCGGCGGTGGCGTCCGGGGCGTGGGCGGTACGGCGCAGGCGCTGCTCCAGGACCTGTTCGATGCTGACGCCCTCGTACCCCAGCTCGATGAGCGCGCGCTGATGGGTGCCCAGCGCCAGGTCCCAGGACTCCTGGATCGATCGCTCGCCGAGACTCCGTTCGCCCATGATCGGCCGGGCCGCGCCCTGCGGCAGCAGGCGGCGCAGTATCCAGAGCACGTCGGAGCAGTGCTCCAGCTCCGGCCGTCCGGCGATGTCGAGCAGTGCCCGTCGCACGCCGCGCTGCTGGAGCTTCAGATTCAGGGGGGCGAGCCGGTCGTGCACATCGCGGGCCAGGGGAGGCAGTGCCTCATAGCCGACCTGGCCGGTCCGGTCGCCGCCCATCATGATTTCCACGAGCCGGCGCACATCGCGCCGGCCGGGCACGGTGTCCTTCTCGACGCAGGTGACGGCCGCGTCCTGGAAGTCGTACGGCGTGGGCTTGGCGCGGTCGCGCATCCCGGCCAGCAGGATGGATGTCTCGAACACCGCGATGGCGTCGGCGGTGGAGGCGAGATAGCCGTTGCGGCGGGCGGCCCGCACGATCTCCACCGACCAGCCGAGCAGTTCGGCCTCGTCCAGCCGGTCCAGGGCGGGGGCCTGGCGCAGAAAGCCGGTCAGTTTGTCCGAGGGCGGTACGGCCGGTGCCGGGATCGCCGGGGGCGCGCTCTTCCTCGCCTTCGTTCGTCCGCCGCCCGCCTGGCCGGTCAGTCGGTACGGCTCGACGCGGGTGCGCCGGAGGTTCTTCGCCCAGAGCGTCGCGGCGATCGAGACCGATCCGGCGGCGAGGCCGAACTGTGCCTCGATCGCGGCGTGGCTGGAGGGGATGAGGCCGTGCCGCCACTGGGTGGCGCTGCGCGGGCCGATCTCGAAGGTGTCGCTCCCGTGGACGCCGAACTCCTCGACCCGGCTGGCCGCGTGGAACGCGCCGCAGACGTAGAGGCAGTCCTCGGGGTCGGTGCCGGTGGTGGCCAGGTGCTCGCGCATCCTGGTCCACATGTGGCGCTCGCGGTCCTCGTCCACCCGGACCCGGCCGGGGTCGCCGGGTGCGAGGCGGCGGAAGAGGCTGCCGATGAGGATCATGACCTGGCGGTAGGTGTCGTGGTCGCTGTCGCCGAGGGGGAGTTCGACGTACTGGTGCCACCACTCCGACCAGTGCCGGACCCGGCCGTGGCGCAGCAGGTGCTCCTCCAGTTCGGCGAAGCGGGGCCGCAGGTCGCCGATCTCCAGGCCGACCGCGTCGCCGTGCGGTGCGGCGGCCTCCCCGGGGGTCGGCGCGTCCGGGTCGGATGGACCGGACGCACCGGACGGGTCGGGACGGCCGGCCGTTTCCTCGGAGCGCCTTCCGCGCGGGTCCCACTGGAAGACATGGTCCGAGGAGCGGTCGACCAGGACGAGTTCGACGCCCGGTGTGTCCAGCGCGTAGGCGATCGCCTGGTACTCGGCCGAGGCCTCGGTGATGGGTGCGACGACGGACAGCGGGGCCCATTCGGCGGGGAAGCCGTCGGTCTCGGTCGCGAAGGCCTGGAGGGCGACCGGGAGCCGGCAGTTGCGCAGTTCGGTCAGGATCGGGGCCATGTCCTCGCACAGTTCCAGGTACACCACCTTCGGCTGCTTCTCGCGCAGCCGGCGGGTCATCGCGATCGCCGAGGCGGGCGAGTGGTGGCAGACGGGGAAGATCTCCAGTGGTTCGCGCACGGCGCGGTCGACGTCGTCGACGAGGCCGAGGAGTATGCCCTCCAGGGCTCCGGGGCCGTCGGCGAAGGTCGCGGCGGCGTCCTGGAGCTGTGCGCGCAGCGCTTCGAAGGTCCCTTCGGGGGTGCCGCTCATGACAGGGTGGCGATCGCGTCACGGCCGCCCTCGAGGAACTCGGGCCAGGATCCGCCGTCTTCCCTGCTGCGCGGTTCGACCACCCCGTGCAGATACTTGTTGAGGATGGCGAGGTCTTCGGGTTCGCGCCGGGCCAGCGATCCGACGAGCGAGGAGGCCAGGGTGCGGGCGGTCAGCGCGCGGTCACCGAAAAAATTGCTGTGGAGTATGGCGTCCTCCAGTACGCCGATCTGCTCGGCGGTGGAGAGGGCGGATTCGAGTTTCTCGTCGTCGCTGCCGGCCGCGGCGGCCGCCGCGCGCAGATCGCCGAAGCTCTGGAGCAGCACGTCGAGCAGGGTGGGAGGCACGTCGAGTTCGAGCTGGTGGCGGCGGAGCAGTTCCTCGGTGCGGAAGCGGACGATCTCCGCCTCGCTCTTCTTGTTCGTCACGACCGGGATGCGGACGAAGTTGAACCGTCGTTTGAGGGCCGAGGAGAGATCGTTGACGCCCCGGTCGCGGCTGTTGGCGGTGGCGATGATGGAGAAGCCGGGCTGGGCGAAGACGATGCTGTCGCTGTCGAGTTCGGGTACGGAGATGTACTTCTCGGAGAGGATCGAGATCAGCGCGTCCTGGACGTCGCTGGTGGAGCGGGTGAGTTCCTCGAAGCGGCCGATCGCGCCGGTCTCCATCGCGGTCATGATCGGTGAGGGGATCATCGACTCGCGCGACTGGCCCTTGGCGATGACCATGGAGACGTTCCAGGAGTATTTGATGTGGTCCTCGGTGGTGCCGGCGGTGCCCTGCACGACCAGGGTGGAGCTGCGGCAGATCGCGGCGGACAGCAGTTCGGCGAGCCAGCTCTTGCCGGTGCCGGGGTCGCCGATGAGCAGCAGACCCCGGTCGGAGGCGAGGGTGACGATGGAGCGCTCGACGAGGCTGCGGTCGCCGAACCACTTCTGCGGGATCTCCCGCTCCAGGCCGTCGGAGCGCTCGGAGCCCAGGATGAACAGGCGGACCATCTTGGGGGACAGCCGCCAGGAGAAGGGCTTGGGGCTGTCGTCGACGGACTCCAGCCAGTCGAGCTCCTCGGCGTACTTGATCTCGGCGGGGGCGCGCAGCAGGTCGGACATGTGAGGGGCCTTTCTCAGGTGAGGAACGTCTTGAGCTCGTGGACGAGCTTGTGGATGTGCCCGGAGAGCACCGGTGTGCCGAGGTCCTTGAAGCGTTCGCGGAACCAGGGGTTGACGCTGCCGCGCCCGGAGCTGGTCACCGAGCCGACGGGGATGAACTTGGCGCCCGAGCGGTGGATGGCGGCCATGCTCTCGAACAGCGGCTCGGTCTGCCATTCGTAGAAGTCGGATATCCACACCACGACGGTGTTGCGGGGTTCGGAGATCTTGGGCTGGGCCAGTGCCATGGCGACCGTGCCGTCGGTACCGCCGCCGAGCTTGGTGCGCAGCAGGGTCTCAAAGGGGTCGTGGACCCAGGGGGTGAGGTCGAGTGCCTGGGTGTCGTAGGCGATGAGATGGACGTCGACCTTGGGGAGTCCGGCGAAGATCGACGCGAGGATGGTGCAGTTCACCATGGAGTCGACCATCGAGCCCGACTGGTCCACGACGACGATCAGCCGCTGGGGTGTGGTCTTGCGGGTGGTGTGCCGGTAGTAGAGGCGGTCGACGTAGAGACGCTCCTCCTCCGGGCTCCAGTTGGTGAGGTTCTTCCAGATCGTGCGGTCGAGGTCGAGGTTGCGGAACACCCGTTTGGGCGGGACGGAGCGGTCGATGGCGCCCACCGTCGCCTTCTCCACCTGGGTGCGGAGGACTTCGGCGACCTCGTCGACGAAGCGGCGGATGAGGTTCTTGGCGTTGGCCAGGGCCACGCCCGAGAGGTTGTCCTTGTCCTGGAGCAGTTGCTCGATGAGCGACATGCTCGGGGTCAGCTGTGCGGCGAGCCGGGGGTCGGACAGTACCTCGCGGAGGTGCATGCGCTTGACGAGTTCCGCCTCGATGGCTCCGAGTTCGGGGCCGATCGCCGGGATCAGCCGGCTGAGGTCGGGGGTCGTGCCGGGGCCGCCGGTGCCGGTCGGGCTGACGCCCGCTCCGGTGGTGCCGTGGCCGGCGGTCCCCCGTCCGGCCCGGCCGCCGCGCAGCTCGCCGGGCCGGCAGCCGAGCGCGCGCTCCAGCCAGCCCGCGTCGGACTGCCAGCGTGCCAGCTGTCCGGCGGTGACCGTGCCGGTGCCGGAGGCGAACACATTGAGCAGCACCTTGGACACCAGGGCCGCGCGCCGCACTTCGGCGGCCCGGTCGCGACCGCCGCCGGAGGCCTCGGGGCCGGACTCGGGCTCGGGCTCGGGCAGCATCAGGGAGTCGAATTCGGGTGCCAGCTCGGGGTGGCGCTGGACGATGGAGTCCACGGACGCCTGGGGGTCCAGGAGAGCCGGCGGCAGACCGATGTCCTCGACGACGGCGAGGCTCGCCGATTCCAGGGTCGCCTGCTCCTCGGGGTCGAAGAGCCGGGCGAGGAGTCGCCAGTAGAGCACCTGTCGGCGGCTGTCGTGGGGGTCCGGCACAGAACGGTCCGGCACAGAACGGTCCGGCGCAGGGCTGTCCGGCACCGAAAGGTCCGGCAGGGGGCGGTCTGTCATGTGGTGGTCCGTCATTTCCGCAGCAGCCTCCCCGCCCGCTCCCGCAGCGCGGCCACGGCGTCGGTGGCGGCCTTCTCGGCGCGGACGCCCGCCTTGTCGGCCGTGCCGCCCGCCCAGGCTCCGGCGTGGACGGCGACGGTCTTCTTCCGTACGGTCGTCTCGACGGCCAGCGGCTGGAGGCGGTACGCGCCCGCGTCCCAGCGGAGCAGCCCGATGCACGCGGCGGACCCCGCGACCGCCTGGGGAGTGAGCGGTCCGGCGGCCGGGGCCCGGTCGGCGTCGACCGCGAGCGGGTGTCCGGCGACGGTGAACGTCAGCACGTCGTCGTCCTTCCGGACGGTGTAGCCCTCCAGGAACACGGGTACGGCGATGCGCGCCGGGTGCCGGTCCAGCGGTGCGGTCGCCGGGTCGGCGGCGGTGGCCAGGGCGACGCGGGCCGTGACGAAGGGGTCGACGGGTTCGCCCGGACGGGCGTGCTCGTCGCTCCAGATCAGGTCGCCCCCGGCGACGGGCATATCGGTGAGGTCCATCGAGCGGCCCTCGCCCGCCGCCGTCAGAAGCGACATGTGGGGGCGGAGCAGCTGCCAGAGGCCCGCTCCGACGACCGTGTCGGGCTTGGGGGCCGACACACTGGCGCGCACCAGGCGCGGCGCCGAGCCGTCGGCGGGCTCGAACACCGCGTGGACCTGTGCCTGTACGGCGGTCGCGTGTTCCTGGAGGTCGACGCCGAGGGGCAGGAGGCGGCCGGTGGCCGTCCCGGCGGTGGGCGCGGCGGAGGCTCCGGGCAGGGTCAGCAGCATGGCGCGCGTCCACAGATCGGCCCAGCGGCGGGCCGGGACCCGGGCCAGGCTCGCGCCGGGGCAGGACGCGGCGAGTTCGGCGGCGAAGCCGTCGAGGAGTGTCGCCGGGCGGCGCAGGGCCGGGTCGGCGAGCATCGCGGAGACGATCTGCGCCGCCCCGGCGACCACGTCGTGGTCGATGCCCCGCCAGCCCCGGCGCGCCAGGTCGCAGAGCCAGGAGCGGGCGGCGGTGTGCAGATTGACCGCCTGCCGCTCGCCGTGTGCCGGGGCGCTCTCCTCGCCCCGGGGCCGGCCGGTGGCCTCCTCGACGCGGGTCATCAGCGCGTCGTGGGCGGAGCCGAGCAGCGCGGCGCGGGCGGCGGCGAGCGCGAGGAAGTGGTCCTCCGCCGCGGCTCCGGCGACCGCTTTGTCGGCCGCCTCGGCGACCCTGGCGGCCAGCGGTGTGCCCGCGACGGCGCGGGCGAGCCCGGTCAGGCCCTCGGCCCGGTCGGGCCGGGGGCGGAGCAGTCCCGCTTCGAGGGCCAGATCGAAGGCGTCGACGGCCGCCAGGGCTTCATCGAGCCCGTCGACGGTCGCGGTGAGGGAATCGGCGCGCATCAGGCCGCTCCGGCCGACGGGAACCACTGCATCTCCGGCAGCGGCTCGGTGCTCGGCGCGAGTTCCAGATACGCCAGGTGGCGCAGGAACCTGCTGAAGACGGGTGCGGCTGCCGTGGTGTCCCCCTGCGGCGGGCGGGCGGCACTCATGACGGCGGTGATGCTCTGCGCGGTCGGCTCGCCGCCGTCCGGTGCGGCGGCCTCGGTCTCGGCCTTCAGATAGCGGGCGACGCGCTCGGCTCCGTACTGGAGGACCGCTTCGCCGATCAGGGTCCGGATGTGATTGCAGAACGCTCCTCGCGCGCCGCCGCAGGGCCGGTTGTTGTTGGTGCTGCACGCGAAGGTGTGGCTGCCCGCGGCGACCGACGAGACATAGACCCGCCCGATGTCCGAGCCGCTGGACACCACTCCCTGCAACCGTCCGTCGGCCAGCTCCACGAAGGGGACCTTCGCGAGCTTGCGCGGCCGCGCGGGTGCCGTCACCCGTGCCGTGCTGGACCTCTCCCAGTCAGACAACGCACCTTCTCCTTTGCAGCCCAGGGGGATGTCCGCGCCCTGTCGGCGGGGACACGAACGAACTTAACGGCGACCACTGACAACGCCCCTGGAGCCGCTCGGCGAACGGGTCGGCACGGGCGGTCGGCGGACCACAGCGGACACTCAGGCACCACCGGACATCACCAGGCAGCAGATGAGTACGAACACCCATGCGCATCTTCCGGGCCGGTTCATAGCCTTCCGGGCATGAAGAGTCAGAGCGCCCTCGTCAGCGGCTCCCCGTGCGTCCCGCGTGCCCCGCGTGCCCCGCGTGTCGGCATCACCGGAGTGGGTGCCTTCCTGCCCGAGCGGGTCGTGGAGTCGGAGGGGCTGCGCCGGCAGGTGTCCCGGAGCAGTGGACTGCCGCTGCCGGAGGGGTTGTTCGAGCGGGTCACCGGAATCGTCACCCGCCGCGCGGCGGGGCCGGGCGAGTACGCCTCGACCCTGGCGGTGGCCGCCGCCCGTACCGCGCTGGAGCGGGCCGGGCTGGACCCGCTGGACATCGATCTGCTGGTGTTCGCCTCCGCGAGCCGCGACATGGTGGAGCCCGCGACCGCGCACATCGTGCAGGCGGAGCTGGGCTCCCGGGCGCACGCCCTGGATGTGACCAACGCCTGCAACAGCTTCGTCAACGGCATCGACACCGCACGGGCGATGATCCTCGCCGGCCGTGCCCGGCGCGCCCTGGTCGTCACCGGGGAGACGCCGAGCCGAGCCGTGCGCCACGCACCCGCCGATCCGGCCGCCTTCCGCGCCGGCTTCGCCGGGTACACCTTCGGCGACGCGGGCGCGGCGGTCGTCCTGGAGCCGGTGGAGCGCGGCGGGATCCTCGACGTGGACGGCGAGACGTTCTCCGAGCACTGGCGGGCCGGGGGCATACCCGGCGGTGGTTCGCGCCTTCCGCGCGGGGACGAGCACACCTACTTCCGGGGTGACGGGAGCGAGCTGCGCGAGGTGTTCGAGAAGGTGGGCGTCTCGGTGCTGGACCGGGTGCGGCACCGGACCGGGACGGAGTGGACGGACTTCCGGCACATCCTGGTGCACCAGGTCACGGTGCCCTACCTGGAGCGGTTCACGGAGGTCACCGGCGTACCCGGGGACCGTCTCGTGGTCACCGTCCCCGAGCTGGGCAATGTCGCCAGCGCGAGCATCGGCGTACAGCTCGACCGGGTCCACGGCGGGCTGCGTCCCGGCGACCGGGTGCTGTTCGTCGGTCTGGGCGGCGGCGTCAGCATCATGACGATGGTCTGGGAGCAGGCGTGAGCGCGCTGTGGGTGGTGGTCCCCGCCCACCAGGAGGCCGCGCGCATCGGCGGCACCCTCGACGTGCTCGCCGCGCAGACGGACCGGGACTTCACGCTCGTGGTGGTGGACAACGCGTCCACCGACGCGACCGCCGAAACGGTCCGCCGCTTCGCGCGGCGGGCCCCCTTCCCGGTGCATGTCCTGAGCGAGCCGGAGAAGGGGGTGGGCTGCGCGGTGGACACCGGATTCCGGTACGCGATCGGGCACGGGGCCACGCTGCTCGCCCGCACCGACGCGGACTGTCTGCCGCGCCCCGGCTGGACGGGTGCCGCGCGGGCCGCGCTGGAGCGTGGCGCGGGCCTGGTGTGCGGGCGGATCGACGCGCGCCGCGACGAGCACGGCCCGGCCGGCCGGGCGGCGTTCCGGTTCCTGGTGCGCGTCGCCGCGTTCTTCGGCCGGATACGTCCGGCGCACCGCCGCCGCCACGGCTATCTCGCCCCGTACCGGATGCACGCGGGCAACAACATGGCCATCACGGCCGAGCTGTACGAGCGGGTCGGCGGAATGCCGCGCCGCCCCTCCCCCACCGACCGGCTGTTCCTCAACCGGGTGCGCCGCCACACCACCGCCATCGTCCACGCGCGCGACATGGTCGTGGAGAACTCCACGCGCCGGCTGCGCGCGTACGGACTCGTCGGAACCGCCCGCTGGTACCTCGACCGGGGTCCCGGCCGTCATGGACAGGACCCCCGCTGATGCTCGACGCCCTCGCCCGCGCCCTGCGGGCCGATCCCGGCGGACCCGCCGTTCTGGGCACCACCCGTACCGGGGCGGTACGCGTCAGGGCGAGCCGGGGCGAACTGGCCGACCTCGCCGACCGGTACACCGGGGCCCTGCACGCGCGGGGCGTCGGGCGCCGCGGCACGGTGGGCGTCGCGGTGCGCCCCGGGCCCCGGGCGCTGGCGGTGCTGCTCGCCGTGCACCGGCTGGGGGCGCGCGCGGCGGTGCTCGACCCCGGCGCGGGGCCCGATGTGCTGCGCGCCCGGCTCGCGCTGGCCCGGCCCGATCTCGTACTCGCGGACGCCTCCGCGCAGGCCGTCGCGGGCTGGGCCCGGCCGCTGGCCCGCCGGGCCCGGCTCGCGCTGCCCGATCTGGCGGAGCTGGGTCCGGTGGCCACGGTCGGCCGCCGGCTGCCCGGTTGCGCGCCCGCGCTGGACACCGGCGGCGGTACGGCCGTACTGCCGCGCCCGGTGGACGGGGACGGCGACGCGGTCATCGTCTTCACCTCCGGGACCACGGCCCGGCCCCGCGCGGTGGTGCACACGCGCTCCTCGCTCGCGGCCGGGATGGCGACGGTGGCCGAGCTGGTGCGGCCCGAGCCCGGCGGGCCCGTGCTCGGCGGGACGTTCTTCGTACTCGTACCGTCCCTGGCGAGCGGCGCGCCGGTGGCGCTGCCCGCCCGCTCCCCCGGGGTGCTGGCCCGGCAGCTGCGCCGGCTGGGGCCCCGGTCCACCTATCTGACGCCACCTCAGCTGCGGGCCGCGCTCGCGGCGGGGGCGCGGTTCACCGGGCGGGTGTGGACCGGTTCCGCCCCGGCGAGCGCCGATCTGCTGACGAGGGTGAGGGCGGCCGGGGCCGAGGAGGCGTGGGGGGTGTACGCGCTGACGGAGCTGTTCCCGGCGGCGGCCGTGGAGGCGGCGGAGAAGGCGGCGT
The DNA here is from genome assembly GCF_039532665.1 of Streptomyces amakusaensis. Lineage (NCBI taxonomy): Bacteria > Bacillati > Actinomycetota > Actinomycetes > Kitasatosporales > Streptomycetaceae > Streptomyces > Streptomyces amakusaensis. Next base: position 16,989 of record NZ_BAAASB010000034.1, on the reverse strand, counting down.
TCACCGGTGACGGCGATCTGGTCGGCGTACCGCTGCCGGGGGTGAGCGCCGAGGTCGGCGCGGGGAGCGAGCTGCTGCTGTCCGGGCCTGCCGCCCGGGACCGCTACCTCGGGCAGCTGCCCCGGCCCTGGGTCGCCACCGGCGACCGGGCCAGGATCGAGGACGGCCGCATCGTGCTGGCGGGCCGGTGCAAGGACATGGTGCTGCGCGGCGCGGAGAACATCTACCCGGGGCTGTACGAGCCCGCGCTCCATGTGCCCGGTGTGGAGCTGGCCCTGCTGGTCGGCGTACCGGCGGGCGACGGCGACGAGCGGCTGGCGGCCGTCGTCCAGCCCGCCCCGGGGGCCGACCCGGCCCGGCTGCGCGCCGCGCTGGAGGGGCCGCTGGGCCGGATGGGCTCCGCCCGTCCGGACGCCGTGGTGCTGGCGGACATCCCGCTCTCCGGCCGCTCCCGCAAGCCCGACCGCGCGGCTGCCGCCCGGCTCGCCGCCGCGCGTATGGCAAGGGCCGGGACATGAGCCTGTGGACGGTGGTGCCCGCCTTCAACGAGGAGGCCTCCATCGGCGGCACCCTGGCCGCCCTCGCGGCCCAGAGCGACACCGATCTCACCCTGGTCGTCGTCGACAACGCCTCCACCGACGCGACCGCCGAAACGGTCCGCCGCTTCGCCGCCACCGCCCCCTTCCCCGTCCATCTCGTCCACGAGCCGCAGCCGGGCGCGGGGTCCGCCGCCGACACCGGATTCCGTTACGCCATCGGGCACGGCGCTGTCCTGCTGACGCGCACCGACGCCGACTGTCTGCCCGCCCGCGACTGGATCGCCGCCGCCAGGGCCGAGTTCGCGCGCGGTACGGAGATGGCCTGCGGGCGCAGCGTGCCGCGCCCCGACGAGTCCCCGTCGTTCGCCGAACGGGTGCTGCTGCCCGCCGTGGTACGGACGACCGCGCTGTACGGGCGCTTCCGCGCGGCGCACCGCGACCCGCGCTACCTGGCCCCGTACGTCCTGTGCCACGGGCACAACATCGCCCTCACCGCCGAGCTGTATCTGCGGTGCGGCGGCGCGCCCCGGATTCCGCTCGCGGGTCCGCCCGAGGACGTCGTGCTGCTCAACCGGGCGCGGGAGCACAGCGCGCGGGTCGTCCGCGCCGAGGGGATGGTGGTGCGCGCCAGTCTGCGGCGGCTGCGCGCGTGGGGTGCCCGGCGGACCCTGCTGTGGTGCTGGGACCGACGTTACCGACCGGCCGACGAGAGACAGGCGCATGTGCGATGAGCAGTGACCCGAGACCGTCCCTCCGTGCGGCGCGCCGCCGTGACCGGCGGGTCTACACCCGTTCCCATCCGCTGCTCTTCGCCCTCCTCGCGGCGGTCCGGGGGCGGCCGGCGGTCCGGCTCGGCCGGGCGGTCCTGGTGAACGGGCCGGGTGCGTACCGCCATGTGCTCACCCGGATCCCGCTGGACCGGACGGCGGCCGGGACCACCGGCGGCGCGGCCCGCGAACTCTCAGGCGGCGGGCTGCTCTTCGACCAAGAGGGCGCGGGTCACCGCGACACCCGCCGGGGGCTGGCGGGCGGTCTGGGCGCGGCCGGGGTGGAACGGCTGCGCCCGGTGTGGCGGGAGGTGCTGGCGCGCCGGCTGGCCCCGCTCGGTGCGGGCGGCGAGGTCGATCTCGTCCCGGTGGCCCGGGAGCTGGCCGGGGCGAGCGTCCGTGCCCTGCTGGGCACCGAGGCGGACGCGTGCGCCCTCGCCTCGGCCGCCGCCGACGCGGCCGCGGCGGCCGTACGCGATCATCTGCCGGGTCCCCGGCGGCCCGGCGCGGCGCGGGCGGCGGCCGGGGCGGCGGCCCGATTGGAGGCGCTGCTGGCCGACGGCGGCGGGGACGAGGAGGCGGGGCTGCGGGCGATGCTCGCCGTGGCCGCCGTCAACACCACCGTCGCGGCGCTGCCCCGCGCCGCCGCCTGGTGCGCGGACGCCGGGCTGTGGGCGGACGCGGCGGACGAGGAGCTGCGGCCCGCGCTGGTGGGCGAGTTGCTCCGGGTCACCGCGCCCTCACCGCTGCTGCCGCGCGTGGCCGCCGCCGACGGAGTGGTGGAGGGCTGTCCCGTCCGCACCGGCGACCGGCTGATCCTCGTCGCGCGGCACGCCGCGGGCGCGCACAGCGACCCGCCCGACGCCCGCCGCCCGGCCGATCCCGCGCTCGCCCGGCTGGTCTTCGGCGCGGGAGCCCACGCCTGTCCGGGCGCGCGGCTCGCCCACGCCCAGCTCGACGACGCCCTCGCCGCGCTCGCGCCGTACCGCCCGGCCGTGGTGCGCTCCCGCGCCGACCGGCACGCGGCGCTGCCCGGCTGGCGCTCGCTGACCGTCCGGGCGACCACCTCCGTGGAGGCACGGTGACCACGATCGCCGTCACCGGGGCGAGCGGTTTCTGCGGCTCCCACATCGCCGCCCTCGCCGCCGCCCGGGGCGCGGACGTCCTCTGTGTGGGGCGTCGGCCGGGGCCCGTCGGCCGCCATGTCCGCTGGGACGCCGCCACCGACGCCGTACCCGATCTCGCGGGGGCCGACCTCGTCGTCCACTGCGCGGCCTCGGTCGGCGACCCCGTGCCCGGCTCACCGGCCGAGGCCGCGATGCGCGCCGTCAACGTCGACGGCACGGCCCGGCTGCTGGAGGCGGCGGCGGGCCGCCCGGTGGTGTGGGTCAGCAGCGCCAGCGTCTACGCCCCCGGGCCCGGCCGGGAGCGCGTCACCGAGAACCACCCCGTACACGGACAGCTCAACGCCTACGGCCGCACCAAGGCCGAGGGCGAGGCCCTGGCACTGGCCGCCGGGGCGGTGGCGCTGCGCCCCCGCGCGGTCTACGGGGAGGGCGACCCGCATCTGACGCCCCGTCTCCTGGCCCGCGTCCGCGCCGGGCTTCTGCTGCTGCCGGGGCCCGATGTCACGCTCAGCCTGACCGCCGTCGAGAACCTCGCCGACGCCTGCCTCGCCGCCGGCGGCTGGCCGCCCGGCGCGTACAACATCGCCGACTCCGCGCCGTACTCCCGCGACGAAGCGGTACGCGCGGTCCTGCGCGCCCACGGCGTCCGCGCCCGCGTCGGCCATCTCCCGCTCCCCCTCGCCCACGGCGTCGCCGCGGCGGCCGAGGCCGTCTCCCGGCTGCGCCCGGCCGCCGAGCCCCCGCTGACCCGTTACGCCGTCGACCAGCTGGCGCACACCGTCGTACTGGACACCGCCAAGGCCCAGCAGCGCGGGTGGCGGGCGCGGCGCTCGCTCGCCGACTACACCCCGGGACAGGGACAGAGACCGGTCTCCGGGATATCCGGTGGCCGCGGTGCGGGGGCGTCGAGCACAGTGGAGGGATGACGATCTCCGATCCTGATTTCGTGCCGGGTCTTGAGCTGTCCGGAGCGCTGTACGAGGAGGCCGTCCGGCCGATTCTGCGGGACGGGTTTCCGGGGCTGCGGTACACGGCCGCCCGGGTCGGCAGCGGTTCGGAGGTGCTGGGCTTCGACACGGCACGGTCGGCGGACCATGAATGGGGGCCCCGGCTGGAGCTGTTCCTCGCCCCGGCGGACCGCGACCGGCACGGCGCGGACATCCGGCGGCTACTGGCGGAGCGGCTCCCGAAGCGGGTGCGCGGCTGGCCCACGAATTTCCGGGAGAGTGACGATGCGCTGGACCCGGCCGGGCGGATGCTGCTGACCGAGGGCCCGGTCAATCACCGGGTGGATGTGCACGAGGCACACGCGTGGCTCTCCGAGCGGCTGGGGCTGGAGTGGGCGGGGGCGGTCCCGGCCGACCGTGACTGGGCGGCGGTGCCGCAGCAGCGGCTCGCCGAGGTCACCGGCGGTGCGGTGTTCCGCGACGACCTCGGTGTCCTCACGGCCGCGCGGTCCGCGCTGGCCTGGTATCCCGAGCAGGTGTGGCGCTACCTCCTGGCGTGCCAGTGGCAGCGGATCTCGCAGGAGGAGGCTTTCGTGGGGCGGTGCGCGGAGGTCGGCGACGACCTCGGCTCCGCGCTCGCGGCCGGTCGTCTGGTGCGGGATCTGATGCGGCTGTGTCTGCTGCTGGAGCGCCGGTACGCCCCTTACGGCAAATGGCTCGGCAGCGCGTTCGGCCGGCTCGCGGTGGCGGAGTCGCTCGCCCCGTCGCTGCGCGGTGCGCTGGCGGCGACGGAGTACGGGGTGCGGGAGGGGCATGTGTGCGATGCCTACGAGACCGTCGCCGCGCTCCAGAACGCTTCGGGTCTCACCGATCCGGTGGATCCGGGCCGCCGCCCCTATCACTCGCGCCCCTTCCTGGTCCTGCACGCCGAGCGCTTCGCCCAGGCGCTGGCCCGGACGGTGACGAGCCCGGGGCTTCGGGAGCTGCCGCTGGTGGGAGGCGTGGACCAGTGGGCCGACAGCACCGATCTGCTCAGCCGGCCCGACACGGTTCGGGCGATGGCGCGTTCGCTCGGGTGAGAGGTCCCGGGGCGGGTCAGTAGGGGCTGTCGCCGTACGCCACCGGGTGCGCCTCCAGTTCCGAAGCGGCCAGCAGTTCGGCGATCAGCTCCCGGGAGCCGCCGACATAGGTGCTCACCAGGTCGGCATCGCCGCCCAGACACCAGGCGCGGTCCTGCGGCCACCACAGGTCGGGCAGCTGCGACCAGTGGTCCATGTCCGACGGCGAGACGGCTTCGGCGAGCGTTCCGGAGAGCAGCACCTCGTCCCGTCCGGGGGTCTCGAAGGTGGGCGTACCGTCGAAGTCGTGGACCCCGTAGCCGGCCCACAGGCCGAACCAGCACTGCTCGGGGGTTCCGGTGTGCCGGGCCAGGACCGGTATCAGCGCCTCGGCCACACCGGGCGGGGTGGGGCCCTCCTCCGGGTGCTCGTCCCAGACGCCGGGCAGACCGTACTCGGAGACGTTGTGGTAATCGCGGTCCACCCCGATCAAGCCGTGCCACTCCATGAGCGGTGCCGTCTCACGCCCGTGGGCGGCGGCGACCGTGTCCCACCGCACCGGCCGCTCGTCCAGCGAGGCCGGATGCAGCACCCGGGCGTAGGCCTCGAACCCGGGCGCGGCGACCCCCGCCACCGTCCCGAAGTCCCCGTGTCCCGGCGTGCGCTCGGTGAGCCAGCGGGCCGGGCTCAGATCGTCGGTCCGCACCCGCAGGCGTCCGTACCGTTCGGGGGCAGGTTGTATGAGGTGAAAGCTCTCCATTCCACACAGTCTGCCCTGTCCGGCCGGGCCCTGGACGACGGCATCGCCCTGGGCCGGCCCGAGGCAGGCGGGTTCAGTCCGCGACGGCGATACGGGTCTGGTGGTGCTTGGGGGTGTCCACCTCGTCGAGCAGCGCGACGGCGAGGTCCGCGTAGGACAGATGGCTGGTGCCGTCCTCCTGGGCGAGCAGCTGGTTGCCGCCGACGCGGTAAGTGCCGGTGCGCGGGCCCTGGTCGAGAACCATCGGCGGGGTGACGTACAGCCAGTCGAGGTCGGTGGTGGCCGAGCTGAAAACCTCAAGACCGGCCGCGTGGCCCTTGCAGAACTCCAGGAAGGCCTCCGGGAAGTCCGGGGTGTCCATCACACGGACGCCCGGGGCGACCTCCAGCGTCGAGGCCAGACCGATGATCAGCGCACGCTTCACACCGGCCGCGGGCAGGCTCTGCAACAGGGCGTGGGCCGCGCCCACGAAGAACGGCTCGGGGGCCGATGTCTGGTCGTAGACCGCGTGGATCGCGACATCGTGGCCGGCGGCCACGGCGGCGACGCTGCGCACATTGGCGATGTCGCCGGACACCACCTGGACCTGGTCGGTGGCGAGATCGCCGTACTTGGCGGGGTCGCGGACCACGGCGGTGACCTGGTGACCGCGGGAGACGGCCTCTTTCACGATCTCACGGCCCGCCTTGCCGCCCGCACCGAACACAACAATCTTGCCCATGGGAAATCCTTCTTTCTCCGTAAGAGCACGGGGAATGCGCCCCGAGGCCCGAAATAACGGTAGTCAGCAGCACCTGCCCGACGCAATGGACATCAACCCCAGAGATTTCTAGGGGGTTTTCGCGTCAGTCCGCTTCGCCATCGCGTTCGTCACCTGGTCCGCCATCGGGTTCACCATCGGGTTCGTCGGCTAACTCACCCTCGGCAGCGGGCATTACCAGCCCGTGCTGATGGATGAGGTAGCCGGCCTGCAGTCGGGTGCGGGCCCCGATCTCCTGCATCAGCTCGGAGATTCTTCGCTGACAGGTGCGGGGCGACATCCCGAGCTGACGGGCGATCGACTTGTCGCCGTGGCCGCTCGCCAGCATGCGCATCAGAGTCTGGTTCAGAGAGTCTGATATCGAGCGGAGTTCACTCCGATCGAATTGGGGATTAAACGGCTGGGCGGTCACCCACGCCCATTCAAACGCCTGCACGATGAAGTGGGTGACGTCCGGATTCCTTACGAGAGTGGCCCCTTGCGGATTGTCCGGAAGTGAAATGACCGCCGTCTTCGCGTCGTAGATGATGGCGCGCATGAAACCGTTGCCCGTGGTGCGCACTTCGGCACCCTGACGGGAAATACTGTCGACGTACTCGCGTGTCGGCTGGTCAAAGCGTGCGGTGTGCTGGTACAAGGTGCGCATCCGGACGCCGCGGGCGAGCACCACGCTGTCGCGGCGCGCCGCCTCCTGGAGAATTCCCGCGTCCCGCCCGCCGCCCGGCTGGGAAGTGATGACCTCGTGCTGGCATTCCTCCGCCAGCCGGCCCAGGATTCCGCGCACCGCGTCCAGGTTGTCGATCCGCTCGATCGAAACGTCGCGCCGGGCCTCGGGCGTACTGGTCCGGTACAGCGGCATGAGTCCGTGCATCTGCTGTCGAACCTGCTCAAGGGCGTACTGCCGGACGCGCAGTTCCTCGTCGTACGGAGCGAGCAGCTGCATCGAGGCGGACATGGGGTTCACCGCGACGTACTCGCCCTCGACTCCCTGCGCGGGGAGGAGCAGCCTGACCTCCACCAGATCCCGCACGGCCCCCTCCACCAGGGAGAGAGCGAGACCGAGGTCCCTGGCGCAGGTGACGGCTTCGATGCACACGCACTGAACGGCGTACTCATAGACCTGGTGGGCGACGGTGCCAGTCTGCGGAATACCAGACGCGTCCGGTATGTCACTGTACGACACTATTCGTATCCCCTCAGCTTTCAGTCAGTCGGCAAATGGATCCTTATCCTCCCGCAAAAACGATCGGCTTTCTTGCGATGATTGCGGAGCGAGATCACTGCCGGTCAATCCGGCAGTTGCTGCGCTTTAGCACTCGTTTTCAGCCACACGGGGGTACAGAATGAACCTTTTCAGCCATGCCAGACGCGCCGCTTATGTCCTTCTCCTGGCGGGTGTCTCACTCATGGTATTTTCTTCCGCCTATGAGGCTTCTGACGGCATCGGCCCACTCCCCGCCGTGACGGTCGATTCCAGCGTCGACGACGACCAGGGCTGGGGATAATCACCCGCCCGGCAACGCGAAGCCATTACGCATCGCCGCGCCGGGCTCACACCCGGTAATTGCGATATGGGAGATGCGGCCACGATGGCTTCAACGCAATCCACATTCGGGTGGAAAGTCCTCCACGACGTACTGGCCGACGCCGGTGCGGGTTACGGAAGGACCGCGCTGGTGACCGGCCCGATGGCGGCCGGAAAGACAGCTCTGCTCAATGATTTCGCAGAGTACGCGACCCGACAAGGGATCCGGGTTCTCAAGGCGAACTGTTCACCTTTTGGAAACACAGGGGCACCCGGCATCAGTCGGCAGTTGCTCGGCGAGCACGCCCCGGCGGTGGATCCGGACGGATCCGCGACGGTCCTTGGCATCACCCGCCTGGCCCGATCCACCACCGTCCTCGTCCTCGTCGACGACCTCCAGCACGCGGATCGGGCCACAGGACGGCTGCTTACCCGGCTGTCGGGCGAGATCGCCGACCGGCCCGTACTCCTCGCCGCCGCCGTGCGGACGAACACCCCGCACGCCACCCACTGGTTGTCGGCCGAGCTCGCCGGCCGGTCCGCCTTCCGCAGGATCTCGCTCGCCTCGCTCACCGCCGAGCAGGTACAGAGCCTGGCCGCCGCGGACTTCGGCCTTCCGCTCACCCTCGATGCCGCCTCGCACATACTCAGGATCTCCAACGGCAATCTGCTCATCACCACCGCGCTGCTGCGCGATGCCGCCGGTGACCACGTCGTGGTAGGCCCCTCCTACGCCCAGGCGGTCCTGGACTGTCTCCACCGGCTCGACCCCGAGACGCGGGAGACCGCCGAGGCGATCGCGGTGGCGGGCGGCAGCAGCTCACCACGGCTGATCGCCGAACTCGCCGACAGCGAACCCGAGGCCGTGGAGGAGGCCACGCGTGCGATGGTCGCCGCCGGACTGCTCTCCGACGGCGGATTCCGCCATCCCGCCGCCCGCGAGGCGATCCTCCGTTACATCCCGCGCAAGCGGCGGGCCCTCCTCGGCCGCCAGGCCGCCGAGGCACTCAACGCCGACGGCGCGTCCGCCGAGGACGCCGCCCGGTGGCTGGACTCCTTCGAGAACGGCCTCGTGCCCGCGCCGCTGACCGAGTGTCACTCCGGCGAGGAGTTCCACCTCTCCGGCCGCAGACTGGAAACCCTGCTGGAGGCCCGCGACATCGTCGGCACCATCGAGCAGGGCATCCGCGACCTCGCCTCCCGCGAGAACCAGCGGGTGATGGAGCTGGAGGCCGGAAAACTTCTGGTCGCCGCCGACTTCCCGGGCCTGCTGCGGCAGGCCGTCGGCGACCGGGACCCCCTCGCCAGAATCGATACCGCCTCCGTGCGGGGCGCCCGCTACGCCGCCGCCTGGGCCCTCGCAGGCACCCTCACCGGCCGCACCGACGCCCGGCGGACCATGAGCCTCGCCAACCAGGCGCTGGAGCGCGGCATCTTCACCGACGAGGCCGCGCCGGCCGTGCTCGCCGCGCTCCGGGCCCAGATCCACAGCGGCTCGCCCCAGCAGGCCCGCGGCTGGTGCGACCGGTTCCTCGCCGACGACCAGAACCGCGACACCACCCCCTGGCGGGCCCAGCTCACCGCGGTGCGCGCCGAGACGGCCCTCGCCGTCGGCGACCACGCGGCGGCCGTCGCCGACGCGGAACAAGCGCTCAGCCAACTGCCCCCGCACCAGTGGGGTGTACGCGTCGGGGGTCCCCTCGCCACACTCCTGCTCGCCCACACCCTGGCCGGCACCCCGGCGGACGCGACCGCCCTGCTGCGCCGCCGTGTGCCCGCCTCCCTGTACGAGACCCGCTACGGTCTCTGCTACCTCTACGCCCGCGGCCACCACCATCTGGCCTCCGGTGAACACCTCCCGGCACTCGCCGACTTCCTGCGCTGCGGGCGCGTCCTCGACAACTGGGGCCTGGACCACGGCTGGCGGATTCCGTGGCGGCTGTCCGCCGCCGCGACCCACATGGCCATGGGCGACTACAGCAAATCCGTCGAGTACATCGTCCAGGCGCTGGACCGGCCCCGGCCTCCCGCCCGCGAAACCGGTGGGGACGAGAGCCGCTTCGACCTGCGCGAGGAGATCTTCGAGCGGCTGCGGGAGGCCATCGGCGCCCCGGAACTGCCCACGGTCGTCGCCGGACTGCGCAACGGCGAACCGCTTCAGAACCGGGAGCACACCGATGTTCCCCGGTACAAGATCTACGACCGCAACGCCATCTGCCTCCAGCAGCTGAGCCCCTCGGAGCGGCGCGTCGCCGTGCTCGCCGCGAAGGGCATCTCCAACCAGATGATCGCGCGCGAGCTGTCGGTGACCGTGAGCACCGTGGAGCAGCATCTGACCCGTACCTACCGCAAGTTGCAGCTGACCGACCGCCGAGAGCTCCGCTCCCGGCTCGGCTGATCCGGTGCGGGCACGAGGCCTCCTGCCCGCACCCCTGCCGCACCATCACCGCCTACATCGAGACGAGCGAGACAGACATGACGACGAAGACCACAAGCGGCAGTGTGGGTGCCACCGGCACCACGAAACGGGGAAACCGCTGGTGGGGCCTGGTCGTCGTCTCACTCGCCCAGCTCATGGTGTTCCTCGACGCCACCATCGTCGCCGTGGCCCTGCCCTCCGCGCAGGAGGCCGTCGGCCTCACCGACGTGTCCCGCCAGTGGACCGTCAGCGCCTACGCCATCACCTTCGGCGGACTGCTGCTGCTCGGGGGGCGCATCGGTGACATCATCGGCGTCAAGCGCGCCCTGATGATCGGTGTCATCGGCTTCGCCATCGCCTCCGCCGTCGGCGGTGCCGCGACCACGCCCGGGATGCTCATCGGCTCCCGAGCCGGACAGGGCGTCTTCGCCGCGCTCATCGCCCCCTCGACGCTGTCGCTGATCAGCAGCACCTTCACCGACGCGGCCGAACGCACCAAGGCGTTCGGCGTCTTCGCCGCGATATCGATGTCCGGCGGTGCCGTGGGGCTGATCCTCGGCGGCGTGCTCACCGACTATCTCGACTGGCGCTGGTGCTTCTACATCAACATCCTGTTCGCGGCGGTCATCGTCATCGGCGGCCTGCTGGCGCTGCCCGCCCCGACCAGCGGCACGGACGCCAAGCTCGACATTCCGGGCGCCGTTCTCGCCACCGGCGGCATCCTCGGTCTCATCTACGGGCTGGGTGAGGGCGGCATCCTGGGCTGGGGGTCGCCCTCGATCGTCGGCTCGTTGATCGCCGCGGTGGTCCTGCTCACCGCGTTCGTCGTCGTCCAGACGAAGGCGGAACGGCCGCTGCTGCCGCTACGGGTCATCACCAACCGCAACAGCGGCGGCGCGTTCCTCGCCATGGCGATCTCCGCGTTCTGCATGCTCGGCATGTTCCTGGGCATGACCTATCAGCTCCAGACCGTCATGAACTACTCGCCCTTGAAGACCGGTCTGGCCTTCCTCGCCTACATCGTCACCGCCGCCGTCTACTCGACACAGGTCGCCAGCAGGCTGCTGCTGCGCATGCGGCCCCATGTGATGATCACGGCAGGGCTGGTCGTCTCGGCGCTCGGGCTGCTGTTGCTGACCCGCCTCACTCCGGAGAGCGACTATCTGACCGGTGTGTTCCCGGCCCTGTTCCTCTTCGGCATCGGCGTCGGCAATCTGGCCGTGCCCATCTTCCAGACGGCCATGTCCGCGACCGAGGCGCGCGACGCGGGCATCGTCTCGGCGGTCGTCAACACCTCACAGCAGGTGGGCGGTTCGATCGGCGCCGCTCTGCTCAACACGATCTCGACCAGCGCGGCGGCGGCCCACCTCGGCTCCAGCGCCGTCTCCGCCGAGGCGACCCAGGAGGCCTCGGTCCACGGCCTCGCGGTGGCGTGCGGTGTCGCCGCCGTCGTGGCACTGGCCGGAGCCGTTGCCACCGGCCTGCTGATCAACATCCGGCCCGGGAAGACGGCCGGGGCGGGCGCGGAACAGAAGTAGCGAACCGCCGCGCGGGCCAATTCACTGGGGTTTTTTAGGGGATGAGTTTCAGCCAGGGGCCGATTAATCTCCCCCTTGAAACCATCCACGCTTTTCTCGTCCATACACAGGGGGGCTTTTCCATGTCTGCTTACTCCAGACGAAAAGTAATAGTGGGGGCCGGTGCGGTGGCCTCCGGTCTCGCCGTCGCCAATCCGGCGTTCGCCACGGGCGGGACGCCCGCGAACTCCACGACAACCGTCCCGCCGGCCGTCACCATCGGTCCCACCGATCCGCGTTACGCCGATCTTCAGCTCAGGAACTGGAACAAGCTCTACAAGGCGACTCCCGAGTCGTTCCGTATCGTCCGGAACGCCGCCCAGGTGGCACAGGCGGTCGCCGACGCGGTCAGCGCCAACAAGCGCATCGCGATCCGTTCCGGAGGCCATGGACTGGACGGCCTCGTCGAAGACACGGCCATGCAGATCATCATCGACTTCTCCGAGATGCGGGCCATTACGTACGACACGGCCCGCAACGCGTTCTGCATCGAGCCCGGCGCCACGCTGGGGCAGATCTACCGCTCCCTCGACCTGGGCTGGGAGGTCACGCTTCCGGCCGGCCTCTGCCCCGCCGTGGGCGCGGGCGGCCACATCATCGGCGGCGGCGCGGGGGCGCTCTCCCGCCAGCACGGCCTGGTCTCCGACCACCTCTACGCGGTGGAGGTGGTCACCGTCAACGCCGCCGGCGCCGTGGTCACCACCATCGCCACCCGCGAGACCAACGACCCCAACCGCGAGCTGTGGTGGGCCCACGCCGGCGGGGGCGGTGGCAACTTCGGCGTCGTCACCCGCTTCTGGATGCGCTCGCCCGGCCCCGTCCCCACCAGCGCGGCCACCGCGCTGCCCAAGCGCCCCGGCGCGCTCATGACCGGCCGTGCCATCTGGAACTGGTCCGCGATGGACCAGGTCTCCTTCATCCAGCTGCTGAAGAACTACGGCGTCTGGCACGAGGCGAACAGCGCCCCCGGCCAGGCCGGGAACCAGCTGTACGCCTCGCTCATCGCCCCCCGCAAGGAAGCCGGGCGTGTCATCGTCTCCGCCCAGGTCGACCCGACCGTCCAGGGCAATGAACAGCTGCTCAACAACTTCCTCACCACCCTCACCACCAATGTCACCCCGCATGCCAACCTGATCAACACCGGCAGGCAGCCCTGGCAGTACACCACGGTCAACGCCACCGACACGGCCGTCGCGATGGGCGTCCAGGGTCCGCCGAGGTCCCGCACCAAGGGCGCTCTGCTGATCAAGCGGTACACGGACGACCAGGCGGCCACGATCCACCAGTACCTGACGTCGACGACGTACAGCCACTCCGCCTCCAGCTTCAGCATCAGCTCCTACGGCGGCCAGATCAACGCCGCCTCGGGTTCGGCCATCGCCGCGGCGCACCGCAGCGCGGTCATGCTGGCCTCGGTCTTCAGCTGCTGGGACGTGGCGGCGGACGACTCCCGCCATCTCACCTGGAACCGGGAGTTCTACCAGGCTCTGCACGCCGACACCGGCGGCTATCCCACCCCGAACGCCCGCTACGACGGGCTGTTCCTGAACTGGCCCGACACCGATGTGCTCGACCCGACCTGGAACACCTCCCCCGTACAGTGGCCGGCCCTCTACCACAAGGGCAATTACACCCGGTTGCGGCAGGCGAAGGCCGTGTGGGACCCGCGCAACATCTTCCGCCACAAGCTCTCGGTGCAGCTGCCGTGAGCGGGGAGACGCACCGCTTCAAGAACGCGGTCATCCTGGTGACCGGCGGCGCGAGCGGCATCGGGGCCGCCGCCGTCCGCCGGTTCGCCGGCCATGGCGGCAAGGTCGTCATCGCCGACGTGGACGTACCGCGAGGAGAGGCCCTGGCCTCGGAGACGGGCTCGCTCTTCGTCCGTGCCGACGTCCGGGAGCAGGCCGACAACGAGGCGGCGGTCGCGGCCGCCGTGGCGGCCCACGGCCGGCTGGACATCGTCCACCTCAACGCGGGGACCATCAGCGGCACAACGATCGGCGCGTCGTTCGCGCCCGAGCGCTACCGCCGGCTGATGGGCGTCAACCTGGACTCGGTGGTCTTCGGCGTCCAGGCGGCGTACGAGCCGCTCAAGGCGGCCGGCGGCGGTTCCATCGTCGTCACCGCCAGCGCCACCGGCATGCGCCCCTCGTACGAGGTCTTCTACGCGGCCAGCAAGCACGCGGTCGTCGGACTCGTGCGGTCGCTGGGCCCGGTACTCGAGGCGGACGGCATATCGATCAACGCCCTGTGCCCCGGGCTCGTCGACACCCCGCTCATCGCCGAGCGGATGGGCGAGCTCGTCCGGGCAGGCCTGCCCATCTCCACCTCCGCCGAGGTCGTCGACGCCCTGGAGACCGTGCTCGCCGACCCGCGCACCGGCCAGGCGTGGCTGGTGATGGCGGACCGCGAGCTCGCCCCGTTCGCCTTCGCGGATCTACCCGTGCCGCACGAGAAGAACCTCGCCTTCGAGAACGGAGGGGTCAGAGCGGTGCACCGGGTCGACTGACGGCCCACCGGCTGACCGGGCGGGGTGCCCGGTCAGCCCTCACCAGGCACCACACAGCACCACACAGCACCACACGGCAACCACGAGGAAGGAACTCCGATGTCTGTCACCAAGGCGGCGATCGTCAGGGAGAAAGGGGGGCCGTTCCGGGTCGAGGACGTGCGGGTGGAGGAACCCCGCGTCGACGAAGTCGCGGTACGCGTCGCCGCCACCGGGCTCTGCCACACCGACCTGCTGACCCGGGACCAGATCATGCCGCCCGGTGTGCCGGCCGTCCTCGGCCACGAGGGCTGCGGAGTGGTGACCGCTGTCGGGGCGGGCGTCGGATCGGTCGCCGTGGGCGACTGGGTCGTCCTCGCCCCCATGAGCTGCGGCCGGTGCCGCAACTGCCGCACCGGCCACCCCATGCACTGCGCCAAGTTCCTCGCCATGAACCTGAAGGGCCGGCGGCCGGACGGCTCCACCGCCTATCGCGGCACCGACGGTGCCGAACTGTCCGGACACTTCTTCGGCCAGTCCTCCTTCAGCAACGAGGTCGTGGTCAACGAACGCGGTGTCGTCAAGGTCGACAGCGATCTCGACGACGTGCCCCGGGAACTCCTCGGCCCCATGGGCTGCGGACTCCAGACCGGCGCGGGCACCGTGCTCAACTCGCTCAAGGCACCCCCCGGCAGCAGCATCGTCGTCATCGGCGCGGGGGCGGTGGGGCTCGCCGCCGTCATGGCCGCCCGGATCGCGGGATGCGACCGGATCGTGGTGACCGATCTCCACCGCCACCGGCTGGAACTCGCGCAAGACCTGGGCGCGACCCACGCACTGCACGCCGGATCGGACACCCTGGTCCGCGACATCGTCAACCTCACCGGCACGGGCGCCGACTTCTCCGTGGACGCTGTCGGGGTCCCACAGACCGTGCACACCGCCGTCGAAGTCCTCAACACCGGCGGCACCGCGGCGATCGTGGGCTCGGGCGGGGCCGGACAGAACATGTCCGTCGGCATTTCCCTGCTCTTCGGCCGCACCATAAAGGGCGTCGTCGAGGGCGACACCGTACCGGCACTGTTCATCCCCCAGCTGATCGACTTCCATCGGGCCGGCCTTTTCCCCTTCGACCGGCTGATCCGAACCTACCCCTTCGAAGACATCAACAAGGCGGCAGAGGACTGCAAGAGCGGACGCACCGTCAAACCGGTCCTGCTGTACTGAATATTTCGCATCAAAAAAATTTCACATCCGGCGCGGCACCGTTGACGGTGCCGCGCCTTTCTCATACCCGTTGCACAGAGCATGCATTAGGGGATTCTTAGGGGCTCACAGGAAAGTGATGGCGGGTTACGGTGAACGCAGGGAAGCAGTAATGGGCACACATTCCGATTGCCGTTTACTACTTAGTAATGAGGTTTAGTGATGAGTGACGCCGCATCCGTCGTGAATGACGACTCGGGCGACTCGGGCGACGTCGATCAGAATGACGCGATTGCGGTGGTCGGGATCGCCTGCCGCTTCCCACAGGCCCCGACGCCGGGATCACTCTGGGAACTTCTGAGCAGCGGTTCACACGCGATCACCACGGTTCCCGAGGATCGCTGGACCGGCGACAGCCAGGGCGCGTTCCTGGACCGGATCGACCAGTTCGACCCCGGTTTCTTCGACATCTCCCCGCGCGAGGCCGCCTTCATGGACCCTCAGCAGCGACTGATGCTCGAACTCGCCTGGGAGGCCCTGGAGAACGCCGGCACGGTACCTGCCGATCTCAGGGGCAGCCGCCTCGGCGTCTTCATCGGCACCATCTGGGACGACTACGCCAAGCTGATCTACCGTGACGGCGTCGACAGCACCACCCAGCACACCACGACGGGCATCCACCGCAGCATCATCGCCAACCGGATCTCGTACTTCCTGGGTACCAGCGGCCCCAGCCTGATCGTCGACTCCGGCCAGTCCTCCTCACTCGTCGCCATCCACCTCGCCTGCGAGAGCCTGCGCTCCGGCGAGGCCGACACCGCGATCGCCGGCGGCGTCAACCTCAGCATCCTCGCCGAGACCACCGAACTCTCCGCCCGCTGGGGCGGTCTGTCGCCCGACGGCCGCTGCTACGCCTTCGACAGCCGGGCCAACGGGTACGTACGCGGCGAGGGCGGCGGAGCCGTACTCCTCAAGCCCCTGGCGCGCGCCCTCGCCGACGGCGACGACATCTACTGCGTAATCCGCGGCAGCGCGGTCAACAACGGCAGCGACAGCACGCTGACCACCCCGAGCCGGTCCGCCCAGGAGGATGTGCTGCGCCGTGCCTACGAGCGCGCCGGCGTCTCCCCCGGCGATGTGCAGTACGTGGAACTCCACGGCACCGGCACCAAGATCGGCGACCCCATCGAGGCCGCCGCGCTGGGCGCGGTGCTGGGCGGCGAGCGACGTGCGGCCGAAGACCCCCTGCTGGTCGGCTCGGTCAAGACCAACATCGGCCATCTGGAGGGCGCTGCGGGCATCGCCGGGTTCATCAAGGCCGCCCTCGCCATCAAGCGCCGCGAGATCCCCGCGAGCCTGAACTTCGAGACCCCGAACCCCGAGATCCCCCTCGACCTGCTGAACCTCCGGGTGCAGCAGGAACTCACGCCCTGGCCGCGCGCCGACCGACCGCTCCTCGCGGGCGTCAGCTCCTTCGGCATGGGCGGGACGAATGCGCATGTGGTGCTGGAGCAGGCACCGGAGGTGGAGGAAGTCTCCGTCGAGGGTGTGGTTCCGGCGGTGGTGCCGTGGATCGTGTCCGGCCGTACACCCGAAGCCCTCCGGGACCAGATCGAGCGCCTGCGCACCTTCGCCGACGACTCCGACGCACGCCCGGTCGACATCGGCGCGTCCCTCGTCTCCACGCGGTCGCTGTTCGAACACCGGGCCGTGATCATCGGCGACCAGACCGTCGAAGGCACGGCAGGAGCCGGACGGGTCGCCGTCATGTTCACCGGCCAGGGCTCACAACGAGCCGGCATGGGCCAGGAACTCT
>NZ_BAAASB010000033.1:0-57283 GCF_039532665.1 Streptomyces amakusaensis | reverse complement strand
GCCTCCGCCTCCCGCTCACCCACCGCGAGACCGGAGATGTCCTCCTCACGCCACGGCAGAACCACCTCACGGGCCACCACCTGCACCGGCTGATCCACCCCCGACAACTGCCGGAAACCCGCCCGCAAACTCGCATGCCGATCCAGCAACGCCTGCCACGACGCCCGCAGCACCACCGGATCCAGCGGACCCTCAAGCCCCAGATCCAGCTGCTCCACATACACATCCGTGCCCTGCTCATCAAAGAGCGCGTGGAACAGCAAACCCTCCTGCAACGGAGACACCGGCAGGATGTCGGTCAGGGCCGGTACCGAGGTCTCCAGCTCTTCGATCCGTGTCTGATCGAGGACCACCAGGGGGAAGTCCGACGGAGTGTGACCGCCACCCTCCGCACTGGCAGTGACCAGACCACCCAGCATCGCCGCCCAGCCGTCCACCAACGCCCGAACCGAAGACTCCTCGAACAACGCCTCCGGCCACAACAACGTCAACGTCAACTCAGGACCCTCGGAGAGGTCGTGGACGATTCCGACGGCCTCCAAGTCGTGTGCGAGCGGGATGTCCTCACTCACTGAGGCCTCATCGGCCAAGGGCCAGCCGCCCCGAGAGGGTCGGCCTGCTTCCACCGACCCGGCGAACCGTCCGAGGTAGTTGAAGCCGATCTGGGCCGAGGGCAGCGCGGCGAACGCGGAAGCCGTATCCGGGTTCAAGTAGCGCAGTACGCCGTACCCCAGACCATCACCCGGGACCGCCCGCACCTGCTCCTTGACCCGCTTCAGCACCCGCCCGGCCGCCAGGCCGCCTTCCCGCACCTCCGACAGATCCACCGACCCGACATCCAGCCGAACCGGATGACTGCTCGTGAACCAGCCCACCGTCCGCGACAGATCGTCGTTCCCGGTGAGGGAGGTTCGGCCGTGCCCCTCGACATCCACCAGGAGTCCGCGTGCCGTACTGCTCGTGTGCCGCCATTCGGCGAGCGCCGACGCGAGACCGGTCAGCAGCACCTGTTCGACTCCCGCGTGGAACGCGGTCGGCACCCGGGTGAGGAGAAGGGCCGTCGCCTCTGCGGGGAGCTTCGCGGAGACGGTTCTCATGACGGGGGTCACCGTGTCGGCCGGCCGGTCGATCGGCTGCTCGACAGTGGTGAACGGCGGCTCGGAGCCCTGGAGGAGGTCGATCCACTGGGCCGTCTCCGCCAGCCGCTCTTCGCTGCCGGCCTGCGCCACAAGCTCACGCGCCCAGTGCCGGAACGACGTCGGCACCGGCTCCAGACCGGCCGTACGACCCGCCGCCAGCTCACCGTACGCCTGAACGAGATCCGGCAGCAGAACCCGCCAGGAGACCCCGTCCACCACCATATGATCCACAACAATCAACAGCCGCCCAGGAACCTCCGTCCCCAGGTCGAACCACACCACCTGCACCATCACACCGGCGCGCGGGTCGATTCGGCCGACGGCCGACCGCGTCTCGTCCGCGACGAGCCGCCGCAGATCGCCGGAGGTCGCATCGACCCGTCTCACCCAGGGGCCGACCATGGCCGTGTCCGGTACGAGAAGAGCAGGCACGTCGTCACGCACCAGCTGGGCGCGGAGCATGTCGTGGCGGTCCGCCAAGGCCTGAACCGCATCCGTCAGCACCGCGAAGTCCAGGCCCACCGGGGTCACCGTCAAAGTCGACTGAACAGCCTTGCCCGGTTCGACTCGCTCAAGGAGTTCGCGCATGACCGGCGTCAGCGGCACGACCCCCACCCCGACATCACCGCCGCTCTCGACCCGCCCGAGGCGATCCTCGACGGCGACCGCGGCCAGGCTCGCCGGCGTCTTCCGTTCGAAGACCTGGCGGGCGGTGATGACCAGCCCCGCCTTACGAGCGCTCGACACCAGCAGCATCGACATGATCGAGTCGCCGCCCAGCTCGAAGAACGAACCATCGGCACTGACCCGCTCAAGCCCCAGCACCTCGGCGAACAACGCGCACAGCGTCTCCTCCACCGGAGTCACCGGAGCACGCCCACCACTTTCCCCCGCATCGGGGACCGGGAGCGCGGCCTTGTCGAGCTTGCCATTCACGGTCAGCGGGAGGGCGTCCAGGACGAGGACGCTCGCCGGGACCATGTACTCGGGAAGCCGGTCCCCCGCGAACCGCTTGAGCGCCTCGGCGTCAAAACTGTCGGCGGTCGTGGGTACGGCGTAGGCAACCAGACGCTTGTCACCGGGCCGGTCCTCCCGGACGATCACCGCGACCTGACCGACACTCTCGTGCGCGGCGAGTACGGACTCGACCTCACCGGGCTCGACACGGAAGCCACGGATCTTCACCTGCTCATCCGCACGCCCCGCGAACCACAACTGACCGTCCGCACTCCAGCGGGCCAGGTCACCCGAGCGATACATCCGCCCGCCGAAGGGGCTCGCCACGAAACGCTCCGCCGTCAGATCCGCACGACCCGCGTAACCACGGGCCAGACCGTCACCCGAGACGTACAGCTCACCCGTCACACCGACCGGGACCGGCTGGAGGAAACCGTCCAGGACGAACACCCGGGCATTGCCGATCGGGCTCCCGATCGCCGGAGGCTGATCGTCCGGGGTCATCCCCGCGTCGAGAGGAACGGCGGTGGTGATGACGGTCGCCTCCGTCGGACCGTACGTGTTCCACACCCGCGAACCAGCGAGCCACCGACTCGCCAGATCAGCGTTCAACCGCTCGGCTCCGAGGACCCAGTTACGTACACCGGGCACCGCCGCCGGATCCAGCACACCCAGCAGTGAGGGGACGACGCTCGCGACCTCGACACCCGAGGCACGGATCATGCCGGCGAGCGCCTCCGGCTCCCGACGCTCCTCACCCGAAGCGATCGCCAACGTTCCACCAGCGGCGAGAGTGACCGCGACATCCAGCACAGCCGCGTCGAAGCTGAACGACGCGAACTGAAGCGCCACCACCCCCACATCCACGCCCAGCGCGGGACGCATCGCCAGCGCCAGATTCGCCACCCCACCGTGAGCGACCGCCACACCCTTCGGACGGCCCGTCGAACCCGACGTATAGATCACATACGCCAGCTGGTCCGGACCCACCCTCACACCGAGCGGCTCGGCGGACTCGGCGACAAGCTCCGTCTCGATCTCGTCCAGCAGCACAGTCCGTACAGCGGCATCGACCGGCACACCCGCCAGCGAGTCACCACTGCCCAGGACGAGCACCGCGCCGCTGTCGGCGACCATGTACGCGAGCCGGTCTGACGGGTACTCCGGGTCCAGCGGTACGTACGCCCCGCCCGCCTTCCACACCGCCAGCAGGGCCACCACCATGTCGATCCCGCGCGGCAGGCACAGACCCACCACCCGCTCCCGACCCACACCCGCAGCGACCAAGTACCGGGCCAGCCGGTTCGCCTGCCCGTCCAACTCCCCGTACGAGAGAACATCACCGCCGCACCGGACCGCCAGAGTTTCGGGACCTTGCTCGACCCGGCCGGCGAACAGGTCCAGGAACGTGTCCGCCTCGACCGGCAGAGCCGTGTCGTTCCACTCCGACACCACCCACGACCGCTCGACCTCGTCCAACACGGTGATCTCACTCAGCCGCACATCCGGATCAGCCGCCACCTGCTCCAGCACCCGACCCAAACGCCGCGCCAAACCCTCAACCGTCGCCGCGTCGAACAGATCCGTCGCATACAGAATCCCGCCACCGATACCCGCAGGACCACCCTCCGCATCCCGCTCCTCAACGAGGTCAACAGAGAGGTCGAACCGCGCGGCGTCCGCCGCGAACTCGATCCGGTCGACGGCGAGGCCAGGCAGGCCCCAGTCGGCCCAGGTGCTGGTCTCCAGGGCGAGCATCACCTGGAAGAGGGGGTTGCGGGCGAGCGACCGGGCGGGGTTGAGCGCCTCCACCAGGCGCTCGAAGGGCACGTCCTGGTGGGCGTAGGCGGAGAGATCGGCTTCCCGGACCCGGCCGAGGAGTTCGGTGAAGGTGGGGTCGCCGCTGAGGTCCGACCGGAGGACGACCGTGTTGACGAAGAGTCCGGCGAGATCGTCGAGGTCGGCGTGGGCGCGCCCGGCGGTCGCGGTTCCCAGCGGAATGTCGGTGCCCGCGCCCATCCGGGAGAGCAGCACGGCCAGCGCGGCTTGGACGACCATGAACATGGTCGCCTGTCCGTGTCCGGCGATGTCCGCGAGGCCGGTGTGGGTGCGAGCGTCGACGCGTACGGGCACTGTGCGGCCTCGGAAGGAGGACGCCGGGGGGCGCGGTCGGTCGGTCGGCAGTGTCAGCTCTTCCGGCGCGCCTTCCAGTGCTTCACGCCAGAAGCGCAGCTGTGCGCTGATCAGGCTGTCCTCGTCGCCCAGATCGCCGAGGACTTCGCGCTGCCAGAGCGCGTAGTCCGCGTACTGCACCGGCAGTGGCTCCCACCCCGGGACCCGGCCACCGCACCGCGCGGCATAAGCGACCCCGAGATCACGGGCCAGCGCACCCATCGACCAGCCGTCCACCGCGATGTGATGCGCCACAATCAACAGGACATACTCCGAAGGACCAACCACCAACAACCGCACACGCCACGGAAGATCGATACTGAGGTCGAAGCCGCGGCCCGAGTGCGCCGTGAGGGTCTCGGCGAGTCCGGCCCCGGTGGTCTCCTCGGTCTCCAGCCGGGGGCGGCCCGCCGCGCCCTGGATGATCTGCTGGCGGGGTACGCCGTCGGTCTCGGGGAAGACGGTCCGCAGGCTCTCGTGCCGGTCGGCCACATCACCGAGAGCCGCCTCCAGCGCCGCGACATCCAGCTCACCCGACAGACGCAGCGCCAGCGGCAGGTTATACGTCGCGTCAGCGCCGGATTCGGTCTCCTCCAGCCGGTTGAGGAACCACATCCGCTGCTGGGCGAAGGACAGCGGCAGCGTGTCGGGGCGCGGCCTCGGCGTCGGAGCGGCAAGGGGTTCGGTCGCGCCGCTGTCGCCGTCCGTGCCTTCGATCAGGCCGGCGAGTGCCGCGACCGTGGCGGCGGTGAACAGGTCGCGGATGCTGATGTCGGTGTCGAGGACGGAACGGACCCGGGCGATCAGCCGCATCGCGAGGAGGGAGTCGCCGCCGAGGTCGAAGAACGAGGTCTCCGCGCCGACCCGGTCCAGGCCGAGCACCTCGGCGAAGAGCCCGCACAGCGTCTCTTCCATCGGGGTCGCCGGTTCTCGGCCGTCCGTCCGCCCGGCGAATTCGGGGGCGGGGAGGGCGGTGCGGTCGAGCTTGCCGTTCGCCGTGATCGGCAGGGTGTCAAGGACGACGATCGCGGCCGGAACCATGAACTCGGGCAGGTGTTCGGCGGCGAATTCGCGCAGGTCGGCGCTGAGGCCGGGGTGTGCGCGGCCGGCCGGGATGACATAGCCGACCAGGCGCTTCTCCCCCGGCCCGTCCTCACGGACGGTCACCGCGGCCTGGCTGACGCTCTCGTGGGAGGCGAGGACGGCCTCGGTCTCGCCGGGTTCGACGCGGAAGCCGCGGATCTTCACCTGGGCGTCCGCGCGGCCCGCGAACATCAGCTGTCCGTCGTCCGTCCACCGCGCCAGGTCGCCCGTCCGGTACATCCGGCCACCGAACGGGCAGGCGACGAACCGCTCGGCGGTGAGTACCGGCCGGCCCGCGTATCCCCTGGCCAGCCCCGAGCCTGCGATGTACAGCTCGCCGTTGACGCCCACCGGGACCGGCAGGAGGAATTCGTCGAGGACGTATACGCGGGTGTTGTCCCTGAGCCGGCCGATCGGCACGACCGCCGGGGCCGGGGCACCGGGTGCCACGGTGTACGTGGTGGCCAGGACGGTGGCCTCCGTCGGCCCGTACACATTGACGAACGCCAGGTGGGGGGAGAACTCCTGGGCTCTCGCGATCGCTCCGGCGGGGATCACGTCTCCGCCGATGAGCACCTCGGAGAGTCCGGTCAGGGCTTCCGGGGACTCCTCGGCCGTGACGCCGAACAGCCCGGCGGACATGTAGACGGCGGTCAGCCGGTGCTCGCTGATCAGCCCGGCGAGGGTCGCGGCGTCCACCCGGCCGGGCGGGGCGACCACGACACGGCCGCCGTTCACCAGCGGTACCCACAGTTCGTAGGTCGAGGCGTCGAACGTATGGGGCGAGTGGACCAGGACCCGGTCGCGGGCCGCCGCGCTCCAGCAGGAGTCGGAGACGAGGGCCGCCACCGCCGAGTGCGGGATCGCGGCTCCCTTCGGCACACCGGTGGAACCCGATGTGTACATCACGTACGCCACGTCGTCGCCGCCGACGGTCACCCCGGGGGATCCGTCGGGGCCCGAGAGCAGCTCCGCCGCCGGGACGGTTCGCGCGGTCCGAACACCGGCGTCCGGACCGGCCCCGACCACGGCCCCGACCACGACCACGGCCTCGGCCTCGGCCTCGATGACGGTCAGGGCGACATGTTCGAGGACGACGGCGGTCCTGGCTGCGGGCCAGGACGGGGCCACCGGGACGAATCCCGCGCCCGCCTTCGCGACACCGAGCAGCACCGCCACCAGGTCCAGGGATCGTTCCAGCACCACTCCGACGAGGTCGCCGCGGCGCACACCCCGGGCGATCAGACCGCAGGCGACCCGGTCGGCGATCCGGTTCAGCTCCGCGTACGACCATTCCCGGCCTCCGCCGACGGCCGCCACCGCGTCCGGCGAGCGGTTGGCCCGCGCCTCGAACAGCTCCACCAGGGAGGTGCCCGGCACCGTACGGCCGGTGTCGTTCCAGTGGTCGACCACGAGGGACCGCTCGGCCTCGTCCAGCACCGCGATTCCGCTCAGCGGCGCTTCGGGGTCGGCGGCCATCTGGTCCAGCACGGAGAGCAGCCGCTCCGCGAGGGCCCGCGCGGCATCCTCGCCGAAGGCGCTCAGCAGGTGTTCCAGCCGGAACGTCAGGTCGTCCTCGGCCGGGTTCACGATCATGATCAGGGGGAAGTTGGTCGACTCCCTGGCCGTGGAGTCGGTGAGCGTCAGCCCTTCCGTCGGAGGCTGCGCGTCCGGGTCTCCGGGGTAGTTCTCGAAGGCCATGAGCGTGTCGAAGACCGCGCCGGGGCCGGCCAGCCGCTGGATCTCGGTGAGCCCGACATATTGGTGGTCGAGCAGCGCGGACTGCTCGGCCTGGAGTTCGGTCAGCAGCCCGGCGACGCTCTGGCCGGGGTCGAGCCGTACGCGGACCGGCACGGTGTTGATGAACAGCCCCAGCATCGATTCCATGCCGGGCAGTTCGGCGGGACGGCCCGCGACGGTCGCGCCGAACACGACGTCGGCGCGGCCCGCGAGCTGGCCGACGACTCGTGCCCAGGCGGCCTGCACCACCGTGTTGAGGGTGACGCCACGGGTCCGGGTCAGTTCGCGGAGCGCGTGCGTCAGTGCCGCTCCGGCCCTGGTGGACACCCGGCCGAAGGGGGCCGACGCGTCGACGGCCGTCTCGGCCGGTGCGACCCGGGTCGGCTCGTCCGCGCCGATGAGCGTCTGCCGCCATGCCTCCCGCGCCTCTTCCCGGTCCTGGCGGGCGAGCCATTCGAGATAGCCGCGGTACGGGGTCGCCGGGGGCAGTGCCGCCGTGCTGCCCCCGGCCTCGTAGGCCGCCCACAGGTCGGTCATCAGGATGGGCAGCGACCAGCCGTCGAGGACGATGTGGTGCAGGGTGATCAGCATCCGGTGGCGGTCGGGGCCCACCTTGACCAGAAGGATCCTCAGCAGCGGCGGCTGAGCGAGGTCGAACCGGCGGGAGCGCTCCTCGACGCCGAGCCGTTCGGCCTCGGCCGACGCGTGCGCCTCGTCCAGCTCCGAGAGGTCTTCCGCGCGCCAGGGCAGAACCACCTCTCGGGCGATCACCTGGACCGGCCGGTCCACCCCCGGCAGCTGCCGGAAGCCGGCCCGCAGGCTGGTGTGGCGCGCCACGACGGCCTCCCAGGCGGCGCGCAGGACAGCCGCGTCCAGGGGGCCCGCGAGACCGAGGTCGAACTGCTCCACATAGACGTCGGTGTCGCGCTCGTCGAAGGTCGCGTGGAAGAGGAAGCCTTCCTGGAGCGGGGTCACCGGCAAAATCTCGGCCAGGGCGGGGACCGAGGTCTCCAGCTCCTCGATCTGCCGCTGGTCGAGCGCGACCAGCGGGAAGTCGGACGGCGTACGGCCCCCGGCGCCCGGCCGGGAGGCATGGTCGGCCAGACCGGCCAGCATCGCCGCCCAGCCCTCGGCCAGGGCGCGCGCGGCCGACTCGTCCAGCAGCCGCTCCGGCCAGACGAGAGTCAGTGTGAGCCGAGGCCCTTCGGCGGACTCGTGGACCTCGCCCTCGGCTTCGAGCGCGTGCGGGACCGGGAACGCGCCGCCCACTCCGCCGACCGGTCCGCCTTCGGCGGCCGGTGACCAGGGTGTCGCCGCCGACTCCTCGGGGGGCGCGGAGAATCGGCCGAGGTAGTTGAAGCCGATCTGCGCGGAGGGCAGCTCGGCGAGTTCGGCGGCGGTGTCCGGGTTGAGACGGCGCAGCACTCCGTACCCCAGGCCGTCGCCGGGCACCGCCCGCACCTGCTCCTTGACCCGCTTCAGCGCCCGCCCGGCCGCCGGGCCGCCCTCGCGTATCCCGGCGTGGCTGTCCGTATCGACAGCGAGCCGTACGGGATGAACACCGGTGAACCAGCCGACCGTACGGGACAGATCCGTCGCCGCGTCGAGCGGAACGCGGCCGTGGCCCTCCACATCGACCAGGAATCCACCGCCGGTGGCCGGACGGTCGCCGCGCCACTCCTCGACCGCCGCCGCGAGCCCCGTCAGCAGCACCTGCTCGACCCCGGCGTGGAAGGCCGAGGGCACGGTGGTCAGCAGAGCGGAGGTCACCTCGACGGGCACCCGGACCGACACCCGCCGGACCGAGGCACTCAGGTCACGGGCGGGGTCCAGCGGACGAGCGGTGAGCAGCGCGTCCGCGCCCCTGAGGAGTTCGGTCCAGCGGGGCAGCTCCGCGAGGCGCTCCGCGCTGTGGCTCTGGTCCGCCAGCGCGCGGGCCCAGTGCCGGAAGGACGTCGGTACGGACTGGAGCGCGGGCGCGCGGCCGGCGGCCGACGCGGTGCAGGCCTCCGCCAGATCGGGCAGCAGTACGCGCAGTGACACCGCGTCCACGACGAGGTGGTTGAGGACGATCAGCAGCCGTCCGGGGGTGGTGGGACCGAGGTCGAACCAGACGACCTGGAGCATCACACCGGCCGCCGGGTCCAACCGGGCCACGGCCGCCCGCGACTCCTCCTCCACCAACCGCCGGAGATCACCGGCCACCGACCCGTCGACCCGCCGGACGAAGGAGCCCACCGGAACCGACCCCGGCTCCGGCTCCGGCACCACCAACAGCCCCCCGGACTCCACACTGAACCGCGCCCGCAGCACATCATGATGATCGACAAGCACACCGACCGCACTCGCCAGAATCTCCGGGTCCAGACCGACAGGGGCCACCACCAGCGCCGACTGGACAACCTGGCCCAGATGGTCCGTGCCCACTCGGTCGATCAGCTCGCGCATGACCGGGGTCAGCGGCACCTCACCGACTCCTGGGGCACCGCTCGTCCCCGGTTCGAAGTCGCCCGCGGCGGCCACGGCCGCGAGGTTCGCCGGGGTCCGGTGTTCGAACACCTCGCGGGCCGAGATCGCGAGGCCCGCCCGGCGGGCACCGGACACCAGCAGCATGGAGAGGATGGAGTCGCCGCCGAGTTCAAAGAAGGAATCGTCGGCACCGACGTGTGCGAGGCCGAGTACCTCGGCGAAAAGCCCGCAGAGAGCCTCCTCCACCGGCGTACGCGCGGCACGCCCACCGGTCGTACGCCCCGGAGCCGGGAGCGCGGCCCGGTCCAGCTTGCTGTTCACCGTCAGCGGCAGGGCGTCCAGCACCACGACCGCCACCGGAACCATGTACTCCGGCAACCTCGACGCCGCATACCGCCTGAGCGCCTCCACCTCCACACCCCGCGCACCCGGCACCACATAAGCCACCAGACGCCTGTCACCCGGCCGGTCCTCACGCACCACCACCGCGACCTGACCCACCGACTCGTGCGCCGCGAGAACGGACTCCACCTCGCCCGGCTCGACACGGAAGCCACGGATCTTCACCTGCTCATCCGCACGCCCCACGAACGCCAGTTGACCATCGGCGCTCCATCGGACCAGATCACCGGATCGGTACATCCGGCCACCGAATGGGCTGGCCACAAAGCGTTCGGCCGTCAGATCGGCACGGCCCACATAGCCCCGGGCCAGGCCGTCACCGGCGACATACAGCTCACCCGTCACACCCACCGGAACAGGCCGCAGAAAACCGTCCAGGACGAAGACCCGTGTACGGCGCAGCGGACGGCCGATGGACGGAGGCGGATCCTCCGGGCCTGTCCCCCCGTCGATCCGGCCCGTCGTCGCGATCACCGTGACCTCGGTCGGACCGTACGCATTCCACACCCGCGAGCCCTTCACCCAGCGGCTCGCCAGCCCCGCACTCACCCGCTCGGAACCCACCACCCAGTTCCGCACACCGGGCACCGCCGCCGGGTCGAAGACCCCGAGGAGTGAGGGGACGACGCTCGCGACCTCGACACCGGAGGTGCGGATCATCTCCGCCAACGCCTCGGGCTCACGGCGCTCCTCGCTCGACGCGATCGCGAGCGTTCCACCGGCGGCGAGCGTGACCGCGACATCGAGCACGGCGGCGTCGAAGCTGAAGGAGGCGAACTGAAGCGCCACCACCCCTTCGCCCACACCCAGCGCGGGACGCATCGCCAGCGCCAGATTCGCCACCCCACCGTGAGCGACCGCCACACCCTTCGGACGGCCCGTCGAACCCGAGGTGTAAATGACGTAGGCCAGTTGCTCCGTACCCACGCCCACATCGAGCGGCTCGGCAGAACCCGCCTCGATCTCGTCCAGGCGTACAACGGGCGCGTCGATCCCGGGAATCTCCGTCCCGGCGGTGCCCAGCACCAGCACCGCGCCGCTGTCGGCGATCATGTACGCGAGCCGGTCCGCGGGATGCTCCGGGTCCAGCGGCACATACGCCCCACCGGCCTTCCACACCGCCAGCAGCGCCACCACCATCTCCACACCACGCGGCAGGCACAGACCCACCACACACTCCCGACCCACACCCGCAGCGACCAAGTACCGGGCCAGGCGATTCGACCGGGCGTCCAGCTCCCCGTACGACAAGGCGTCCGACTCGCACCGCACGGCCACGACCCCGGGCACGCTCGCGACCCGTGCCGCGAACAGGTCCAGGAAGGTGCCCTCGGCCGAAGGCAGCTCAGTGGCGTTCCACTCCGACACCACCCGCGACCGCTCGGCCTCGTCCAGCACCGCGATCCGGCCGAGCCGGGCGGTCGGGTCGGCGGCGAACTGGGAGAGGACGTGGACCAGACGGTCGAGCAGGGCGCCGGCGGCGGCGGTGTCGAAGGCGGACAGCTGGTGGTCGAGCCGGAGCCGGAACTCGCCGACCGGGCTGACGTCGAGGGCGAGGGGGTAGGTGGTCGACTCGCGGACCTCGGTCCCGGTGAGCGTCAGGGGCGCGGGAGGGGTGTTCTCGGCCGCGCGGTAGTTCTCGAAGGCCATGAGAGTGTCGAAGGCCGCGCCGGGGCCCGCGAGGCGCTGGATCTCGGTGAGCCCCAGGTGCTGATGGTCCAGGAGCGCTGACTGCTGTGCCTGGAGGTCGGTGAGCAGCTCGGCGACGGTCTGCGCGGGGTCGAGGCGTACGCGGACCGGCACGGTGTTGATGAACAGGCCCAGCATCGATTCCATGCCGGGCAGTTCGGCGGGACGGCCCGCGACGGTCGCGCCGAACACCACGTCGGCGCGGCCCGCGAGCTGGCCGACGACCAGGGCCCAGGCCGCCTGCACCACCGTGTTCAGCGTCAGTCCGTGCGTACGGGCCACATCGCGTACGGCGGAGGCGAACTCCTCGCTCGGCTCGATGACGACGGTGCCCGTGTCAGTGCCCGTGTCAGCGTTCGCGTCGGCGTTCGCGTCCTGTGGGGCCGGTTCGGTGCCGTGCTCCGGGGGTGCGACGAGCGTGGGCTCGTCCAGCCCGGCGAGCGCCTGCCGCCAGGCGGTTCGCGCGGCGTCCTTGTCCTGGCGGGAGAGCCACGCGAGGTGCTCGCGGTACGGGGTGACGGCGGGCAGACCGGTCGTGCTGCCCCCGGCCTCGTACGCGGTCCACAGCTCGCGCGTCAGGATCGGCAGCGACCAGCCGTCGAGCACTACGTGGTGCAGGGTGATCGCCATGCGGTGGCGGTCGGCTCCGAGTCTGGTCAGGAGTACGCGTACGAGGGGCGGGACCGCCAGGTCGAACCGGCGGTGCCGGTCCGCGTGCTCCAGGCGCTCCGATTCGGCGCGCGCGGTCTCCGGGGGGAGGTCCGAGAGGTCTTCCTCGCGCCATGGCAGTGCGGCTCGTTCCTCGATCACCTGCACGGGCCGGTCGGCTCCGGCGGGGTATCGGAAGCCGGCCCGCAGGCTCGCGTGCCGGTCGATCAGCGCCTCCCAGGAGGCGCGCAGGGCGGGCAGGTCGAGTGGCCCGTCCAGGCCGATGGCCAGCTGTTCGACGTACACATCGGTGCTCTGCTCGTCGAAGAGCGCGTGGAACAGCAGCCCTTCCTGGAGCGGGGTCACCGGCAGAATCTCGGCCAGGGCGGGGACCGAGGTCTCCAACTCCTCGATCTGCCGCTGGTCGAGCGCGACCAGCGGGAAGTCGGACGGCGTACGGCCCCCGGCACCCGGCCGGGAGGCATGGTCGACCAGACCGGCCAGCATCGCCGCCCAGCCCTCGGCCAGGGCGCGCGCCGCAGGCTCGTCCAGCAACCGCTCCGGCCATGCCAGGCTGAGAAGGAGTTCGGGGCCGTCCGCACGGTCGTGTACGACGCCCTCCGCTTCAAGGGGGTGCATGACGGGTGCCCGGTGGTCGCCGCCCTCACCGAGCGCGGTTTCCCCGGCAAGCTGCCACTCCTCGTCGTGGGCGGAGAATCGGCCGAGGTAGTTGAAGCCGATCTGCGCGGAGGGCAGCTCGGCGAGTTCGGCGGCGGTGTCCGGGTTGAGGTGCCGCAGAACGCCATGGCCGAGGCCGTCGCCGGGCACCGCTCGCACCTGCTCCTTGACCCGCTTCAGCGCCCGCCCGGCCGCCGGGCCGCCCTCGCGTATCCCGGCGTGGCTGTCCGTATCGACAGCGAGCCGTACGGGGTGGATGCGGGTGAACCAGCCGACCGTGCGGGACAGATCCGTCGCCGCGTCGAGCGGAACACGGCCGTGGCCCTCCACATCGACCAGGAATCCACCGCCGGTGGCCGGACGGTCGCCGCGCCACTCCTCGACCGCCGCCGCGAGCGCGGTCAGGAGGACATCGTCGATGCCCGCGTGGAAGACGGCCGGCACGGTGGTCAGCAGAGCGGAGGTCACCTCGACGGGCACCCGGACCGACACCCGCCGGACCGAGGCACTCAGGTCGCGGGCGGGGTCCATGGGGCGTGCCGTCAGCAGGGGGTCCGGGCCCTGGAGGATCTCCGTCCAGCGGGGCAGCTCCGCGAGGCGCTCCGCGCTGTGGGTCTGGGCCGCCAGCCGGCTCATCCAGTGCCGGAACGAGGTGGGGACCGGTGCCGGGGCGGGGGTCCGTCCGGCAGTCAGTTCGGTGTGGGCGTGAGCGAGGTCGGCGAGGAGTACCCGCCATGAGACGCCGTCCACGACGAGGTGGTTGAGGACGATCAGCAGCCGTCCGGGGGTGGTGGGACCGAGGTCGAACCAGACGACCTGGAGCATCACACCGGCCGCCGGGTCCAACCGGGCCACGGCCGCCCGCGACTCCTCCTCCACCAGCCGCCCGAGACCACCGGCCACCGACCCGTCGACCCGCCGGACGTAGGAACCCACCGGAACCGACCCCGGCTCCGGCACCACCAACAGCCCCCCGGACTCCACACTGAACCGCGCCCGCAGCACATCATGATGATCGACAAGCACACCGACCGCACTCGTCAAAATCTCCGGGTCCAGGCCGACGGGGGCCACCACCAGCACCGACTGATAGACCTCGGAGAGGCCGTCGGGGTGGGAGCGGCTGAGGAGTTCGCGCATCACCGGAGTGAGCGGGATCGGGCCGGTTCCTTCGGCGGTCTCACCGGGGAGGGGTTCGGCGGCGAGGTGGGTGGCCACGGTGGCGAGTGCGGCTGCGGTGCGGTGTTCGAAAACGGCTTGGGTGGTGATCACCAGGCCGGCTCGGCGCGCGCCCGAGACCACCATCATGGAGAGGATGGAGTCGCCGCCGAGTTCAAAGAAGGAATCGTCGGCACCGACGTGTGCGAGGCCGAGTACCTCGGCGAAAAGCCCGCAGAGAGCCTCCTCCACCGGCGTACGCGCGGCACGCCCGCCGGTCGTACGCCCCGGAGCCGGGAGCGCGGCCCGGTCCAGCTTGCTGTTCACCGTCAGCGGCAGGGCGTCCAGCACCACGACCGCCGCCGGAACCATGTACTCCGGCAACCTCGACGCCGCATACCGCCTGAGCGCCTCCACCTCCACACCCCGCGCACCCGGCACCACATAAGCCACCAGACGCCTGTCACCCGGCCGGTCCTCACGCACCACCACCGCGACCTGACCCACGCTCTCGTGCGCCGCGAGAACGGACTCCACCTCGCCCGGCTCGACACGGAAGCCACGGATCTTCACCTGCTCATCCGCACGACCCACGAACGACAACCGGCCGTCTTCCGACCACTGCGCCAAGTCCCCTGTCCGGTACATCCGGCCGCCGAACTCAAAGGGGCTGGCCACAAAGCGCTCGGCCGTCAGATCGGCACGGCCCACATAGCCCCGGGCCAGACCGTCACCGGCGACATACAGCTCACCCGTCACACCCACCGGAACAGGCCGCAGAAAACCGTCCAGCACGAAGACCCGTGTACGGCGCAGCGGACGCCCGATGGACGGAGGCGGATCCTCCGGGCCTGTCCCCCCGTCGATCCGGCCCGTCGTCGCGATCACCGTGACCTCGGTCGGACCGTACGCATTCCACACCCGCGCACCCTTGACCCAGCGGCTCGCCAGCCCCGCACTCACCCGCTCGGAACCCACCACCCAGTTCCGCACACCGGGCACCGCCACCGGATCCAGCACACCCAGCAGTGAGGGGACGACGCTCGCGACCTCGACACCGGAGGTGCGGATCATCTCCGCCAACGCCTCGGGCTCACGGCGCTCCTCGCTCGACGCGATCGCGAGCGTTCCACCGGCAGCCAGCGTCACCGCGACGTCCAGCACGGCGGCGTCGAAGCTGAAGGAGGCGAACTGAAGCGCCACCACCCCCTCGCCCACACCCAGCGCGGGACGCATCGCCAGCGCCAGATTCGCCACCCCACCGTGCGCGACCGCCACACCCTTCGGACGACCCGTCGAACCCGACGTATAGATCACATACGCCAGCTGGGCCGGACCCACGCCCACATCGAGCGCTGCGGCGGGGACCGAGTCCGTCTCGATCTCTTCCAGCAGGAGTACGGACGTACCGGTGTCCGGAACTTCGACACCCGCCGTGGTCAGCACCGCTACCGCGCCGCTGTCGGCGATCATGTACGCGAGACGGTCCGCGGGATGCTCCGGGTCGAGCGGCACATACGCCCCACCGGCCTTCCACACCGCCAGCAGCGCCACCACCATCTCCACACCGCGCGGCAGGCACAGACCCACCACCCGCTCCCGACCCACACCCGCAGCGACCAGCACCCGCGCCAGGCGATTCGACCGGGCGTCCAGCTCCCCGTACGACAGAGCGTCCGACTCGCACCGCACGGCCACGACCCCGGGCACGCTCGCGACCCGTGCCCTCAGAAGGTCGAGGAAAGTGTCCGGGTGGGTGTCGGAGAGAGGTGAACGGTGAGAATCAGGCATTCCAACGGTCCCCACTGGCTCGATGGTGGATGTCCCTCTGCGCTGCGGGCTCGCGCCCGCCGCTGGTTCATGGGCCGACGGGACGACCGGAGGGATCCGGTCGTCCCGTCGGCCCGTCCGTGCTCGGTGTGGCTCAGCCCGGAGGCGGGCCGCCCGGGAAGACTCCGGGGCCAGGGCCGGGACCGGGGCCGCCGGGGTGGAAGCCGGGGCCCGGCATGCCCGGGTAGGGGCCGGGGGGCGGCGGGCCGCCGGCGTACGGACCCGGCGGCGGACCGCCGGGGAAGCCTCCGTGGGGGCCGACGTGCTCGGGGATCCGGTGCGGTGCTGCCGGCCCGTCGCCGTTGGCCGACGGAGTGCCCTGGCCGGCGAACTGGGTGCGGTGGAGTTCCGCGTACAGCCCGTCCTGTGCCAGCAGCTCGTCGTGCGTACCGCGCTCCTGGACCCGTCCCTGGTCGATGACGAGTATCTGGTCCGCCTCACGGATGGTGGAGAGCCGGTGAGCGATCACCAGTGAGGTCCGCCCGGCGAGCGCGGTCTTGAGCGCGCGCTGGAGGGCGGCCTCGGACTCCGAGTCGAGATGCGCCGTGGCCTCGTCCAGGACCACGATCGGCGGGGCCTTGAGCAGCAGCCGTGCCATCGCGATGCGCTGCTTCTCACCGCCGGAGAGCCGGTATCCGCGGTCGCCGACGACGGTGTCGAGGCCGTCGGGGAGCGATTCGATCAGCTGCCAGATCTGCGCCGCCCTGCACGCCTCCATCAGCTCCTGCTCCGTGGCGTCGGGCTTCGCGTAGACGAGGTTCCCCCGGATGGTGGTGTGGAAGAGGTGCGCGTCCTGGGTGACCATGCCGATGGAGGTGCGGAGCGATTCCAGGGTGAGATCGCGGACGTCGTGGCCGCCGATGCTGACGGTTCCCTCGACCGCGTCGTACAGCCGGGGCACGAGCTGGGTGATGGTGGTCTTGCCCGCGCCGGAGGGGCCGACGAGGGCGGTGAGCTTCCCGGCCGGGACGGTGAAGCTGAGGTCGCGCAGGGTCCACTCGGTTCCGGTGCGCTCCTGCGTGGGCAGGGCGATGGATTCGAGGGAGGCGAGCGATACGTCGGCGGCCTTCGGGTAGCGGAACGATACTGCGCTGAACTCGACGGCGGGAGCGGTGCCGTTCTTCGCGCCGATGGCCGGCAGGGGTACGGCTCCGGGCTTCTCCGCGATGAGCGGTTTGAGGTCGAGCACCTCGAAGAGGCGGTCGAAGCTGACGAGCGCGGACATGACGTCGGCCTGTGCGCTGGAGAGCTGGTTGACCGGTGTCAGCAGCCGGGTGACCAGAGTGGCCAGCGCGACGAGGGTGCCGATCTGGAAGGCGTCACGGATGACGAGGGCGCCGCCCAGTCCGTACACGGTGGCGAGGGCCAGGGAGCCGAGGAGCAGCATGGAGATGGGGAGCATCTTCATGTAGACCGAGGTCTGGACTCCGAGGTCGCGGCCGCGGCCGGCCATGCGCGCGAAGAGGCCGGTCTCGTTGTCGGGCCGGCCGTAGAGCTTGGCGAGGAGCGCTCCGGTGACGTTGAAGCGCTCGTTCATCAGGGAGCCGATTTCGGCGTTGACTCCCATGTGCTGTCTCATCACGCGCTGGAGGCGGCGGCCGACGACCCTGCCGGGCAGGACGAAGAGCGGCAGCAGCACCAGGGAGACGAGGGAGACGGTCCAGGACAGATAGAACATGGCGATCAGCACGAACAGGACGGTCAGGCCGGCGGAGACGACGGTGGAGAGCAGGGCTGTGATGGCCTGCTGTGCGCCGATGACGTCATTGTTGAGCCGGCTGACCAGGGCGCCGGTCTGGGCGCGGGTGAAGAAGGCGAGCGGCTGTCGCTGGACATGGTCGAAGACTTTGGTGCGCAGATCGTAGATGAGCCCTTCGCCGACTCGTCCTGACAGCCATGCCTCGGCGAACCCGACGAATGAGTGTGCCAGTGCGAGACCGGCGACGGCTATGGCGATCCAGACGACGACTTCGGTATTGCGTACGGCGATACCGTTGTCAATGAGGTACTTGAACAGCACCGGCGTCGCGACCGTGATGGCCGCGTTGAGTGCGGCGATGCCCAGGAGTAAAGCGATGCTGAGCCGGTAGGGCCGGGCGTACGGAAGAATTCGCTTGGTCGTGCCGGGGGTGACCTGTCGTTTGGACATGGGTCCGTCCGGCCCGGGGCCGCCCATCATCGGCCCCGGGCCGCCGATTAGCGCCACTGCTGCCTCCTCTGTTTCGTCTTCGATGTCGGGAGGGCTTGGCTAGCCGTTCGCCCGGGCCTTGTTCATCTCGTCGATGAGGCTCTTCGGGCGCATGTCGGTCCAGGTCTCGTTGATGTACGAGAGGCAGGCCTTGCGTGTGTCCTCGCCGAAGGTGACCTTCCAGCCGGCGGGAACATCGGCGAAGGCCGGCCAGAGCGAATGCTGGTTTTCCTCGTTCACCAGGACGAGGAAGGTGCCGTTTTCATCGTCGAACGGGTTGGCCATAACCACTCCCATCAATTGTCGTTGGCGGAACGAGCTTCACGTTAGCGGGGCGGGTGTGGGCGGGCAACGTTGGTCATCTTTGTTAGTGTCCAACCATGAATTTCTGACACTTGGACAGTGGTTGACAGATTTCCCGGATTAATTCGCGGGAATGGCTGGGCGGGTGGTCGCCCGGGGCGGGCGGGGCCGTCGGGGGCGGCTGTTGGACGAAACCCTGCGGAAACCGTGAGCAGGGGATCCTGGGAGTACTTGTCAAGGTGTTCGTGTCCGGCGCGGCGGTGTGGTAGTGCTCTGACCGGGCGGTCGCCGCAGCCGGATGTGCGGCCGTTTTCGGAAGTGGACCCACCGCGTCGGCCGGTGGTCCGAGGCGCTGGGAATCGAGGGGGTTCAGGTGCGGGTGCTCGTGGTGGAGGACGACGAGGAGATGGCGCAGACGGTGGCCGTCGGTCTGCGTCGGGCGCAGATGACGGTGGATGTGACGTTCGACGGTGAGGAGGGGTTGGAGCACGCCCTCTTCACCGACTACGACGTGATCGTCCTGGACCGGGATTTACCGGGGATGCACGGCGACGATGTGTGTGCGGAGCTGATCGCCTCCGGGTGTCGCAGCCGGGTGCTGATGCTGACGGCGGCG
The DNA here is from genome assembly GCF_039532665.1 of Streptomyces amakusaensis. Classification (NCBI taxonomy): domain Bacteria; kingdom Bacillati; phylum Actinomycetota; class Actinomycetes; order Kitasatosporales; family Streptomycetaceae; genus Streptomyces; species Streptomyces amakusaensis. Next base: position 38,211 of record NZ_BAAASB010000033.1, on the reverse strand, counting down.
GCGACTGCGGAGGATCTGGTCGACGGGCTGAGCCTGGGGGCCGATGACTATCTGGCGAAGCCGTTCGACTTCCCGGTGCTGATCGCCCGGATCGGCGCGCTGGCGCGCCGGGCGCATCCGCTGGTGCCCCCGGTGGTGCGCCATGGGGATCTGATGGTGGACACGGCGCGGCGCAGGGCGAGCCGGGGCGGTCGTCCGCTGGATCTGGCGCCGAAGGAGTTCGGGGTGCTGGAGCTGCTGCTGGCGTCCAAGGGGCGGGCGGTGTCCGCGGAGGAGCTGCTGGAGCGGGTGTGGGACGAGGCGGCCGATCCGTTCACCAGCGCGGTGAAGATCACTGTGAGCAGATTGCGGGCCAAGCTGGGGGATCCCCCGGTCATCGAGACCGTGGCCAAGCGCGGATACCGGATCTGAGGATGCCCATGTCTGTGACGGACCGTCTCTCCGGCCGCGCGTTCCGGTCGGGAGGCTCGCGGCGCAGTGTGCGGCTGCGGCTGACGCTGCTGTACGGGGGGTTGTTCCTGGTCTCCGGGGCGGCGCTCTTGGCGATCATGCTCATTCTCGTCAACAACAGTGTGAAGGACAGCTGGCGGGACAAGCTGGGGCCGAGTGACGATCCGCTGCAACCGCTGCCGGGGCTGACGGAGCCCGCGCCGACGCGGCAGCCGGGGCAGGTGACCCCGCAGCCGAGTCCGGTGGACAGCAAGGACAATCTGATGAACGAGCTGCTGACCCAGTCGGGGATCGCGCTCGCCATCATGCTGGTGGTCTCGATCGCGCTGGGCTGGATCGTGGCGGGCCGGATACTGCGTCCGCTGCGGACGATCACGGCGGCGGCGCAGGCGATCTCGGCGACGAGTCTGCATCAGCGGCTGGCGCTCGACGGGCCCGGGGACGAGCTGAAGGAGCTGGGCGACACCTTCGACAGTCTGCTGAGCCGGCTGGAGACGTCGTTCGAGGCGCAGCGGCGGTTCGTGGCGAACGCGTCGCACGAGTTGCGTACGCCGCTGGCGAGACAGCGGGCTCTGGGGCAGGTGGCTCTGGCGGATCCGGATGCGACGGTGGAGTCGCTGCGGGCGGCGCACGAACGGATCCTGGTGACGGGCGCGCAGCAGGAGCGGCTGATCGAGGCGCTGCTGACGCTGGCGCGGAGTCAGGGCGGTATCGATGTGCGGGAGCCGTTCGATCTGGCGCGGCTGACGCGTGAGGTGATCGATTCCCGGGAGGCGGACGCGCTCCATCGGACGGTGGTGTTCCTGCCGTCGATCTCGCCCGCGGTCGCGGCGGGGCATCGGAATCTGGCGGAGCGGCTGGTGACGAATCTGGTGGACAACGCGCTGCGGCACAACACGCGGGGCGGCCGGGTGGATGTGGCCACGGGGACGTTGGACGGCCGGGCGACGCTGACGGTGACGAATACCGGTCCGGTGGTCCCGTCGGACGAGATCGGCCGGCTGTTCCAGCCTTTTCAGCGGCTGGACGCGACGCGGGTGGCGCGTACGGAGGGGCTCGGTCTCGGTCTGTCGATCGTGCAGGCGATCGCTCAGGCGCATGACGCGACGGTGACCACGCGGGCGCGGCCGGAGGGCGGGCTGACGATTCTGGTGTCGTTTCCGGCGACGGGTGATCGGCCGGTTGTGGTGCGGTCCGGTCCGGAGCGGGTCAGCGGAGTCAGCGGGATCAGCGGGCGAAGAAGTCGGTGATGGCGGTGTTCACTGCGGTGGGCTTCTCCAGGTAGCCGTAGTGGCCGCAGCCGGCTATCTCGGTGTAGCGCGCGCCGGGGATGCTGTCGGCGACCTCGCGGGAGAGGTGGGGTCGTACGACGAGGTCGTCGCTGAAGGCGATGACGAGACAGGGGCGGCTGATGCGCCGGTAGGCGGGGAGCCGGTTGGGGATGACGTCCAGGCCGAGCTGGCCCCGGGCCGATGAGATGTCGACGGGGGACATTTCGAGGACGGTCAGCCAGTCCTGGAGTTTGGCCTCGTCGTTGAGGGTCTCGGGGGAGAGGTTCTGGAGGGCGTGGATGTAGGCGGCGTAGCGGGGTGGGATCTTGACTCCGCTGTCGGCGAGTTCGATGTCGCCCGCGGACATGCCGGCGAGGAGGGCGTCGGTGCGTCCGCTGGTGGCGATCAGTACGGCCTGGTGGACGAGTTCGGGCCGGGCGAGCAGGAGTTCCTGGACGATGATTCCGCCCATGGAGGTGCCGACGACGCGGCAGGGTCCCTGGCCGAGGTGTTCGATGAGGGCGGCGATGTCGGCGACCATGTCGGCGAGGGTGAAGCTCCGGGGGACGTCGGTCGGCGGGATGCCGCGGTTGTCGACGGTGATGACCTGGTAGCCCGCTCTGCGCAGGGCGGGGACCTGGTGGGTGCGCCAGACGCGTCCGGGGGCGCCGGTTCCGGTGACCATGACGACGGGTTGGCCGGAGCCGTAGGTGTCGTAGCTGAGGTTGATCCCGTTGATGCGTGCGATCGGCATCGGTGTGTTGTCCTTGTCTCTCTTGGTCCGGCTCTTCGTTCCGCTCCGGTCCCGCTCCGAGGCTCGCCTCTTCGTCCAACCGTCCGGTACCGGCGCTTGGACACCGGAGGGCCGGGACCGTCGCCCTGTGGGGTGGCGGCGGGCCCGGCCGGTGTGGTCGGCGGCGGGTCCGGCTGCCGCTCAGGGGGTGGTCGCTCCGAAGTGGCCGACTTTGTGGATGACGTCCTCGCCGTAGATCCGCAGGGCTTGCTGGAGGGCGAATTCGGCGAGGTAGGCGCGGAAGGCTTCGGCGGGTTCCTCCGCGAGGTTGAGCATGTGCCGGTTGGTGACGACCGCTTCGCCGTCGAGGCGGTTAAGGGCGCGTTCGATCGCGTCGTCCATGTCGTGGGGTTCGGCGACCTCGTCGACCAGGAGTCGCGCGTCCGGTTCGGCGGCCCGGATTCTGCGTCCCTGGAGGATGATCTGCCGGGAGGCGCGGGGGCCGGTGAAGCGGCTGAGGCGGAAGTTGGAGACTCCGGGGATGATTCCCTCTTTCGCCGCCGGGAGGCTGAGATAGGAGTCGGCGGCGGCGATGACATGGTCGAAGACGAGGAGGAGTTGCGCGCCGCCGCCGATGGCGAAGCCGTCGACGGCGGCGACCCAGGGTTTCTCGATGTGCGGGGAGTGCCAGCGGCCCGGGTCCTCGACGCGTACGCCCCGGACGATTTTGTGGATGTAGCCGAGTTCGCGGCGGAGCAGGAAGTCCACCAGGGAGATGTCGCCGGAGCTGAGGTTCTTGAGGTTGATGCCGGCGCTGAAGACACGTCTGCCCCGGTGGCGGGGGTGGCTCATCACTCCGCCGCGCAGGAGTGCGACACGGACCGCCGGGTCGAGGAGTGCCAGGTCGACGGCGGTCTCCATGTCGTCGACCTGCTGGTTGTCCTCGGCGTTGAGGCAGTCGTCACGGCACATGGTGAGCCGGGCGACGCCGTCGTGGCGTTCGATCCGTACGGCTTCCAGCTGGACGGAGCCGGTACGGGTGAACTCGGGCAGCAGGCGCAGCGCGCGCGGGGTGGGCCGGAGCATGGTGTCGATGAGGTGCGGGCCCGCGGTGGGCGATCTCAGCACGGCTCTGAGGAAGATGCCCTGGTCGATCTCGTGGCCCTCTTTGTCGGCCTGGGTTCTGCGGCGCTCCTCGGCGAGCCGTTCGGCGGAGGGCAGCAGGCCGGGGAAGGCGGTGGCTGCGGCCGCGACGAGTTCGTCCAGCCGCAGGGGTACGGTGCGTCCCTCGGTGAGCCGGTCGTACACGGCATCGGCGTGGGCGTCGAGATAGCGGACGCGCAGGGCGCGGGCGGCGTCCTTGGCGGCGGCGGCCACGGCGCGCTGTTCGAGGGTGCGGTCGCCGGGCCTGGGCAGTGCGGCCACCAGGTCGTCGGCGTGCCGGACGGCTTCGGTGAGATTCGGCCAGAGTGCCGGGGCGGCCGGGTGTTCGGGCAGGGTCGTCGTCATGGGGCCGCCCCGGCGGAGACGCGGCGCAGGGCGCGGTCGCAGGCGGCGAGGTGGGGGCCTATGGCGTCCTCGAAGCTGGTCGTCGTGGCGTCGAAGAGGAGCTGGCGGCGGATGGCGAGCTCTTTGCCGGGCAGCTGGAGGACGGCGCGGACGGTGGCTTCGAGGGCGCTCGCCGGGTCGTCGGTCACCTCGTCGGCGAGGCCGAGGGCGGCGGCCTCGGCGGCGGGTATCGGCCGGCCGAGGAGGAGGGCGCGGCGGACGGCGGCGACGCCGGCCTGCTGGACGAGCCGGTAGGCGGCCATGCCCGGCCAGGTGGCCTCGCCGTCGGAGACGAGCAGCAGCCGTGTGCCGGTGGCGGCGATCCGGAAGTCGGTCGCCAGGAAGGCGTCGAGCGCGGTGCCTCCGCACTCCCCGGAGGCGACGGCGACGGTGGGGGTGGGCAGCCGTTCCAGTCGGCGCAGGGTGCGCTCCCACTTGGTGACCGCGGCCACGCTCAGTCCGGTGGTCCAGCCCTCGGTGGGCACGCCTTCGACGTGCAGGGTGACGGCCGCCGGGCCCGCGTGGTCCTCGGCCTGGTCGCAGAGGGCCGCGAGGGCCTTGACCGACTCGGCCGTCGGCGGAGTGGTTCCGTCGATCTTCAGTGTGAACATGTTCGCTGTCTCCCCCGTGGTCACCATTGGACCAGCGCCGTTTCGATCGTGGATCCCGGTCCCATCGTCATGAGGACGCCGTGGTCGCCGGGTGCGGTGACTTGCTCGTCGAGGAGCCTTTCGTACGAGAAGAGGAAGGAGCCGCTCGACACATTGCCGTAGTCGCGGAGTACGCCGACGGTGTGGCGCAGGTCGTGGCGGGTGAGTCCGAGGTTGACGATGACCGCGTCGATGACCTTCTTGCCGCCGGAGTGGACCAGCCAGTGTTTGATGTCGCTGCGGCGCAGGCCCGTTCCCGCCAGCAGCCGGTCGACGGTGAGTTCGGCGTGCGCTCCGACCACGTAGGGGATCTGCGGGTCGAGGAAGAAGCTGAACCGGCCCTGGGTCCTGTCCCAGTCGTAGCGCATGGCGTCGGCGGCCTCGGGGATGATGGTGCTCGCGAATGTGAGGACGCGGGGCCCCTCCTGGACGGCGGGGGACTCGTCGCCGCCCGCGATGAGGGCGACCGCTCCGGAGCCGTCGCCGAAGAGGCTGTTGACGACCGCGGTGCGCATGGTGGAGTCCATGGCGTAGGCGGCGGAGCAGGCTTCCGAGCAGAGTACGACGGCGAGTTCGCCGGGGTGGGCGGCGGCCCAGCCGCTCACGACGCCGAGGGCGTTGAGGCCCGCGTTGCAGCCCATGCCGACGATGTCGGAGCGGCTGCAGTGCCGGTCGATGCCCAGTTCCCGGATGAGCAGCGCGCTGAGGCCGGGGGTGAGGAAGCCGGTGGAGGTGACACAGCACAGATGGCGCAGGTCGGAGAGTTCGGCTCCGGCTCGTTTGAGGCAGGTGCGCAGTGCTTCCGCGCCCATCTCGATGGCGAGCGCCTTGTGTTTGTCGAGGAGGTCGCCCTGCGGTTCGGGGTGCCGGACGCCGTGGGCGTCCGCGGCGGGCAGGGTGAGATGGCGCCGGTCGATGGCGCTGTTGAGGAAGACACCGCGGATCTTGGGGTCGTCGATGTCGAAGGCGTCGAGGACTTCCCGCTGGGTGTAGGAGGTCGCGGTCGCGGAGGTGCCGACTCCGACGATCCTGGGCGCGAGCGGCATGTACGGTCCGGTGGCCGTCGCCGTGCGCGGGGCCCGCTGATTCTCCGTGCCGTCCGTGTTCTCGGTGCTGTAGGTACTGCCGGTGCTGTCGACTGTGTCCGCACCCGGTATCGCCGGCTGCCCGATGCTGATGGTCAACGGAACGTCCACCCCCACATGCGCGGTTTGCTCCGCGCTCGCTGTGTGTTTCCTGTGCCGGTCACTCTCTTCGTCCTTCTCGTACGAGTGATGGGAATACGGCGGCCGGTCTACGGCCGGGGCGTCGCGCTCTGCGCCTCGATGAAACGGGCGAGGCGCGCGGTGCCCTCTTTGATCTCTTCAGGGGTCAGATAGCTGGTGGAGAGCCTCAGCGTGTGATCGCCGCCGCCCTGCGGATAGAAATAGGACATGGGCGTCCAGATGACGCCGAATTCCTGGGCGGAGCGGGTGAGTGCCTCACTGTCGGCCGGGAAGGGCACATGGACGGTGAGGAAGAAGCCGCCGGTGGGCTCGTTCCAGCGGACGCCGAGGGCGGTCCGCCGCTCCTGGGGCAGGCTCAGCTCCAGGTGCCGCAGGGTGGTGCGGAGCGCGTCACCGTAGTACGCGGCGGCTTCGGCGTTGCGTTCGGAGATCCGGCCCCGGGCGGCGAGGAGGGCCCCGGCGACGGCTGCCTGGCTCAGGGACGAGGTGTTCACCGTGACCATGCTCTTGATCTTGGCGAGTTCGTCGGCGAGGAGGCCGGTGCCGCCCTCGCCATCGACGACCACCTGGTCGGCGATGGCGAAGCCGACGCGCGCGCCGGGAAAAATGGTCTTGGAGAAGGAGCCGAGGTGGACCACTCTGCGGGCGTGGTCGAGGGATTTGAGGGTGGGCAGCCGGGTGCCGGGGCTGACCATCCGGTAGGGGCTGTCCTCGATGATGAGGATGTCGTGGCGGGCGGCCGTCTCCAGCAGCTCGGCGCGGGCCCGCGCGCTCATGGTGGTGCCCGTGGGATTGGAGTGGTCGGGTACGACGTAGAAGGCGCGGGGCCGTCGCCCTTGTGCCTTCTCCCGCCGGATCGCCGCGTCGAGATCGGCGGCGGCGGGGCCGTCCTCGCGGGCTTCGACGGCGGTCAGTTCGATGTCGAGGAGGCGGGCCGCGCCGGTGATTCCGACATAGCAGGGGCTGGAGACGAGAAGGACGTCGTCCGGTCCGGTGATGAGGGCGCGGAGCACCAGCAGCATCGCCTCCTGCGCGCCGACGGTGACCACGATGGACTCCGGCGGGACGTCGATGTTCTCGTCGTCGCGGAGCGAGTCGGCGATGATCTCGCGGATCTGGCCGGCGGTGGGGCCGTACTGGTACATGGCGGTACGGATGGCCTGGGGCGAGCCGCCCTGTTCGGCGAGGTGGGCGAGGTAGGTGCGGACGTGGGTGATGATCTCCTCGGTGTCGAAGAAGCCGTCGTAGGGGCGGCCGGGGGCGAAGGAGATCGCGTCGGGGTAGCGCTGGGTGACCTCGTTGAGGAAGTTCATCGTGTCGAGCACCGGGTCGGAGACGCTGCTGTGCAGTTCGCTCCTGTGCAGATCGCCGGGGCCCCGGCGGGCCGATCCGGTGCCGGTGCCGGTGCCGGTGCGGGCCGTTCGCAGTTCGCCGACGAGGGCGCGCAGCACGTCCGTGACGCCTTCGCCGCCGGCGACGACAAGGCCTTCGAGGACCGGGCGGTCCACGAGGACGGCGTCCGCGCCGTGGGCGAGGGAGACGAGGATCTCGTCGCCCCGGCGGACGCCGCCGCTCAGCAGCACGGGACAGCGCCCGTCGACGGCGGCCACGATGCCGGGGAGCGCGCCGAGCGACTCGGTGACGATGCCGTCGGCCCCGGCGTCGAGGGCACGGACCGCGTCCTGGGCGGTGCGTACCCCGGCGACGAGCAGCGGGAGCGGTGAGACGGAGCGCAGCTGGGCGACGCCGGGCCAGTCGAGGGTGTCGTCGAGGAGGGCGGCGGGGTCCGTGAGGGCGGCGGCCGGGAGGTCCTCGGCGAGATTGGCGGGGGCCGCGGGTGCCGGGTCGGCCGTGGGCCCGGGGTGGCGCTGGGGTCCGGCGGAGAGGACGACGGCCGTGAAGCCGGCGTCCGCCGCGCGGGAGAGGAGCCTGCGGGCGAGGCCGTGGTCGCGGAAGGCGTGGGTGCGCAGCCAGAGGGGGCCCTCGGCGGCCGAGGCGAGTTCCGCGAAGGTGTGTCCGGTGAACGCGTCGACCACGGCCGGGAGCCCGGCCGCGCCGGCGGCCCGGATCACGGCGGGTTCGCCCTCGGGCCGGACGAGTCCGGCGAGGGGGCCGAGGACGAGCGGGGCGGACCAGGTGTGGCCGAGGATCTTGACGGCGGTCCCGGGCGGGTCGGCGGGGTCGGCGGGGTCCTCGCCCGCCGGCCGTCGGAGGGCCCGGCCGAGGATTTCGCGGTTCTCCTCCCGGCCGTGTTCTTCCGGGGCGAGGAATTCCGCCGGCACCGCGTCCAGACCTTCCCGCGCCAGGCTCGCATAGTCGTCGAGGCTGCGTCCGGCCATGGATTTCCCCCAGGCAATCAAGGAATTTCGGCGAATGGATTACCGGCCGTCAGGATCACATGGGTGTTACTGGATCGCCAGCATCGTCCAACCGACGGGAGTGGTCACTTGGACACGCCGAAGCCGTCAGACTTCATCGCATGGACGCGTTTCCTTTTTATCCGCCATTCGGGAAGCATGGGAGGTCGTTGAAGGCGAGAAGTTCCACAGGCAGCCCGGAACGGCTCCTGACCTTTAACTTGCGGTAAATCTTGGTGAGATGCTGCTCGACCGTGCTGACCGTAATGAAGAGCTGGAGCGCGATCTCTCGATTGGTGCAGCCGGCGGCGGCGAGGGAGCCGACACGGCGTTCGGCGTCGGTCAGTTCGGCGAGCTGCGGGGGCACGGCCTTTTCGTCGTCGGTTCCGCCGCCGGCGTTCCGCACGCTGTACGGGGCCGGGGGGCTGGTACGGCCGGGGTTCTCCGCCAGGGGGATGTCGTGGGCGAAGTCGAATCTGCGCCGGCCCGGCGCGGGGAACTTCCCGGCGGTGGGGGCGTCGAGCCCCTCGCGGGCGGTGTCCGGGCGGTCGGGCACGGTCGCGGCCGCCAGGTCGCTCTGCGCGCGGCCGAGCTCGAACTGGTCGCCGCAGTCGGCGAGGATCCGGATGGCCTCGGTGAGCAGCGACTGCCGGTCGGGGGCCGCGCTGATCGCCGCGAGGCGGCGCAGGGCGATGCCCCGGTGACGGCTGCGCCCGTCGCCGAGAAGGGAGATCTGTTCCTCCAGCAGGGTCCGGGCGCGGCCCGCCTGCCGCATGGCGACGAGGGCGGCGACGGCGTCCTTGCGCCAGTCGGCGAGTTCGGGCGAGTCGGCTCCCCACTGCCTCATCAGCTCGCCGCAGGACTGGAAGTTGGTGAGCGCGGTGTGCGGGCGGCCCATGGCCAGGTGGTACCGGCCCAGCGCCTGGAGGTAGGGCAGGGCGAAAGGGGTGTCGAACATGACCGGCGGGACGGCGGTGTTGAGGTAGGGCATCACGGCGTCGAAGTCACGCTGCTCGGTGGCGGCGCGGATGGCGAGCGCCAGCGGGAGGCCGACGGCGACGCCCCAGGCGGCCGAGGTGATCTGTTCCAGCGCGGTGCGCGCGGACTCGCCCGCCGCTACGGCGTCCCCGCCGCGCAGCGCGGCGGCCGATCTGATGGTCTCGAACATCGCGCGGCGCATGGGCACATGGCGTATCCACGGCTCTCGCAGCAGCCGGTCGGACCATCGCACCGCCTCCTCGGGGCGGCTGGTCTGGATCAGGAAGAGGAGGGCGAAGAGCGCGGGGGTGAGGGGGCTGTCGGCGTCGGTGCGGTGCAGGACGTGGTCGGCCCCCTGGAATTCCTCGCCGTCGCCGACGAGGGTCGCCGTGACGTTCAGCAGGGTCATGAGGGAGATCGGATGGGACGCCGCGGAGGAGGCCCCGGGGCCGGCCGCGGGTCTGGTGTCCTTGGCGAGGCCCGGGTTGACGAAGGAGAGCCAGAGCCGGCCGATCTTCACATCGACCGGGGCGGCCGTCCGCTTCGGTCCGCCGGCCCCGGCCCGGCCCTCGGTCCCGGTCCCGGTCCGGACGGATTCGCTTTCGACGATGTCGAGGAGTGTCTCGGCCTGGGTGAAGTCGCCGCGCCACATGAGGTGTCTGACGGGGACCATGGCTTCGTCGCCGGTGAGCGCGCCGGTGGTGACGAGGTGGCTGAGCCGGGGCAGATAGCGGGCGGCCTTGACCGGGTCGACGAGCCATTGGGCGTCGGCGAGCGCGGCGGCGACGCCCGCTTCCTGCGCGGCGTCCTCGCAGATCCCCGACGCGTGGCGCAGATAGTCGACGGACTGGGCGATCTCGCCCAGGTGGATCGCCTCGCGGGCCGCCTCGCGGAGGATCCCGACGCGCCAGGAGGCCTTGGCCGAGTCGTGGGTGGCCATGAGCTGTTCGGCTACGGCCCGCGCGGACGCGCCGCTCGCGTGGAGGAGTTCGGCGGCTCTGCCGTGCAGGAGGAGCAGCCGGTCGGGGGTGATGCCGTCGAGGACGGCCTGGCGTGCCCGCTCGTGCCGGAACCGGAGGTCGAGCAGGAGTCCGGCGGCGTTGAGATCGGCGAGGCAGCGGCGTACGGAGGTGGCGTCGACGCCGAGGAAGTCGCCGACCAGGGAGGGGGACGCGGAGTCCCCGAGGACGGCCAGGGCGCGGGCGGCGGCGAGCATCGAGGGTTCGCAGCGGTGGAGGCAGCGCAGGAAGGCGTGGCGAAAGGACTCCCCCGGTTCGGGGTCGGTCCGGGCCGGCGCGCCGTCGGCGGCGAGCTGCTCCTCGATCAGCTGGTCCTCGACGAGGGCGTTGAGGAGGAGCGGATTGCCTCCGCTGATGTCGGACCAGGCCTCGGCGGAGCGGGGGGAGCGTACGGCGCCCAGTCGCCGGGTGAGCTGGTCGGCGGTGCCGCTGACGGTCAGGGGGGCCAGCCGGACGCGGTGGCAGTAGGGCAGATGGAGTGTCTCGGCGTGCAGGGTGGCGAGTTCCCTCTCGTGGCAGGAACTCTCGTTCATGATGATGAGGACGGCCGAGGAATCGATCCGCCGGATGAGATAGCGCAGGCACTGGAGCGAGGGTTCGTCGGCGAAGTGGACGTCGTCGACGCCGAGGACGAGCGGTCCCCGTTCGGCGAGTTCGCAGATGGTGCGGCTGACGCGCTGGAGGAGACCCAGCGGGATCCTGGAGGTTCTGGGGTGGTCGCCCGCGGACACGGTGACGCCGATCTCTTCGGCGGCGAGCGGGTCGGCGGTGATTCCGGCGGCTCGTATCGCGTTCACCAGCTGGTCGATGAGGCCGTAGAGATGGAGCCGTTCGCTGGTGGCCGCGGTCACCGACAGGAACAGGCCGCCCTCTTCCTTCACCCGGCTGGCGAAGTCCTGGAGCAGGGCGGTCTTCCCGCAGCCGACGGGCCCGTTCGTGAAGACGACGGCGCCCCTGCCTTGAGCGGTGCCCGCGTACAGCCGGACGAGCAGTCGCAGTTCCTCGTCTCTTTCACTGAACTTCACGGATCCCCCCGTACGTTCTGTGTGCTCTGTCCAGCTTTGTATGTCCTGGCCGTGCATGTTTGCCACGTGGACCGTCCTTCGGTGCGATTCCCAAAGGAACCGCACCTGACCTGCGGCGTTTTAGCATGTGGGGGATGCAGGGTCTGGAGGCCACCCGAACAGAAACACACCTCAAAACAGCATACCGAGCCGAACCGGCCGACGTGGGCCCTTTCCAGCCACTCACAGGGGAGCGCACGGACGATTTTGGGACATCGCTCGAATTCATGTGCGGGTGAGATTAGGCGAAATGCGTCAGCACGGGAATAGAGAATCAGCCAGTCGACTGCTCAGGTACGGACAGCCGGACGTACCGGGCCTTCTTCGTAGGCTTCGGCATACACGCTGTTTTCCCCCCGCGCGTCCCAGCCCTCGGCCACCAGGGCCGCCGTCAGCCGGCCGGCGAGACACGGCGCGACGCCGAACCTGACCGACAGCCGGCCCGGCCCGGCGTCCTCGACGGTCACCCGCTCGGCGTCGGCCCCGGCCCGTACCGCCCCGGAGAGCAGTCTCGGCAGCTCCCCCGCGCGATCCGCCACGGCCACCCGCACCCGGGAGCCCCCGGACGGGCCGCCGGGGCCGCCGGGGCCGCCGGGCCGGATCCCGGCGAGGCCGGCCACCCCCCGGTCGAGCAGGTCCACCATGGTCCGCATGGCCCCGGCCCGCTGCCCCGCGTCCGGCCCGGAGAGCATGTCCAGCGCGGCGACCAGCCGGGAGAGATCGGCGTGCACCTCCCTGACCACACCGGCCACGGCGGGCGCGTTCGCCTGGAGGATGTCCCCCCAGAGTCCCGGGTCGCCGGCCGCGATCCGGGTGACGTCGCGCAGCCCCTGACCGGCGAACCGGGTCGCCCCGGCCGGGCCGCCGGACAGCCGCGCCGCCATCAGACTGGCGAGAAGATGGGGAACGTGCGAGGTCAGCGCGACGGCCTCGTCATGGGACGCGCTCTGGGTGACCACCGGCACCGCACCGCACAGCACCGCCAGTTCGCGGGCCCGGCGCAGCGCGGTCGGCGAGGTGAACGGGGACGGGGTGAGGGCCCAGGGCCGGCCCTCGAACAGCTCCGCCCGGGCGGCGAGCGGGCCCGACCGCTCCCGGCCGGCCATGGGGTGTCCGCCGACATAGCTCGACGGATCGGGGGCCAGGCTGAGCGCCGTGCGCTCCGGCAGCACCTTCACGCTCGCCACATCGGTGTAGCAGTGCGCGAGTCCGCGCGCCTGCTGCTCGGCGAGGACCGCGCCCACCTTGCTGGGGGGCACGGCGAGCACCGCCAGATCCACCGGCACGGCCGGCGGCCGGGTCCGCCCCGCGCCCAGCGCGGCGGCGGTCCGGGCGGCCAGGGGGTCCCGGTCGGACAGGAAAACGGTCACTCCCCGGCGGCTCGCCGCGAGTGCGACGGACGTGCCGATCAAGCCCGTGCCGATGACGGCAATGGCGCGGATCACCAGTCTTCACCCCGTTCGAAAAGCATCGCCCATTGAGGAACTCAGCAGAAGACATTTATCCGTCCAACCGCACGCGTCCATCCGGCTGTCTAACTGTCCGGCCGACCGTCCGGTCCACCGGGCGGCCAATGTGGTAACTGTCCATAACCGCCCATTGGCTGGACAGAAGACCCGCGTTCTACAGTTCCAGAAACTCGGTTCTTTCCCGGTTGGGGGACACTCGTGCGGGATTCATCAAAAGCCATCGGTCCACTCGGAGATCTCTCCATCGACTACGTCGAGATATATGTCGACCATCTGGAGTCGGCGGCTTTCGACTGGGTCGACCGCTATGCCTTCACCGTGGTCGGCACGGCCAGCTCGGCCGACCACCGCAGCATCGCGCTGCGGCACGGACGGATCACCCTGGTCCTCACCCAGGCGACCTCCGACCATCATCCCGCCTCGTCCTATGTGTCGGCGCACGGCGACGGGGTCGCCGACATCGCGCTGCGCACCGGCGATGTGGAGGCGGCGTTCGCCGCCGCGGTGGCCGGGGGCGCGCGGGCGCGGCGGGGACCCGCCCGGCACGCGGGTCCCGGCGCTTCCGTCACCGCGGTGATCGAGGGCTTCGGCGATGTGGCCCACACCCTCGTACAGCGCGAGGCCGGGGAGAAGCCCGGACTGCCCGCGGGTTTCGTCCCGGCGCTGCGGGCCGACGGAGACCGCGCCGACGATGTCGGCCTGGTCGAGATCGACCATGTCGCGGTCTGCCTGAACATCGGCGATCTGGATGCGACCGTGGACTACTACCGCGACGCCCTCGGTTTTCTGAATATCTTCGAGGAGCACATCGCGGTGGGCCGGCAGGCGATGGAGTCCAAGGTCGTCCAGTCCCTCTCCGGGGACGTGACACTGACCCTGATCCAGCCCGATCCGACGGCGGATCCGGGGCAGATAGACGAGTTCCTCAAGGGCCACCAGGGTTCCGGCGTCCAGCATCTGGCCTTCTCCTCGCCGGACGCGGTCCGCTCGGTGCGCGCCCTGAGCCGGCGGGGCGTGGGCTTTCTGACCACTCCCGCCGCCTACTACGAGCTGCTCGGGGAGCGCATCGACCTGGGCGAGCGGCTCGCGGATCTGCGCGCGACGAATGTGCTGGCGGACGAGGACCACGGCGGGCTGCTGTTCCAGATCTTCACCGCCTCGACGCATCCGAGGCACACCCTCTTCTTCGAGGTCATCGAACGGCAGGGGGCGGAGACCTTCGGCAGCTCGAACATCAAGGCGCTGTACGAGGCCGTGGAGCTGGAGAGGACGGGGCAGCGTGGAGGCCGGCGCTGATCCGCCCCCCGGGGCCGGGCCCCCGCTCTGTCTGGCCGACGTCGAGCGTGCCGCGGCGGCCGTCCTGCCCCGTGAGGTCTGGGACTTCATCGCCGGCGGCAGCGGCTCGGAGACCACTCTGGACGCCAACCGGGCGGCGCTGGACCGGCTCTTCCTGCTCCCCCGGGTGCTCAGGGACGTGTCGCGGGTGTCCACCCGGGCCAGGCTGCTGGGCGGCCCGGCCGCGCTGCCGCTGGCAGTGGCCCCGATCGCGTACCACCGGCTGGTGCACCCGGAGGGGGAACTCGCCACCGCGCGCGCGGCGAAGGCGGCGGGGGTGCCGTTCACGGTGAGCACGCTGAGCAGTGTTCCCGTCGAGGAGATCGCGGCGGTCGGCGGCACGGTCTGGTTCCAGCTGTACTGGCTGCGGGAGCCGGACCGGGCGCTGGAGCTGGTCCGCCGGGCGGAGGACGCCGGCTGCTCGGCGATCGTGCTCACGGTCGACGTGCCCTGGATGGGCCGGCGGCTGCGGGACGTGCGCAACCGGTTCGGGCTGCCCGGCCATGTGCGGTCGGCCAATATCGACACGGGGGCCGCGGCCCATGAGTCTCCCGCCGGCGGCTCGGCGGTGGCCGCCCACACCCGTCAGGCGTTCTCCTCGGCGCTGACCTGGTCCTCGGTGGCGGCGCTGCGTGCGCGGACGGGGCTTCCGCTGGCGCTGAAGGGGGTGCTGACCCCTCAGGACGCGCTGCGGGCGGCCGAGGCGGGCGTGGACGCGGTCGTGGTCTCCAATCACGGGGGCAGACAGCTCGACGGCGCGATCCCCAGCGCGGACGCGCTGCCGGAGGTGGTCCGGGCTCTCGACGGGCGGTGCGAGGTACTCCTCGACAGCGGGATCCGGAGCGGTGTCGACGTGGTGCGGGCGCTCGCGCTGGGCGCGTCGGGCGTCCTGGTGGGCAGGCCCGTGCTGTGGGGGCTGGCGGCGGCCGGCGAGCCCGGTGCCGCCCGGGTCCTGGAGCTGCTGGCCGAGGAGATCGAGGACGCCCTCGGGCTCGCGGGCTGCGACGGCGTCACCGCCGCGGCCCGGCTGCGCACGGTGCGCGGCGACGCGCCCGCGGGACGCGCTCCCGTCGCGGGTCCGGCCGTCTGACGCCCGGCGCGAACGGCCGAGGGCCCTCCCGCCGTGACGGCGGGAGGGCCCTTCGCGGTGTGAGGGGTTGGGGGCGTACCGAGAGAGCCCCGCCCGGTGTCCAACCGTTCGCTTTCCACGCTCGGACACCCCTGGTGGACGCTCAGCCTATCTGCGCCACATCGTCTTTGATCCTTACGGCGAATTCCGACCAGAGGTCGGCGAACTGCCGGGCGAGATCGGCGACGATGTCGCTGCAGTGCGGTGGGACGTTGTTGATGATCGCGTCCCATTCCTCGTTCCGGAGCGAGTGCAGGGCCAGCAGGCGCAGCAGATTGCGCCCCGTCTCGGTGAAGCGCAGGGCCGGGTCGGCCTTGAGCCGCTTCACCAGTACGGCGCGGTCGGGAGCGATGTCCGTACGCGGCCGGGCGGCCCGGTGGGACGACGGCCGGCCGGCCAGTTCGCCGCGCCCGCCGAAGGAGTCGTCCGGGGAGATCTCCTCGTCCTCCGCCACCCTCAGGACGACGGGCGTCCTCCTGCGGCGCTGCCTCGGCACCAGCTCGTCGCCGTTGCGCAGCCGATTGCGGACGTCGCGTGCCGTCTCGGGAGAGATGCCGGCCGCGCGGGCGACCTGGCGCAGCGACAGCTCCGGGTTGGCCGCGAGCAGCTCGCCCGCGAGCATCCGGCCGGCGCTGCCGTCGAGCGGGCGGACCCGGCCGTCCTGGCCGACGCGCCGGGCCTCGGGCTCCGGCCGTACGGTCCTCTTGCGGATGTCGCCGACGGTGCCCGGGGAGATTCCGGTGACCGAGGCCACCCTCCGGTCGGACCACTGGGGATGGGTGGCGATGATGCGCTCGGCGGCGCGCTTGCGGTCGGCCAGGGCCAGCGGCAGGCCGTGGGCGACGTTGAGCCTGACCGCGAGGACGAACGCCTCGGCCTCGTCCCCGTCGAAGAACCGGACCTCGATCGTCTCGGCCCCGCGCAGTCTGGCCGCCTTCAGCCGGTGGAAGCCGTCGATGACCCTTCTCGTCGCCCGGTGCACGACGATGGGCGGCAGCGGGCTCTGCGTCACCGCCAGAATGTGTACGTGTTCGGCATTCTCCCCGGAAAGCCTGGGTGACCCCGCCGACTTCAGAGAACTCAGCTCTACTTCGTCTACGGGCAGCTGTTCGATGCTCACTTCTTCGGGTGCCATCAAGCCACCTCACGCACTCATGACGAGGCGGCGGGCACTTGTGCGACCCGGGTTCATTTCCGGATCGTTGCGGTAGCCCCCGTAGCGTCTGTGGCACTGTGGATCGATGGGCAGAAACCAGCTCGCTGCCAATTCCTTCGAACCCCCCTGGACGTTTTCGAGCAGAACATCCGTTCGGTTGACCGGACTTCTGCCAGATGAGAAAGAAATTAACATTCGTCCTTTGAGGGTTGTAACCCCTGCGTAAGTCCCATCTGTCGACCCTTATGCCCCCCTAACCCCTAGGGGGGTGTTCTCATGAAGCACATGGGACACCCCCCGTAACAATGGCCCCACCTTTTACCCCGAATACGGGCTCACGCCGCCCGCGCCGGAAGTGCTCCGGCGCGCACGGGCATGGTGAGCGTGCGTCCCATCAGGGGCGACAGGATGGTCACCGCGTCGGCGATCTCGCGGACGTCGGACTCGACCAGCGCCTGATCGCCGTCGCACAGCGCGGTCTTGGGCTCGGGGTGGATGTCGATGATGACCCCGTCGGCCCCGGCCGCGATCGCCGCCCGGGTGAGCGGGACCACCAGATCGCGCCGGCCCCCGGAGTGCGAGGGGTCCACGATCACCGGCAGGTGCGACAGCCGCTGGACGACGGGGACCGCGCTGATGTCGAGGGTGTTGCGGGTCGCGGTCTCGAAGGTGCGGATCCCGCGCTCGCAGAGCACGATGTCGAGATTGCCGCGCTGCGCGATGTACTCGGCGGCGCTCAGCCACTCCTCGATCGTGGCGCTGAAACCCCGTTTGAGCAGCACCGGCCTGCCCGCCCGGCCGACCGCTTGGAGCAGCGCGAAGTTCTGCATGTTCCGCGCGCCGATCTGGAGCATGTCGGCGTAGGAGGCGACCATGTCCACGCTGCCCGGATCGATGACCTCGGTGACGACCGGCAGTCCGGTCTCCTGGCGCACCTCGGCGAGGATCTTCAGCCCTCTCTCGCCGAGCCCCTGGTAGGAGTAGGGCGAGGTGCGCGGCTTGAACGCGCCCCCGCGCAGCAGGGAGGCCCCGGCACGCTTCGCCATCCGCACCGCTTCGAGGGTCTGCTCCGGCGTCTCGACCGCGCAGGGCCCGGCGATCACGCTCAGCGTGTCCGGCCCGATGGGCACCCCGCCGACCCGGATCACCGACCGGGCCGGATGGTGCTGACGACTGACCAGTTTGTACGGTGCGGACACCCGCATCACCTGGAGCACCCCGCTGCGGCTGCCGAGGTTCAACGCTTCAAAATCATCCACATCGCCGACCAGACCGACAATTGTCCGTGAAACCCCCCGGCTGACAAAAGCATCTCCGCCGGCCGACCGGACCAGCGCCACGACGGCGTCGATTTCCTCCTGAGTCGCCTCGGGAGCCATCACCACAACCATGAACTCTCCTCACTTGGACACTCGGACACTCGGACCCGCCGGGAACGGCAGCCGCCGCATTCGGCGATCAGATATCCCGACCAGTTGTATTTTCCGCATCCTAAGAGCGCCCGGTCGGCGGAGTCGACCGATGCCGTGCCGTGTCCAACTCCCCATGGGCAAAGGCGGACCGGGCGCTTTAGGCTGCGGAAATCCCTATTCCCCGGAAGCAGTTCCCCCTTCCCGGAAAGGCCTTTCGGAGGAGCCCCGGCCGTCGGATTGAACCGGGAGGGAACAAACTCGCCCGGCCCCGGGCCGCGCGCGCTTCGGCCGGGCGGGTGGGGTGCTCACCCGCCCGGCCGAGGCGCCGCCACGCGCCGCGGCCGGGGCCCCGGGGGCGGATGGTGGAGTGGGCGGCGAGCCGTTCCCCCCTCGGCCGGCGGGGGCGGACCGGCGATGACCTGGGAGGTCCGCGTGGAGCCCTTGATCGCTCTCGTCATCGGTTTTCTGGGGGCCAGACTGGCGGGGCTCGCCGGGGTGGAGGCGCTCGACGCCTGGCAGCCCGCGCTGCGCGTGGGGCTGGCGCTGATGTTCGTGTTCACCGGGGTGGCCCACTTCGTTCCCAGGCTCCGGGCGGAGATCATCGACATGGTTCCGCCCTCGCTGCCCCGGCCAGGTCTGCTGGTGACCGTCACCGGCGTCCTCGAACTGGCGGGCGCGGTGGGACTGCTGATCCCCGCGACGGCCCGGTGGGCGGCGGCCGGGCTCATCCTGCTCATGATCGCCATGTTCCCGGCGAACATCTCCGCGGCCCGGCGGAAGACGGCGATGGGAGAAGCCATCGGTCCGCGCACCGCGCAGCAGATCGTGTACATCGTCGCGGCCGCCCTGGTCCTGGTCTGACCGCGCGGCCCACCTGCCCGGCCCGGCGCGCGCCGTGGGCCGTGGGCCGTGGGCCGTGGGCCGTGGGCCGTGACGAACCACATGAGCCACATGGGCCGTACGGCTGAGCGAGGCCCTCTTGTCCCCCGGTGCCCGCTGAACGACCATACGAACGGTTCCTGACCCGTTCATGGCAAAAGGATGGGTGAGCCGCACCCGAACCACGCACGTTTCCCGCCCGTCCCTCAGCGGGTCCGCCCGCTGCCAGCGCAAGAGGAGACAACGTGGCACCACGGAGCAGCCGGACCGGCCGGATCAGACCCCTGCGCGCAGCCTGCGCGGCTCTGACCTCGCTTCTCCTGTTACCCATCGGCACCGGCACAGCGCTCGCCGCGCCCGCCCCCGCCGACCGGCCGTCATCGGCCGAACGCGCGATCGAGCCCCGGCTCAGGGCAGAGCTGGCGGACGGCAAGACCGCCTTCTGGGTCTATCTCGACAGCTCGGCGGATCTGACCGCGGCCGGGCGCGCCACCACCAAAGCGGCCAGGGCGAAGGCGGTGTACGAGGCCCAGCGCGACCACGCCCGGCGCACTCAGGCCGATCTGCTCGCCGCCCTGAAGAACGCCCGGGCCGAGGCCACCCCGTTCTGGATCGTCAACGCCGTCCGGGTGGTCGGCGACGCGAAGCTCGCGAACAGCATCGCCCAGCGGCCCGAGGTCTCCCGGCTCGACGCCGACGACCGGGTGCCCCTCCCCCGGCCCGTCGAGGGCGGCAGGGAGCACACGGTCAACGCGGTCGAGTGGAACATCGACCGGATCAAGGCCCCCGAGGTCTGGAACGGACTCGGGGTCCGCGGCGAGGGCGTCGTCGTGGCCAACATCGACACCGGGGTCGACTTCCAGCACCCGGCGGTCGACGGCCAGTACCGGGGCCGCGCCGCCGACGGCACCCTCAGCCACGACTACAACTGGTTCGACCCGGCCGCCGTCTGCCCCACCGACGCACCCTGCGACAACAACAACCACGGCACCCACACCATGGGCACGATGGTTGGCGACGACGGCGCGGAGAACAAGATCGGGGTGGCCCCGGGGGCGCAGTGGATCGCCGCCAAGGGCTGCGAGTCCAGCTCCTGCTCCCAGGCCTCGCTGCTCGCCTCCGGCCAGTGGATGGTGGCCCCCACCGACCGGGCCGGCCAGAACCCCCGGCCCGACCTCGCCCCCGATATCGTCAACAACTCCTGGGGCAGCTCGGCCCACACCCCCTGGTACAAGGACGTCGTCAACTCCTGGCGCGCCGCCGGAATCTTCCCGGCCTTCTCCAACGGCAACAACGGCCCCGGCTGCGCCACCAGCGGCTCCCCCGGCGACTATGTGGCCTCCTACAGCTCGGGGGCGTTCGACAGCGCCAACGCCATCGCGAGCTTCTCCTCGCGCGGCGCGGGCGACGAGGGCGGGATCAAGCCGAACATCGCCGCGCCCGGTTCCAATGTGCGCTCCTCGGTCCGCAACGGCGGTTACGGATCGCTCTCCGGCACCTCCATGGCCTCCCCGCACACCGCCGCCACCGTCGCGCTGATCTGGTCGGCCGCCCCCGCCCTGCGCGGGGCCGTGGCGCAGACCGAGGCGCTCCTCGACCAGACCGCGGTGGACGTCGACAGCACCGGCTGCGGCGGCACCCCCGCCGACAACAACACCTTCGGCGAGGGCAGGCTCGACGCGCTCGCCGCCGTCCAGAGCGCTCCGCGCGGCCCCGTCGGCTCCCTCACGGGCAGGGTCACCTCCGCCGGGACGCCCGTCCCCGGCGCGCGGGTGGTCGCCGAAGGCCCCATCAGCCGCACCGCCGTCACCGCCGCCGACGGCGGTTACACCTTCCCCGCCCTCTCGGTGGGCGACTACTCGCTGACCGTCACCAAGTTCGGCTACGGACGGGTCGCCGCGAGCGTGCCGGTGACCGAAGGGGCCGCCGTCACCCGCGACTTCACCCTCGATCCCGTACCGTCGGCGAAGGTCACCGGCACGGTCTCGACCGTCTCGGGACCCGCGGCGGGGGCCTCCCTCACCGTCACCGGGACCCCCGTGACCGCCACGGCGGGCGCCGACGGCCGGTTCGAGCTGAGCCTGCCGCTCGGCTCGTACGAGATCCGCGCCACCCACTCCTCCCGCTGTGTCACGGCGGGCAGCACCCAGGTCACCGTCTCCGGGGACACCACCGCCTCGGTGAGCCTGCCGGAGCGCACCGACGCGTACGGCCACGCCTGCGCGACCGGCTCCCGGACCCTTCCGACCGGTGACCACAAGCTGGCCCTGACCGGTGACGACGTCACCGAGCGGGTGGAGCTGCCGTTCCCCGTGCCGCTGTACGGCAAGAGCCACTCCACCGCCTGGGTGGGCAGCAACGGCACGGTGAGCTTCGGCGGGGCGCACACCAACGACTCCAACATCCAGATCCCGAGCACGAGCACGCCCAACGCGGCCCTCTATCCGTTCTGGGACGATCTGGTGGTGGACGCCGAGGCCGGTGTCCACACCGGTGTCACGGGCACCGCGCCGCACCGCGCGTACATCGTGGAGTGGCGCAACGTCGTCCACTGGGCCGCGCAGTCCGACCGGTTCACCTTCGCCCTCGCGATCGGCGAGGACGGCAGGGTCTCCTACCACTACAAGGGCACTACCGGCGTCGGCCTCAAGGCCGGGTCGAGCGCGACCATCGGGGTGGAGAACGCGACGGGCACCGACGCCTTCTCCTACTCGCACAACACCCCGGTGCTCGGCGACGGACTGTCGATCTCCTTCCGCACCACCAAGAGCGGCGTGGTCCGCGGCCAGATCCTGGACGCCAACGACGGCAAGGGCGTCGGCGGGGCGACGGTCACCGTGGGCGAGGGGGCCACGGCGGTCGTCGCCACCACCGGGACCGACGGCGGCTATGTCCTCCAGGCCCCGGTCGGCGACCACACCGTGGCGCTCACCGCCCCCGCCTATCAGCGGGGCGAGGCCGCCGTACGGGTGGAGGCCGACTCCGTGGCCTCGGTCGGCCAGTCGCTGCGCACCGGCAGGCTCACCGCCTCCCGCGGCTCACTCGACGTCGTGGCACCGGCGGAGCAGCGGCGCACCCGCACGATCGAACTGACCAACCCGGGCTTCGACACCCCGTACACCGTCGCCGAGGAGGCTCCCTGGCTGAGCGTCACTCCCGCCGCCGGCGAACTGCCGACCGGCGGGCGGCAGCCGCTGACCCTCGTCGCGGACACCTCCGGTCTGACGCCGGGCACCGTGCTCACCGCCGATGTGCGGATCGAGTCCCGGAGCGGGCGCGCCCCCGTGGTGACCGTGCCCGTCAAGATAGTCGTGCCGCGCCATCAGACCGCGCTGGACACCGGCGCGACGGCGGAGCGGGTCGACAGCCTCGGCGACACCTGGACCCCGGACCGGAAGTACACCGCCGGATCGTACGGGTACCAGGGGAACTCCTCGGTGAGATCCACCGCTCGCGCCATCACCGGGACGGATGACCAGACGCTGTTCCGGACCGCCCGGGAGGGGATGTACGAGTACCGCTTCGACCAGGTTCCCAACGGGGTCTACACGGTGGAGCTGGGCTTCGCCGAGGTGACGGGGACCCGGCCGAACAAGCGGGTCTTCGACGTCCTCGCGGAAGGCGTGGAGGTGCTGCCCTCGCTGGACATCGCCCTGGAGGCGGGGTCGTACGCGGCGATCCAGCGCACCTACACGGTCACCGTGACCGACGGAACGCTCAATGTGCGGTTCGTCGCCCACGGCGGCTTCGGCAAACCCCTGCTCAACACGGTCCGGGTGACGGAGCGCCCCGACAGGGGCTGATCCCCGGCAAGCCGTTCCGCCCGGTGGGCGGGCCGGTGCCGTCGTCGGACCGCCGCGCGTACGCCCGTCAGCGCGGCAGTTCGGCGGCGACGGCGGTCGTCAGGGTCTCGGCCGTCGCGCACAGTTCGCGCTGCGGCCGTTTCCCCCACACTTCGAGGAGCACCAGTTCGACGGCGCTCCCGCCGGAGGGGTCCCGGTAGTCGCGGTACTCCGTACGGACCACACAGGTGTCGTCGCCGTGGCCCCCGGGTTCGACATGGGCCCGTCTGCCGCCGAGGGTCTTCGGCCGCCCGCTGCCCGCCGGTTCGTTGTCCCGGCTGAAGACGACATTGACCGCCGTGTCTCCGGCCGTGCTCCGCCAGGCGCACTCCCAGCGGGCGAAGTCGGCGTCCGGGGGCCGCCAGGCGCCGGCGCGGCCGAGGGCCCCGGCGTCCAGCAGCGCGCAGGCGTCGAGACGGGCCAGGGACTTCGGGACGAAGGAGGCGGGCCGCTCCGGGACGGGGCCCCGGTTGAGGACCGACACCGCGTGCTCGGTCGCCGCCCCGGCGAGCGCGCACAGATCGGGGGCGGGCTCGCGCTCGCGTCTCGCCGAGATCCAGATCTCATGGCCGTCGGCGAGCCGGAGATTGCGCTCGCACTCGTCCCTCCCGCCCGGCAGCTCGGAGACGACCACCTCGCCGATCCGTTCCGTACGCGCCCGGGAGCCCAGCTCCGCGCGGTCGGCGGAGAAGCTGAGGACCACGTCGGCGACCACCGGACCGCCGCGCTCCGCGCTGATCAGCGCATCGCACCGGTCGAACTCCCCGTAGTCGTCGTCCACTTCGGCATGTCCGTGCCGGGCGAGCGCGTCGAGGCCGAGCAGTGCGCAGGGGTCGGCCCGCCGAGCGTCGCGCACGGCGGCCACCGGCCCGGGCGGTGCCGTACGGCCGTCCAGGCCCCACGGTCCGAGCGCGGCCAGCGCCGCGGCCCCCGCCAGGGCGAGCGCCGTGAGCCCGGCGGCCCTGGCCGACGGTCGCGCGCGGTACGGCAGCGCCCGCGCCCGGAGCGCGGCGAGCACGCCGCCCCGGGTCCTGCGCAACCGGCGACGGACCTCCGCGGGCGGCGGGGTCAGCTCCATCAGCATCTGCCGGACGGCCGCCGCGCCCGGGCGGCGGCGCGGATCGGCCCTCAGCATCGCCGACAGCGGTTCCGTGAGCGGCCCGGCCCTGCGCGGCGGCTCGACGCGGCCCTCGGCGGCCCGGTTCAGATAGGCGAGGGCATGCTCCGCCTGCCCGTACGGCGAGTGGCCCTCGACCGCCGCGTACAGCGACGCGCCGAGCGAGAACACGTCCGACTTGTGGTCGGGCGCCTTCTCCCGCGCCACCTCGGGCGGCATGTACCGGGGTTTCCCCCGCACCCCGGCGCTCTGGGTGGTCTCGCCCCACGCCGCGCGCGAGATCCCGAAGTCCGTGAGCTTGGCGACGCCTTCGGGGGTGACGAGGATGTTCTCCGGCGTCACATCCCCGTGCACCACGCCCGCGCGGTGCGAGACCGCCAGCGCGTCGGCGATCTGGCAGCCGAGCGACCCCGCGGCCTCGGGTCCGATCCTGCCCTGCTCCCGGATGATCTCCCGCAGGCTCCGCGAGGGCAGATACTCCATCACGATCCAGCACACGGAGCCGTCGACGACGAAGTTGAGCACGCTCACGATGTTGGCGTGATGGAAACGCCCCGCGTTCCGCGCCTCACGCCGGAGCCGTCTCGCGCTCCGCGCGTCCGGGACGCGCGCGCACTTGAGCGCGACCTCCCGCTCCAGCAACTCGTCCCTGGCGAGCCACACAACCCCCATGCCGCCCGCGCCGATCTCCCTGACCAGCCGGTACCGGCCGTCGATCCTCCGCCCCTTCTCCATCACCGGTACCACGCCGCCGTCACGGCCCCAGCCGCACCCTCAGCCATTCGCATGGCCACGGAGCGTACTGCCTCCGCGGCACCGCGGAACCCCGGTCGCCAGGACGGCACCTGAACGAGGGGCTACGGCTCCCGGTACATCACACGCGGCCCCACCGGACCGTGCTCGGGATGGTCGAACGACGCCGGGACGGTGCCCAGGACCCGGAGGCCGAGCGAGGTCCACAGCCCCACCGCCGGGTTGGTCTCGACGGCCGAGCCGAACACCATCCCGGTGCAGCCGTCGCGGCGGGCCCGCTCCAGCACATGCCCGGCCAGCGCGCGGGCCTCGTCCTCGGAGGTGTCGCGGTCCCGGGTGCGGGTCTCCCCGGCCGAGACGATCTTCCGCCGGAACGGCCAGACGGCCGCCCAGTCCTCGCTCCCGGCGTCTTCGATGATCATGGCGGTCGAGTCTGCCACACCGTCCGGGAGCGTCGGCAGGCCTTGCGGGGCAAGGGCCGGAGGCCATGCGGAGGGATTTCGTCCGAGTGCGAAACCGTCCGGTTGGGGCACCAATCGAGCGCCGGGCCGCTAGCGTCGTAGGCAGGACCATGATGAACGGGGGTTGACCGTGGTCTACAGCGACCATGAACCGCCGCAGTGCTCGGGCGGGCACGTCGGGATGTCGACAGGCGCGGGCATCGATGTTCAGCGGAGACTGGAGACCCTGATAAGGGACTTCCGTGCCAATGAACCGCCGATGCCCGTCGTCGTGCTCCACGCGGACGAGGCGTCCGACGACGGGAAAGTCACCAACCTGGTGGAGGAGTTGTACACGGGGCAGGACACGCACGGCACCCGCTGCGCCGTCGCACCCGCGCAGCAGGAGGGACCGACCGAGGTGCGGCGGGCGGCCGGACTCGTCCGTGAGCTGGGGGATCCGAGGCGGTGGGACAGCCGGCACTCGATCTACCGGCGGTACGCCTTCCCCCGGCTCCGTCTGGTGCGCGCGATCGAGGACGCCGTGGGCGAGCTGGACGCGGACTGGCCGCAGGCCCCTTCGGCGGCAGGCTCCCGGGGGAGCCCGCCCGACCCGGCGCAGCAGCTGCTGGACCAGCTGGCGCGGCAGCGCTGGCGGCCGAAGGGCGCGGCCCGCTGGAGCAGTGGGCTGCGCATGTTCGACATGGCGCACATCCTCCCCGCGAGCCTGGTCGCCGTGCTCGCCGCGCTGCTGGCCCGGAGCCACTGGTCGGTCGCGCTGGCCTCGGGCACCGGGTTCCTGCTGCTGCTGGTGGTGCTCGACAATGTGCTGCCGGGACGGGCTCCGATCTTTCTGTGGCTGCGCAGGGAGAGCCGCTGGTTCATGACGACGACGTTCCTCAGGGCGGCGGCGCGCGGCCGGCCGACCGATGTCTCGCTGTTGCGGCCCGCCCGTTCCTGGAACGCGATCTCGGCGCGGGCGTACGACGTGGCGGAGGCCCTCAAGTCGGGGGACGACTTCCAGCTCCAGCTGTATGTGCTGGCCCTGTTCGAGGATCTGCGGGACAACCACCGCCGGTGGAGCTGGGATCTGCGCGGGTTCAAACGGCCGCGTCCGCCCGCGCTCTTCCTGCCGCAGCTGACCGAGGCGAACGGCGGGATCGAGCTGATCAAGGCGGTGAGCGATGTCCGCAGCCGGCGCAGTGAGCTGGATCCGCTGCTGATCGTGGCGGCGGCGCGGGGAACCGATGTGCCGAGGCTCCAGCGCAGTGTCATCCAGGGGCCGGGCGGAACGCCGCAGACCTGGTACCACGAGTGGGCGCGGAATCTGCGGGCCGGGCAGTCGCCGAGCCGGGAGCCGGCTCAGCTGCCCTGGGTGCTGAAGGTGGCGCTGCCCAGCGCCCGTCTGGTGCCGGTGGAGGGGCTTCGGCACTGTGTGCGGACTCCGTCCCGGCCGACCGTGGCCCGGCTGGTGTGGTCGCTGCACGCCATGGGGCTGGTGGGGGTCCTCCTCACGGCGGGGCTGGCTGTGCGGGCGGAGACGCTGTACGACCGGCACTGCTCGGCTTCGCTGCTGAGCGCCAATGGGGACACGGTGAAGCGGTCCGTTCCCCATGGCAGAACGGAGTGCGTGGGCATCGCCACCGGGAAGGTGCGGTTCGGCGACTGGGTGCCCAAGGAGAAGAAGGGGGAGGAGCGGAAGAACGGCCGGCGGCCCGGCTGGACTCTGGCGGACCTGGAGAAGGCCGTCAAGGATGCCAACACGAAGGTCGTGGGGCGGCGCAACAGCGAATACGTCACGATCGTCTACGCCGGACCGCTGAGCGCCGACCCGGAAGGCGGATCCTCTCCGCTGAAGGGCGTCGAGGAGCTGGCAGGTGTGTATCTGGCCCAGTCCGTCATCAATGAGAACTCCCCGATCGGGCTGCGGGTCCTGATCGCCAACGGCGGCGTGGACATGCTGCACCAGAAGGAGATGGCGAAGGCCGTCGCCGCGTACGCGGCCAAGGACCGGACCCTGGTGGGCGTCGTGGGCAACGGGCGGAATCTGGAGTCCAGCAAGGAGGCGACCAGGATCCTGCGGAACGCGGATCTGGCGGTGGTCTCGGGAACCAACTCCGCCACGCAGCTGGCACGGGAGTTCGGCAACTGGTTCAGTCTGGCGGCGACCGACGAGTGGCAGGTCGAGCAGTTGGGGCTGATCGCGGCCCAGCTGCGGAAGCCCGGCCGACGGCAGCAGGAGCAGCAGCACGCGGTCGTCCTCACCCAGGAAGACGGGAACGCCGATGACCTGTACACGAAGGAGCAGGCGGAGTTCGGCATGGCCATGCTGAGAGACCAGGACTTCAAGCCGACTCGGAAGGGGTACGCGGTGAAAGGGGGCAAGCCCGAACTGCCCTCCGGGGCGGAGGGCATCTGCGACGGGGGGAGCACGTCGACCGTGATCTACTTCGCGGGCCGGGTGGAGCACCTCGGCCCGCTGATGAACCAGCTCGGCACTGATTCGGGGTGCGAAAATCAGGACATCTCCATCCTCGGTGGTGACGATCTGTCGAAGGCCGACTTCTCCCCGAACGGGGTCGGGGTCGGCTCGAAGGTGACGCTGTACCACTCGGTCCTGGCCGAGCTGGAGCAGGCGGCGGAGGAGACGGCCTTCTACCAGGAGGCCGCCAAGCACCTTCCCGGGCTGGACTCCCGGCGCCTCTCCCCCACGACCCCGGTGCTGGCCAGCGGTCAGACGGCGCTGGCGCACGACGCGACCCGGGCTCTGCACGCGGCGGCGACCCGCTCCGGCGGCTCGCACACCCGCGCCGAGACCTGGGTGAATCTCCGGACGGTCCGGCTCTCGGGGATGGCGACGGGCACGATCGACTTCACCGGAGCGACGCCGTACAAGAACCGCAAGGGTCACAGCATCGCGCTGAAGGAGGTGCGGCGCGGCGACGGCGGGAGTTCGCGTTCACGGGTGCTGTGCAGCAGGCTCGCGGGGAACACCGAGCCGCTCACGAAGAAGGAGTGCGCGATCCGGAAGAAGTGAACGCGGTGGGCCACGGGCGAGCCCGGGGCTTTGACACGGGGCGCGGGTCGTGTGCGGTGCACGGCGCGCGCCCCCCGCTTTTCACCATTAATCCGACCAGTCAACCCCATGATCGAACCGACGAGTTCAAGACATCAAGAAACCTCCTCAATTCCTCTGTTGAACCGTCTCACCAGGCCAAGATAAGGTCAACGCGGCTTACAGGCTGGGAAATATCGGCAGAGAGTGAATACCGAGATCGATTCGGGAGTCGGCACTGAGGAGGAGCGATGAAGGGGCACGGCAGAGTGAAAGTCCTTCTCGTCTGCGAGAACGAATTGGAACGTGCCGGACTGAGCGCCATACTCAACAATGACCGCGAGATATCGGTCATCGGAGAAGTGAGTGCCCTCTCGGAAGCCCCAAGATCTGCCGAACAGTTCAGACCGGACATCATCCTCTGCAGCTACCACGAGTTCTCGGCGCACACCTTGAAGATCGCCGAACAGGTCGCCGTGCAGTCCAGGAGCGGCATACCCATCTACATGATATTCCTGGCCACCTTCCCGGGGGACCAGGTCATCAATCTGCTCCGCATCGGCAGATGCACCGTTCTGGACCGGCGGATCAGCCCGGCCGAACTCATCGCGGCCATCCGGGTCAGCATCGCCGGATACACCCCCGTAAAAGATGATGTCGTGGGAAATCTGGCCCGTGCTTCGGTGGCCCTCAAGGGAAGCAACCACAGCAGCAGGGAACATCTCCTCTCGCTGACCAGACGGGAGCGGAACGTCTTTGAACTCATGGTCCAGGGGCTGTCCAACCCGGAGATAGCGGCTTGGCTCAAGGTGGCGGAGTCCACCGTGAAATCACATGTCCAGGGAATTCTGAGCAAACTCGATGTACGCGATCGGGTCCAGGCCGTCATCTACGCCTATGAAGCGGGAATCGTCAGTCGGCCGCCTCAGCGGGAATCCCAGAAATAGGCGGGCGGTCGGCGGACCCGGGGCAGTGCGCCCCGGGCCCGCTCCTCGGCCGGCCTCCGCTCAGGCCCGGTCGGCCAGTTCGTCGGCGATGAAATCCGCCAGATCGGTGAGGCTCTGCCCGCCGAGCATTCTCGCCATCGGCACCATCACCCCGTACTCCCGCTGGACCTGGCTCCGTACCTCGGTGGCCATCAGCGAGTCGAGCCCCTGCCGGTTCAGCGGTTTGCGGTCGTGCAGCCGCTGTGCGGGCAGAGCCAGCACCTTCGCGATCCGCTGGGTCAGGAACGCCCGGACCGTGCCCGGGTCGCCGTCCGGCCCCGAGCCTTCGGCCCCGGCTTCGGCCCCGGCCCCGGCTTCGGCTTCGGCTTCGGCTTCGGCTTCGGCTTCGGCAACCTCGGTGGAGGCGGCACTCACCACCGGGACAGGAACAGGAACAGGAACAGGAACGGGGACAGGCACCGGGACCGGCGGGGGCGGGGGCGGGCCCGTCTCGGCGACCAGCTCCCGCAGCAGCGGATCCCGAGCCGCGTCGGGGTACGCGGCGCTCCAGCGGCCCCAGTCGGCGGCGAGCACCGTGAGCTGCGCCGCCCGGCTCCCCCAGACGCTCTGGAGCAGCCCGATCCCCTCCTCGGGGGTGAAGCTCTCGATCCCCCTCGGCGCGAGACTCCGCTCGTGCTCATCGTCGTACCGGGCCACCATCCCGACCGAGGACCAGAACCCCCAGTTGACCGAGAGCGCGGGCAGCCCCAGGTCGCGCCGGTGGTGCGCCAGTGCGTCGAGCCCCGCGTTGGCCGCCGCGTACGCGCCCAGCATCGGGGAGCCGAGGACCGCGGAGGCGGAGGAGAAGAGCACGAAGAAGTCGAGCGGACTCCCTTCGAGCAGCCGGTGCAGATTCCACGCCCCGGTGACCTTCGGACCGATCATGGCGTCGAACTGCTCGGGTTCCGTCTCGGCGGCCGAGACCAGCTCGATGACCCCGGCGGCGTGGAGGACACCGCGCACCGGCGGCAGACCGGCGCTCTCGTGCTCCCCGAACACCGCGCGCAGCGCGTCCTCGTCGGCCACGTCGACCGCGTGGTACGCGACCCGCGCACCGCCGCGCTCCAGCTCGCGCAGGAGCCCGGCCCGGTCGCCGAGCGGAGTGCGGCCCAGCAGGATCAGCTCCCCGGCACCGCGCTCCACCAGCCAGGCGGCCAGCTTCAGCCCGATGCCGCCGAGCCCGCCGGTGACCACGTAGGCGCCGTCGGACACCAGCGCGGGACCGCCGTCGCCGGGCGGAAGGACCGCGGGCGCGGCGGCGGGCGACGCGACGGGGACGGCCTGGACGGCGGCGGGCTCCTCCGTGTCGTCCAGACGTACCAGGACCTTGCCGATGTGCTGGGCCCGCGCCATCCGCCGGAACGCCGCCTCGACGTCGGCGATGCCGTACTCCTCGTACGGCAGCGGCTCCACCGCCCGGCCCTCGACGAGTTCGAGTACGCGATCCAGCAGCTCACCGGCGCGCCGGGGCCGGTTCCGGAGCATGTCGACGAGGTCCATCGAGAAGAACGCCAGATTCTTCGAGAACGGCAGCAGCCCGATCGAGCTGTTCTCGATCAGATCCTTCTTGCTGAGTTCCACATGGCGTCCGTACGGCGCGAGGACGGAGAGGCTCCGGGGGATCGCCTCCCCCGCGAGGGAGTTGAGGACGACGTCCACCCCCTCGCCCCGGGTGGCCGCCGCCACCTCGTCGGCGAACGCCGTCGACCGGGAGTCGAAGACGTGCTTCACGCCGAGGGTCTTCAGCAGCGCGCGTTTCTGCGGGCTGCCCGCCGTCGCGTAGATCTCCGCGCCGCGCCACCGGGCCAGCTGGATCGCGGCCAGCCCCACGCCACCGGTCGCCGAGTGGATCAGGACCCGCTCGCCGGGGGCCAGTTTCGCCAGCTCGCACAGCCCGTAGTACGCGGTGAGATACGCCGCCGGGAGGGTGAGCGCCTCCTCGGCCGTGAGCCGGGCCGGGATCCTGCCCACCAGATGGGCGCTGGTCACCACATGGCTGGCGAGTGCCCCCTCGGAGAGCGCGACGACCTCGTCGCCGGGGAGCAGCCCCGCCACGCCGTCGCCGAGTTCCGTGATGACGCCCACGCACTCCCAGCCCAGGGGGGCCGCGTCGCCGAGGCCGGGGTACGCGCCCATCGCCGTCAGCACGTCCCGGTAGTTGAGGGCCGTCCGCGTCACCCGGATCGCGACCTCGCCCGGACCGGGCGCGCGCCGCGCCATCGGTACGGGGCCCAGCTCGTCCAGCAGGCCCGCCGTGCGGCTGCGGACCTCGAAGGCCGGCGGAAGCACGGCGGCGGCCCGGCCGGCGGGCTCGGCGGTGGCGGACTCCGGGGCCGGGGTGTGCGGCACCAGCCGGGCCGTGTACCGCAGGCCGGCCCGGAGCGCGATCTGGTTCTCGCCGTCGTCCTGGGCGAGCAGTTCCGCGCCCAGCAGTCCGGCGGCCCCGCTCCCGGCCCCGGCGGGCAGGTCGATCAGGACGCAGCGCGCCGAGCCGCGCTCCTGGATCAGCGAGCGGCCCAGGCCCCACACCGTCGCCTGGCCCACCGACATCTCACCCGGGTGGTCCGGCAGCCGCTGCGCGCCCTCGGTCACCAGCCACAGCCCGCTCCCGTACCACGGCGTCCCCTCCAGGGCCCGGATCAGGCGCAGCACGCTGTGGCCGCCCAGCCGTGCCGCCGAGGCCGTCGCCCCGGCCGCGCTCCCTCCGAGGGGGCCGGGGTCGCGGGCGTCCCGTGACCACAGGTGGACGACGCCCTCGCAGCCGCTGTCGCCGACCTCCCCGCGCACCTCCGCCAGGAGTTCGCGATAGTCGTCGGGGCCGGTCTCGTACCGGTCCGGGGCCTTCTTCACGAGCGCCGCGCCCGGCGTCACGACGATCACACGGCCGCCGAGCATGCCCTTGAGGGTGTCGGCGGTGTCGCTCCGATCGGCGAGAACCAGCCAGAAGCCGGTGCGCGGCCCGCCGGGCGCCGGGCGCTCGGCCGGCCGCCAGACGACCTCGTGGAGCCAGTCGGTCCGTCGGGGGGCCGCCGTACGGGGTACGAGGAAGCGCAGCCGTACGCCGCCGAGTTCGGCGAGCAGCTCGCCGTCCTCGTCGCGCACCTCGACATCGCCGACGACGGCGTCCGGCCGGGCCTCGGTGCGTACCGCGTGGCTCCAGACCGGCCCGCGCGGGCGTCGGTGGAGACGGACCCGGTCGATGCCGCCGAGGACGAAGGCGTCGTGTTCGCCGTCGGTGCGGAAGCTCTCGATGGCCGCCGCCAGGGTGTGTCCGCAGGCGTCGAGCAGCGCGGGGTGGAAGTGGTGGGACGGGTCGGCGTCGGGGACGGACGCCGGGGGCTCGATGCGCGCGAGCGCCTCGCCGTCCCGCCGCCAGAGCCGGGTGACCCCCTGGAAGGCTCCGAGCCACTGGTTGCCCTTGGCGGCGAAGCGGCGGTAGAACTCCGCGCCGGAGAGTTCCGCTCCCTCGCTCCGCGCCCGTTCGCGGGAGGCGACCTCGGCCGGCGCCCCGCCGGGCGGTCCTTCACCGGGGGCCAGGCCGGGGTCCAGCCGGCCTGTGACATTGCGCTGGTGTTCCGACTGGTCGTGGTAGCGGCTGCCGATCTCGAAGCCCCAGCCGCCTCCGGGGTCCTGGCGCAGTGTTACGCGGACCACGGGCGGCGGCTCGGACGCGGTGAGGAAGATGCCCTCGTGGTAGATGACGTCCCGGATGGCGGGGACGGTCCCGAAGACGGTGGCGGCGGCAGCCGCGGCCATCTCGATGTAGGCGGTGCCGGGAATGATGACGACACCCTGGACCTGGTGGTCGCGGAGGTAGGCGTTGGCCGTGAGGTCGAGAGGGCCTTCCCAGACCCGGTCCGCGCCCTCGCCCCCGCCCGCCGCGGGCGCGCCCAGCAGGGGATGGCCGGGCGTCGGGTGTCCGGGGGCCGTCGGGCGTTCGGGCGGCGGCGGGTGTTCGGGCGTCTCGGTGCGCGGGCGCTCGGGGAACCAGTACCGCTGCCGCTGCCAGGCCGGGCCGGGCAGCCGCACGTAGCGCGCCTCCGGTTCGAAGATCCGGCCGAGGTCGACCGGGTGTCCGCTCAGCCGTAGGGCGGCGAGCGAGTCGAGCAGGGCGGCGAGTTCGGAGGTGTTGCGGCGGGTGGATCCCACCGCGAGGGCCCTGCCGGGCGACTGGTCGGCGTACTCGCTCATCGCCGGGGTGAGGATGGGGTGCGGGCTGATCTCGATGAATACGGTGGGGCCCTCGTCCAGGAGCTTCTGGACGACGGGTCCAAATCGCACCGGTTCCCGCAGATTGCGCGCCCAGTAGGCCGCGTCGAGACCGGTTCCGTCGACGGGCTCCGCGTCGACGGTGGAGTACATGGGGACGGATCCGGCGCGCGGGGCGAGGGAGCCGAGGGCTTCGAGGAGGGGCTCGCGCAGGGGTTCCACCTGGGGGCCGTGCGAGGCGAAGTCGACCCGCACCAGCCGGCAGAAGACACCGCGCTCCTGGAGCGAGGTCAGCAGCTCCCGCATCGCGTCGCCGTCGCCGGAGAGCACGGTCGAGGTGGGGCCGTTGATCGCGGCGACGGAGATGAGACCGGCGTACCGGGTCAGCTCCTCGGCGGCGGCCTCGGCCCCGAGTTCCACGGAGGCCATCGCCCCGTTCCCGGAGACCGACTTGGCCAGGGCGCTGCGCCGGCAGATGACGGCAGCCGCGTCCGCCACACCGAGGGAGCCGGCGACGCAGGCGGCGGCCGTCTCGCCCATGCTGTGGCCGACGACGTAGTCGGGTTCGACGCCCCAGGACCGCCAGAGGGCGGCGAGTGCCACCTCGACCGCCCACAGGGTGGGCTGGATGACGTCGACGCCTTCGAGCGCTCCGCCGCCGGTGAGCCGGTCGATCACGGACCAGCCGGTCTCTGCGCGGACCGCCGCGTCGCACTCTTCGAGCGCCCGGCGGAACACGGGCTCGGCCGTGAGCAGCTCACGGCCCATGCCGACCCACTGCGAGCCCTGGCCCGGGAAGACGAAGACCACCCGGGAGCGTTCCTCGTACACATCGTCGGCGGACCGGGTGAGGGGGCCGGGCTCGTCGTCGAGGAACGCGGACAGCCTGCCGGTCAGCTCCTTGCGGGTGGAGCCGACGACGGTAAGCCGGCTCTCGTGGCTGTCGCGGCGGGTGGCCGCGCTGTAGCAGATGTCGCGCAGCGGGGTCTCGTGGCCCGCGCCGCCCGGCTCCAGATGGCGCAGATAGCGGGCGGCGGTCTCGCGGAGGGTCTTCGGGCTGTGCGAGGAGAGACTCAGCAGCCGGGGGCGGGCCTCCTCGTCCTCGGGAGCGGGGGCGGGGGCGGGCGCGGGCGCGGTTCGCGCCGGGTGGTGTGCGCCGAGGACGATGTGCACATTGGTGCCGGAGATGCCGAAGGAGCTGACGCCGGCGATTCCCGGCCGTTCGTCCTGGGGCCACTCCCTGGTCCGCTGGGGCACGTGCAGCGGGGTGTTCGCCCAGTCGATCGCCGATGTCAGCTCGGCGCTGTGCAGACTGGGCGGGATCACTCCGCTCTCCAGGCACATCACCGTCTTGATCAGACCGGCGATTCCGGCGGCGCCCTCCGCGTGCCCGATGTTCGTCTTGACGGAGCCCACGATCAGCGGCCGGTCCGCGGGACGGTCCACCCCGAGCACGGCCGACAGCGCGCCCAGCTCGACCGGGTCGCCCACGCTGGTGCCGGTGCCGTGCGCCTCCACGTAGTCGACCCTGGACGGGTGTATTCCGGCATCGGCGTAGGCCGCCCGCAGGGTCTTCTCCTGTCCCGACCGCGCGGGGGCCATCATCGCGCCGCCGCTCCGGCCGTCGTTGACGGTGGCGGAGCCGAGGATGACCGCGCGGACGGCGTCCCCGTCGGCGATCGCGTCCTCCAGGAGTTTGAGGACGACGACACCGACGCCCTCGCTGCGGACGAAGCCGTTCGCCGACGCCGAGGCGAACTTGCAGCGGCCGTCGGGCGAGAGCATCTTGCCGCTGGAGAAGGTGATGCTCTCCTCGGGGACCAGGATGAGATTGACCCCGCCGGCCAGCGCCAGGGTGGATTCGCCGCTGCGCAGACTCTGGCAGGCCAGATGAACGGCGGTGAGGGAGGAGGAGCAGGCGGTGTCGACGGTGAGGCTGGGGCCCTGGAGGTCGAAGGCGTAGGAGAGTCTGCCGGAGAGGACGCTGGGCGTGGATCCGGCGTTGGCGTAGAGGTCGAGGACTCCCGAACGGCTCATCGCGTCCCAGTAGTTACGGCCCAGGGAGCCGATGAAGACTCCGGTGCGGCCGTCCGCCAGCCGCTCCCTGGTGAAGCCCGCGTCCTCGGCGGCGGCGGCGGTGGTCTCCAGGAGCAACCGCTGCTGGGGGTCCATGTGGTGGGCCTCGCGCGGTGCCACGCCGAAGAAGTCGGCGTCGAACTCGTCGATTCCGTCGAGGAATCCGCCCCAGCGGCTGACGATCTTCCCTGGCTTTCCCGGACAGGGATCATAGAATTCTTCGATGTCGAATCGACTGGCCGGGACTTCGCTTATGCTGTCGTGTCCTTCGCCCAGGCGTGACCAGAACTCGGTCAGATCGGCGGCCCCCGGAAAGGTGCACGCTATGCCCACGACGGCGACAGCGGGGCCGCCTTTCTTGGCCCTGTCCTTGGGGATCCGGCGGTCTTCGGGGGTCTCGCGGCGCTTGCGGCTGGCCATGTGAACTCCTCGGTTGTCAGATCGCCCAGGGGGCGGCCGCGTCGATGGTCAGCACGGCGCTGCTGACCACAAAGCCCGGTGCCGCGCCCGCGAGCAGTACGTGGTCTCCGGGTTTGAGCAGGCCCATCGACACATAGTGGTCGAGCGCCACCACGTGATCGCTCGCCGCGAGATGGCCGACGGTACGGCCGAATTCCCAGCTCGACTTCGACTCCGGAATTCCGAGAGGGTCAAGGAAGAACTGCGCGACAAGGTAGTGCCCCTGGTTCACATAGATCGCCCGGGCGATGTCTCCGACGCCTATCCCGGCCTCGTCCAGCGACCGCAGCGCCACATCGGCCTGCCATTTCGCGATGGTCTCGTTGACCTCCGCGAGCGTCCGGTCCGCGCGGCCGAAGTGCCGGGCCCGCTCGACCATGTCGATGGTGGCCCGGCCGTGCGGGTCGAACAGCGGCTCGCCGCCCCGGTGCAGCCCTTCCAGCTCGGGGATCATCAGCTGGTTGACCGATCGCACCCGGGCGATGCCGCCGGTGGTGTCGAGCAGCATCGCGCTCCCGGCGTCCCCGATCACCGTGCCCGGGCCGTAGCCGCGCCAGCGGTCGGCACGGGGGGAGGTGAAGTTGTCCGCCGTGGTCAGGAGCGCGGTCGTGCTCAGGGGATCCAGGCTGAGCCGGCCGGCCGCCAGCTCCATGGCGGCCAGCATTCCGTTGCAGCCCTGCTGTATTTCGAAGGCGGGGATGTTCCCGGCTCCGAGTTCCCGGGCTATGTATCCGCCCGGGTACCACATTTCGGGGCCTTGTCGCAGTACACAGGAGTGCACCAGCAGATCCACCGACGACGCGTCGGAGCCCGCTCTCGTCAAGGCGTCACGGGCGGCGGAGACCGCCATGTCCACGGGTGGGGTGTCCCCGGCCATCAAGGTTCCGGTGACTCCGGAGTCCAGCATGAGGATCTCGTCGTACAGACCCATGTCGACGGCTCGACGACTGGTCATTCGCTCGGGAAGGTAGGTACCCAGCCCGCTGATGTAGAGATTCTCCAGCTTCATAAACGCCTCCTGGGCGGGCGGTCACGGCCGGGATGCGCGGCGCGACAGTTTCTGGGAGATGAGGGAACCGATGCGCCGCAGCGGCCCCGGATTCGCCATCTCGCCGTGTTCGCAGGCGATCGGATGGTTCTCCACCCGGCCGTTCACATGGGGGATCCAAGCCTCATGGCTCATCCAGTCCTCGATTCGCCCCTCGGTGGCGGTGAAGAAGAGAACATCGCCGTCGTAAACCGGCGGTTCATGCGCTTCGACGAGGCGGATGTTGTTGGTGACGATGTCGACGAGGGAGCGCATCCGCGCCGAGGTGAGACCGGCGAACGGGGAACCGTTCTCGGGGACGAGTTCCATGAGCTCGGGCAGATCGAGAGCGCTCCGGGCCGGCTCGTCGGCGTCCCGGCCGAGGCCTTCCAGCAGCAGCTGCGCGATCTCCTGATCGCCGGGGATCTTTCCGGCGAGCGGGGGGTTCGGGTAGGAGTCCAGCAGGGCCAGCAGGGCGACCTCTTCGCCCTGCTCCCGCAGCCGGGCGGCGATCGCGTGGGCGACGACGCCGCCGTACGACCAGCCGAGCAGATGGTAGGGGCCGGCCGGCTGGACGGTGCGCAGGGTGTTCACATAGTCGGCGGCCATGTCGTCCAGTGCGGCGGGGGGTTCCTCCTCTTCGGACATGCCGCGGGCCTGGAGGCCGTAGATCGGGTGCTCGGTGTCGATGCCGCTCATCAGGCCCGCGTAGCACCAGCTCAGTCCGCCGGCCGGGTGTACGCAGAAGATCGGCGGCTTGGTCCCGCGCGGCCGGAGCGGCAGCAGGGCGGCGAAGGAGTCGCCGGTCCCGCCGCCGTCGGGGTCCAGCCCGGCGAGCGCTGCCACGGTCGGGAACTCGAAGAGGGTCCTGATGGTGTGCTGGACACCGAGGGTCTCCCGCACCCGGCTGATGAGCCGGGTGGCGAGGAGGGAGTGGCCGCCCAGCTCGAAGAAGTCGTCGTGGATTCCGACACGCGGCAGTTCGAGCACTTCGGCGAAGAGCCGGCTCAGGGTGGCTTCCTGAGGTGTACGGGGTGCGTCGTCGGTGATGGCGGTGGTGAAGTCGGGGGCGGGCAGGGCCTGCCGGTCGAGCTTGCCGTTGACCGTGCGGGGAAGACCGTCCAGGACGACGACCGCGGCCGGGACCATATGGTCGGGAAGGCGGCGGGCCAGCTCCCGCCGTACCACCGCACCCTCCAGAACCGCCCCGGCGCGCGGGACGACGTACCCGACGAGCCGGCGGTCGTCGGGCCGGTCGGAACGGACCGTGACAGCGGCCTGGGCCACCTGCGCGTCGCGGAGGAGTGCGGCCTCGATCTCGCCCAGCTCGATACGGAAACCCCGCACCTTCACCTGATCGTCGGCCCGCCCGACGTACTCCAGCTCACCGTCCGCACGCCATCGCGCCAGGTCCCCGGTCCGGTACATCCGCGTCCCCGCCGGACCGTACGGATCGGCGACGAACCGGCCCGCTGTGAGGGCGGCGCGGCCGGCGTAGCCGCGCGCCAGGCCCTCACCCGATACGTAGAGTTCGCCGGTGACGCCGACGGGGACCAGCCTGAGGGCGGGGT
>NZ_BAAASB010000032.1:0-61548 GCF_039532665.1 Streptomyces amakusaensis | reverse complement strand
GAGATCAGGACCTCGGCGCGGGTGTTGCAGCCGTCGGTGGGGTTGAGGCCGGCGTTCCAGTGGCGGAAGGAGTCGCGGTTGTAGCCGGTGCGGTCCTCGGTGGTGACGGGAAGCCGGCTGACGGCGGCGGCGAGGGAGAGGGTCTCCGCCGCGAGGGGAACGAGGGGAGCGGCGGGAGCGGCGGGGGCCGCCTGGGAGGGGGTGGTAAGGACGAGAGGGAGCAGGGCGAATGCGGTGGCCGCGGCGGCACGCCTCAAGTTCTTGATCATGCCCAGATGAATAGCAGCGGTACGCCGTCTTCGGGTGGAGACGATCGGATCATCACCCGGAAGAGCGTCTGCGGCAGTTGGCGGCCAGCGCGTGTTCCCGCGAGACCCGGTTGCTCCCGGCGAGGTTAGAGGCACTGTTGGAACCACCAGAAGACGCCACTGTCTTCTGCACCCAGTCCACGCTACGGTGCGCGGAACCTGGCCCGGCAGGGTGTGAAGAGGTACACACGAACGACCGGCGGGGCCCGCTCCGGTGATCGTCTGTCCTACGGCCTGGGTCGCGGGCTGCTCTGGCTGATCCCTCTAGCCGGGCCCAGCCCGGAAGAGCCTGGCTCGCACGCCAGGATGGGATTCGCGTTCAGTTTCGGTGGCCTGGTAGCGGTAGGACTCGCATAGCCCACCGTCCTGCTGTTGCCCGCAGGCCCAGCATGCCTTCTTGGGCGGCGTAGATCCGTCTCCTGCTATGCCTCCGCCTTCTCGTCCGCCCGGATCGGGGCGTCGGGCAGAACCAGGGCGGTCAGCCACAGCAGGGCAGCGGTTACCAGTGAGCCGGAGGAGGACAGGGGGTGGATGGACCAGGCCCACCACTCGGGGGTGTTGTCCGGTGCCACTCCGAGGAGGAGGGTCGGGCCGAAGGTGCCCAGGGGCAGCAGCCAGGCGAGGCCGCTGCCGAAGAGGCGGGCGCTGATTCCGGCGAGGCCCAGGTAGCCGATCGCGTTGCGGGCGGCGGTGCCGGCGATGTCGGCGGAGAGTCCGGTGACCATGGGGAGGGCCGTCAGGGCGGCCGCCAGCAGGGTGAGCGCGACGAGGTGGAGGCGTCGGAAAAGGGGTAGTGGCTGGGCGGCGGTGTGCTCCAGGTCGGCCATCGGGGAGTACAGCGTGCTGCCCAGGACGACCGCGAAGGCCACCGGGACGACCGCCGCCACGGGGACTCCGTAATCGACCAGGTGGCGGAAGTCGGGGATCTCCACCTGGGTGCCTGCGAGCAGCGTCGTGGCGAGGGCAAGTACCAGGGAAACGGCCGCCGCGCGGGGCAGGTTCCGGCTGCGGGCGAAGGCGAGGGCCGGGTTCACCGGGGCGGCGGGGGGACGGGGCGGCAGTCGCCGACGGCATCGGCGGCGGCGGTGAGCCATCGGTCCTGGGCGGCGGGCGGCGCGGCGAGGATGCGTTGGACGGCTTCGCCGAACTTGTCGCCGTAGTAGGGCGAGGGCACCTTCGCGCGGGCGTTCACCGCGGCTTCCAGCAGGAAGGCGTCGGGGTAGCCGCCGATCTCCGCGAGCATGGGAGGTTGGCACCCGTTCGGTCGCTGGGGGATCGCGGCGGTCAGCATGGCCCCGGTCATCGCGGCCGAGTCTACGACTGGCCGGTACACCGGCAGTTCCGCGCTGTTT
This sequence comes from Streptomyces amakusaensis, assembly GCF_039532665.1. Lineage (NCBI taxonomy): Bacteria > Bacillati > Actinomycetota > Actinomycetes > Kitasatosporales > Streptomycetaceae > Streptomyces > Streptomyces amakusaensis. Next base: position 59,888 of record NZ_BAAASB010000032.1, on the reverse strand, counting down.
GGGCCGCTGGTCCGCAGCCCCGTCTGGGCGAAGTCCCGGTGAAAGCCGGCCACGGGCCCGAGGGCCCGCTCCACGGTCCGGGCCGCGGTGCGTGCCTGGGGCAGGAGATGCCGGTCGTCGGGCCAGAGGCACGCGCGCGTGCGCCCTTCCGTCACGCAGGCGGGCTGGGCGGGCTGTTCGGCGCGTACCGCCCAGAACGGTTCACCCGCCGGAGCATGCAGGGTCATCAGTCCCGCACCGGCCGCCACCGCCGCCACCGTGATCGGTACGGCAGCGAGCGGACCCGGTGAGAGGGGCGCGCGGCGCAGCAGTGCGGGCAGTGCCAGGAGGGTGAGTGCCGCGGCCGTGCACCACAGGGTTGCGAGGAGCAGGCGGCCGGTGTTGGGCTGGAAGGTGGTGTCCCAGTGTTCGTCGACGGCTGGGAAGAGGCGGGCGAGGGGCAGGTCCGGGAAGAAGGCGAAGGCCACGAATATCAGGTACCAGAGTGCGCCCATCGCCGGGGCGGTGATTCTGGAGGGGAGCAGCGTGCCTGCGGCGACGCCCGCCGCGATCTGGAACGCCGTCATCGCGGCGCCGAGCAGCAGCGGGCTCCATACGGGTTCGGTGACTTCGCTGACGGCGGCTGTGCGCTGGTGGGCGACGGCGGCCATCACCGCGTACACCAGCAGTGACCATAGCCAGGCCGCCGCCCATAGCAGCACCGCCTGCGGCCAGCCGCCACGGGGTGTGGTGTCCGTCCAGGCGTTTGCCCGGGTGCGGCGGGCGCGGCTGGCCGTCCACGCGGCGGCGGCGCTCATCAGCGAGCCCATGACGATCACGCCGAAGATCTGGACCTTGATGTTCGTCTGGTTCCACCAGCCGATCCAGTCGCTGGTGGCGGTGTCCTCCGAGGTCAGGTACCAGATCCCGGCCACGGCCGACAGCAGGGCCACTTTCCCGGCCTCGCCGCGGCGCATCTCGAAGAGCAGTGTCCTTGTCACGCCGATACCCCGTTCCGCTCCACCACGGCCAGATAGCCGGCCTCCACCGCCGGGCCGTTGAGCGTCTCACCGTCATGCCCCTCAGCCTGCGCGCACAGCTCGACGGCCGTGCCGGTGAACCTCATCCGGCCCTCCAGCAGGACGTGGATACGGTCGCTGACCTGTGCCACGTCCTCTGCGAGGTGGGTGCTCATCACTACTGCGGAGCGTTCTCCGAGTGCCTGGATCAGGGCGCGGAACCCGATCCGCTGCGCGGGGTCCAGGCCCACCGTCGGCTCGTCCAGCAGCACCAGCGCGGGCCGGTTGACGACCGCCTGCGCGATACCGGCCCGGCGCAGCATGCCGCCGGACAGCTGCCCCATTCTCCGGTCCGCGTATTTCTCCAGCTCCACCAGGTTCAGCGCCTCCCGCACCCGCCCGGCACGCTCCGGGCGCGGCACCTTGCGCAGCCAGGCCGCGTACTCGATGAACTCCCTTACGGTGAAACGCGGGTAGTAGCCGAAGGCTTGTGGCAGCACTCCGATCTGCTCCCGCACCGCCCGCACACTTGCACGGCCGCTCACGGGTGCGCCGAGCAGCGACACTTTTCCCTCGTCCGGCTGGCGGGCTGTGCTCAGCAGGGAGAGCAGTGTGGTCTTGCCCGCGCCGTTCGGTCCGAGCAGCGCGGTGGTGCCGGGATGGAACTCGGCGTCGACGCCGCCAAGGGCGACCACGGTCTTGTAGCGGACCGTGGCGCCCTTGACAGTTGCGGTCGGCACATTGCCGGCCGCGGTGGTGTGGATTGTTACGGACACGGTTTCCTGTCAGTTCTCAGCGGCCACGTAGCCGGTGGCGCGGCTTCCGGGGATGCCGGACCATGTGGCTTCGGTGTAGTACTTACCACCGGTGGTGGTGTTCTTGTACCCGCCGCATCCGTACCCCTGGGAGTACGACCGCGACGTCGAGGCGATCTGCGGGTCGGGCATCAGTGACTTGTCCTGGTAGATGTAGGCGCTGAATGTATTGGGCTGGGCGACCGGAACGTCTCCACAGGGCTTGGCGTGCCCGGAGCTGGGTCCGTTCCAGCGGTCGCTGTCCTCGGCGGAGCCGGAGGTGGCGATGGAGAAGGGCAGCCGGCTGCCGGAGATCTCGCCGGCGACGGCGGCGGTGGCCGGAAGGGCGAGCAGGGTTGCGATCCCGGCGGTCACTATTCGCTTCGTCAAGAACATGTCACTGACTCCCTTGTAAATGATCTTCGGATGGTTGGGCTCGATGACATTAAGGGACTGCCATGTGTCATCTGGGTGACGGAAGTCACGGGTGGGACGGAATGGCCTGAAAGGCCTGCCGGGTGTCTCATGTCGCTCGCTTTTGCGGCTCTCCTGCGCCGCCGGGCGGTGATATCACTCCGGTCGGCAGCAGGCAGGCGGTGCGTCACCGTTCCAGTCAGTGATCTTCGCGCTGGGCATTGTTCAGTGGGCTGCTGCGGGAACGTCGGTGCTCGCCCGGGGCCTGGCGGCCGGAGGCTGACTGCCCCCGGGCCCGGGAATCCGGCTGGGCGGAGGGGAACTCGTCATGGGAGCGCCGCTGGATTCCCAGGCGTTCCAGTCAGACCCACACCACTCCACTTCGTCCTGCGTAGCAGCGACGCGGCCTGGCGGCAGCGCTGTCCGCGGACAGCCTTGGTCGCGGTGTGTGCGTCGTCCGGGACGACGTCGGGCTCAGGGAAACGCCCGGCGCGACAGCTCCCGCAGTTCCTTCGTCTGCCGCTCCACCACCGCCGGTCCGGATCCACCGGCGACGGCCGGACGGCCTGGCGATGCGCCTCGGCCACACGGCGGTAGCCGTCCGGGCGCGTCCGGCGCTCCACCGGAACGACGGGCGCGGCAACCCCTGTCCAGGAGTGATCCCCCGTGTCAACCAGCTTCTGGTCAGCCAGCGTGCCGACCGAACCGGTCGTTCTTGGGGTGCGGGCTGGACGCCCGCATGGCGGAGCTCCGCCGCAGCTCCCGGTACGGCGGAGCGGGGCTGGGCAGCAGTGCTGGGGAGGGTGATTGGTGTGTCAGAGGTGCTGCTCGGCCCAGACGGCAAGAAGGGTGACGGCGCTGGTTCCGATGCCGTAGCAGATGCCGCGGAGCAGGTGGACAGCGGCGGTGCGGCGGCGCCGGGCGGCCCATTGGGCGAGGTGTCTGGCGGTGTCGAGGGCGTTGCGCCGGGTGGGTTGGTGGCGCATTGATGGTGGTCCTGTTCTGCGGGATGGCGCGGGCGGGGCTTGCTCGGGTGGGGTCTCGGGTCGGTGCTGCGACAGCCTGGCGTTCGGTGGTTTCGGAGGCATGCGGGATGTCAGGTGGGGTCGTGGTGTTCCCGCTTATGGGGGTGGAGGAGGCAGTGGACGGTGGTGGGGTGGGTGCCGGTTGCCTCGGCGATGCTGTGGGCGGTGTAGCCGAGGGTGTGCAGGATGAGGGCGTCGTAGTGGAGGGGGCTGGTGGTGTCGGCGGGGAGGGGGTGGGTGCGGCTTCCGGTGGTGGCGACGAGTTGTTCCCAGGCGATGGCGGCGGGGTGTGCCTGGGCGACGATGTACGGCCAGTGGGTGGCGATGGTGCCGAGTGCGGACTGGACGGCGGCCTGGGCGGCGGCGTCGTCCAGATGGGCGCGGGCGTAGGCGAGGTAGCGGTCGGTGTGCAGGGTGTGGAAGGCCTCGTAAACGGGCGGCATCAGGAGCCTGATGGAGCGGGCGGTGCGGGGGGTCATGGCTGGACTCCGATTCCGAACTTCTTGAGCGCGGAGGCGGTTTCGGCGGGTGTGGGGTTGAAGTACTGCACGGTGGGGCCGGGGTGGGCGCTGGCGGTTTCCCAGAGGGGGCGGATGAGGTCGGGCTGCCCGCCGAGGGCGGTCACGAGGGTCTCGACCTTGGTCCAGTCGGTGACGCGTGTGCCGGAGAGCAGGCCGGTGACGTCGTGGGTGGTGAGGGTGTGGCCGGTGCGGGTGGTGAGGGTGTCGGGGGTGAGGTGGCCGGCGGCGAGGTTCATTCCGCGCAGTGCGGCGTGGAGGGTGCCGGGCTGGGGGACGCGGTAGCCGCGGGCGGCGTTCCACAGGGGGCGGAGGTCCTCGGGGTCGGCGTCGCAGGCGGCGGCGAAGCGGCGGGCGGTCTTCCAGGACGGGAGCCGCTGGCCGGATACCAGCCGGGAGATGTAGGAGCGGTGGACTCCGACGGCTCTGCCCAGGGCGGAGAAGGAGAGGCCGCTCTCGCGGTGGAGGCGGGACAGCGCTCGGGCTAAGACCGTGGCGGCGGTACCGGTGGTGGGCGGGCCCTCCGTTGGAGGGCCCGCCGGGTCACTGAGGTTCGGGGCGGGCTCGGGGTGGCGGGGGCTGGGAACCCGGGCCTCGGCGCGCGGCTTGCTGATGCCCGCGGGCAGTGACGTGCGCTTGCCACGGCGGCGGGCGTAGACCTCCTTCCAGCGGCGCAGAGTGTCGGGACTGACGTGGAGCACCGTGCCCAGCTCGGAGGACTTGATCTTGCGGTCGTGCGCCTGCTGCACCATGGCGCCGCGCAGGGTGAGGAAGGCATTGGTCGCCTGCCGAATTTCCCTCAGCGCGTCGACGGGCTGTCCGGACTCGACCAGGGAGACGAGGACGCGTACCCGCTCCTCCAGTTCCTTCGCGGTCTGCAGGGCGTAGGCGTCGTTGATGGTCTTCGGGAGGTCCTGCTGGTACTTGCGGTACCGCGTGCCGCAGTTGTCCGAGCAGTAGAGACGGCGGCGTCCGGTCGGCTTCTGCTCGAGAGGATTCGTGCAGCCGGCTGCCGGGCACTGCACGTCGTCCTGACCTTGCGTGGTCATGGGAATCTGGCCCCTTTCGGGGAGTTGCTGAAGGGAACACGGAGGTTCCCGGCGGAAACGGCATCTTTTCGTCACGGAGCACATGCTCCGGGTCTGCCAGGAGGGAACAGGTCTGCCGTCGGGGCGGGTCCGAGGGGGCACCAGGCGAGTGCGTGGTGCCCCCTCGGCCGGATCCGTCACCCGGCGGGGCCGCAGTGGCAGTACGGACGTGAAGAGGGAGATGCGGTTTCCACGAAACCGAGCGCCGGACGGGTCCGAGCGGGACCCGGCAGCGGCACGAGAGGCCGGTGGTGCCGGATTTCCGGGTAACAGGCCCGGAGAACAGCGTTGTTGACCCGAAAGACACACCCATGACGGGTTCTGACGCCTGTCCGGCACACGGTGGTACGGTCGGTAACCATCCGCAGCGTGCCGACAGGCGGCGGAGTTGGGAAAGGGTCAGGAGGCATACGCCCTCCTTGATCGGACTGGTGAACGTCGGTGAGTCAGCTCGGAGCTACGGCTGCTACCTGTGTGTCCGAGCTGACTCGCCGGACGCTACCCGCTCACCTATACGAAAACCATCGCTACTGTCCGTTAATAGGTCGATCTGCGGTTGACGCTCTCCAGCACTCATTGACCCGGTCGGATTCCATCACTCAAACGATCGAATACCGAACGCAATCGCAAATACTCGGTCACTCGGCAGTCGCCACGCCCCGGCACCGCACCACGCGCACGCCCGCGCACATCACGACACCGCCATCCGCCGCCAGAACCGCAGGACCCCAGCGAGTCGGGTGAGGCGTTCGCCGGTTATCGCCGACTACTGGTCGAGGTGCCGGCGGCTGTGGGGGCGTGCTGCGAGGGATGCGGGTTGGAGTGTGTTGCTGCCGAAGCGGTGGTTGGCGCGGTCGATGACGGGTTCCAGGCGGCGGGCGTGTTCCGTCTTGCGGTCGAGTGTGAGCTGGACCGTGCTGGCGGAGGCGTTGGTCAGGCCGGCGGCCCGGGCGGTGAGGGCCCGGATTCGTGCGCGTTGCAGGCCGAGCGTGGAGAACAGCCGGTACAGCGCCTCTTGGAGACGGGGGCTGTGGTTCGTGGCTTCGGCGAGGGTGTGTGAGCGGATCAGGGAGGTCCGGTCGGCGAAGGTGACCGTGAGCTCGATGCGGGAGGCGCAGCGCTGGGAGTGGCGGAGGCGGGTGCCGAGTTGGATGGCGAGGTTGAGGAGGGTGCGGCGTGCTTCGGCGGGGTCGAGGACGTCGTGGTCGAAGCGGTGGCGGGCGGTGATGGAGGGGGGTGGGCCTGTGGGGGTGATGCGGCGGGGGTCGTTGCCGGACGCGCGGTCGAAGAGAAGGCGGGCGGTGGAGGGGCCGGTGATGCGCTGGAGGGTGGTGGGGGGCAGGGCGGCGAGGTCGCCGACGGTGGTCAGTCCGTATGGGCGGAGGGTGCGTTCGAGGGCGGGGCCGATGCCGGGCAGGGCGCGGAGCGGCTGCTGGTGGAGGAAGGCGAGCGTGGTTGCGGGATCGGGGTCGAGGATTCGTACGGTTCCGGGTGGGGTGGTGTCGGCGGTCATGGTGGCGTGCATGCGGGTGGGGCCGCCGCCGATGGCGGTGGTCAGTCCGTAGCGGGCCATGATCCTTGTCTGGATGAGGTCGGCGAGCTGGGCGGGGGTGCGCTGCCAGTAGCGCAGGGCGCCGGTGATGTCGAGGAGGGCGCTGTCGGGCGGGAGGGCCTGGACGGCGGGGGTGATGTCGCCGAGCACGGTGAAGAGCTCGCGGTAGGTCTCGAAGGAGGGGTGGGTGAAGCGTGCGTGGAGGATCGCGGTGGTGGTCATCCGGCGCTCCCTGGGCTGGCGTGCCACAGGCGTCCGGCTCCGCCGGGCCGGGTTTCGGGCGTCGGGTTGTCCGTGGTCCGGGGTGATGCCGTGGGCGGCTGGGTGGTGGCGAGGAGGCGGCGGATGGCTGTGTGGCCGCCGTCCTGGTGGGCCTGTGCGAGGTCGGTGAGGTTCCAGGCGCGCCGGCCGACGACGGTGACGCTCTTGCCCCGTCGCTGGACCTGGCCGCGCACGAGCAGCAGCCAGTGGTGGAAGACGGTGTGCGCGACGTCGGCGTGGGTGTTGTCGAAGAAGGCGAGGTCGATCACCCCGGCGGCCGAGCCGTCGTCGAGGGAGACGAAGATCGTTCGCCTGCCGGACCGGACGGGCGGGGTCTGGATGGCGACCTTGGCACCGGCCACGAGCACGGTCTCCCCGGTCGGGACTTCGTGGAGCAGGCGGGCGGGGGTGACGCCCAGCTCGGAGAGCAGCGTGCGGTGGGAGGTCATCAGGTGCCGGGAGGTGTCCATGCCGGTGATGTCCAGCTCGGCGTCGAGTTGTTCCTGTTCGCTCATCACGGGCAGCCCGGTGGGCCCGGGGGGTGCTCCCGGGTCGGTGGTGAGGGTGAGCTGGGCGGGCGGCGCTGCCCGGGTGTGGCGGTGGAGTTCGTCGAGCTGGAGGAGGAGTTCGCGGCGGTGGGCGCCGTGGGCGATGGAGTCCAGGGCGCCGATGCGGGCCAGGCGCTGTGCGAGGGGGCGGGAGGGGCGGGCGCGGGTGTGGAAGTCGGGCAGGTCGGTGTAGGGCTTGCCGTCGGCGATGCGCCGGGCCTCGGTGTCGGTGATGCCGTGGACGTCGGCGAGGGAGATCCGCAGGCCGAGCGTGCCGTCGGGCAGCTGCTCGGTGCGGTAGCGGGCGTCGGAGTGCTGGACGTCGGTGTTCAGGATCGGCACGCCGCGGCGCCGGGCGTCGGCCAGGACCAGGCGCTTGGGGTACATGCCGGGGTCGTGCTCCAGCAGTCCGCAGTAGAACGCGGCCGGGTGGTGGGCTTTGAGGAACGCGGACTGGAGCGTGGGCAGCGCGAACGCGACGGCGTGGCTTCTGGCGAAGCCGTAGGCACCCATCGCCTTCAGGGTCTGCCAGACCTGGTCCACCGTCCGCGGCGGGTAGCCGGCCGCGTCCGCCCGCCGGCGGAACCAGGCTTCCAGCGCGGGCAGGCGGCCGGGGTCGGACAGGGCGCGCCGGGCTTCCTCGCCCATGGCGAGGTCGGTGCGCGTCAGGACCGAGAAGACGGCGGTGACCTGTTCGTTGAAGACCACGACGCCGTACGTCGCGCGCAGCGCGGGTTCGAGGTCGGGGTGGGGGCAGGCGGGGCGGCTGTGGCCGTGGCGGGCGAGGAGAAAGGGGCGGATCATGTCGGCCTTGACCGGGCCGGGCCGGAAGAGGCTGATCTGGGTGACGAGGTCCTGGAACGTCTCGGGCTGCAGGCGGCCGATCAGATCGCGCTGTCCTGGGCTTTCGAGCTGGAAGACGCCCAGGCTCTCGCCGGTGCGCAGCAGTTCGAAGGCGCCGGGGTCGTCCAGCGGCACCTGCTCGCGGTCGTCGAGGTCCAGGGTGCGGCCGGTGGTCCGCCGGATCTCCGTCACGGCGTATCCCATCGCGGACTGCAGCCTGACGCCCAGAACGTCGAGTTTGAGGAGGCCCATGCGTTCCACGTCGTCCTTGTCGAACACGCTCATCGGCAGGCCCTCGCCGGCGGTGGGCAGGACGGGGGTGCGGTCCAGCAGGGAGTCGTCGGACAGCAGGAGACCGCAGGGGTGCATGGCGATGCCGCGGGGCAGCGCGTCCAGGCCCTCGACGAGGTCCCACAGCAGGCCGTAGCGCTCCGCGCGCCCGGCCAGGGACCGCAGTTCGGGCAGTTCGCGCATCGCGGAGCGGGCGTCACGGGCCCGGATGTGGGGGAAGGACTTGGCCAGGACTCCGACCTCCGCGGGGTCCAGGCCCAGCGCGAGCCCTGCGTCGCGGATCGCGTGCCTGACCCGGTAGGTCTCCGCCATGGAGACGGCGGCGACCCGCTCGGGGCCGAAACGGTCCAGAACCGCGCGATAGACCTCGAGCCGGCGGGCGCTCTCGACGTCGATGTCGATGTCCGGCAGAGACCGGCGCCTCAGGCTGAGAAACCGTTCCATGATCAGTTCGTGCTCCAGCGGGTTCGCCACGCTGATGCCGAGCAGGTGCACCACCAGGCTGCCCGCCGCGGAGCCCCGGGCCTGAACCCGGATCCCGAGCGCCCGGGTGTCGTCCACGACCTGGGCCACGGTCAGGAAATACGACGGCCACCCGAGCGTGTTGATCACGCGCAGCTCCTCGGCCAGCCGCTCGCCCATGGCGGGCGAGCGGTCGTAGCCACGGGCGGCCAGCACCGCCTCGCAGCGCTCGCGCAGCACCCGCGCCGAGGTCCCCGGCGCTGCTCCCACCAGGCGTTCCTCGGGGAAGAACACCCGCCCCAGCCCCAGGTCGGAGGCCGGGTCCAGGCGGCAGTCCTCGGCGGTGCGGGCCGTGGTGGCCAGCAGATGCGCGGCACCGCCGTGGTCCTGGCCCGCGGCCCGGGCGACTTCCTCGGCCAGGGCGGCCATCGCCGGGGCGTCCTTGAGCCAGCGCTCGCCGTTGTCGGTGCGCCCGGGGCGGATCGGCATCAGCAGCCGGGCGGAGTCCAGGACGTCGGCGACCGGAGCCCGGTCCGCGTCCGCGTAGCGCACGGCGTTCGTCAGCACGCACAGCAGGTCCAGGTCGCGGGCCAGGCCAGCGGTGCGGGCGGCCAGGCGCAAAGAGCCCGGGCCGGTGCCGGTCCGCCGGTGGTGGACGGCCTCCAGCCGCAGGTGGGGGCCGAACAGCTCCCGCCACGGCCGCAGGAGGGCGACGGCCTGGTCGACGCGTCCGGCGGCGAGGGCGCGGAGCGGCTCGGACGCCGGACCCAGGAGGGCGGTGATCCCTTCCGGGTGGGCCCGCAGGGCCTCGAAAGGGACGACGGGCTGTCCGCCGCCCGCCTGTGCCCGGGCAGTGTGGCCGGCGCTGATGATCCGGCTGAGGTTCGCCCAGCCGGTGCGGTCACGGGCGAGCAGGACGATCCGGGGAGCGGACTCGTCGACGAACGCACCACCGAGGGCCGGGACCCTGACACCCCTGGCGGGCGGTGCCGGAGCTGTTCGGGAGACGGCGAGATCGGCCCCGAACAGTGGCCGGACCCCGGCCTTGACACAGGCGTCTGCGTGCCGGACCGCGCCACTGACGGTGTCCCGGTCGGTCAGCGCCATCGCACGGAGACCGCGTTCCGCGGCGCGCTCGGCCAGAGCAGCAGGCATCGAGGCCCCGTACCGGACGCTGTGCCCGGACGCCACATGCAGATGCGTGAACACCGTGCCGCCTCCTCGTTCAAACCCCCTTCAGTCCGGTCCCGGTCCCCTGCTCCGTTCTCCCACCATAACCACATTTCGAACTCTTGTGCGAATATGCGTGACAGCGGAAGGCCGCCCTGGCCCGTGACCTCCCGAAGGCAACCGGCCCCGCACCGGCCAACCGCTCAACGGCCCGGCCGAGTTGCCCCATCAGCGGTCCCCCGCAGGCGCGAGCAAAGCCCGCCCGCCGCTCCCACCTCTGTCGGCGGCACAGGTCGGCGGACCCCGGCGGCACGGGTGCGCCTCCATGAGCCCCTGCCAGTCGCGCAGGGACACCGACGGCCGGGAGCCCGCACTCCCATGCCCGCTATGGCTGGCATCGCTGGAGCGGCATCCGCCTACAGAAGAACCGGCTGAAAATGCCGACGCCTCAGGGAGGGTGTTCTTAGGACACCCCTGAAAGGTTTCTCGCCATAAGGAGTGGCAGCCCTTTTCCCTTTCAAGGGCTGGGATTATTTTGCCATCACAGACAAACTGCGACGAGGGAGTGACCTCATGATGATCTCAGTGGCACGATGGTTGGCGTTTTCGGCCATGATCGCCGTAAGCGTTATCCCCGCAGGGGGCGCAGCTGCGGCGGTGCCCGTTCAGATTACGGATTCATGCGGAACCGTACGAGCGACGACCGATAACTCCCAGGGGCTGCGCGGTGGAACTGTCCAGGCAACCGTTTGCCGAAGGGCTGACGGAAGCGCCTATTTTCACATTGCGTACAACAACTACGTGGAAGATCACCAAGCGGATGGCGTAGCTGCCCGTGCCTGGGTTAACACGCCCGGCGGCATCTACGGTCCGATTGGGGTTGACAGCACATCCACTCCCGGCGGGACTTCCATTTCATGGAATTCCTCCAACAACTTCAACAGCTACGTCAACGTCTGGGTCTGCCTTGGAACGCAATCACCAACCAACGCAAGTCCAACGTGCGCCTACGGCACCTTCTGACGCAGTGATGTCATTCGTGTAACTAGCTGTCAGATCTACTGGAAGGAGTGTGTGAAGCATCATCGACTAAGGCCCTGCGAGCCGTCGTCACCGCTTTAAAGCTTTTACATGATCACTGACGTGGAAAGTACGGCATCCCCTATGAGATCACAACTGGTGGGCAGCAGCTGATTCCCGATCCTCATCGATCAGGTCGGCCGAGCACTTCCGCGGAGAGTGGGTGTCGGCGTCCAGGCCGAGTGCCCTGACACGACTTTTCCCCGCCAGCGGACCCACCGGCCGTTCCCTCCACACCGCAGCCCAGGATCCCGCCTCGTACAGAGCGAACCGACCGCGCAGTCCCTCAGCGCCGAGCACCGCTTCGACCGCGACACCCTCACCCCCGGCGACCACCGCCGCGCCCTCCTCGAACTCGCCGCAGACCTCGGCGGCCGGCTGCGCGACGCCGGCCAGGCCGCCGACGGCCTCACCCTCACCGTCCGCTACGCCGACCGGACCACCACCACCAGGACCCGCACCCTGCCCGAACCCACCCACCACACCCGCCCCCTGGCCGCCACGGCCTACGCCCTCCACGAGAAACTCGGACTCCAGCGCGCCCGCGTCCGGGCCATCACCCTCCGGGCCGAGTCACTGATCCCCGCCGCGGACACGGCCCGGCAACTCACCCTCGACCCCGACGACGACCGGTCCATCACCCTCGAAGCCGTCACCGACCGGGCCAGGGCCCGCTACGGACCCGGCACCATCAAACCCGCCACCCTCTCCACCCCCCGTCCGAACGCCTCCCCCGCCCGGCCGGCCCCACCGACCTCCCCTCGGGGCCCCGCGACACCGGGCCTACCCTTTTGTCGGTGAAGCGGGTTAATGTGCCGGATCGGACGATCACGAACGGAGTCCGGCATGGAGACCGCCGCCCCACCACGCCGCCCCGGCCGCCCGCCGGGCACCCTGACCGGACACAACGGACTGACCGCACGCCAGGAAGCGATCCTCGACGCGATCACGGACTCACTCGAGCGACGGGGGTATCCCCCGTCCATGCGGGAGATCGGGACCCTCACCGGACTCTCCAGCACCTCCTCCGTGGCGCACCAGATATCCATGCTGATGCGCAAGGGCTTCCTCCGCCAGGACCCTCACCGGCCGCGCGCCTACGTCCCGACCCGCCCCCACGGCACCACGGACACCGGGCACCCGGCAGCGGACTTGGGCGTCGAGGTACCGGTCGTCGGCCGGATCGCGGCCGGAACGCCGATCACCGCGGAGCAGTGCGTGGACGACACCTTCACCCTCCCCCGCCAAATCGTCGGGAACGGTGATCTTTTCATCCTGGCCGTCGTGGGCGAGTCCATGATCGGAGCGCACATCGCCGACGGAGACCACGTAGTCGTCCGCGCCCAGCCATCGGCCGAGAACGGCGACATCGTCGCCGCCCTCCTGGACGGCGAAGCCACCGTCAAACGACTGCGCCGCGAGGACGGCCGGATATGGCTGATGCCCCACAACCCCGCCTTCGAGCCGATCCCCGGCGACCACGCCACCATCCTCGGCAAAGTCGTCGCCGTACTGCGCCGCACCACCTGACAGCCTGCCACCAAGCACCGCCGCCGTCGGATACAGGGCAGACGCCCTCCTGCGCCTTCAGGGCCGGCTGCCGGGTCAGCGGTCCTCCAGAGCGCGCCAGGCCCGGTATTCCTGGCGGACGTAGGCTCGGAGTCCGCCGGCTGTCCCCCACTCCGGGGATCCGGGCCCGTGCAGCCCCTCCACATGGAGGCTGCCCGTCTCCAGATCGAGCTGGAGGAGCGCGGCCGCCGTCTCGTCGGCCGTCCCGCCCGCCTGGGCGGCCTCCTCCGCCGGCATCTCCTCGGTGTAGACGGCGAGTTCCCACTCCCGCGCGGCCCGGTCGGCGAAGGCGGCCTGCCGCAGGAGATACAGCCTCAGCCCGCCCCGGTCGACCGGAGCACCGTCACCGGCGCTCGCCGCCTCGGCGCGCGCGATGATCCCCTCCCGCCACATCCCCACGGTGACCTCCTCCTCACCCAGAGGCGGCGCACCGCCGTACGCGTCCCGGTAGTCCGGCCCGGCCGGCACCGGCGTCTCGTACGACATCCAGCGGGCACCGCACAGGACACAGGTGAACGACTCGACCACCCGCTCCCCGCCGGCCGTCTCCACCAGGCGCGGTCGCACCTCCTCGCTCGGGCACTCGGAACAACGGATCGGTGAAACCGGGCGCTTCAGCACCGTGACCTCCTTCCCCGCCGGACGGTGCCTCCACATGGCGCGCCGACGCGTCTTCATACGGGCCTTCGTCTTCCGGGTCACGCCCTCCAGGGGGAACGGACCAGAGAATCGGCGTGGTGTCAGAAGGTTTGACGGCCCTCGGAGCCGGCGGCGTAGGCGCGCAGTGCGTCATATAGCGCCCATCCCTCCTCGCTGGTATTGAGCCAGTGCGGGTGGGCGCGGACCAGGTCGGCGGCGATGCCCCGGGCCTTGGTGCGGATGCGGTCGGCTTCGTCGGTGTCGCCGTATCCGCGGGCGGTGCGCAGGTCGTTGAACACGCCCGCCTCGCCGGGGCTGAGGACGGCGTCCTCCGGGTCGAGGGCCAGGAACGGGGCGAGGACGGTGAGCACCCTGGTTTCCGCTTCCAGCATGTCGAAGCTCGCGCCCGGATGCGGGTGCTTGCCCGGGTCGCTCATCGCCTCCCAGGGCACGCCGGTGCTGGGGATCTGCCGCAGGGCCTGGGCGCGGGCCCGGTCCCGGGCGATCCACTCGGGCGTCTCGCGGGTGGCACCGCCTTCGCGGGTGAGGCGCTCCAGCAGGTCGGCGTGCCGGTCGGCGGCGTCGGCCTGGCGGTGGGGATTGGGCACCAGCTGGTCCCTGAGCAGCCGGGCGGTGTACTTGCCGGTGATCATCAGTGCCGACGTGGTGCTGTGCCGGTTCAGGTGGCGGCTGACGGGCTGGGCGCTGCCGTACCAGGAGTCGGTCTCTGAGGTGTGGTCGAGGAGCCAGTGGTCGAGGTGGGCGGCGCCCTTGTCGGGGTCGCCGGCGGGATACGGGATGCGCTCGTCGTCGGCGGTGCCGTCCAGCCGTACGGTCTCCGGGTCGTCCAGAGGTTCCCGCCACTCCTCGACCTGTTCGGCGAACCGGCGGTGCGCGGACTGCCGGGTGATGGGCCCCAGGGCCTCGCCGATCTCGTCCCAGGACGACCCGCGCTCGCGCTCGTAGACCACGGCCCAGCGCAGGGCGTCCTCGGCGCAGCGGACCAGACGGCGCGCGTTCTCGACGAACTCGCCCGGCTCGGCGTGCTCGTCGGCGCGGGGCGAGATGCCGCCCAGCGCATGCTCGGCGACCTCCTGATGGGCATGAGAGAGCATCAGGCGCGCCAGCCCGAGCTCGGTGAAGGGATGCGGGGTCTCGTGCTGTGAGGTTGCCGGCGTCTGCGGAGGCTTGCTCGTCATGCTGTCAGCGTAGAGCTGACGAATGAAGTTTGTCAGTTCTATGCTGACAGTGTTTGGGTTGGTGGAAGGGCCGCACGGACTACTCGCCGGAACTGGCGCATCCCCACCGAATGCGACCCCTCCGCCCAGGAGGAGTGCGGCCGCCGTCTCGCCCACGCCGACGGCCCCCGTTGGTGCTGGGTGGGCGATGCCCCGTCACTGCGGATCGAAGTTGTCGTCGTTCCATCCCCAGGGCGAGCGTGGCGAGGAGGTTCCGGCGGTGGAACCGGTCCTGATCCGTCTGGGGTGACCGGTCGGTGTGCCCGTACGTCTTCCTCAGGCAAGTGATCCTTGCCGTGCGCGCAGTTCCGCCGCTGGATGGGTGCCGCAGCCGGGACAGAATCGGTTACGGCCGATGGCTGGGTTGTCAGTCTGGTTTTCTGGCGGGTTCCTTGGTGATGACGGGGTCGATCCACCCGGATCTGCCGGAGGAGCCGACGTTGATACCGAGGGTGACGCGGAAGGCGCCACGGAGGTCCACTCGCATGGTTCCGATCCCGTCACCCGGTCCTCTCGTCAGCTCCGCCTTCTGGATGCCGTCCACCTTGATGTAGAAGCTGCCACCGCCGCCGGACTCCGTACTGTCGTCCACACCTACGCGGGCGACCAGTGACGTGTACTTGCGGTCCAGCTGCCAGGTGCTTTCTGTGTACTGATGGGTCAGCGTGTTGCGGTAGATACGGGTGTTCACTCGAAGTGGCTCCGTCAGGTATCCACCGTCCTCGAGCGGGGCGAAGTCCCGCACGAGAGACATGCGTGCCCCGGTGTCTTTCGGGGGCGCGGAAGGCGATGGTGAGCTGTCCGGCGGTGCGGGGCTCGGCGAGGGCGAGCCGGAAGAAGAGCTGACGCTCGGCGTCGGGCTGGACGGTGGGGGCGTTGGGGTTGGGCTGGACGTCACCCCGCCTGCTGCGCTCGTCGGAGGTTCGGGGTTGTTCCGTTGTGTTGCCCAGACGCCCAGAGCGGCCCCCGTTGCCAGGGTGAGAGAGGCGGCGAGCACCGTGATGAGGATCCAGCGGGTGCGTCTGCTTCGGGAGCCCGAAGCCGCGGGGAGCGAGGGCGGCGTACTGGGGATGGGCGGCACCGGCCGGGGATGGACGGAACTGCCCACCGCCGGCACCTGGTCCTGCCTGTCCCCAACGGCCTCCAGCAGGAGCAGATGTGCTCTGCTCCGGTCCAGATCGCCGATCAGGTCGGCCCGGCGCTGGACGAGGCCGGCCCGGTGCCGGACCAGTTCCTCGGCCTCCTTCTCCAGGCGGCTTCTCAGCTCGGAGGCCGCCGGTGGGCCGACGGCCTCCGATTCACGCAGCTCCTCCAGCCGGGCCCGCAGCTGCTCCTCCCGTTCACGGACCTCGGCGAGTTCCTGCCCCACCCGGTGCAGCGCCGTCTCCCCGTCGTACAGGCGCAGCAGCAGGGAGTTCTGGTCGCTGCCCCTGATATGGGCGCCTGTGCGCACCAGCACCAGGCGGTAGGCGTCGAACACACCGGCTGCCCGCTGCTCCCCGGCCGGGTCCTCGGTGCGCCGGGAGACCTCGGTGAGCAGGTCCCGCAGGAAGTCCCAGGGCGGCAGGTTCGCGCCGAGGGTGTACTTGCGGATCGTGGAGTCCTTGTAAGCGGGATACCGCTGGGCGAACTCCCGTGAACTCAGCCCCGTGAGGTCCAGCAGGGCCCGCAGCCGGCGGCCGAACTCTGCCTTGAGCCGGTCCTTCTCCTCTCGCGAGAGATCACCCTCCTCCTCTCGCGCCGGCAGACCATCACCCTCCTGGCCGTGTTGCGCCACCTGTGCTCCCCCTCACCACGATCCGGTGTCCGACAGGCCCAGAATCTGTCACACCGGCGCAGTCGCCCACCACCCGTCAGGCCGTCCAGAGTGAAGCCAACTCACCGCCTCTGCAAGGCGGTTGCAACCCTCACACGTCGGTTGCGGCCCCGGGACCTCAGCGCAACACGGGGATCTGACGGCGGTCAACCATCACCCTTCGGGAGCCTCACCATGTCCAGCCACACCCTCATTGTTCTGGCCCTTCTCACCGTTGCCGGCCTGGGCATCGGACACGCCGCCTACAAGAACCCCGCGGCAGGCACCGCCATGGTCACCGCCACCACCGTCCTCGCCCTCCTCTACACCATCCTGCAGAGTTGACCTCCGGCCAGCCCTTCAACGGGGAGCGGTGAGCCGACCGGGGGCTCTACCCCGCGTGGGGCTGCTGTCGCTCGACAGCTTCCCGGAGCAGGGCGACGGTGGCGTCCACGGTGGCTTTCGATATCGGGTCGTCGGTGGTCTGGCTCTTCTCCTCAAGGAGATGGATCGCGGCCTGGAGGACGCCGACGTGGACCGGGACGGTGCGGATCGCCGCGAGCGCGGCCGCCGCATGTTCCGCCGGCGAGAGAACGGCGGACTGCGGGATCAGAGTGGAGACGCCCCGCCCGAGAGCGGAGCGGTCACGGGGAGGCTGGGCCGAAGTTGTGGTCACCCCGGGATTCTCCCTCCACACTGCGGCGAGGTAGCTGGACACAGCGCCAACGCACGGAGGCCTTGTGTCGGGTGCGGCGCTCCGGCGCGAGCGGTTCACCGCCAGGGCCCCATCCCGCCAAGCCGTCAAACTCCTCACCACTCCCAATTGAGTACTCCTGAGTACTCTTTGCTAGAGTTATTTGGAGTGGTGATGCCGTACTGCCGGGAGGACCTGCCGATGCCCACCGTGAGCCTGCACTTCGACAACTCCGTGATCGCGAGGCTGGTCGCAGCCGGCCCGGGCGAGACCGTTCATCTCACGCTGTCCGTGGACGTCTCCTCCGGTGCTGCGCCTTCGGCCGACGCCCGGCCCGCGGGCGTGGTCGCCCCGCAGGGGCCGCTGGCCGGTCTGCTGCTGGAGGGGCTCCTTGCGGCCGGGGACGTGTTGTCGTTCCGGCAGCAGCGCGCGGGCAGGGAGGCGGTGGCGACGGTGTCGTCCGACGGGCGTCTCGTCGTCGAGGGTCATGCCGTGCCGTACGCGTCGCCGTCGAAGGCGGCCTCCGCCGTCACGGGGAGCCCGGCGAACGGGTGGCTCATGTGGCGTACCGCGGACGGCCGTGCCCTGGACGATCTGCGGAATCAGCTCCGGCAGGACTGACCGGTCCCGGCTTCCCGTGCTCGACCGGCCCGGCTTCGCCGGGCCGCACCGTGAACCGTTTCCTGGAGGAGTACGTGAGCTCGCCGCCCCCGCCCCCGCCCGCGCACCCGTCGGCTCCGGCCGCGCCGGTTCTCGCGGGCGCCCTGTTACGCGCCGTGCCGCAGCCCTGCCCGGTGGTGGTGTTCGTCCTGGGCCAGCCCGGGAGCGGCAAGACCGCCGTGATGGATCTGGCGCACGCGGCACTGGACCGGCGCGGCGGCGCGGTGCGGGTGGACCGCGACATGTACAAGGACCACCACCCGGGCTACGCCGATTTCCTGGCGGAGGACGTGCGGACGGCCGGCGTGCGCGTGCGGGAGGAGACGTACCGGTGGCGGGCCGAGGTCGAGGCCCGCGCCCGCGCCGGCCGGTTCGACGTGGTGGTGGAGGAGGCGCTGGCCGACCCGGCCGGCTGGACAGCGTCGCCGGCCCGGTGGCGGCGGGCGGGGTACCGGGTCGAGGTGGTGGCCCTGGCGGTGCCGGAAGCCGTTTCCCAGCTCGGTGTCCTGGACCGGTACCTGCGTCTGGCCGAGGAGGGCCGGGCCCGGTACGTGGGATGGGGCAACCACGACGCGTGCGCGGCCGCGCTGCCCGCCGTCCTCGCGGACATCGAGGCCGGGCACCTGGCCGACCTGGTCACCGTGGTCCGGCGCACCGGCGACGTCCTCTACACCAACAGCCTTGCCCGAGCGGGCCGGTGGAGCCGCACGCCGGGTGCCCGCGAGGCGCTGCTCGCCGAACGCTCACGGCCGTGGAGCCCGGCGGAGACCGGAGTCTTCCGCCGGGCTCTCGCGGATGCCGACCGGCGTGCGCACGACCCGCGGCTGCCCGGGGACTGGGCGCTGGCCGTGCGGCGCGACGCCGAGCGGGCCGCCGCGCTCGCCGAGCCCGTACGCCGTACCGCCCAGCCGAGGCTCGATGCGCCCGGTTCCGACTACCACCGGCTCTCCGCCGAGGAACACCGGTGGACGTTCGACAACCTGATCGTTCCGGATCTGCTGGAGGACATCACGCCCCAGGAGAAGCCGATCGCCGTGTTCGTCATGGGGCAGCCCGGTGCGGGCAAGACCGCGATGACCCACATGATCCGGCGGACGCTGAGGGGGCGGCCGGTGCTGATCCGCGGCGGCGATTTCAAAACCGCCCACCCCGACTACCTCCAACTGCTGAGAGAGGAGCCGCGTACGGCCGGGGAGCGGATCCGTGCCGACTACCGGGCCTGGCAGGCGATGGCCGAGGAGCTGGTACGCGAGCGGCACGCGGATGCAGTCGTGGAGATCGCCCCGTCGAGCGCGGCTTCCTTCGTGAACACGGCGATGCTCTACCGGGAGGCGGGCTACCGGGTGGAGCTGGTGGTCCTGGCCGTACGCGCGGCCGACTCGCTTCAGGGCACCGCCGATCGCTGTGCCCGGATGATCCGGCTGGGTGTTCCCGCCCGGTTCACCACGGTGCACGGGCATGATGCCCACTTCGCGGTGCTGGCCGAGGCGGTGGCGGCCGCCGAGCAGGTGCCGGTGACCGACTCGGTGATGGTGCTGCGGCGGGACGGTACGGTCCTCTATCGCAACGAACACGTCTCCGAAGGCGGCTGGAGCAGCCCGCTGGGGGCTGCGCGGGCTCTGCTCACCGAGCAGAATCGCCCCTACGCCGATCAGGAAGCGGCCCGGTTCTGGGCACTTCACCGCTGTCTGCGGGCCGACCTGCCGCAGTACCGCGCCGATCTGACACGCATCGCCCGGCTGGCGCGGCCGCTGATGCCGTTGCGTCTGCAGCCGCACGGGCTGTGCGGCCCGGCGGCCGTGGCCGGCCTGCCTCTGCCATGCCCCCGGCTACCGCACGCTTACGACAGCTGCCCCGATTCATCGAGTTCCCTCAGACGGGCCGCGTAGAGGGTGCCCAGCCGTGCCAGTTCCTCGGGGCCGGCCTCCCCGAGCCGCTTCTTGTCCTCCACACAGGCCCGCCGCTGAGCCATCAGATCCTCAAGGCGCTCAGGATCGGGGGTGGCCGAGCGCTGCTCGGCCTGGATACGCGAGTTGTAGTAGGTGATCACCAGGTCCATCGTTCCAAGGACCGGCCCAAAGCCGGGAGCGCCGGGGCCGACCAGCTCGGAGGAGCCGGATGAGGGTGCCGGATCATCCACGAGGAACCTCCTTCATCAAGGGGAAACAACGGCAAAAGGCCCATTCTCGATGGTGACCGGATCCCGGTCCACCACCAGCGGACCGGCCGCGCCTCGCAGGATGCTGCCGCCGGACCCCGTACGGCATAGGTTGGTCCCCCGAGGCGATCACCTGTGGGGGGACCATGGCCGACCTTCGTGCGCTGTTCAGCTCCAACAACCCGCCGGTCGCCGACGAGGCGTTCACCAACCGGGAGCGCCAGTGGGACGTGGTGGCCGCCGCGCTGGAGCAGCACCTGCGGCACATTGGCGGGCCAGGCTTCGACGTGGAGGACCTCGAAGCGCCCCGCACCAACGTTCTCGTCTTCCACGGGGTCGGAGGGATCGGCAAGACGACCCTGTCGCGCAAGATCGAGGCCGCGCTCACGCCGTCCGGGGACCGGCCCGCTCAGTGGGGTGCACCGTCGTGGACGGAGCGGCTGCTGCCGATCCGGATCGACCTGGCCCGCTCCGCGTCGGCCGGCTCCGACTTCGAGCGCGTCATCCTCACGATCCGGCTCGCACTCGCCGGAACCCCCGGCCGTCCGCTGCCCGCCTTCGACGTCGCGCTGCGCCAGTACTGGGAGCACACCCACCCCGGCGAACCCCTCGATGAGTACATGCGGCGCACCGGGCTGATGGGCCGGTTCGCGACCGCACTGCCGCAGCAGCTGCAGACTGCGGTGGGCGAAGCCGCCGCTCTCTTGCAGCTGCCCGGCGGGGCGGCGGCCGGTCAGGTCGCCGGGGCCCTGGTGCAGGGACTGCGGGAGCGCCGCGAACGCGCGCGGGCACTTGCGGGGTGTTCCCACGCGGCCGGCCTGCTGGAGGCCACCCCGGATCTGGAGGCCCTGTCCTACTACCCGCACCTGCTGGCGTGGGAGCTGAGCCGGCTGCCCGCGAAGCACCAGGTGACTCCGGTGGTGCTGCTGGACACCTTCGAGGACACCGCCGACCGCCACCGCGACGCCGAGCGCCTGCTGCAGCGCCTGGTCTACCTCATGCCCAACGTGCTGTTCGTGATCAGCGGGCGCAGCCGTCTCGGGTGGGCGGACCCGGCGTTGCACGGTCAGCTCGACTGGACCGGCCCGGCCGCCTGGCCCGGCCTCTCCCCGGCTGCCGCGTCGGGTGGCCGTCAGCATCTGATCGGTGACCTCTCCCCCGAGGACTGCGACGACCACCTCGCCCGCCGCCTGGTCCAGGACGGCGAGCCACTCATCGGCCCGGGCATCCGCGCCCAGATCACCGCCCGCTCCCACGGTCTCCCCCTCCACCTCGACCTCGCGGTCGCCCGGTTCCTGGAAATCCGCCGCACCCGAACCCCCGAGCTCGCGGACTTCGACTGCTCCTTCCCCGCCCTCGTCGCCCGCACCCTGTCCGACCTCACCCCGCAGGAGCGGCATGTCCTGCGCTCGGTGAGCCTGCTCGACGCCTTCGACCTCAACCTGGCCACCCGCGCCGCCGGGCTCGACCAGCAGGCCCCTGCCCGCCGGCTCACAGAGCGACCGCTGGTGACCGAGAACCCGTACGCCCTGTGGCCGTACCACCTGCACGGCGCGATCCGTACGGCCCTCCGCGACGACCGGACCGAGGACCACTGGACCCCGGGCGACTGGCACCGGGCCGCCGGACGCGCCCTGGCCGCCCTCGGCGAACAGTGGACCGCCGCCACCGGCTCCGCGCCGAGCCGGATGCTCCTGGTGGCGTGCCTGCGCCAGGGCCTGCGCCTGGCCCGCGACCACCGCCTCACCGATCTCGGCTGGCTCACCGACGCCGCCCACGCCTACACCGACGACTCCGTCTGGGAGCCCCTCGCCCCGGCCGCCGGCGGCCCGGGTACTGGCGGCGGAGGCCAGGACGCCACCGTCGGCGCGGGCGGCGACGGAACCGGGCTGCAGACGGCCGCCGACGCCCTGGCCGAGCTGCTCACCGCGATCGCCCGCCGCCAGCACGAAAACCGGGCGCGCACCGCCGAACGCCTCACCGCAGTCCTGGACACCGGCCTCCTCGACGCCGAGCTCACCACCCTGGCCCTCTACTACCGGGCCAAGGCCCACAAAGACCTCGGCCGCACCCCCGAGTCCCGCACCGGGATGCAGCAGGTCGCCGACGCGGGCGGCCGGCTCGCCCCCAAGGCCCACCGGGGGCTCGCGAACCTGGACCGGATCTCCGGAGACTTCCCCGCCGCCCTCGCCGCCGTCCCCACCCTCGGCTGGAAAGGCCGCCACCACCGCGTCGCCGGCGACATCCACTGGCCACACGCCGACCTCGACCGGGCCATCACCTCCTTCGAGGCCGCGCGCGCCGAAGCCGAACACCACGACGCCCCCGGCGAACGGGCCATCGCCCAGGTCCGCCTCGCCCTCGTCGTCTCATTCGCCGACCCCGCCCGCGCCAGCGACGAGCTCGACCTCGCCCACCAGTACCTTGCCCCCCTCGACCAGCGCGCTACCCTCCTCCTCGCCCACATCGCCGCCCTCGCCAAAGACGCCGGACACCCCGACGTCCCCGGCCGCGCCCACACGCTGCGCCGGGAGATCACCGATGCGGGGCTGCCGTGGCTGATCCGGGTCCTGGAGATCGGCCTCGCGTTCCACCACGCCGTCCGCGACGAGCACCAGGATCTCAACGAGACCGTCGACCGGCTCCACAGCCTCACGGGCAACGGTGACTTCGCGTACTTCACCGACATCGCCGCCGCCATGGGCGGCCTCCCCCACCTGCCCCGGCCCACCGTCCGCTGGCTCGACGGCCACGAACGCGTACGGGAGCGCTGGCACGCGCTCGTCACCACCCGCCGCGCCCGCTTGGACGCTTGGTCCTGACTGCCGGAACACCTCTCGCGCGGCCGCGGCCGCGCGAGGAGGGGGTCGCTCGTGCCGGGCCCGGCCGGGTGGCCCGGCCGGGTGGCCCGGCCGGGGCATCGCGTAGTACCCGTACGGCTCCCCGGGCCATACTGGGGGCATGACCGTGCAGCCCTTCCCGTTTCCCGTGCCGGATGCGTTCGACCTGTTGTGTACGCAGTACGCACAGCGGATGCCGGCGCGTCTGGAGGATCTGGCCGGTCCCACCCGTGGGTCGGTCGACCTGCCGCTGCACGTGGTCTGGTCGGGCCGCCGCTCCTACGGACTGGAACAGCCGCGCTCCCGGATGGGCCTCTACCGCACCGTCCTGGCCGAAGGACAGCGCCAGGACCTGATCGAGTTCCTGAACCGGGACCTGCTCATCGCGCAGTGGCCGGTGCTGCGGACGCTGATCAGCCGCCCGATCAGGGACGTGTGGGAAGCCGCTTTCCCCGAGCTCACCACCGCGACGGCCACGACCGCCGCGTGAACCTCACACACCTGCACCGCCGGCTCCTGGCCGACGTCCTCGCCATCGGAACGCCCTACCCGCTCGTGATCACCGGCGGGTACGCCGTACAGGCCCACGGCCTGGTCGACCGGCTCTCGCAGGACCTCGATGTCGCCACCGAGAACCCGGCCCCTCTCGACGAGATCATCCGCACGGTCGGCGACGGTCTCGCCGAGCGCGGCTGGGGCGTCCGGCACATCGAGTCCGGCCCGCTGTCGGGCCGGCTCATCGCCACCGACCGCGCCACCGGCGAGGAGTGCGAGGTCGACGTTCTCAAGGAAGCCTTCTGGGCCCCGCCGACGATCACCGAATACGGTCCCGTCCTCGCTCTGGACGACGTGATCGGCACCAAGGTCCGCGCCCTCGCCGACCGCGGCGCGGTCCGCGACCTCATCGACGTCCACGCCGCGATGCGGCACCGCTCCACCGCGGAGCTGGAGAACCTCGGCCGCCGCCACGCCCGCTTCGAGTTCAGCCTCCACGACCTGCGCGACCGGCTCCAGGGAGCCGAGTGGTGGGACGACCAGGACTTCGCCGACTACGGCCTGAACCCCGGGCACGTGGCGGACCTCCGCGCATGGGCACTGGACTGGGCCACCGACCTCGACAACCGCCTCCACCACAACGACCACAGCGACGACGGGTAACCATCTCCCCGACGCCGACGCCGACGCCGACGCCGACGCCGACGCCGACGCCGAGCCGGAGACCGGGCGGGCAGCGGAGCGCCGGATTTCGGTGCCAGTCCGGTAAAGGCGGGCGGCCTTCCCCCGCACCCCGAAAACATGATCCCCTGCACCAGTCCGATCAAAGGGGGTGGGAAGCGGTGGACAAGGCACGCCTGTTCCAGAACGGCACGGCCGAGCTGATGGTCTTCGCGCGCGAGATCGGCGACGAGCCCTGGTGGCGCAGCCAGAAGACCCCGCTGGTCTGCGCGTTCTGCCCGACCCCGGTGGTTGTCGGTGCGCGCCTCGGTGGGCCGTGGCGCTTCCAGGGGCGCGCTGTTCCGGCTGGTGCTGTGACCGGGATGGTTCACCGTGGGCGGGAGGCGGCGCACGAGACGAGCGCGGTCCGCGAGGCGAGTGGTATTACTGGTGGATGCAGGAAGAGACCGCGCGGTCCGCGATCGACACGTTCATCTCCGCGTTCAATGCCTCGGACGACGGCTATGTGACTGCGCTGCTCTCTCAGGCCCTGACCTCGGACGTGGTCTTCTGGGGACCGTTGGGCCGCAGCGAGGGAATCGAGGCGGTCGAGCGGTTCGTGCTGGACATCCGGCGCCACCCCGCGGGGACCGGCACGATGGTGCGCTGTTCGGCGGTGGACATGCCGGACGAGTGGGCCCGGTACCAGTGGGTCTTCACGACGCCGGATGGAGGCCCCCGCCTGGCGGGAACGGACGTCGTCCACCTGCGGCGGAGCCTCATCGACCAGGTCATCGTCTTCGCGGGGGAGATCGAGCCGTCCGCCTCCTGAGTCATTCTCCTCTGGCGCCGTCCTTCTCCTGAACCGGCCCCGTTCGGGGCTCCGGGTCTGCTCAGCCGGGATCATCTTCAGCCCCGGTATGAGGCGTCGTGGACGGTCGGCGCATGATGGCCGTCATGGAGAACGCGGTCGAGAGGGTCAAGATCTGGTTCCGGTTCACCCCTCGCGAGGGGTGGTTCCCGCAGGACACCGAGGGCCTGTGGGCGGCGAAGGTCGGCGATGACACGGCCTGCGTGCGGAACGTCGCGTTCCTTCAGAACGGGGTCGCCGAGGGTGATGTCGTGCGGTACCGGACCGATTCCGACGGGCTCCACTGGGCCGTCGGGCGGGTCAGTTCCGCCGGTAACTGCACGATCCGTGTGGTGCCCGTTCCCACCGGGCCCCTGGGACGCAGCCCGCAGGCGGTGCATCAGCGCCTTTCGGCGTTCGGGCTCGGGGGCGAGGTCTTCAGCGACGACTTCCCCATGGTGGCCTTCAACGTCCCGGCAGGCGCGGACTTCACCGGGATCAAGACCCTCCTGAACCGAGGCCAGGACGAAGAATGGTGGCACTACGAGGTCGGCTGCGGCACAGACGCATGGTGGAACGCCTGACCTCTGCCGGACACTTCACAGCCGGCCATGTGCCACGCCGCCTCGAACCAGGTTGCTCGCCCGAGTGTTCGCCGGACGCGGTGGCGCGCTCGACGCCGACGCGGTGATCGGTCGGCCGCGCCTCGAGACCGCGCCCCACCGGCCGTGATCGGCATGGACGGCCTCCGCCTGCTGACGTTGGCCGCAACCGCATGGCAGTCCACTGGAGGGCACTTATTGCGAGTCCTCAGCCGTACCGGCTGAAGAGTGCTTGGAGGTAGTCCTCCAGGCACTGGGCCAGCGCCGACGATGTCAGGTCTTTCCTGCCGAGTTCGCGCCAGGGCTCGGCGACCTTCTCCGCGTCCGGTGCGAAGGCCAGCGCATCCAGCACGCGCCAGTACAGGTGGTCACCCGGGTCGTCGCTGAGCGTTCCACCGGCTGCGACGTAGTGATCCGCCAACTGCATGCCGGCGGGCGCTCCGTGCAGCAGGGCTAGTGCGGTGGAGCAGTGGGCCACGTCCAGGTCGGCGGGCCCCCAGGATGTCTCCACCCAGTCCACGACACCGGTGATCGTCAGACCGGATCCTTCTCCGGTGAAGAGCACGTTCCCGGGGTGGAAGTCACGGTGGAGGAAGCATGGCCGGTAAGCCGGGGGCGGACGGCGGATCACGTCCACGGCGCGCTGCCACACCTTGGGTCGTTTCGAGGCCTCGGGAAGCCGCACCCGCTCTGGACTGGTCCAGGCCTGATAGGTGCGCGGCCGGGATTCTTCCGGAACGAGCAGCTTGTGAATCATCACGAGTTGCCGGGCAAGAAGCTCGGTCTTTCGCTCGATGTCCTCTCCGTCCAGCCTGAGGTTCCCTGGCAGCAACGACATCAGCAGAGACGGATGATCGCAGTGCTCAGCTGCCGCATCGACACTGTGCAGACGAGCGGCCGGCACGGCCGTGTCCGCGAGCAGCCGGAGGACGTCCGCTTCCCGCGTGAGCAGCCCCGGCGAGTGCTTTACGAAGAACGGTTTTACGAACGATCGGAGCACGAGGGAGTACTGCTTGCCCTCCCCCTCGACATCGAGGCGGCGCATCTGTGACGTCCATCCCCCACGCAGCTTTTCCACAGCACGAATCCGGTCCCCGGGGCGGAAGCTCTGCTCCACCCATGCACGAGTGTTGGACCAGCCCAGGTCATCGGCATCAGTTTCAACAACCGCCGCGCTCTCGCCCTCAGCCATGACAACAGCCTAGTGATCGCGAAGGAGCGTTCCGAGGCGAACCTTCAGAAACGGGCAGCGGCACTCCACCGAGGCGGCCCGGTAGCAGTCGCCTGCTGGGGCGGCGCTCGCTGGCGGGTCGTCTGGCGAGCGTGTTGCGAGCGGGTGTGTGCAGTGCCTGAGGGCGGGTGTCCTTCCACGGGGGCTATTCCCAGTCGACGAGGATTCCCCGGTGTCGTACGCATCCGCCGTCGGCGAGGAGCGTCGGTTTCCCCGAGTAGGAGCTGGGGCGCAGTGACAGTTCGATGCCGTGGTCGTCGGTGGTGCGGATCCCGGGGAGTCCTGCTCCCGGTTCGTCCGGTTCGGGAGCGGGCAGGTCTTGCGCGGTCAGGCCTTGTTGGGTCCATGCTTCGCGCAGTGCGGCGATCGCTGCGTTGTAGGCGGCGGGGGTCGCGAGCTGTGGGGCCCAGGTGACGGTGGGCTGGTCGCGTGTGGTCCCGTCGGGATCGGTGCCGAAGTCGTCCTTGCAGGAGGCGTTCGCCATCTCCCGCCCGGCGATTACCGACGAGGGGGTCTCTCCCAGCGAGCGCACCGCGTCCTCGCCCGCCTTCTGCGTGAGCGTCAGGTGTTCGCGGAACTCCGCTTCGGACATCACTCGACGGTTCTCCGTCCAGTCGCAGCCCCCGGTGAGTGCTGCGAGAAGCAGCGCCGTCGCCGCACCGGTGGTGCGGCGCAGTCTGCGTCGTCGCTGCGGTCCCGGGATCGTGGTGTGCCGGGCGGGAAGGGAGGCCGTCGTCATCGGCCCATCCCAGCAGGCGCGCGCACCCGGCGGAACCCGCTCTCGTACTCAGACGCTCCATGAGCCCTTCGGCCCGCCCCGGGAACCGCCCGTGTCTGTAGCGGGACCGCCTTGCCTGTCACGGTGACGTTTCCGCCGGGCGGCCAGGCCGTGCTCGGTCATCATCCGGCTGATCGCGCTGCCGGGTCGCAACGACTTGTGGCCGTCGTGCTGCCGCTGGGCCGGGTGGCGCAGGCGAGCAGCACCCGGGTCTGGGCCGACATGTTCTCGCCGCACTCCAGGTAGTCCGCCAGGGCCCGTTCCCAGCGGCCCCGGCCCGCGTGGGTGCGGGCTCGGGCCACAGGACCTCGTCCAGCCCGAGAGGCCGTCCGGGGCCCGAGGGCGTCCAGCGGATTCCGGGCCCTGCCGCCGTCGGCGCGCTCGTAGTGGGCGAGGGCGAGCAGGGCGTGGGTAGGTGAGCCGGATGCCGTGTTCCCCGGCGGATCGCACCAGAGGGGTGGCCCGCTCGACGGTGATCTCCTGCCGGGTCCCAGGCCCAGCGCCCGGAGGCCGCCATCACCCTGATGACCGGGCACCTCACCCACAAGAGCCCTCGCACCACTTGGGCGAAGACCCCCCAACCCCCGGATGAACACCCCGGCTCCCCAGAACAGAATTGAACGGCCAGAGACGCTGAGGAAACCCATGTGGTCGACATCGCAGTCATCTATGGCCTGGCCTGCGGCATCAGTCCAGTGTCTGGATCAACTCGCTTCGAGTTGAGGTGTGTACGACCCGGCCGCGCGCTCCGTTGACGATGGGTAGGTACGGCGGGACGTGCCCGCATTCAACATCAGCGATGATCGGAACGTTCAAGGGGCCGAGTGCGTCGAGCACTGCTTGGTGCTGGGTGAGCGAGTCGGTGCCGGGTGCCGACGTCCGGGCGACGAGGACCGCGTTCGCCGTGTCGAAGAAGCCGGCCAGCCTCATCCCGTGCAAGTTCCTGCAGATGGCGAAGGCGTCGTCGCCTCCTGCTTCGACATACA
This sequence comes from Streptomyces amakusaensis, assembly GCF_039532665.1. NCBI lineage: Bacteria > Bacillati > Actinomycetota > Actinomycetes > Kitasatosporales > Streptomycetaceae > Streptomyces > Streptomyces amakusaensis. The sequence continues at coordinate 31,649 of NZ_BAAASB010000032.1, read as the reverse complement.
CGAGGAGACCTTCCGGAGACTCGGCCTGTGCAAAGGCTGACACATCGAGGTAGGCCGTTCCCGTGAGGTTGCACAGCATCTCAATGCAGCCCCCGATCAGACGCCCCTCGACTTCGACATCCCTCTCGCTGTCCAACCGGGTCCACCTGCCGGGCGTGTCGAGCGTGTACTCGCGCACCTCCGGGTGGGCACGGTAATCGTCCCAGCCGGTGGCTCGATAGCGGTTCGGCGAGGCCTGCGTGAACCGATGCCCCCGCGGGGCAGCGGCAATATCGAGCCATGACAACAGTCCTTCCGGCACCCGGTAAGGCGTGTCCATCAGGTTGTTGCCGTGCACGGTCGCCGTCCCGGCGAGAAGGGTCAGTGGCGTGATAATGGTCGACATGTCAGAGAACCCGACAAGCCAAGTCGGCTCGGCATCACGCAGCCGGTCCCAGTCCAGCAGTGGCAGCAGGTCGATCGCTGTCTCCCCACCCCACGGCGGCACCACGGCTCTGATGTCGGGATCCGTCAGCATCGACATCAGCTCTCTCGCGCGATCGGCCGCAGGGGCGCTGACATGGCCGGAACCGTCCATGCAACGACCAACAACTACCTCGTATCCCCGGTCCTCTACATCGTGAATCGCCACGTCAAGGCGCTTGCGGAGCTCGTTCGGGACCCCGCTCGAAGGGGAGGTGACGCCGATGCGGTCACCAGGACGCAGGGGGCGCGGATATCGAACTGACATGCGTGGGAGTCTGACACGACACCACGGCAGCGCGATATCGACTTCGCAGGCCACGAAGAGCAGATCCGGGAGGTCAGAGTTCGGAAACACGTAACTGAGCTTGTTCTTTGACCTCTGGTCTCGAAACCTCTAGCCGCAGCGCACCCTGCCCCGACGGGTGCGAGTCGGTCTGTGCGGTCCCAAGCTGATCTGGCTGAGCGGGCTTTGGTTCTAGGCCAAACATTGGCCTAGATGACCTCTAGGTTGCTGGCAGCAGACGCCTTCGAAGGGACCGCTATGCCTGAGCCGACCACCACCAACGCCGCCCCGCAGGGCTACACGATCATTGCGCCCTGGGTGGTCACCGATGACACAGGAGGGTTCCTCGACTTCGTCACCCAGGTGTTCGGCGGGGAGGAACTGTCGCGGGTGGCGACCGAGGACGGCTTGATCGGGCACGCCGAGATCCGGGTCGGCGACACCGTGCTGATGGCATTCGACCGACACACCGACTGGCCCGCCATGCCAAGTCTGCTGAACGTGTTCGTGGCCGACGTGGACAAAACGCTCGCGCAGGCCCTCGAAGCCGGAGGCCAGCTCGTCACTTCCCCGGCCGATGACGCGTTCGGGCAGCGAGGCGGACGCGTCAAGGACCTCTTCGGCAACATCTGGTGGATCACCAGCCACGTGGAAAACCTCTCGGAAAGTGAGATGTGGGAGCGGTTGCAGAATCCCGTGTACGCCGAGGCCATGCGCGCCGCACAACAGACGCTGGACGCCGAGCTCAGCGGCCGGCGCCGTGGACGCAGCAGCACCCCGGTGAAAGACGCTCGCTGACTTCCGCACTCTCCCACAGGGCTCCGCCTGTTCTTTGGGCCTGAGGTCGAATTGAGCCTCGAACTGATCAGCTCACGCGGGCGTTCGCCGGACGTGGGGGCGGCCTTCGTCTGATCACGTGCTCCGACCAAGGTGCACCGATCAAGACGAAGGCCATGAGGGTGAGCCTGCTGTCTGATGCCGGTTCCGGGGAAGTGTTCGCGAAGGCGTGCCCCTCCCCCGCTGTCGCCCTGGTCATCCTGGAGGATCGAGCCGCTGTGGTCGCCGACCTTCAGCCGGGCAATCACCTCGTCCTCCTCGGCCAGCGCCTCCGCAGGGAGCGCCCAGTCCGCGAGGACCTGCGGCAGCTTGGAAGCGTGGGTGCGGGCGACCACCCGGTCGAACTCGGCGGCCCGCTCCGGCGGGAGCGTCGCCCGGATCCCCTCTATCGTCGCCGGGACCTCCAACAGCTCCCCGCCGATGACGGTGGTCCACGTCCCGGCCTCATCCACCGACTGGCTCATGACCTGGCCCCTCTCCCCCGACGCCGCTGTCTCCTGCACCCAGCACGGTACGTCGACCGGAGCACGGCCCGGCAGGGCGCGAAGAGCGAAGCGCCGGATTTCGGTTCCAGTCCGGCAAGGCGGGCGGTCTTCCCCCGCACCCCAAAAACATGATCCCCTGCACCAGTCCGACCAAAGGGGGCAGGAAGCGGTGGACAAGGCACGCCTGTTCCAGAACGGCACGGCAGGACCCGTGGTCTTCGCGCGCGAGATCGGCGACGAGCCCTGGTGGCGCAGCCTGAGGCGCGGGCCGCGCGGGCGCTGCTGCTGGGCTGGACTCACCGGGCGATGCTACCGAGGACCCGCCGCTCGGCCGCCCGGGACGAATTGGTCCGCTCGCCTGAATCCGGGCGGGCTCTCGAACGCCTGGTCCCCGCACGGCTGCTCACCGTCGACAACGACACCGTCGACTTCGCCCACGAGGCCCTGATCCGTGGCTGGCCCCGGCTGCCTCACTGGGCCGACACCGACCGCGAGCGGCTGCGTTCTGCTGCGGCGCCTCGCCGACGCGGCCACGGCCTGGGATGCGCTGGGGCGGGACCCGGGTGCGCTCTACCGAGGTGCGCAACTGGAGGCGGTGCGGGTGGCGTTCACGGGGCCGGAGGGGGAGCGCGCCGCGGGGCTCCGGCACGGTCGGACCAGAGGTGGTGGCGCTCCGCCGGAAGCGGGACCGCCGGGTCCGGACGGCGGGTGCAGGGAACGGCCCCGCACGGCCCCGGTCATGATGGTGCTCCTTGGCGCCCCGGGCGGTGGACCCGCTACGAGAGCGATGCTGCGCGAGGACTGCTGACCGGGGGGAGCGGGAGTTCCTGGGCTCGTCGCTGCGGGCGTACGAGGACTATCTGCGGGCCGCTGCCCGCACCACCCGCAGGCTGCGCGTGCTGATCGCCAGCCTCTGCGCACTGCTCGTCCTCACCTCTGTCCCCGGTTCAGCGGTGAGGGGTCGCCGGGAGAGCCACCGGCGAGGTTTCCGATGATGTCCCAGCCCGGCGACCTGGCTCTGCCCGTCGACGGTAAGGAGGGGCTGCCCGTCGGTTGTCGCCCCGGGCGCGGCACCTGGTCCGTGGTCATGGCGGTGGCTCTGCACCCGGTGGACGTGTGCAGAGCCACCGTGGCTTGAGGGCCTGGTGGAGTGCTACTTGGGCATGAGGACGGAGTCGATGATGTAGACGTTGGCGTTGGCGGTCCTGACGTTGCCGCAGACCACGTTGGCGGTCTCGGTGACCTTGTAGGAGTCGCCGGATCCGGTGGTGGTGACCGTGCCCTTCTGCAGGGTCTCGAAGCTGCCGTTCTCCAGCTGCTTCGGGGTCAGCCTCTGGCCGACGACGTGGTACGTGAGGATCTTGGTGAGCATGTCCTTGTCGGCGAGGACCTTGGCGAGGTCGGCCTTCGGGATCTTCGCGAAGGCGTCGTTGGTCGGGGCGAAGACCGTAATGTCCTTGGCGTTGTTCAACGTGTCCACCAGGCCGGCCTCCTTGACCGCGGTCACCAGGGTGGACAGGGCGGGATTGTTGGAGGCGGCGGTGGCGACGGGGTCCTTGGCCATCCCGTCGAAGGAGCCCGCGCCCTCCTCGGGCACGCCCGCACAGGCAGAGCCGAAGGGCTGGTCGCCGGTCATGGAGTCGCCCGCGGGGGTGCTCTCGCCCGTCTTGGCGGCGTCCTCGGCCGCCGCGGTGGGTGCGGCCTTGCTGTCGCTGCCGGAGTCGGAGCACGCGGCCAGGGACAGGGGCAGCAGCGCTGCGGCTGCGACGGCGACGGCGGTACGGCGGATCTTCACGCTGTTCATGATCGGTGGCTCCTTGAAGGGCTTCTCAAGAGAAATTTGAGGCGGTTTGTTGTTTTTGCACCGAGGGTGTGGCTTGTGGACCCGGGTGGTCTAGGGGACGGTGACGAAGACGCTGTGCCAGCCGCTGGCTCCGTCGGGGACGGTGCGGGTGCGTTGTTCGGTCTGGATCTGTCCGGTGCCGTCGGTGGCGCGGACGGTGATGTTGTGTCCGCCCGGGGTGGCGTTCCAGCGGTAGGACCACTGGCGCCAGGTGTCGACGCCCGCCGGGGCGGCAAGGTCGGCGTCCTGCCATGGTCCGTCGTCGACGCGGATCTGGACGCGGGTGATGCCGCGGCGCTGGGCCCAGGCGACGCCGGCGACGATGACGGTGCCGGCGGCGGGGCGGGCGAACGGTTTGGGGGTGTCGATGCGGGCCTGGCTCTTGATGGGGGCGCGACGTGCCCACTTGCGCTTCACCCAGTAGGGGTCGTAGGCGTCGAAGGTGGTGAGTTCGATGTCCTCGATCCACTTGCAGGCCGAGACGTAGCCGTAGAGGCCGGGGACGAGCATGCGGACGGGGAAGCCGTGGTCGAAGGGCAGCGGCTCGCCGTTCATGCCGACCGCCAGCATCGCGTCCCGGCCATCCATGACGTCCTCGACAGGCGAGCCGAGCGTCATGCCGTCCACGGAGCGGGCGACCAGCTGATCCGCCCGGCCGCCCTTTGACGGCGGCCGGACGCCGGCTTCCTCCAAAAGGCCGGCGAGGGGAATGCCGAGCCAGCGGGCGTTGCCGATGTAGGGGCCGCCGACTTCGTTCGAGACGCAGGTGAGTGTGATGTCGCGCTCGATGAGCGGGCGGGCGAGGAGCTGGTCGAGGGTGTAGGTGCGGGGGCGGGTGACTCCGCGGCCGTGGAGGCGCAGCCTCCAGGTTCCGGCGTCGACCTTGGGCACGGTCAGGGCGGTGTCGACGCGGTAGAAGTCGCGGTTGGGAGTGGTGAAGGCCGTGATACCGGGGACTTTCAGGTGGACGCCGGCGGGGACGGCTGGGGCCGGGGAGACTGGCTTGGGAAGGATCAGGCTCTTGCGGCTGGCGACGGCTCCCTGGCTCTGACGGGTGGTGAAGAACCGGCCGAGCGCTCCGGCCGCGGCGGCCGCGGCCGCGGTCACACCGGCGGCGGCGAGGAACCCGCGCCTGTTCCACCCGGCGCCGTCATCGCCTTCCGCGCCGGCCTGGGCAGGAGAGGAGGTCGCCTTGGAGGTCAGAACGGACAGGGCGAAGGCTCCCGAGACCGCTCCTGCGACCGAGGGCAGCGCGTCGCCGATGCCGGTGGAGTCGGGGCGGCCGAGGGCGGCTGCGGCGCCGACGATCCCGAACAGCACAACACCAGCAGTGCCGATGGGGCGGTAGGAGAGGCCGAGCATGCCCAGGGCGGCGGCGAAGAGACCGAGAATGACGAGAATCCCCAGCTGCAGGACCGCCTTGTCGTTCTCCCCGAACGTGCGGATCGCGAAGTCCTTCACCGCGGCAGGTGTCCGGTCGATCACCGCCCCACCCACCACCGTCACGGGCCCGGCCGCCGGCCGCAGCAGCCCGGCGACCAGCTCGGCCACGGCCAGTGCCGTGAACGCGGCCAGAAGCCCGGCCAGCGCGCCCCGCGAGGCGCGAAAGAGGGTGCTGCGGAAGCTGCTCACACTCGGCATTCGGCAGCCTGCGCCCGGCGGATTGGTCCGGCCCTAAAAAAAGTGAACGGCCTTCCCGTATTGCCCTCCAGGGCACGGCCGCAGGAGCGGCGGGGCGGCCCGGGTCGCCTGCGTGGTCCGTCGAGCAGGGCCGCTGCGGGGGCGGCTGCAGTCGCCCCCGCAGTTTTGTCCACGGGCCGCTCGTTCCTGGCGGAGGCTACGGGAGGCTGGCCCACGTTTCGCTGCTGTTTCTCTCCAAAGGGATAATCCCTGGTGGTGCGGCTGACGAAGTGGCCTCCCATCCGCAGGCCCACCCGCTACGAACAACAGGCGAAACACGCAGAGGTTTCCAGGCCGGACCGTCCCCGGGGCGGCCCGGCCCCCGCGGCAGCGACGACACGAGGAACGACATGCGATGGACGCCCCCTCCCCCGACGGCCCGCCCAGGCCGTCCCTTCGCCCTCTCGGCACGTCCGGAGCGGCACACGTGAACCACCCCATCCCCTTCGCCGCCGGCCGCCCCGGCGATCACGTCGGCAGCGACCTCGGCGAGGTCATGCAGAAGGTGTCCCGCGGCGACAAACAGGCCTTCTCCGTCCTCTACGACGCCCTCGCCCCTTTGGTGTTCGGGATCGTGCTCAAGGTCGTGCGCGACCGGGCGCAGTCCGAGGAGGTGGCCCAGGAGGTCATGATCGACGTGTGGCGGCAGGCCGCCCGCTTTCGCCCCGAGGCCGGGTCCGTGCGGACCTGGGCGGCCACGATCGCGCACCGCAGGGCAGTGGACCGGGTCCGCTCCGCTCAGGCCGCGGCCGACCGCGAACAGGCACAGGCCGCCCGCGAGTACGCCACGGCCTTCGACGAGGTCGCGGAACAGGTCGAAACCCGCCTGGAGTCCGAACAGGTACGCCGCTGTCTGCGCGGCCTCACCGGTCTGCAACGGCAGGCGGTGACCCTGGCCTACTACCAGGGGCTGACCTACCGTGAAGTCGCCGAAGCTCTGAGTGCTCCTCTTCCCACGATCAAGACACGCATGCGCGATGGGCTCATCCGGCTCCGCGACTGCATGGGGGTGACCACATGAAACACCACGCCACCGACGCTCACACCCTCGCGGCCGCCTATGCCCTCGGTGCGCTCGACGACGCCGAACGCGGCGAATTCGAAGCCCACTTGCAGGTGTGCGAGGCCTGCCGGCAGGAGGCCGCCGAGTTCGCGGCGACCGCGGCCCGTCTGGCGGCCGCCGTCTCCCACACGCCGCCTGCCGCGGCCAAGGCCCAGGCCATGGCGGCCATCGAGGGTGTGCGTCAGATGCCGCCGCGTATCCCCGCTTCGAGCACGGCGCCCGCCCTCGGGGGCTTCCTGCGCCGCCGCGCCGCTTCCCTGGCGCTGGCCGCCAGCGTGGCAGCCGTCGCGCTGGGCGGCGTCGCTGTTTGGCAGACGCTGCACGGACAGGACCTCGAGCAGCAGGCCCGCCAGAGCCGGCAGCAGCTCGACGCGGTCACCGGCATCCTGGCGGCCCCCGATGCCCGCACCGTCCACGGCAAAGCAAGCAATGGTGCCCTGACCACCGTGGTCACTTCCGAACGCCAGAACAAGGCCGTCTTCGCCACCACCGCCCTGCCCGCCCCCGGCGCCGGGAAGACCTACCAGCTCTGGCTCGACCACGACGGCACCATGCGCCCCGCTGGCCTCATTGACCACGACGGCACCGTGATCCTTACCGGCAACCCCGCCGACGCGGGAGCCGTCGGCCTCTCTCTCGAACCCGCCGGAGGCTCCCCCCATCCCACCACCGAACCCCTGCTCTTGATGACCCTTCCCGCCTGAACCGGCGCTCCACATCGGTCAGCGAACGAGCTGTGCGAGCGGCGCGGCAAGCCCCTCGCCCTCGCTTTCTGCCCCCGGGGACGACACCCCGGTGTGCAGCGCACAGCTCTGCTCGTATCTCTGGCGGGCTCGCCGATCCCCAGCCGACCGAAACCGCCGTGTGGGACAGCAGCCCCCAAGGGCTCGACAGCCACGAGCGGTTCGCCCGCAGCCGAAACCTCCGCATGCCCTCGCTGTCCGACCAGGCCGCGCGGCGGCGAAGGCCTTCGGGATCACCACCCCCTGACCGGCCTGCGTCGGCCGGTGTTCGTCCTCACCGCCACCGGCCGGCTGCACGGGAAGCCGTCAGCGCTGCCCAGCCGCCCGTCGGCGCCCTGACCGCACAACTCGCCCGTCTGACAGCCTGAATACACCCGACTCCCGCGGCAAGGCACCGCCGCCGCGGATCTCCTCCAATCCGACCGCCCGGCCGCTGCGAAGTACGAGTGAACGCAACAGCCCGGCGGCGTGTCGAGTGGCAGGAGAGGTTATGGAGCAACACCGCAAAGCGGCCGTCGTGGGAAGCGGGGTGGCGGGCCTGACCGCCGCCTCCATCCTTGCGGCCTCGTACGAGGTCACCCTGTACGAGGCCGACGATCGGCTCGGCGGCCACGCCCACACCCGCGAACTGCCGGCTCCCGGCGGGCGCGCGGTGGCGGTGGATTCGGGGTTCATCGTCCACAACGAGCGCACCTACCCCACCCTGCTCCGGCTCTTCCGCGAGCTGGGGATCGGCACGCAGGACGCCGAGATGAGCATGTCCGTCCGCTGCGACGGCTGCGGCCTTGAGTACGCGGGTGCCCGCGGCCCGGGCGCTCTGTTCGCTTCCCGGGCCTCACTACGAGGCCGCTACCTGCGCTTGCTGACCGAAGTTCCGGCCTTCCACCGAGGTGCCCGGCGTCTCCTGGCCCGACAGACCAATACAAGCCTCACCTTTGGGGACTTTCTTCGGCAAGGCGGGTTCTCCCCCTACTTCGTCAGCCACTTCGCCCTCCCGCTGGTCGCCGCGGTGTGGTCCTGCCCCGCGCGGACAGCCCTGTCCTACCCGGCCGCCTATCTGTTCACGTTCCTGCACCACCACGGGCTGCTCTCCGTCACCGGATCCCCGCAGTGGAAGACCGTCACCGGCGGCTCCGCCGCGTACGTCGCCGCCGCCGCCAAACACATCCAGCGCATCCGCATCTCCAGCCCGGTCGCCGCCATCCGGCGCACCAGCAGGGAAGCGCTGGTCACCACCGGCGACGGTGCCACCGAGGGTTACGACGCCGTGGTCGTCGCCACCCACCCAGACCAGGCGTTGCGGATGCTCGCGGACCCCACCGCCGACGAAAAGCGACTCCTGGGCACCTTCAGATACTCGCGCAACCCTACGGTGCTGCACACCGACACCGACGTCCTGCCACGCTCGCCGCGTGCCCGCGCCTCCTGGAACTACCGGATGGCCGGCTGCGAGCCTTCCACCGCTCCCGTCCGCGTCAGCTACGACATGGAGCGCCTCCAGCGTCTGCCCGCAGGCTCCGGGTACGTCGTCACCCTCGGCGGTGACGACGGCATCGCGGCCGACCGGGTCGTGGAGCGGATGGTCTACGAGCATCCGGTGTACACCACCGCCTCGGTCGCGGCGCAGAGGGAACTGCCGCGCCTCAACACGGGCGTGACCGCGTATGCCGGTGCCTGGCACGGGTGGGGGTTCCATGAGGACGGCTGCCGTTCCGGAGTCGAGGCCGCCTGCTCCCTGGGAGTGGACTGGTGACCCGTGCCAGAAGCGGCGCCGTATCCGCGGCCCCCGCCAGCCGCGAGCCGGCGATGCTGTACGAGTGCGTGATCACGCACGTACGCCGGACGCCCCTGCGCCACGCGCTGCGCCACCGCACCTACCTGTGGTGCGTGGACGTCGACGGGCTGCCGGTGCTGCCCCGGCCGCTGCGTCCGCTCGCCCGTTTCGACGCCCGCGACCACTTCGCCGGCACACCCGGGGCCCTACGGGCCGGGCTCGACGCCTACCTCGCCGCGCACGGCGTCGACCTGGACGGCGGGCGGGTGGTGATGCTGGCGCACGCCCGGGTGTTCGGGTTCGTCTTCAACCCGCTGAGCGTGTTCTGGTGCCACGACTCCTCGGGGGCACTGGTGTGTGTCGTCGCCGAGGTCCACAACACCTACGGGCAGCGTCACTGCTATTTGCTGCGGGCGGACGAGGCGGGCGGGACGGGGCCGGCGGACGAGGTGGTGGTGGACAAGTCGTTCCACGTCTCGCCGTTCTTCGCGGTTGAGGGCCGCTACCGGATGCGGCTGCCGCTCCCCGGCGAACGCCTCGGCCTGACCGTTCATCTGGAGCACGACGGGGGCCGCGCGTTCACCGCCGTCGTCCGAGGTGTCCGCCGCCCCGCGAGCGTGCCCGCCCTGCTGTCCGCCGCCGTGCGCAGGCCCTGGTCCACCGCCGCCGTCTGGGCGGGGATCCGCCGCCACGGCATCCATCTGCTGCTGCGCGGACTGCCCGTGCAGCCCCGTCCTGGTCCCACTCCGCAGAAAGGCATGCTGCCGTGACCCGCCCCGCCCTCACCTCCGAGCCCCGACCCCAGCCGGCCGACAGCCCGGTCGGGGCCTGTCCCCGGGGCCCGGCCGGCGCACCCGCGGCCGCCGTGTCCGCCGTCCGCCGCGCGGACGTCGACGCGGAGCGCTGGCCGGACGTGGCCCGGCTCCCCTCGCCCGGCCCGGTCCGCACGGCCGTCGCCCGGCATCTGGTGGGCCGGGCCCTGGACCGGCTGGCGCTGACCAGGCCCTCCCCCTGTGCCGACGTGACGGCCGCAGGTCCGCGGCTGACGCTCCACGACGCCGACGCTTTCTACCGGCGCGTTGGCCGGGACGGGCTCATCGGCTTCGGCGAGTCGTACATGGCCGGCGAATGGGGCAGCGACGATCTGGCGGGCGCCCTGACCGTCCTCGCCGGCCACGTCGACGAACTGGTCCCCGCTCCGCTGCGCCGGCTCCGCGACCTGTGGGTGACCGCCCGCCCCGCTGGAGACCGGAACACCCGGGACGGGGCCCGGAGCAACATCCGGCACCACTACGATCTCTCCAACGACCTGTTCGCCACCTTCCTCGACCCCACCCTCACCTACTCCTCCGCGGTCTTTACCGCCTTCCCCGCCCGCTTCGAGTCCCTCGCCTCCGCCCAGCACCGCAAGATCGACCGGCTCCTGGACCTCGTCGGCGTCGGCGAGGGCACCCGGCTGCTGGAGATCGGCACGGGCTGGGGCGAACTCGCCCTGCGGGCCGCCGCACGAGGCGCCCGCGTCACCACCCTGACCCTCTCCGCCGAGCAGGCCACCCTCGCCCGCGAGCGGATCGCCGCAGCCAAACTCACCGACCGGGTGGACGTCCAACTACGCGACTACCGTGACGCCGAGGGGCGGTACGACGCCGCCGTCAGCGTGGAGATGATCGAAGCAGTCGGCGCCGACTACTGGCCCGCCTACTTCACGGCCCTGCGCCGCACGCTCGCCCCCGGAGGCCGGATCGCCCTGCAGGCCATCACCATGGGCCACCAGCAGATGCTCCACACCGCTGCCACCCACACCTTCATCAGCAAATACGTCTTCCCCGGCGGCCTGATCCCCTCCCGCGAGGCCATCGCCGAGCACTGCGCCGCCGCCGGCCTGCGCACGCTCGCAGACAACGGCTTCGGCGAGCACTACGCCGAGACGCTGCGCCTGTGGCGCGAACGGTTCACCGCCCACCGCCCCGCCGCCACGGAGCTGGGCTTCGACCCGGTCTTCCAGCGCATGTGGGAGTTCTACCTCGCCTACTCCGAAGCCGGATTCCGCTCCCGCTACCTCGACGTCCGCCAGCTCCTCCTCACCGAAGGAACCCACCGATGAGGCCTGTCGCCGACCGGCTCGCCCAGCTCCTCGGCCACTTCGTTCCCGGCCCCCTTCCCGTACGCATCCGCGCCTGGGACGGAAGTGACACAGGCCCGACGGACGCGCCCCTGGTCATCCTCCGCTCCCCTCAAGCTCTGCGCCGCCTGCTGTGGCAGCCCGGCGAGCTCGGACTCGCGGAGGCGTACATCGCCGGAGACCTCGACGTCGAGGGCGACCTGGCCGACGCCCTCTCCCAAGCGGGCCGGAGCGTCCGCGGCCGGCCGGGCGCCCGACCCGGTCCCACGGGCAGGGCTGCGGCCACCGCCCTGGCGGTAGGCCTGGGGGTCATCGGCCCGCCCCCGAAGCGCCCGGACGGGCGGGCCCGCCTGACCGGCAGCCCGCACAGCGTCGCCCGGGACCGCGCGGGCATCAGCCACCACTACGACCTCTCCAACGACTTCTACGCCCTCCTCCTCGACGAAACGATGACGTACTCCTGCGCCTACTGGACCCGGCCCGCCGACCCGACCCGCACCCTGGCCGACGCGCAACGCGACAAGCTCGACCTGATCTGCCGCAAGCTGAACCTGGGCCCCGGGGACCGCCTGCTCGACGCCGGCTGCGGCTGGGGTTCCCTCACCGTCCACGCGGCGCGCGAACACAAAGCCCGCGTCACCGCAGTCACCCTCTCCCGCGCGCAGCACGAGTTCGTCACCGCGCGGGCCGTTCGCGAGGGGGTGACCGACCTCGTGGACGTCCAGCTGCGGCACTGGCGCGACATCGACGGCGGCGGCTACGACGCGGCCGCCGCCGTCGAGATGGGCGAGCACGTCGGCGACGCCGAGTACCCCGCCTTCGCCACCAAGCTGCACGACGCGCTGCGCCCCGAAGGCCGCCTCCTGATCCAGCAGATGTCCCGCGGCGCCCACGCGCCCGGCGGAGGCGCCTTCATCGCGGCGTACATCGCCCCGGACATGCACATGCGCCCCCTCAGCCGCACCATCGACCTGCTGGAGGGCTCCGGCCTCGAGGCCCGCTCCACCGAGTCCCTGCGCGAGCACTACACGATCACCATCGACGCCTGGCGCGCCACCCTCGAACAGCGCTGGAGCGACATCGAGGCCCTCGTCGGGGCGACGACCGCCCGCGTCTGGCGCCTGTACCTCGCCGGCGCCTCGCTCGCCTTCTCCGAACACCGCATGGGCGTCGACCAGATCCTCGCCGTACGGCCCACCCGCGAAGGAGCGTCCGGCATGCCGGCCACCCCCGCCGCCTGGTACGCCCCTGCGAGCACGGCGTGAACGGCACCGACTGGAGCGCCCTCGGCGCGAACCTCGCCGCCACCGCGGCCACGGCACTGACGGTGCTCCTTGCCACCTTCGCCATCGGCGCACGCCGCGGACTGCACCGCATCGTCGACATCGCCTGGGGCCTCGCCTTCGCCGCCGTCGCCACCGTCACCTGGCTGCTCTCCGCCGGGCACGGCGACGACGGCCGCCGCCTGCTCGTCGCCGCGGCGACCGTTGTCTGGGGACTGCGGCTGGCGGGCCACATCGCCCGCCGCTCCCGCGGACACGGCGAGGACCCCCGCTACACCGACCTCCTCGGCAAGGCCCCCGGGAACCGGACCCTTTACGCGCTCCGCACCGTCTACCTCACCCAGGCGGTCCTCGTCTGGCTGATCTCCCTCCCCGTCCAGGCCGCCTCCTACAGCTCCGCGCCCCTGGACACCCTGGCGTACTGCGGACTCGCGCTGTGGGCGGCCGGGCTCGCCTTCGAGGCAGTCGGCGACCACCAGCTCGCACGCTTCAAGGCGGACCCGGCCAACAGGGGGCGGATCATGGACCAGGGCCTGTGGGCATGGACCCGGCACCCCAACTACTTCGGGGACAGCCTCGTCTGGTGGGGCCTGTACCTCCTCGCCTGCACCGCCTGGCAGCCGGCCCTCGCCGTCCTGGTCTCCCCGTTCCTGATGACCCTGCTCCTCACCCTCGGCAGCGGGAAACGCCTCCTGGAGAAGCACATGTCCAAGCGTCCCGGCTACGCCGCGTACACGGCCCGCACCAGCGGCTTCGTCCCCCTGCCACCCCGCAGAACCCCACGCCGCGCCCGGGAGGAGACGAAATGAGCGAACCCGGGCGAGGCAGCACCTTCCCTGCTCCGCACCTGCCCGGACCCAGGTTTCCGCCTGCGGCCGGAGCAGCACCGCTGCTGCACGGCGGACGTGTCCCCTCTCCAGAGGCCGCCCACCACCCACAGACCCGGCGGCTCGCGGGCGAGAACCGGCCAAGACCTCCCTTCGAACCCACCAGGCCAGAACTCCACAGAGCACCCCCGCGCCCGGCCATCACCGCCTCGATTCGAAAAAGACTCATACGATCACATTCAATGACAAACCATGACCAATCGGATTCCGAAGTCCCCGAGCGGGCCGGGCCGCTGCACCCAGACGGCCTTGCCCTGCCTGCAGCGGCTACCCCCACCGCGCCAGCGCCCACGCCTGTGCCAGCGGCGTGCCGATGCGGGACTGCGAGGCGGGCGGGACCCAGCCATCCGGGCGGCCGTCGCCACCCTCCGGCCCCCTCGGTGTCGTTTCGGATCAGGCCCGGCACGACCGCAGCGCCCGGGTATAGCGGTCGAGAGGGATGCCGCCCCCACCGGGGCGTGATGGGTCGGCACACTGGCCCGGTGACTTCCTGGATGCACCGCCGCTGGCTGCGCCGGGAGATCACCGATGCCGGGCTGCCGTGGCTGACCCGGGTCCTGGAGATCGCCCTCGCCTTCCACCACGCCGTCCGCGACGAGCACCAAGACCTCAACGAGACCCTCGACCGGCTCCACGCCCTCACCGGCAACGGCGACTTCGCCTACTTCACCGACATCGCCGCCGCCATGGGCAACCTCCCCCACCCGCCCCGGCCCACCGTCCACTGGCTCGACGGCCACGAACCCGTACGGGACCGCTGGCACGCACTCGTCACCACCCGCCGCGCCCGCCTGAACGCGTTATTCTGACCGCCGGAACACCTCTCCCGCAGCCGCGGCCGAGGGAGGAGGGGATCGCTCGCCTGCTGCCGACGGCATGATCAAGTGGAGCGACCGCGGCCACATCGCCACCTACCCCGGCGCACGAACGCCCGTCCCTGACTCCGGTACACCAATACCAAGGGCCAGTTCCGGACCTTCGGTCAGAAACAGGTCCCACCACGGGACACGGCTGCGGTCCCAGACCCTGAAACCTCGGGTCTGGGACCGCAGCCGTCGCGTCCGCAGCGTCAGCCGGCGTCGGGATTCCGGCCCACCAGCTGGGACAGCAGCTCGATGATCTGCACCTGGTTGCGGTCCACCTTGGCGGTCAGGTCCCGGACCTCCCCGGCGAGGCCGTCGATCTTCTCGTCGAGGTTGCCGACCTTCTGGTCGAGGTTGCCCACCTGGAGCCGCAGAGCGGTCAGGTCGGACTTGACGATCCCGAACTCTCTGTCGGCCTTCTCCTGGGCCTGCTCGTAGCGCCGGGTGAGAGCGGCGATCTCACCCTGGGCCATGGGCTCCTCAGGCACGCGGGGCCCTCCTGCCAGACTATGAAAAGACGGGGTCATCAGGGCCCCACGGTATCGCGGCCGAAGGACGGCGTACCGCCCCCGGACGGATTCCGCCGCCCCCTCCATCTCAGGGTGCCCCGGTCACGGACTGAGGTCCAGAACACGCACCGGCTCGCCTTCCCACCGCTTCGGTGCGGTGGTGGCGATGACCGCCCCCTCGGGCCGGTCGGCGGTGGGCTGCGCGGCGTGCCGGCTGTGGGCCGCGGCCCAGGTCTCCTGCTGGGCGACGGCCAGGGCGGCGGCCAGGTCGAGGTCGAGGACGGTGATGCCGGGCAGCGCGGCCAGGTGCTCCGCCGTGCCCGGGCGGGCGCGGTCGGCCTCGACCAGCGCGCACGCGGGGGCGTAGAGGAACCAGCCCGGCTCGGCGTGCGCGCGGTGGATCAGCCGGGAGGCGAGGACGTTGCCCTGCCCGGCCGCCGCCATCGCCGTCTCGTCCAGAACGATGTGCACGCTGCTCACAGACCGCCCGCCAGCCCGAGACGCCGGTTCAGCTCACTGTCCAGCTCCCGCTCCTCGGATGCCGTGGGCGCGTAGCCGTTCCACGCCGCGAGAGCTGACTTCGCCTGCTCCGCGCGCTCGGCGCGCTCGGCGGGAGTGAGCAGGGTGTCGGCGAGGCGGGCGAGGTAGGCGCGCAGGGACAGGCCCTCGGCCGCGGCGATCGCGGCGAGGCGGTCCTTGGCTTCCTCGGGGATACGGACATTGGCATCGGACATCAGAGTGCTCCTTCCCATCCCTCTAGGGTACGGGTACGTACCCGTACCCACATGTCGCTGGGGATTCTTCGGGTCACGACTCTGTCGCATGGCTGAAAGCAGTGCCATGCTGGGGCCGCGGTGCTCCTCCAGCCCCAGACGGAGGCCCCTCCCGCGTGCTTGCCGCACGGCGGCGCTGTCCCTCCCGGCCTCCCCGCGGGAGAGCCGCTGCTTGCCCCGGGCACTGGCCCGGCGCACCGGGGCGGGGTTGGCACCGTGTTCATCGTTCGTTCAGTGGAGGGGTGTTGGACAGCTTCAGGGTTGCCCGGGAGAACGAGCTGCCGCCGTGCTCGCGCTGCGGCGGCAGGATCACCATCGGCGCGGACGGGCCCGTCGGCCGGCACGGTGTCCCGGTGAGGCTGGAGCTGTGCCCGGTCTGCGACACGGACACCCCCGCCGGCGGACCGCTGCTCGCCTTCCTCGGCACCGGCGGCGGGCGGGACGCGTCCCGGGCGGAGGAGGCTGCGCGGCTGATGTGGGCGTGGCAGCGGGAGGCGATGGCAGGCCACGGATTCCACTGGGTCCCCGGCAACGGCTCCGGAGCAGGGACCGCCCCGCCGTACACCGGCCCCATGCCCCATGGTCATGGCTGACCGGAACAGCCGGTGCCGGCGACAAGGCCGATACCCCCGGATCGGGTCCTCCGAAGCCCTTGGAGACCCTCTCGGAGGGGTGGCCGAATCGCGTCAGGTTATCCCTGACGCTCCGGAGCGTCAGGGATAACCTGACGCCATGACCGACACTGCGGACACCACCCTCTCTCCCGCCGAGACGCCCGCGCGGCTCTCCCCGCGTGACGAGTCCCGCCTCGCCCTCGCCACCTCGCTGCGGAACCTGAGCGACCAGGTGGACGAAGCCGTCCCCGTGCTCCCCGACCCGGCCCCCGGCCAGCTGCTGCGCACCGCCCTGGACCTGCTGCGGCAGGCCGAGCAGATCGTCGGGACCGCCGTCATCGCGGAACGCGAACGCGGAGCCACCTGGGAACAGATCGGCGCGGCGGCCGGCATCACCCGCCAGTCCGCGCACGAGCGATGGCACGCCGACGTCCGGGCCTGGGCCTCCACCGGCCGGTCCGCCCTTTCCCCCAACAGCCCCAGGGACTCCCTCGACTACGCCGCCCAGGCCGACCGCTTGTACGCCCTGCGGCATCCTGACCGGCCGCACGCGATCAGCGCGGGCCTCGACGCGACCCGGTTCCCCGGCTCCCGGGAGTACGAGCAGTCCCTGCGCGCCCCTGGAGCACGCCTCCACGCGCAGATCGCCGAACTTCAGCAGCAGATGAGGGCGGTGTACCAGGCCGACGACAAGGTGAAGGACTCCGGTGCCTTCCGGGTCCGTGCCATCAACCGCGAGAAGAACGCCGCCCTCAACACCACCCTCGCGGACCTCTACGAGCGCCTGGCCACCGCCGAGCCCTCTCTCGCCGAGGAACACCGTGCCGAAGCGGAGTGTCGCAGGCAGTTCGCCGCCAACAACCGGGAGCACGCGGAGCTCCTGCGTCAGGATGCTGCACGGCGGGACGGGCCCGGTGCCGAGCAGCCGTAACACGGGGCAGAACCCCGCCCCGGCACCGGCTGAACCCACCTACGGGGTGGTTCAGCCGCCGATGATGTGCAGGGCGGTGATGACGAGGACGCTGCGGCTCACGTAGTAGACGACGACGAACCCGGCGACGGTGGCCGACCGCCGGTCCTTCTCACGGCCGCTCTTCGCCGGGGTGGAGCCGTGTCCGTCCGGGTTCCCCGCGAGCTGGGCCATCCCCGCCTCGAAGCGGGCCCGGGCGGCAGAGGTCATCCGGTTGAGCGAGTCCTGGGCCTGGTCGGTGTACTGGACGGTGAATCGGCGGCTCACGCCACCTCCGGGGAGACGTACCGCTCGTCCTGGGGGTGGAAGCCGCTGTGGTCGCCCGCCTTGAGGCGGGCGATGTCTGCCTCGATCTGCTCCCACGCTGGCGCGGGGAGCGCCCAGGTGGCGAGGACCTGGGCGAGCTGCGGGCCCGGGGTGGACTCGATCTGGGCGGTGAACTCTGCCCGCTCCTCCTCGGGAAGCGCGGCCCGCACGCTCTCGATCGTCATGGGGAGTCCCACCGGCTCACCGCCGATACGGGTCGTCCACGCCTCGGTCACCACTGCCTCCCTCGTCTCTGCGGACCACGGTACGCCCGCCGGACCGGCGGGCGGTGGTCGTTCATCCGTCCGGGCGATCCAGTTCCGGACAGCCCGCGGCCGCCGCCTCCCGCCTCCTACGGTCGCGGTGGCCTGATGTTGGCAGAGGTGACTTTCACCGGTGCCCGGGGTGGGGCTGGGTGACGAGCAGCGTTCCGTCAACCGGGAACGAGCAGTTCACCCCGTGCGCGCCGTAACGGCCCCGGCTGCCTGCGCCGTGCTGCGAACCCTCAGGCTCCCGCTCAGCTCCTGGCGGCCGTCGTCATGATGCGGCGGCAACGCGCGCCTGCCCGATCGGGACCAGCACATCGTCCGGGGCGACGTCGGGTTCGGGGAACGCCCGCCGTGACAGCTCCCGCATCGCCTTCGTCTGCCGCTCCACCGCTGCTGCGATGCCCGGATCCACCCGGGACGGTCGGGCGGCCTGGCGGTGCGCCTCGACCGCACGGCGGTAGCCCTCCGGCGGCGGGCGGCGCTCCACCGGCACGACGGGCACGGCCGGCTGTGGGGCCGGGGCGGCGTCGGCCGTGGTGGTGGGGCCGGTCTTCAGGGGCGCGGGTGTCAGGACGTGCAGGGCGCGGACGTTCACTTCCGGCACCTGCTCGTTGACGGCGGTGATCAGCTTCGGTGCGCTCCAGCGGAGTTTCGTGCCGGCGGCCGGGGTGTCGGGGGTGAGGTCCAGGCGGCCGGTGTCCGCGTCGAACGCGACGGCCTCCACTCGCCCGGTGAGCTCGGGTACGGCTGCGGCGAGGATGGCGTCGAACTGGGCGAGGACCGTGCCGCCGGCGGCGGGGTGACCAGGCCGCGTTCGGTCATCATCCGGCTGATCGCCGCGCCGAGTCCGAGCGGCTCGCGCCCGTCGCGCCGCACGACGGTGCCGGTGCGCCGCTTCGGCTTCTGGTGGCGGCACCGTTCTTCTTCGCCGCCTCCCGGGCCGCGAGCAGGGCCTGGCGGGCGAGATCGATCCCGGACACTGCGGCGGTCATGCGATCACCGCCCCGGTGACGCTCGTGTTGTCGTGCAGGGGACGGGCGGCGAGCTCGGGCAGCCGGTCCGCCCACGGCACGTCCGCGTGCTCGGTGCGGGCGGTGGTTTCCTCGCGCAGCTGCTCCAGGCGCGTGGTGAGCAGGTGCTGCGCGGTGCGGGTCCGGGCGGTGTCGGCGGCCTTCGTCGCCGCCGTGACGGCGTCCGTACCCGGTGGGTTGTGTTGGTACCAGCGCCTTCCCTGCTCGGTGGCGTATGCCCGGCGGGCCTCCGTCTCAGCCTCCTCGGTCTGGCCCAGCCGGCCCAGGGCGCTGGCGCGGTACTCCGGCAACGCGGCCTCGACGGCCTGGAGGGCGGCGTGGGCGATCGCGGACCTTGCTGCGGCCGGGTTGGCGTCCGGGTCGGCCGGGTCCATCAGTGCCAGGAACTCGCGCTGGTTGCGTGCGATGTCGGCTTCCAGCGAGGCCCGGGCATCGGCGGCGACAGCCGCGATGTCGGCCGGGTCGTTCAGGTCTGCGGCCCAGGTCGCGGCGACCAGCCTGGCCTCCACGATCAGCGCCTCGGTCCGACACCGGTAGTCGCGCGCCTCGCGCAACCCGGCTGCCCGCAGTGCTCGCATGCCGTCGGCGAGCGGGGTCAGCCGGTCCTCACAGTGTGGGCAGTTCCGGCCTGTGTCGAGCAGCATCCGCTCGTCACATCGCACGTCCCAAAGGGAGGTTGAGAGGTCCGCGAGATGGCGGAAGAGCGACTTCACAGAGGGCGTCCTACAGTGCATTGTTAGCATGTAATCATAACAATGATAGGTGGAGGCAATACACATGCCCTCAGAGACTGAGGATCCTCGTCCGGCCTGGTCCGCTACCGCCCAGATGGCTCTGGGAGCGGGCCCATGGGTGGTTGTTGCCCTGGCGCAGCTCGTCGTCTACGCCGTGGTTCACCATCGTCTTCCTGAGCAGGTGGTCTCCCATGTCGGGTCTTCCGGGCCGGACGGGTTCATGGCGCCCTTGGCGCTGGTCGCCATCACGGTCGGTGTGTTCCTGGCTGAGGCCCTGCTGTTTGGCTACCTGTTGGTACGGCGGCGGCAGACAGTTGGCCAGTATCGGCTGGTGGCTGGTCTCGGGTGGGGTGTCGCCGCGGGTGAGGGCTATCTGTTGATCGGGTCCTTCGCCGCGAACGCGGGGCTGTCAGATCCTCGGGACCTTCATTTCCCGATGTCTTTGCACCTGCCGATCGCCATCGGGTTGTGTGCGGTGGTCGGCGCCGTCGGTGTCGCCCTGGCGAGGAAGGCGGACCGCCGGTGACTTCCGAAGTTCGCCGGGTGGCGTGGAGCCGTCCGGCCGGGCCTTCCTGGTGCACTCCTGTTGGACTGCTTCTCACTACCGCCGGCATTGCCCTCACGGGCTTCACGGGGGTGGGGTGGTGGCTTTTCCCTGCTGTTCCCATTGGCGTGCTGCTTGTCCTGTTCGCCCGCACTCGCGTCGCCGTTGACAGCAGGAGAGGCCTCACGGTCTCGGTCGCGCGCCTGCCCATACGCCGCATCAGTCTGGATCGCATCGTTGCCGTGCGCTCGGGCTATGCGCGTCTGGCTGATCTGGGCGGATTCGGCTATCGGGTGATGCCGGGGAGGCAGGCACTCTCGCTGCGGGCCGGTGATGCACTATGGCTTGAACTTACGAGCGGTCGTGAATTCGTCGTCACGGTCGACGACGCCGAGACTGCAGCCAGGCTGCTCACAGAACTCTCCGAGAGGCGCTGAGATCATGCTGGTGGAGATCGACACGAGCTCCGCTCAGCCGCTGGGCGAGCAGATCGCCGCGGCTGTCCGGCGGGCTATGGCGGCCGGTTCCTTGCGCGTCGGGGAACGTCTCCCGTCCGCGCGGGACCTGGGACTTTCTCTCGGCGTGAGCCTTCACACGGTGCTGCGCGGCTATCAGATTCTCCAGGCCGAGGGGCTCATCGAGCTGAGACGTGGCAGGGGAGCGGTGGTCGTCGCTCCTGCTCCACAGGACCGTGCCTCAGTTGTGGAGCAGACCCGCCGGCTGGTGTTTGCCGCTCGGCGGATCGGAATGCCGGACGACGAGACGCTTGCGCTGGTGTCGGCATGCATGGGCCGAGGTGAGGGGCCGGGAGAATCCCGCAAGTGATTCTCCCGGCGGTGGTCAGAGGCTGGTGACTTCCCTGGGTCGAACCGCTGTGGACGGCGTGGCAGCCGATGTCCGCGGCCGGGTGATGCGGGCCCCGGAGGGCAGGCACAGCACGAGAAGGCCGCCCGCCATTGCCAGGGCGAAGGTCCACAGGCCCATCACCAGCCCGATCGAGAAGTGGAACAGCAGCCCCGCCCACAATGCCGTATAGCGGAACCGCTGCGGCAGTAGCAGTGCGGCGGCGAGCGCGATCTCGATGAACAGAGGCAGCCAGGTCATCAGAGCCGCGCCCAAGGCAGTCGAGACGACAGGGCGCAGGATCGTGTCGAGCCATGGGGCCGCTCCGAAGCTGGAGTTGGTGCTCCAGTACCACATGGCTGTCCCGTCGTACCACTCCGGATGAGGCAGCTTGGCAACGCAGGCGTTGAAATAGACGAAGGACATCTGGAGGCGGATCATGATCAGACCCGAGGTTCCGATGAGTGCCCGGACACGCAGGGCTTTGCCGCCGGCTTCGTCCGGAGGCGGCAGCCAGTGCCAGCGGCGTGGATCGCCGAGTGCGGGCAGGACGAACAGCATCGAGAGAATGAGTCCGATCTGGTCACCGCCGTCGGTGATGGAGATGCCCGCGAAGACGCTGTAGTTGATGTAGGCATGCGGGAGCGCTGTCAGGCGTGGACGCCAGCCTGAGGCGACAATCAGCAGAGCGAGAACACAAAGCCACTTGAGCCAGGTGAGACCGGTACGGTCGTCTCCGGCGAGGCAGAACACCGCTGCGGAGGTCGCTCCGTTGCAGGTGGGGAAGTCGCCTATGGTGGCGACGGGCCGGAACAGGGTGCTGGTGCTGGAGAAGGCGAGCGTCGCTGCGGTGCCAAGTGCGACGAGGGTTCGCGCCAGGCCGTAGGCGTTGGACCACGGTGTGGTGATAAGACGGTCGGTGGCCATCAGCACTCCACGTCCCAGACCGCGGCACGGACCGGCGTGTGTGTACCGGGCAGCAAGTCGCGCCAGGCCCAGGGGACGGGCTTCATTTCCACCATCGCGGAGCGGCCGCAGATGCTCGGTGAGGGGGAGCGGTTCTTCAGTTGTGAGGTGACGGGGGTCTTCTTCAGGCATTCGGCAGCAGAGGTGGCATTGCCGCAGGGCTGCCACACAAGGCCCTTCTCATGGAGAAGAAGTGCGTTCTCGATTCCCTGGGAGCGTGAAGCGCGGTCGAGCCCGAAGGCGTTGGAAGCACGGGCGTGTGGTGCGAGCCGGAGGTCGTTCCAGGCCCCGTTGCTGAAGCCGAAGGGGACGTACTCCGAGCTCCTGGCCGACCTCGTGAAGAATGCCCAGCCCTGTGGTGCGACCACCAGGGCGGCGTCGTGCACCGCGTCCTGGGCCGGGAGCCGGACGATGTTCTTCGGCAGGAATGCTTGAGCCAGATAAAAGGCGACCAGCACCCAGATTGCGGCGGTGACGAAGACCCAATTGCGCGGAACACTGGTTCGGGCGACGGGAGCAGTGACCTGCAGGGAAATTTTTTCGATGAATCTCATGGAAGGCTTTCACTCAGGAGTAGATCCGTTGGCCGGCGGGAGCGGAGCGCGGGCATGGCGGGCCGCACCCTGTGGGTTCAGGGTGCGGCCCGCCACTCAGCGGGTGGCTGCCGTTTACGCGGCCGCGAGTCGCGTGATGTCGGCGACCTGCTGCTCCTTGGTGACGTCGGTCTCGCCGCTGGCCGGGGCGACCGAGGCATTCACAATGTTCTTCCATGCCTGCAGGTTGACTGCCACGGAGACGTTGACCGCACCGCCAATGTTCACGGCCACGAGAACGTTGAGGACCACGACGACGCAGAATCCGGTTCCGGTTCCCATGTCCTTGACGGCGCTTTGGGCAGAGCTCTCTTTGCTGGCCGTTACCTCGGTCAGTATGGCCACCGCACCGTTCATGGCCGCCTCTACCCGGCGGGGATCGCCGGAGCGGATCTCGACAGAAAAGTCACCGAAGAAGCCGGGATTCTTCGCTGCAATCGAGTCAAGCGCACCGGCGACAGCCTGCAGAGCCTCCGGGGTGCTGTTCTTCTGGTACACCGCCTTCGCTCTGGTGTAGGTGGGGAGTTCAGCGAACTTCCTGCCCATCTCGCCCTGCAGGAAGAAGATGCCCGAGGCCAGATCCCGGCCGTCCTGCGCTGTGCCCACGGGAGCACGCCGCTCACTTGTGACGCTTGTGACTGCCGAACCCTGGGCGGGTGCGGCAGCGAAGGCGTTCGATGCCGTGACTCCGCTCACTCCGACGGCAGTGGCAGTGACCACCGCGACCAGAGCACGCTTCGCTCCTGTGATCTTCGGTAACACGATACTCCTCAATCAGCGAATGCTTTCAGCCGAGTGGCGCATGCACACACCTCTCGGTGAATGACTCGGCAAGCCTCCGTGAAGAGAGGGATTAATTCAAGAGGTTTAAAACCTGCGAAAAATTAAATCAGCCCTCGCAATGAAGAGCGGAATTTGTAATTCCGGAGGGGGGTCAGGCCGCCTGCCGCGTCCGGTCTAGACGGTCGTGCGCCAAATTGGATACGTCCGAACCGTCAGGTTCAGCAGCGTGACCGGCTGAAAATCTCCACAGCACTGTAAGTTTAGATATCCCCCTCCATCGCCTATCCGATGGCTCATAGTGAGGTGGTTATTGTGGCGCATCTTGGCGTGTCAGCAGCGCATAGTGCATGGGTTCACGCTCTCGCGATTTATTCCCGCTGGCGAGATACCGTCTTGGGAAACGCTCTGGAGGGGGCATCCGCGAGTGGCTGGCGATGTACCAGTGGAGGAGCACCCCTTGGCAGGAAGAGCCGGGACCGGCTTAGGGGAATTCCGGGAGCGTCGCTGGCTGAATACTGCAGGACTGAGACACCGTGAACCGAGTTCGGACGCTCTGATCGCAACGTGATAGGTCGGCTGCTTCCCTGTGCGGGTGTCCACGCTGCTCTCAAGTGACCTGCTGTCCTGGCTGCCCCGACCTGCGAGCAGGCCGGCTCTCACCCAGTTCTAGGTATTGCGAGGGGACCTGACGGCCAAGACATGGGCGGTCTTGGTCTCGGCGACCCCGAGGTCTGGCGCACTGTTCTGCCCGCGCAGCCGCTCCAGCCGCGCCGGCAGCAGATACTCGGCTACGCGCTCCCGGTCCGTGTCGGCGGCCTTCGTCACTGCCACGACGGCGTCCGTACCGTTCAGGTTGCACCGGCACCAGAGCCGGTTCTGCCCGGTCCGGTACGCCCGATGATTCTCTGTCTCGGCTTCTTCGGCGCGGCTCAGTCGGCCGAGGGCGCTGAGGCGGTGCTCCGGCAGCGCCTGCTCGACGGCCTGCAGCGCGGCACGGACGCTGCCGCGGCCGGGTCCGCGTCCAGCTCGACCGGCTCCATCAGCACCAGGAACTTCCGCCGGGTGCGCTCGATGCTGGCTCCCAGCGACGTCCGGACCTCGGCGGCGACGGTGGCCAGGTCGCGGCACCGGCCCGGCTTCCACGATGGCCACCTCGGTCTGGGGGGTGCCACAGGCTTCGTACTGCCCCGCTGGCCGAGCTGTCGAGCGACCCCCGCGCGGGGGTCGTTTCGGACCCACCGCCTCACGTGAGGTGGTGGGTTCCGAGACGACCCGCGCGCGGGCGGGGCAGAGGCCGTATCACCGCCTCGCGTGAGTGGGTGGTTAGTGAACAACCTCTGCGGGGGTGGGGGTGATGCTCAGGTGGGGATCAGGGCGGTGGTGTCCAGGTTGAGGTCGAAGGGGGCTGGGATGTGCAGGGTGGTTCCGAAGGGGTGTGGGCCGTCTGCGCGGGTGTAGCCGAGGTGGCCGGGTTCGGAGAAGAGGGTGATGCTGCCTTCGATCCGTTCGACCAGGAGGTAGAGCGGGGCGCGGTATTCGGCGTACCGGCGGCGTTTGACGACGCGGTCGGTCTCGCCAGCACATCGGACGACCCGCGCGGGCGGGGACGACTTTCGGGAGCACCACCTCACGTGAGGTGGTGCCGAACGTTCCCCGCGGGCGGGGCGAACTTCCTGGCCCGGTCCGGGGCCCCGTTGAGCGACCCCCGCGCGGGCGGGGCGGACGCGTACTCGTCGAGGTCGACCACCACTGGAGCGGGACGACCCCCGCGCGGGCGGGGCGGACTGAGCGGTGGGTGGGCCCGGGGCGGCCGGTGTCGGACGACCCCCGCGCGGGCGGGGCGGACACTTCGTGACCTGGGGTGTTGTCACGTGATCATGCTGTTTTCCTTTACATGCTTCACGATCGTTCCCAGATTCTGCTGGTGTGCCAGCGTCACGTGTTGCCGGGCTCTGGACAGCACCGTATCCGTCGGAATGAAGGTTGTGCTGGCAGATGTCTGTTCTCACCGGGTGGTGCGTTCCCTCGCCGTGTCGGCCGGCCTTGCTCACGGCGTCGGTGGCGTCCGAGCGGTTCGGGTTGTGCTGGTACCAGAGTTGGCTCAGCCCCGTCCGATACGCCCGGCGGACCTCTGCCTCGACTTCCTCGGTACGCCCCAGCGTGCTGCTGCGGCACTTCGGTAGTGCGGCGTCCACGGCTTGGAGCGCGGCGTGGGCGAGCACGGACACTGCCGTGGCCGGATCCGTGTCCAGCTCGCCCAGATCCACCGAGTCGAGGAAGCCGTGCCGGGTGCGCTCGGTGCCGGCCGTCGGCGACGTCCGGACCTCTGCGGTGACGGTGGTCGGCCCGGCCTCCACGGTGGCCGCCTCGGTCCGGCACCGGCCACACACCGCGCACATCTTCGGCCGCCCGTGTTGTGCGAGCGACCCCGCGCGGGCGGGGACGACGTCAGCTCCCGTTCGGTCAGAGCGGTGCGGAACGAACGACCCCCGCGCGGGCGGGGAGGACTCGGCGAGGCCCTGTTTCCAGTGGCCGGCCTTCGAACGACCCCCGCGCGGGCGGGGCGGACCTCAAGTTCCTTTCGGACCAGGTCGTGTACCGGGAACGACCCCCGCGCGGGCGGGGCGGACGCGGGGACAACCTCGTCGACTGAGGCGGTGGCGCCAGAGGGCGACGTTGATGGTGCCAGCCCGGCTACCGCCTGCCCCGCGCCGTGGCACCGCTGCGGCAAACTGGGAAGAGGCCGGCAGAACGGCGGTGTCCCGCGCCTGGCGCGACGCCCGGATGCATTGTGAGCCCGCCCTGCAGGACGAGCTCAGCCCCGACGGGCTTCGTGACAGAGCTGAGGGAGAGCACCGGCCCACTGCGGCACGTTACTTCTTGCTCGCGGTTTTGAAGCGGAAGCCGAAGAGTCCGCCGGTTTCATGTTCGTCGGTTAGGCGGGGGCTCCGGATGTAGGGCTCAGGGTTGAACCCGCGGTGGGAGGCCATACTCAGGCTGTCGGTGTTGATGGTAACGATGTACTGCAGGTTCTCCTCCTCGGTGACTTCCGCAGCGAGCTTCAAGGCGGAGGCGACCTGCCGGTCGTCGACGCCGTCGTAGAGGTGGCTGTCGTGGACGAGGAAGTCCGGGCCGCGACCGTGTCGGTGCGCCAGGACGGCGAGGGTCAGGTCGAAGCAGAAGATGACCATGTTGCCAATCCCCCGGCTGCCGTCGCTGTCGATACGCGGGGTGATCGTCAGGCTGTTACGGCCAGCCTCAATGGCGAGGTACGCCTCGCGACCTTGCCCGTACAGGCGCTGGGCGTAGTGGGAGAACAGCAGGATCGCCTCGTCTGTCTGCTGGCGACGTTCCTGGAGATCGGTGTCGACTGCCTGCTGCAGTTCCACACTCTTCGCAGTGATCTGCCGTGCGCTCGCTTCGAGCGTCTGTGCCGCTTCGAAACGGTGGCGCAGTGCTTGGAGCGCAGCTTCCTCACGTCCGAGAGCCGTCTGCAATGCCGTGAGGGCCTCCAGGGCCCCACCCTCAGCAAGGTCTCGAAGGAGCCGCGCCTGATCTTCGCCCAGGCGCGCCCGCTCGGCACGGCGTGCATGGAGCCGTTCAGCAAGTTCGGTGATCTCCTCTTCCAGGAAGCGCTGACGGTTGCGGACGACCGAGTGGTGGAAGGTCTTCACGTCCTCGAACCGGCGGCGGACCTGATCGCTAAGAACCACGCCGAGCTCATGGTAGACAGGCTCCAGGTAGTCGACCTCGACGTCGGATGTCTCGGTAACAGCTGCCTGGAGTTCTTCGAGGTTGTGCTGGTCGATCACATCTTCCTGCGCCAACTGCTTGATACGCCGACTGACCTCATCCGCCCTGTCCTTGAGGCGCTCGTACTCAGGCACGACCTGGAACGCCGTTACCTGACCGCGCAGCCGCTCCACCTGGGCCTTGGCCAGCGTGATCTGGCCTCGCAGATCTGCGGTGGAACCGACGATGCGCCCCCACACGGGGTCATCGACAGCTTTCTTCAGCTGCGCGCGCGTGGCCTTCCGGGCGGCAAGCTGCCGGTACTCGTCGACGAGCTGCCAGTCCAGACCGAGTAGATAGGCCAGGTTGGAGGCGGCCTCCGGAGCGGACTGGCGGGAGAAAGTACGAGTCGGCTCGTTGAAGCCGTGCGAGGAGATACGGCGTGCGAGGAACGAAAGCAGCACCCTTCCGCTCACACCCGAGTGGTCGCCGCGGAGACCGAAAAGATCCCTTTCAATCAGCTGAGTCCACCGCTCCACTGGCAGCTCGTGATCACCCGTGCTCGGGAACAGAGCACCATCGTGAGCACCGGCCACATCCTGGTCAAGCCTCACGAACCCGGAGCGCTGTCCGCTACGGCGTATACGAAGTGGAGTCTCCAGACCCGGCCAGTCCATCTCAAGGCTGAACGTAATGTGACGCAGTGCCTTGTTCATCGCGAGCGTGGTGGCTGAGGCCCGCGCTCCCAGCAGGAAATGGATCAGCTCGATCAGGCTGGACTTCCCAGCACTGTTGCGGCTGTCGGTGTCCGCCGATGACGCAGTTGTCTCCGCGACCAGAAGGTTCAGTCCTGCAGTGAAGGACACCCCTTTGAAGCGCTCATCGTCAGCGCTCAAGCGGCGCAGCATGCGTACTCCTTGCAACGAGGACGTCCTGGTCCAGCTCTATGGCACCCATGCTGTAAAGAACATCCAGCGCCAGCACGAACCAGCCGAACGATACGGGCGAGGTATGTGCGTGCTCACTCCGCCAGGCCTTGAGCCGGGACCATGCCTGGCTGACAGACCGCGGCTCTTCCAACTGCAGCAGGATCTGAGCGCCGATCGCAAGCAGGCACCGGTCAGGTGCGATGCCCTTCGTAGGAGTGATCACGCGGATATCCTGAGCCCAGGCTGCCAGCCAGCCGGAGGAGCTTCGAAGATGTCGCATCGCTCGAAGAAATGGGCGAGCACGACGAAGGCAGCCCGCAGGACCTTCCTGCGCGGCTGGGCGTTCCCTAGCACGTACATCTGGAGTTGCCATAGGACGTCTTCAGGGTCAGCCCAGTCCCTGCGTACCTGCTCGTAGTACACCCGAAAGCCCTGCGCGACTTCGTCGTGTTCCAGCTCCCGCATCGTGCCTTCGTAGAAAGCGTCCACCAGGTGGCTCTGGCGCATCCCGCGGAGCAGATCCTCGCGTGCCTCGCCTTCGAGCCGGTTGAAGTCCAGCTTCTCGATCCGCACGTCTGGCAGAGGCATCAAAGGATCGGGAGTGGTGCGCAGGTCCTGGAGCTGCTTCAGCAGGGGCTTAAGATCATCCATGCCGATCCCGAAGGTCATCTCCTTGATCGGGATCTCGCACCGGAGGACGTCTTCGGCTGTCACCTGGTCCAGTTGCATGCATTCCTGCCACAAGCGCCGGCCACCCATCTGTTCGAAGCGCAGGGCGGGCTTGTCGGCAGCTGCCTGGGACAGCATGGTCGTCACTTCCGGGTGCACGCCGCGCCGGTCGTTGTGCACGAAGACGAATGTGTCGAACTGCCCACTGCGTTTGGCGAGCGCACCGGCCAAGTCGCCGTCGAACTTCTCGCGGATCTTGCTTGGCTTCACTGTCTGTGGGGCGTAGCAGGCGTACAGCCTGCGGGAATGCAGTGTGAGGCCGTCGGCTGACATGTCGCCCAGACTGCCTGC
The DNA here is from genome assembly GCF_039532665.1 of Streptomyces amakusaensis. NCBI lineage: Bacteria > Bacillati > Actinomycetota > Actinomycetes > Kitasatosporales > Streptomycetaceae > Streptomyces > Streptomyces amakusaensis. The sequence continues at coordinate 2,705 of NZ_BAAASB010000032.1, read as the reverse complement.
GGTCCGTACGTCCAGGAAGTCCGGGTACCTGGAGCACATGAGCCGGTGAAAGAAGTCCTCGAAGTCGTTTTCGTACGTCTCTGCCATGAGCTCAAGGAACTTAACCCGCGCATAGGCACGCTGCTCATACTGCATACATCCCCCCCTCACGGACAAGAAGCAAGACTAGCCCTACGTGATCAACCCTAAAAGTCCTGTAGTCATATCAGAGAACTTCGTTGCTGAGGATCAACCAGGCGAGCACGCGCTCCAGCTGGCCGGGCTTGCAGTGATGGTCAGAGAGCCAGCACCGAGCCGAGCTGGCCACCGGATCGACGCCGAATACCACGCCGCGCAGCGGCGAGCGCTGCTCCGCCGACCCCGCACGGGCGGGGACGACCTGCTCCTCGGCCTGTTGCTGATCATGTTCCTGGAGCGACCCCCGCGCGGGCGGGGAGGACGTCAACAGGTGTAGACGGATCTACACAACTCCCGAGCGACCCCCGCGCGGGCGGGGAGGACGGGCGGGGGAGGGGCGTCGGGGGTGCCGGCGCGGAGCGACCCCCGCGCGGGCGGGGAGGACCCCCCGGACCCCGACCCCTTTTCCTGCCGTGGGGAGCGACCCCCGCGCGGGCGGGGAGGACCCGGCGGGGTCGATGTAGTGCCGCCAGCCCGTGGAGCGACCCCCGCGCGGGCGGGGAGGACGAAATTACGGCGCGATCAGCGCCCGCCCCGATCGAGCGACCCCCGCGCGGGCGGGGAGGACGACGGCAACCCCTCGCTGAACAAGGACGGGAGCGAGCGACCCCCGCGCGGGCGGGGAGGACACTTCCTGACCTGGGGTGTTGTCACGTGATCATGCTGTTTTCCTTTACATGCTTCACGACCGTTCCCAGATGGTGTTGGTGTGTCAGCGCCAAGTGGCACTGGGCTTCTGGTAGCACGGTATCCGTCGGTATGAAGCTTGTGCTGGCAGACGTCTGTACTCACCGTGCGGTGCGTTCCCTCGTTGTGTCGGGGGCCTTGTCCACGGCGGGCTGGCGTCCGTGCGGTTCGGGTTGTGCTGGTACTGGAGTCGGTTCTGCCCGGTTCGATACGCCCGTGCAGGCCGAGGGCGCTGGTGCGGTGTTCCAGCAGCGCGGTCTCCACGGCCTGGTCGGACGGCGAAGGCGGCCGCCGCCGCGGCGGGGTCCGTGTCCAGTTCGCCCAGGTCCACCGAGCTCCGAGGTTCTCGTGCCGGGGTGCGTACGATGCCGGCCGCCAGCGACGCCCGGAAACCGGCGGCGACGGCGGCCCGGTCGTCCAGCACCGCCGTCCAGGCGCCGCGATCAGCCCGGCCTCCACCATCAGTGCCTCGGTCCGGCACTGGAAGCCGCATGCCTCGCACAGCCCAGCCGCACGTGCCTGTCCGCAGTCCTCGCACGGCAGCGCCCGGCGTACCGTGTCGGCGGCCGCCGCGGCCTGGCGCTCGCGCTCCTGCTGCTCAGCGGCTCCCGCCCGGCGCATCACGCCGGGCCTGCTCCTCGCGGGCCTGCTCGCGGCACCACATGTAGTCCTCGGCGTCCAGCATGGCGATCTCGTGGAGGCGGGCCTCGACGGCGCGGGAGCGGACGGTGTTGTCGAGGCGGGGCTGCTCCTGGTCTACGTCGGCGGCGGCCCGGGTGCGCCAGCCGCGGCGGAGGTGGATGACGTTGCCGCAGTTCTGGCAGCCGGCTTCGGTATCGAGGCGGCCCCCGTCGTCGCAGCGGTGGTCAGAGCAGGACGGCCGCTGGGGGAAGCCCCGGCGGATCAGCCACCCGTCCCCCGCGCGGGCGGGGAAGACCCGGCCAAGCCCCGCCACCGCTGATCGCGCAGCGAGCGACCCCTGCGCGGGCGGGGAGGACACCCGCCCCCTCATCTGGACCGCCATCACGGGCGAGCGACCCCTGCGCGGGCGGGGAGGACCCGCCCCTCGTTCCCCGTGGTCGGGGTCGACTGAAGCGACCCCTGCGCGGGCGGGGAGGACGTCGGGAGGCGACGACGTCATCGGCCGCGACCCGGAGCGACCCCTGCGCGGGCGGGGAGGACAGCTTCTCGTACCCCTGTTCCGGACCCGGGATCGAGCGACCCCTGCGCGGGCGGGGAGGACGTGTGGGCGGCGCGGCGTACCTCCACGCCTGCGGAGCGACCCCTGCGCGGGCGGGGCGGACGCGCGCGCGTCGTTGCCCGCGTCGCGGGCCTCCGAGCGACCCCTGCGCGGGCGGGGCGGACAACAGCCACCGCACCGGACCTGGCCCCGCCAGCGAGCGACCCCTGCGCGGGCGGGGCGGACTCGAAGATGAGCGCATATCGCAGGTCTGCCGGCGAGCGACCCCTGCGCGGGCGGGGCGGACCTATATCCTGGATAGTCAAGGAAGCGCCCTGGCGAGCGACCCCTGCGCGGGCGGGGCGGACCGTGTGCTCCCCGCCGAGGAGTCGAACCTCGTCGAGCGACCCCTGCGCGGGCGGGGCGGACACTTCGTGACCTGGGACGTTGTCACGTGATCATGGTGTTTTGCTTTACATGCTTCACGGTGGTTCCCGGGTGGTGTGGTGGTGTCGGTGTGTCGGGCGGGTCTTGGCGGCACGGTATCTGTCGGCGGGCCGGGCTGGTCGCAGGTTTGAGCGACCGGTGTGGGCGGTGGGTGAGTCTGTGGTCGAACAGCCCCTGGGGGGCAGGGTTGGTGGCACTCTGGTCCAGAGTCGTT